>DATHMP010000015.1:0-30391 GCA_035487015.1 Occallatibacter sp. | reverse complement strand
TCGAGATTGAGGCGGAAGGACTGGCTATGCTCGGCGGCGGGCGGCATGGAGCCGGGGGCGAGAAAGCCGGGAGCGGGAATGCGGTTGGCCAGCGACTCGAGCGCACTGAGTGCGGCGTCGTCGATGCCGGCGGCGCCAGCGAGGCGGTATTGGCCCGTGCCCTGGAGAAGCAGGAGAACAGCCTGGGAAAAGCGGCTGTTGGCGGAGATGGTCTGGCAGATGAGATTGGCCTGGCGATCGAAGTCCTCGACGCGGCGGCGGGAGAGGACGACTTTGGCGTAGGCTTCGAGCTCGGTGCGGGCGCGGTGTTCGCGTTCCTGATCGCTGCGCTGCAGGGCGAGCTGATCTTCAAGCGCGAGAACGATGAGGCCCACGGCGGCAACCACCTTGCCCATGGAGGAAACGGCCATGAGGGTCCAGGTTGCGCCAGGATTCTCGAGGAAATAGGACGTGCGCTGGAGGATGGTGAGAGACCAGGCGATGAAGCCAAGGCCGCTGAGGGCGGTTCCCGGAGTGAGGCGGCGGAAGACATAAAACACCAGGAGCGCGGTGGTGAAGTGCAGGGAGCTTTCGACAAAGACCAGAGGCCAACTGCCGCGAGCTGCGACGCACATCCAGAGGCTGACGGCGCCCATGGCAATGCAGAGCAGGAGGGCGAGCCACTTGGGCAGTCCGCTGCGGTTGAATGCCCAGATACTGCCGATGAGCAGGGAGATTGCGCCGAGCGCGGGAAAGACCAGAAAGACCAGGTTGGCCGGGGTTTTGCCGCTGTAGACGCCGTCGAGCAAAAAGGCATAGACGGCGAGAGGAATCGTGAAAGGGATCGCGAAGAGGATCTTGGCTTTGCCTATGTGAAAAGAAAGAGGCGCCAGGGATGCGAGAAACAAGGCTGAGCCGAAGAGGGCGGCAGTCTGCCCACAGGCGGCCATCCATGGATGAAGAGCGGCGTCGGAAAAGTCGAAGATGCCGAGGTGATAGACCTGCAGCATGCGAAGACAGGCGCAGAAGAAGCCGAGCAGCCAGAGCAGCGTGCGCTGGTCGCGCGAACGCAGGTACAAATGCGCAAAGACAGGCAGCAGCAGCGCTGTGAGTGCCAATGCGGGAAGCTGGTAGCTGTCGGACATATCAGCCGCGCCTCTCCTTGACTGCGTTCCGAAGGGATTTTTACCCTGTTGGCTGTTGGAAACCTGGCCGGCTGGGGAGCTGGCACGCGTTGACCCAAATAAACCCTGCCGGACGAGTTAAGTCAAGTCGTGTGTTCTAGTTTGGATAACGCAAACGTATTTTACGAGGAACCTAAGTAATTTGACGCACTTATACCGCGGAGCCCTGTAACAGACTATTGTGGGGCCGCACGGCGCGCTCGTCTATGCGTCTAATGTGTTAGAAGCGGGTAGAAGCCGGGAGCCGCGTGCGGGAGCAAGGAGCACGGGACTTTGGCGGGTCTGGGAGGTTGGCGAAGCGTGAGGATCTGGCAGGGGTGGGTGGTTCTGGCGGTAGGGTTACTGACGGCGGGCGCTTCGGCACAGGACAAGGACAGCTTTACCCCGATGGCGCTGGACGCGGGGTTCGGGCGCATGGACATTTCAGCGCCTGCGACGCCTCCGGATGAAATCATCAAGAAGTTTGCGGCCAAAGAAACAGAGTTTCAGGAAGCTCTGAACCACTACACCTACCGGCGTGTGGCGCGGGTGCAGACGATCGATGACGACAACAAGGTGGATGGGGAGTGGTATGAAGTGGACGATGTGATTTTCGATCCGACGGGGCGAAGGGTGGAGCATGTGGTGAACGCTCCGGCCAGCTCGCTGACGCGGGTGATGATGTCGCCATCGGACCTGCAGGACATTCAGCATGGTTATCCGTTTGTGCTGACCACGGAGGAGATTGGCGCTTACAACGTGAAGTATGCGGGCCGGCAGAAGGTGGATGAAGTGGATTGCTACGTGTTTGACGTAGCGCCGAAGGTGATTGAAAAAAACAAGCGCTATCTTGATGGGCGCATCTGGGTGGACGCGACGGATCTGCAGATTGTGGTGACGAACGGCCGGATGGTGCCGGATGATACGCGCAAAGGAAAAGAAGATCTGCATCCGCCGTTTATGACGTGGCGGCAGCAGGTGGATGGGCACTACTGGTTCCCCGTGTATACGAAAGGCGAGGGCGTTCTGCACTTCTCAGGCGGCTACGGTTACGCGGCACAGGACGTACACATGCGCGACGTGGTGAAGTACACGGACTACAAGCGATTCGGGTCGACGTCGAAGATCATTTTCGACGGGAAAGACATCTCAAACTCGGGCAGCCCGAACGGACAACAGCCGAATGGGCAGCAGCCGAGCGCGCCGGCGAAGCCGCAACAGTGAGAAAGCCAGCCATCAGCTTTCAGTTGTCAGCCTTCAGCTGCGGGAGTGGATATTGAAAAGGCTGGATTTGATTTGATGAACCGGGGTGGGTTCATCAGAAGCGCAGGGAGAGGCAGCTCAGGCCGCCGTCCATTTTGCGGAATTCCGACATCTCAAGCTCCAGCGGGTGAAAGCCGCGGGCGGTGAGTTCCGCGGTAAGGCGCGGATAGCCGGCGGCGGTGAGAACGCGGTCATTCACGCGGACGCAGTTGGCAGCGTAAGTCTCTTCCCGGGCGACGCGGATTAATTCGAATCTGGCGAACTGGGGATTGCCGGCCATCTCTTTCATGACTACCAGTGTGTTGTCTTCGATGAAGGCGATGCCGCTCTTGAGATGCAGGATTGAAGTCATGGCGCGGATGTCAATGGTGGAAGAGGTGTAGCCCAATGCCGCGAGATGCAGGCCAAGCTGACGGGCTCCCTCTTCGTTGGTGCGATGCGAGAGGCCGATGAAGAAGTGGGAACCGGCTTCGCAGATGTCGCCCCCATCGACAGTGCCTGGAGACTCAATGACGAGCAATGAAGGATAGAACCGTTCCAGAACGGGGCGGATCACCTCGACTTCGCCGGCGCGGCTGGCGGCGCCGGGACGCATGAGGATTGCGCCCTGCGGCGTGAGGATCGCGGCGTCCTCAACGAACGTGGAATCGGGATGGCGCAGGTCGGCTGCGAGCGTTGTCACGCTCAGACCACATTCGACAAGCGCTTCGTAATAGCGACCATGCTGGGCCAGGGCGGACGAGACATCGGGCAGACCGAAATCGACTGTAGTGAGCCCGTCGGCAAAGTTGGCACCGGGCAGGCGAACGATGGCGTTGCGAAACAAGCGTGCTGCCTCCGGTTGCAGAGGTGAATGGAGACCCAGTATACGGTGGCGGCCTGAAGGGCCGGATGCGCGGCGCATGCGCTGGAAGAGGGCGACCAAAGGACTACGAAGGCCCGCGATTCCTCAGACCAGAGCTGGAGTGAGAACCTCAGTCCGCGTGACGGAGATGACGCTGATGTCGTCTTCCTGTCCGAACTCCTGCGCGGAGCGCGCCACATCTGCGGCGGTGGACGCAGTCTGAAGCAACTGGTGAACGCGTTCAAATCCGAAGAGATGACCGTCCGCATCCATGGCTTCGACGACGCCATCGGAGAGCAGAACGAGTTTGTCGTTCTGCTTGAGCTTGAAGCGCATGACAGAAATTTCGAGCCCCGAAATCATGCCCAGGGGCAGTGCACCTTCGAGGGGCATCATTTCGCCATTGAGATAGGGCGCCATGTGTCCGGCATTGGCCAACGTGGCAGAGCCGTCTGCATTGACACAGAGCGCGAGGCATGTGGCCTGGGCGTTGCTGCGGCCGAGCAATCTCTCGTTGAGTTGATTAAGGACATAGCGAGGATCGGTGTTGAAGCTGGCCGCCGTGCGAATGGCTCCGACGAGCAATGCGACGAGCATGCCTGCCGACAGGCCCTTGCCTGCGACGTCGCCGGCAACAATGAGGAGGCTGCCGTCGATCTCGTTGGGAATGACCTGAAAGAAATCGCCGCCCACTTCGCGTGCGGGATGGTACTCGCTCTCAATCACGAGGCCAGGAAGCGTGGTGCGTGCTTCGGGCAGAATCATCTGCTGCACTTCCTGCGCCTGTTTTACGTCGAGAGCCATCTGGCGCTGGGTATGAATGGAATGGAGCAAGCGACGCAGCAGGAGCATGCCGACCACGATCACGAGAAACAGGTTGGAGACCTGGCCAAGCCGGATACTCAATCCAAAGAAGGACCAGCGGACGGTGACGTGCAAGAGGGTGAGCTCGACGTTGAAGGCGTTGACGCCCCAGAGCAGGACGGCAGGCAGGACCATTGAGCCTTCGAGACCTTGCCGACGAATGCCGCGAAAGATTATCCAGAGCTGTAGTGCGAGGAAGAGCAGCCGGGCCAGTCTTGAAATGGAAAGAAAGACTTCAGCAACGGAATGGGGGACCAGCCCCACGATCATTTCCTGGCCGATGACGATGGTGATGAAGAAGAGCAGACCAAGGCCAGCGGCGGCGGCCGGGGTCCAAGAGGGCTTTTGACGCCCGAACCAAACCCACCACACCATGACCCACCCGACGAAGATGAGCGCGGTCAAGAATCCGTCGTTGACCAGCTGTCCCGCAGTGATGCTGATCAACTGGCTCCATGAGCAGGCAATGGACACGCCGCTGGAAAAGGCCTGGACCAGGAACAGGGAGCCTATCCAGTGATAGACATCGTCATTGCGGTCGAACAGGATAAGGGTGAAAGCGAGAATCGCCATCACTCCAAAGAGCGGCACCTGGGTTGCCGAAAGCGCATAGCCGCGAATGAGTTCGAGCCAGCTTAGTTGATAGCCGGCCGCGACGGTGGCGGCTTCTCCGAGGACGGGCGCACTGTGAAAACCGCCTACGTCTGCGACTTCAGTGAGCGTGGAAGGCATCATGAAAACGCGGAAGGCGAGAACCTGGGTGGAGGAGTCCCGATTGGGGCCGGAGTCAAGCGCGGTGGGCAGCGCGAACATCATGGGCTGGGTGTAGAAAGCGGTTGGCGTGCTGCCATTGAAGCGACCAAATTGTCCGACGAACTGGCCGCCTGCGAATGCCTGGTACACGTCGTCAACGTTTGCGGGCCCGGCGAGAGCGAGCGCCTGGCCCGAAGAAGATTGAACACGGACGCGCATGCGGTACCACGCATAGCCCCAATAGCCGGCATGACCGCGGACAGTCCAACCGGGGACGTACCCGGTGATTCCGGAGAGAGGGTCGTCCACTCCAGCTTTGGGATTCAGACTCACAGATTCCCAATGCGAGTCGTCGAAATCCGGTTCGGACCAGAGGGGCTGACCGGTCTTTGCATCGAGGGGCGAGTCGCCGACGGTGAACTTCCACGGGCCGTAGAGCGGCACGGCAGCGTGGCCGAGAGTGATATCGAGAGCGTTGTCGGACGAAGTTTGCGCAGGCTGGGCTGCAGCGAACGCGCAGGAGATCAGAAATGCAGCAACGAATAGCGCCGAAGAGAGTCGTCGGGCCATGGAAAGACCTCACTGGCGGGGAAGGGACCTGTTGGCACTATACCTGCGGAACGCAACTGGATCGAAAATTATTCGTTGATGGGAAAAGGAGTTTGGCGAACCCGGGCCGATTGGGGGGCTTAGGATGTGACTGGATTGGCCGGCAGAACCGCGAAAGAAAGCTGGTGATGCGAAACAAGCAGGGGTGAGCCCGCGACTCACTTCAGACGGGCATACTCTGCTTTTGCCTGCTTCAGAATCGGTGTGTCGCGGTCTGCCTGGTTCCAGGACGCAAGGAAATCCCCATAGGCTTTTTTGGCATTCCGATTCTCTCCCGCCATTGCGAGGCCGCGCGCCATTCCCAGATAGGACAGGGAATAGTACAAAGCCCAATTCGGGTGCACCCATGTTGCGGCCCAGCTTGCGCCTTTGTGATCCTCAATTTTTTGAAATTCAGCGGCTGCCTCTGCACCTTTGTGCATTTTGAGATAGGCGAGGCCTCGCACATAGATCGCGTCGGGATAAGCTCTTTCGTAGGGTGACGCGGCCGTCATGAGTTCAATCGCTGTGGCTGGATCGTTGCGGTTGAGCGCAAGCAGCGACTGAATCTCAGGGAGTTGCACGGCATTCCAGATGGTCCCATTGGGGAGGGCTTTCGATGATTGCGCGGCAAGAGTTGCAGCTTGGGATGTTTGGCCGCACAGTGCCAGCGCAAATGCAGGATGGCCGAGCTTTTGTGCGGACACGCAGTTGCCGGAGAGAGCATCCGCTCGGGCATCGGCATCCTGAAACTCCTCGGCTACGTAGCGAAATCCTTCTCGTTGGGCCAAATCTGCGGCACGTTGATACATCGCATGCGAGGCCTGCCGCTTTCCGTGGAGATTCAGGTTGGCTGCCTGCAGCCCGAAGCTGATATATTCCTCGGGCTTTCCGGCAAACCATTGAATCTCGCGAGCAATGGCGGCTTTGTCGTCTTCGATGAAACCCAACTCAAGGAAGCGCTGGTGAATGCGTGAACCGTCAATGCCACGCGCCCGGACCTTTGCGGCTGTTTGATCGGCTTCAGCGAGATGATCTGTGCAGAGGTACGCGTCCAATATCCGCCGATAAGGAGCTTCGATGTCGGGGTTCAGTTGATTTGCTTCCCGGGCCTCTTCCAATCCCTTTTCAAACTGACCCAAGTCGATGTAGGTGACACTGAGCTGGTTATGGAAACTCCACTGGCGCGGATAGTTGTTCCGGATCGCCAGTTGATAGGCGTCGATCTCTTTGTTGAGTTCGCCGGTTGCCCTGTAGTAGTAGGCAGTAATCTCGGCGCGCTCTGATTCCGACGTGTGATCGAGCAAGTCGAAGGCTTTTTTCGCGTACTTTGCGCTGGAATCCATGTCTCCGGCCTGTTCATAGACGACCGCCAAGACGAAATAAGCCATGGCAAACTTCGGATCGATGGCAATAGCCCGTTCGAAAAGAGGTGCGGACGCCAGGAAATGCCCCTGTCCCATGATGGCGAGGCCGGTGGTGTAATCCTTGAGAGCATCGAGTGAAGAGGTTGTCGCCTGCTCGAGCGGCTGATTGGACTTCTGGATGGAGTTGAGCGACTCGCCGAGTTTGCTGCGTATTTGAGTCGCCGCGCTGCTGAGTGCCTGCAACACCTGTTCTTTCTCTGCCTGAATCTGTTCACGCGCCAGTGTTTTCCCGTCTTGACACGAGACTGCCTGCAAGGTGAGGACGTAGCTCTTACCGAGGCTTGCGATCGCGCCGTCGATGATGGCAGCCGATCCTTCGCGGATACAGACATCGTGCGCAATCTGATGCGTGACACGGGATCCGGGTGGAACGTTCATGAGTTCCAGATCGCGCTGAAGTTTCGCGTCGTCCAGGATTTTAAGGAACGGGGATTGGTCCAATTGAATTGCCAGGCCCTGGCGGAGCGTGCCATCGAAGACTGGATCGCCGGTTGAGTTTGTAAAGTCGGCCAACACCAATGCGTCTTTATCGTTCGGGACCGGGCCGCGGTGGGAAAAGTACTTCAAGGCGCCGGCGGCAACGACCGCGACAAATACCGCTGCCAACGCAATCCATCGCCAAGGTTGGGTTTCGGTGATCTCGATGTGAACTTTAGAGTGGCTGGCCGCCACCATGTCGAGCGTACGATCGGACACCACCTGCACATCTTCTGCAAATCGATAGCCGCGTCCAGGAACGGTCACGATGTATTGGTGATCCTGGGGACTTTCTCCCAGCGCCTTGCGCAAAAGGAAAATATTGCGGCTAAGGTTGGCTTCTTCAACGAAGGTGTCGGGCCAGACAGTCTTCAGGAGGTCATCTTTGGTGACGACCTGTTTGCTGTGGCGCATCAGCACCAGGAGAACCTGAAAGGTTTTGGGCGCGATGGGAACGGTTTCGTTTTCGCGCAGCAACAATTCCTTTTCGGGGTCAACGCGAAAAGGACCAAACTCGTAAAGCTGGGGGCTCTTGCGATCCGTGCTCTCGACCATTCGGGCTCCACGCGCATCCCGAGAAGTGTGACTTGAGTCGCGATTGTAGCACGCATTTGGCGAGAATCGAGCTGGGCGGCCCGTTTGCGTCCAGCATATAACAATTTTATTTTCTGCTACTTACAGCGGAGCGAGAAATCATCAGAAAGAATCATGGCCTCGAGAAAGACATCCTGCGACGATTCCGACACTATGCAGCCGTGCTTGACGGACAGGGCGAACAAGCCATCTGGAGTGCAAGAGCGGAGAGCATGGCAAAGCAGACAAAGATCACCATAGAGACCGACTCAATTCTGGTTTTGCGTGGGCGAAAGCCCTCGCGAGCCTGGTGCGCGGACTGTGGCGCTGAAGAAGAGATGATTCCGCTGAACGATGTTGGGATTGTCTCGAACCTTCCGCGGCTCGAGGTGGAGGCATGGATGCAGGCGGAAGACCTGCATCATTCCGTGACTTCCGATGGAGTTTCTTTGATTTGTTTGAGCTCGATACTCAACCGCTTGCGCAAATCCACGATTGAAGTGCGCCCAAACGACGAGCAATCGTGAACAGGAGGAGACATGAAGCACACAGCTCAACGCAGGGGATGTGGAATAGCGCGGGTGATTTCTCGATCCGCGAGGAATTTTCGATTGGCCGCGGCCGGACTAGCCTGCATGGGAGTGGCGCTTGCAAATTGCGCCGCCCAGCAGGCTTCCAATGCCAACTCACAGATCCAGTACACAGTCGAAGATCTCGGAGTGGTCGGCGCGAACCCCGGCCAGCCTTTCGTGATCACAAACAGTGAATGGGTCAGCGGTTCCGCCGGTGTGGACGGGGCGGAGCATGCGATCTTGTGGCACGGGAAGGCGATGACTGACATAGGAGACCCGGGTTTTGGCGGGAACAGCATCGCATTCGGAGTAAATGACTGGGGCAATGCAGTCGGAGAAGCGGAGAACCCAAAAGGGCCGGCTACGACAGAAGATTTTTGTGGCTTTCAAGCGATGGGTTTCACCTCGTCGCCCCGGGCGTGTGTGCCATTCGTCCGCCAGAACGGGAAACTGATCGCGCTCAAGACGCTGGGTGGGCCCAACGGTGTAGCCAATCAAATTAACAACTGGGGCGCAATTGCCGGCTATGCGGAAAACAGGACCGTCGATCCTGACTGTCCGGCTCCGCAGATCTACCAGTTCAAACCAGTGATCTGGTCTTCGCTCGGCGTCGAGGCGCTTGGCACAGGCAAGGATGCTGATGGTGTGGCATTTTCGATCAACAGCTGGGGGCAGGCGGTGGGCGCATCGGGGAGCTGCGGTCCGTTTGACCCCAATTTTCTGTATAACTTTGTTCCCGCGCACGCTCTGCTTTGGCAATTCGGGGCGACCATCGACCTGGGCAGCCTGGGTGGCAGCTATTACAATTTCGCGCACAGCATCAACGATCTTGGGCAGGTGGTCGGCGGATCGGACCTTGCAGGAGACGAGACGACCCATGCATTCCTGTGGAGTTTTAGCACAAAGATGCACGACCTGGGTACCGTCAACGATTCACTCGATGACGATTCCTACAGTGTGGCGCTTGGCATTAACGACGCGGGCCAGGTGGTCGGCCTGTCGGCGAGCGCCGATTTTAGCGTGGTTCGCGCGTTCATTCGCCAAGGAGGCAAACTTGTCGACCTGAACGGTCTGATTGCGGGAAGCACGACGATGGATCTGATCACTGCCTGCTCCATCACGTCGAAGGGTGAGATTGTTGGTCTCGCTTTCGACACCGGCACGGGAGAGATGCACGGCTATCTGGCCAGACCATTGCCGGGAATCCCAGGGAGTGCGAGGGCGGGCAGGCGCGTAATTCTTCCCGATTGGGTGCGCGCACACGTTCGATATTCGCGGCCGTCTTGAGCAGAGGCAGGACATTGCAACATGGGAGGATGGGATGCTTCAGCCGAGTCGATGGCGATTCGGCTGTTGTATTTTTTGGGAGTTCGGGGATTTAGCTGGCCGTGCGCTGGAGTTCCAGGCGTCGGGCGTGCGCAGCAGACTCTGCATCGACGGGGATAGATCCGGCGATGGACTGAACTTCAACGCGGTTGCGGCCGCGGAGCTTGGCGCGATAGAGAGCCTCGTCGGCGGAGCAGATGAGCGTCTCGAGCGGCAGAGCGCGCGCGGAGTCGAGCGAGGCAATGCCAATGCTGAGGGTCACCTTTGAATTCTCTTCAGGAAACGGGTGCGCTCCGAAGTGTGTGCGAAGTTCTTCGGCCAACTCGATTGCTTGTTGCGGCGCAATGTTGAGCAGCAACAGGGCGAACTCGTCGCCACCCAGGCGAACCGCGTGGCTTGGAGCTATGCCGGCGGCCAGGTTTTCGAGATTCATGGCCAATGTGACGAGAACCTTGTCTCCATATTGGTGACCGTGGCAATCGTTGGCTTGCTTGAAGTGATCGATGTCGATTGCGAGGATGGAGAGATTGGGGCCGTCTTCCTGCGCGCGGAGCTGGTTGTAGGCGTTGGCAAGGGAACGCCGATTGCCGATGCCGGTAAGCGGATCGCTGACGGCAAGGCCTTCAAGTTGCAAGTTGCGGCTCTCGAGAAGGGCCTTTTCTTTGACTGCCTGTGCCTGGACGAGAACGGTACGCACAACGTAGCAGATGAGGGATGTGGCGATGGCCATTCCTGCCAAGGGCAACGAGACAGGCAGGACGAGCAGAGCGAGCGACATGTTCACGAAGGCAAGAAACGAAGGCATGAGACTGCGTACAGCAGCGCTGGGGAAATGGACCGCCGTGGACTCAGGTGACTCTGCCCTGGCTGGGCCGCTTGCATGGAGGAGATAGAGCGCGAAGCCTGCGAGAAGCGCGACGCCGGGGACATCCCACAGGCTGCAGTTTTGATAGTGCAGCCAGGTATAGGAGACCTGGTTGGCGAGGAAATAGCTGATAAGGCGGAGTCCGAAGAAACAGGAGAGGGTGCGCAGGAAGCGAAGCTCGGCGCGCGATGCTGCGCCCAGGCACGCGACCGTGGCAATCAGGAACAGGAACAAGGCGACGAGCTGACCGACAAGGAGGTGGTTGCGGTTGAATTGATCGCGGGTTGCGGCCGAGTACACCAGATTGAAGCGGAGCACGACGAAGAGCAGCGCCTGGAGCATGTCGATGAGGACGATGGACCGCGCGACGCCGGCAAAGAAGAGAACTGCAGCGAGCATGTAGAGGGCTTCACTGACATTGAACAAACCGGTCTGGAGCATTCTCGAAGGCCCGGCATGCAGAGATGCTTCAGCGAACGAGGGCGCATAGCCGATGGAAGCCGAAAGTGCTCCGGCCGCAACCAGAACCCAACGCGTGTGGAGCGTGCCTTGGGTGGAGCGCGCACGCAGCGCAAAGGCGGCGGCGCAGGCGAAGAAAACCAAGGTCAGGGATAGATAGCCGACGCCGGAAGCGGGAATGGTGTTGGCAGCGGCGACTGTAGCGTGCGTGGAAACGAGAAGGACAGCGGCCAGAGTGGCGAAGCCGAGGATCAGGCGCCGCCGGATCTGTTGCGCAGATCCCCGTCCGACGGTGGCGGCAGGAGCCGACCCGGTGGTTGGGGGATTCACGGCGCTCGATTCCAATGAAACTCTCATCAGCAGGCTTTCAGTACAGAGCGTTTCGATTGCAAAGTTGAAGCTTGGGGAAGTGCAAATACGTCAGGGAAAGCGGTTGATTGAAGAAAACCTTATCTCATTTAAAGGCTCTGGAATGTAGCACGAAAGCGGGATGGGCGTGGCTAAATCGCGGGGCATCGAAGCGGATCGAGGCCGCGGGGAAGCCAGGCGGATCCAATGGACGCTCCTGGGAAACGGGCGCTGGGGGAGTGGATTCCGCAGAAGTAGCGGCACAGACGCAACGGAGTTGGTTTTCGAGAGCGACCTCGATCGGCGGTTGGAAGTTAGTCAGTGGGAGCGGAAACGGCCTGGGAAGCGCGAAGTCCGCCCCCGGTCATGCGCATCCAAAGCGCCTGAAAACGCGGATCGCCCATGGATGCGGACCACTTGGGGTCAGTGGCGATCGAAATGAGGAAGGCAGAGCGTTCGGTGTAGGCTTTTTCGAGCCAGGCGTATGTGGCGTTCTGGTCGTTAAGAGCAAGTTCGATGACCGCAACAAAGTAGGGGTCGACGAACCGGTCGCGCGCTATCAGCTGCAATTGCCGAACGGTTGCCCGCGCCGCGGAACGATCGCCGGACAGCGCCTGGATGTAGCCGATCTCCGCAAGGATGAGCGGGTTCACCACACCGTGAGCAGATTTGAAATGTTTCAACTCCTCGAGCGCTTCAGAGTACTTGCCAACGCGTGCCAATGAGCGGCCAAGCCCCCAACCGGAAAGCACGGACTCGGGTGCGATGGCGAGGGCCTGGTGGTAGTAGCGAATGGAGTCGTCATATCTGGCAGCGTAGTAGTTGACGCAGCCGAGCTCGCCGATGAGCATGGCTGAGCGGGGATTGAAGTCCAACAAACGATGCAAGTCTTCTTCTGCGTGGCGCGTGTTTCCGCTGCGCTCGAGCAAATGAGCTGTGCATCCGAATTGGCCGATGGCGCCCTCGCGCAGGTCTGCCGCCGCCAATTCACTCTGCGCCCCGGCGTAGTCCCAGTCGTACATAAGATGAACGATCCCGAGCACGGCGTGGGACTGGATGAGTCGCGGATCGAGCGCAATTGACCTGGTTGCATATTGCCGTGCGCGTTCCATGTGCTCGCCCGGCAATTCGAAGAACAAGGCGATCTGCAATTCAGACTCTGCCATGGCGGCGAAAGCCTCGGCAAAGAAGCGATCTCGTTTTACCGCATCGTCGAGGGCGGACACTGCGGAGACGAGACTGGGCTCATCGCCATTTTCCATAAGGGACTCCGCCCGCAGGAAGTCCTGGAAAGCGACGGGGCTTGAGGTAAGCGGCCGCAGCGCGGCGGCAAACTGCGTTTGATTCGGCGCGAAGCCGAGACTCCGGATCACATCCTGGACGATGTCCGCCTGAATGGGCCGAAAGTCGGATTCGTCGGGGAGATATTGTTCGGAACGAAGAACGGTGCCATCCCTGGCATTGCTGAGCTCGGAGTTGAGTTGCAGACGGCCATCGGCATTGCGCCGGAGTTCTCCTGTGAGCAGAACCGTAACGCCCAGCGTGCCCAACAGACTCTGGCGGTCGACACTCTCGACCGCACCACGGGAGACGATTCGTAGATGGGGTATTTGCGACAGCTGGCGAATCAGATTGTCTGTAAGTCCATCCGTGAGGTAATCATTCGAAGCAGCGCCGGTCTTGTTGGCGAAAGGCAGGACGGCGAGGACGATGGGGGCTTTCGGAGAGACACTGGACTGCGCGCGGTGCGTGGCGAAGTATCCGACTGCGGCGAGGATGAGGACAAGGGCTGCGGCCGCAAACGACAGGCCCCACACCTTGCGGCGAAGCTGCGAGTCCAAGGCAGGCGCTTCCTGATATGAGACATCCTGCACGTTTGCCGGAAAAGCTGGTGGTGGAGTGAATTCCGCAACATTTGGTTGAAACGTGGGACGATAGGAACCCCGTGGGATTTCGATCCGGAGGGGGTCATTGCGTCCGGCGCCGGAATAGTACTCGCGCAGCCGAGTGCGGAGTCTCCCCGCCTCAACGCGGACCGTGGCATCGACGGATGAATCGTAGGATGGATCCCGGTCGAAGACCTCGACCGCGATGACATATTCCTTGAGCGAATCTTCGGAGTTATTGAGGGAGCCCTCGACCACGTAGCGCAGGAAGCGCTGACTGCGCGCCGAGTTGGCAAAAGGCGCGGAGGCCAGGATGCGCTCTAACTGCGAACGAACCAATGCGGGGCTAGGCGTCTGGCGCGTCTCCATAGAAGATTCGCGGACCTCGATCAACGCATATTACTGGGGGAGCGGGACGTAACTTACGGGATGCAACTTCACATCGTCGTGCGACATGCCTAGTCTACGCCACGTCCGCAACCTATGTGTAAGTGCGGGCTAGAAACGAGATTGAGGTCAAACGATGAGAATTTCAAGAGTTTTCCTGCTCCTAGCTGCCGCTGCGATGGTCAATGCCCTCCCCGTTGGGAGCATGGCCCAAACTTCGAACAACGTCCATGTATGGGTGACCGGGCTGGAGGGTCCGCGAGGGTTGTCGTTTGGGCCGGACGGCTCGCTCTACGTCGCGGAGGCCGGAACGGGTGGAATGACATCTACCAGCGGGGTCTGCACACAGGTGGTTCCTCCCATTGGTCCTTATACTGGCGGGAAGACGGGGAGAATCTCGCGCATTGACCGGTCGGGCACTCGAACCACGGTTGCCTCGGGGTTCCCTTCCTCGGCGGATTCAATGGGAGATACCTCAAGTGTTGCCGACGTAAAGTTTATGAACGGAACGCTGTACGCGTTGATTGCCGGAGGCGGCTGCTCTCACGGCATCGCCGATATTCCGAACGGCGTGGCGATCGTGAATCCCCGAGGCGGCTCGTGGAAGATCATTGCCAACTTAAGCGAGTTCGTACAGACGCATCCGGTGGAATACCCCAACCCGGGTGATTTTGAGCCTGACGGAACCTTCTACAGCATGGTTCCCTTTGCCGGAAAGCTGTATACCGTGGAGCCGAACCACGGACAAGTCATCTCGATTGGGCCCAACGGAGCGATGCAGAGCGTGCTGGATGTCTCCGCATCGGAAGGACACATTGTTCCGACGGGGATCACCGAGCGCAATGGGGATTTCTATCTCGGCAATCTCAACCTGTTTCCGATCGTGCCCGGCACCGCAAGGATTCTGACGCTGTCGTTTGCAGAATGCGGCCGGCTCGCGGCGCCGGGATTTCGTGAGGAAGGCGCTCCGTGGAGCCTGCACATTGTCGGCTCCAAATCAGGATTCACAACGGTGGTGTCGACAGCCTTCGGGCCGGACGGCTTACTCTATGCTCTCGAATTGTCCGATGCCGCAGGCTACCCAACACCGGGCGACGGCAAGGTGGTCCGCGTGAATCACGACGGGTCGATTGAAGACGTGGCGACAGGTCTTTCTGTTCCGACCGCAATGACCTTTGGACCGGATGAGAAGCTCTATGTCTCCAACTTCGGTGCTGCTCCGTCGGGCCTCGGCCAGATCGTTAGAATCGATCTTCCCTAAACGGCGGCTGGGTGCGCGAGAAGGCACGGTTGAGAAAACGCAGAGGGTCCGTCAGCCAGGCCACTGGCTGATGGACCTTCCATTTTGGGAGACATTTTCTGACCGTGATGTGCTGCGCGATGCCTAATAAAAGAGATATTTGCGCCAGCGGTCGTCGCCGCGGCCGAGCATGCGCATGATCTGCCGGCTGGTGTGGAGCGAGAAGGGGCGCGGCTCGCGGAGCAGGATCATATCGTCGATTTCGTGCAGAAGCCGGTTGCCTTTGCGACGATTGCAGGCGTGGCAGCAGGCGACAAGGTTTTCCCAGGTGGAGTTGCCGCCGCGCGAACGCGGGACAACGTGGTCGAGGGTGAGTTCGCCGGACGGAAGGAGAATGCCGCAGTACTGGCAGGTGTTGCGATCGCGGAGCAGGATATTTTTGCGCGAGAGAGCGCGGGTCTGGTGAGGAATGCGGCGGTATTCAAGAAGACGGATAACCGAAGGCATGGCGATGCGGCTACGCTGCGCGTGGAGAGTGAGGCCGTGCTCTTCTTCAGTGCGCGCGATGCCTTTGAGCACGAGCACGAGGGCGCGACGCGCGCCACAGATGTTGATGGGCTCGTAGGACGCGTTCAGAACCAGCACAGGCATTTGCAGAATCTGGCTGTGCTGCGGAACCTGGTGGCCCGCTGGCTGCTCGGCAGCCAGCGCCGCGGCCCTTGCAATCGATTTCTGCTTTCGCGCATGAATCATAGCTTTTCCCAGCGACATCCTTCGTCCCCCGTCAAAAAGATGGTTGGTGATGCGATTCGTGCATACCTTGCGAAGTGACTCCAGGAACGGCATCCGGGAGTGCGTTGTGCGGCGAAGCAAAAGCTCCGAAGGATTCGATTGAGTTGCGATGGGCGCGGGCGAGCGTGACAACCCATACGGATTCGGCACCGGCATCGACCAGGGCGCGGGATGCGGCTCGCGCGGTGGCTCCGGTGGTGAGGATGTCGTCAATGAGAAGAATGTGGCGGCCGGCTACGCGCGCGGGATCTGCGACGGCGAAGGCGCGCCGCATATTGAGGCGGCGCTGACGCGGCGTAAGACCGGCCTGACTCTCGGTAGGGCGTACACGCACGAGCAGACCGGGATCGAGCGTGAGGGTGAGATGCCAGGCCAAGTTGGTGGCGCGCAAGGCGCGAACGGCTTCAGTGGCCAGAAGCAGCGCCTGATTGAAACCACGATCGAGATGCTTGACGCGATGCAGCGGAACGGGAACAACGAGCAAATCCTGGGGGGCGTCTGCGGCAAGTCGCGCGATTGCAAAGGCGATGCGACGTCCGAGTTCGCCTGCGGCCGGGCGAAGACCGTTGTATTTGAGCGCGTGGATCAGCTGGCGCATGCGGCCGTCGTAGGGTCCGTAGGCCACGGCTCGGCGGAACGGAGGGGGAGCCATGCGGCAAACGCGGCAAAGCGCTGGATTTGTTGAGGTTGCGGTGATTGGAGCATCGAGGGTATCGCCGCAGGAAAAGCAGACGGGAGCGGTCTGGAGGGGAATTTCCGACCAGCAGGCTTCACAAATTGGCGCGGAAGAAAGCTGCGGCAGCGGGGAGCCGCAGAGAGTACAGGAGGCAGGAAGAAACGCACAACTCACTGCATCCACGGGACTTCGAAGCACACGAGCCACTGCTCGCCAAGCTGAAGTCTCCGATGGTGGAACGTCGAACGTCAGTGAACCGGAGTCCCTGCGGAAGACGCACCTCACTTAGGGGCGGCAGCGGAATAGGGCGTTCACCGCCTCACGAACACTATACGCTGTTTGTCATTCTGACCGCCAGAACCTGAGTTCTCGAGGCCGGGGGGTGCCCGAGCTGTCAATGTGGATTTGGCCGCGATCAAGATTCCCGCTCCGTCGCAAATGAATGCGGCGCAGGAATAAATTCCCGCGCCGCGGTGGATGGTTGGGTTGATTGCCGAGCCCGAATTTCCCCCGCTTGGGGGTTCGGTTTAGCGACGCTTGTCGTGGCCGGCAACGGCGTGTTCGCGTTCCCGCTCTTCGCGGTCGATCTCGGCCTGGGTCTTTGCATCACGGTTTTGCGAAGCATTGTTCGCGGCATTATGGACAGAGTCCTTGGCGTCGCGGGCGGCATCCTTCACGTTGCCCCATGCTTTTTCAGCCTTGCCCTTCACCTGCTGGGCAGCGCCTTCGACCTGAGTTTTTGTATCGCCGGTCCACTCTCCGACCTGGCGCTTGGCGCGACCGACAGCGTCATCCATGGTGCCCTTAACTTTATCTTTGTCCATGATCCACCTCCATGGTGGGATTAATGTTGCGGGGATTTTCTTGGGCCGGAGAAGTCATCCCCGGCTCACATGTATTGCCGTAGGTTCAGCGATTAGACGACAGGACGCCGACCGGAAATCAAACGGATCAGTAGAACGACGAGCGCGATCACAAGCAAAATGTGAATGTAACCGCCAAGCGTGTAGCTGCTAACGATGCCAAGCAACCACAGGACTAGAAGGATTACAAAAATTGTCCAAAGCATCCGTTTTCCCTTTCGTGAGCCTGCTCTATTTGCTGCGACAACCTACGCTTGGACGCCCCGTCTGGGTACGAGGTTGTTCACGAAATGCGAGAATCTACACAGCATTTTGAGCAGCAGAAATTGCCGATTGCAGAACAACCGCACGGGTGTTCGAAGCATCGGCGTTGCCGAACCCGGAAAGGCGAGACGGCGAATTCAAGGGAGGATGAAGGCCGCAGCCGGCATGCATCCGGCACACCGAGTGTGGGCATCGGTGCGATACACTTCATCCTTTAAAGGAGTTCCGTCCTTGTCTGTTCGGCGCACGCCCCTCGCTCTTGTCCTGCTCGTACTTTCTCATCCGTTGCACGGCGGCACGCAGCAGGCTACGCCCGCACCGCAACAACCGGGCGGGATGAGCAGCGGCATTTCGGCAGGTGTGGCGGCAGCGCCGGTATACGACGCGGAGAAGAGGCCGATTACGGCTGGAGGTTTTGTCGACTCGGGGCCGGTAATTTTTTCAGACATCACGCAAAAAGCGGGGCTCGGCGGCTGGATCCACAAGATGGGCGTGCCGGACAAGAAGTTCATTGTGGAGACGAATGGTTCGGGCGTGTGCCTGATCGATTACGACAACGATGGCTGGCTGGACATCTACCTGGTGAACGGGGCGACCTTCGACTCCCTGGATGGAAAAGAGCCAGCACCGCATGCAGCGCTGTTTCACAACAACCACGACGGCACGTTTACAGATGTGAGCGCCAAGGCTGGAGTGCAGAACGATCGCTGGGGCTATGGCTGCTCTGTTGCCGACTATGACAATGATGGCTGGCCGGACCTTTACGTAGGCAACTACGGCGAGAATCGCCTGTACCACAACAACCACGATGGGACATTCAGCGACGTCGCGCCCAAGGCAGGCGTGGCATTGGGCAACTGGTCGCCGGGATCGGCGTGGGGTGATTTTGACGGCGATGGCCGGTTGGATTTGTATGTTTCGGGATACGTGCACTTCGACCGCAACAGCTTGCCGATTGCCGGAACCAAGGCGGTGGGTTTTGCGTCGTGTTTGTATCGCGGTGCGAATGTGAATTGCGGACCACGGGGACTGAAGGGCGAGCCGGACCACCTGTTTCACAATAATGGCGACGGCACATTTACAGACGTGACGAAGAAGGCGGGGGTTGAAGACAAGGACAGCTACTACGGCTTCACGTCCATCTTTGTGTCCCTGAACGGGAATGGAAAGCCGGACCTGGTGGTGGGCAATGATTCGGAACCGAACTTTTTGTATGTGAACAAGGGGGATGGGACTTTCGACGATCAAAGCTATGTCTCGGGCTTTGCGCTGAATAAGGATGGCCGCGAGATCGCTTCGATGGGCATTGCCGCAGGGGACTACGAAAACAAAGGGCAGGTGGATTTTTTTGTAACCGACTTTGGCGACGACTATAAAGTGCTGTTCCACAACGACGGCGATATGAGCTTTACGGATGTGAGCTACAAGGCAGGCATCGCGCAACCGACGATTCCGTTTGTGGGGTGGGGCGATGGGTTTCTGGATTATGACAACGACAGTTGGCTCGATCTATTCGAAGTAAACGGACATGTGTATCCGCAAGTCGATGGGCATGATTGGGGCACAACGTGGAAGGAACGACCACTTTTGTTCCGCAATGTGCCGGACGGGACAAAGGACAGAAAATTTGAGCTGATGCCGGCCGTAAAGGGGACAGGGCTCGCCGATGTGCTTCCGGCGCGCGGCGCGGCGTTTGGCGATCTGTTCAATGACGGGAAGATCGACGTTGTCATCAATCCAATTGAAGGGCCGCCGGCGCTGCTGCGCAATGTGAATCCCGATCACCACCACTGGGTGGAGATGAAGCTGGTGGGCGGCCCGAAGGGTCCGCGCGACGCGACCTGCGCCACTGTGTATCTGAAGGCGAACGGGACGCGGATGCGCCAGGACGTGCTGGCGAGCGGCAGCTATATTTCCTCGAACGACCGCAGGCCGCACTTTGGGCTGGGCGACGCGACCGACGCCGGCACCGCAGAGATTCACTGGCCGGGCGGGAAGATGGAGACGGTGAAACTGCCGGCGGTGGACCGCATTTACACGATCGAAGAAGGCAAAGGCATTACAGGAGCGCTTTGTGGGGGAAATCCGTGCGAGGTGGATGCGGCTCCCTTGAAGGCGACGTCCCCGGCAAAGCCCGCAGTGCGATCTGGACCGAAGACCGCTGCGCACTGAGATACGAACGCCGGATGGATCCTGGTTGCGGATCCATCCGGCGCCGGTTTCAGGGAGAACTCCTAAAAGACACCGGCGAGAAAGACTTCGGCGCGATGTTCTTTGATGTATTTCACCCCACACTGTTCAAGGATTGCGGGCGAAATCGTGATGACGGGGCAGTGCGAATGCGCCAGTACCTTATAAACGACGCCCTGCCGGGCAATCGCCGCAAATGCGGATGCACCTTGCGCGCCGAGGACGATGAGATCGGCTTGTTGCGCGCGCGCCTGGTAGAGCAATTCCTCTGTGGGGTCGCCCGGGACAGCGATGGTCTGAACGCTGATCTTGTTGCGCAGTTTTTCAGGGACGAGTGAGAGCAGGTCAATTTCGACATCGTCGATGGTGCGGCCGGCCAGGAACTCGGCACGTTCCTGCGGCTTGATGACGTGCTGCAGAACGAGGCGGGCGCCATGCTGCGCGGCGACTTCGGAGGCGAAGGCGGCTACAACGTAGCTTGTCTCATTCATGCTGACGGCGCAGAGAACGGTGTTGGTGGCATAGCTGCGATAGCGGGCTTCGACAACGTCGGGGCCGACGATGTAGACCGGAACGCTTGCGGTTCGCAGGACTGCCTCGGCCACGGAACCAACCAGCAGTTTGCCGATGGGACCGGGTGAGTGAGTGCCCATGACGATTCGATCGACCTCGCGTTCGCGCAGGTAATTCAAAATCTGGTCTGCTGCGAGGCCGGGACGGACAACGACCTCACAGGAGATGCCGTCCTGTTTGAGGCGGTCGGCAAGCGGCTGCAGATGTTTGAGCTCGGAACCGGCGGCGGCAGCGTAGTCGTAATAGCGAATGCCCGAGGTTTCGGATGCGGTGACAACCATCGTGTCATAGGCGTGAAACAGAATGAGATGGGCGCCAAACTCACGGGCCTGGGCCTGGGCAAAACTCAAGGCCTTTTCGTTGGCGGGAATCTCGGAGGCGAAGAGAATGGTGGAAGGCTTGCTCCACCGCGGCTTGATTGGTGCGGCCATGGGAAACCTCCTTGATTTTCGGTTGTACTCTTGCAGATCCCTTGCCGGCTTACGGTGCCCGGCAGCACAACACCACGTGAGCTAAATCACCTGCGCTAGCCGAATAGACGGCCGCGAGGCCGCCAAGGTACGCAAAATTTCTAAAGAATGGATGCGGCGAATCGAGATTCGGTTTCGCCGTTGGTCGCAATTGTGCGTCAGTTTCCAAAAGAAGTCCAGCAGGAATCGTGAGAGAGCGACTTTCGTCACGAAAGGTGATGTGAATCACAGATTCAGACCTGGAAGGCTGCTTACCTATTAGGTGAGTCGAAGCGTTCCCCGCAGGATGCAGGACCGGGCTGTTCGCTTGGCACTCTGGGAGGCTCCATGCAGCCGATGCATCAGATTCCCGCGCGCGGCGGGTTGAACTACGACGAAGCACCGTTTCTGGCGATCTGGGAAGTGACGCAATCGTGCGATCTTGCGTGTAAACACTGCAGAGCCGCGGCGCAACCGATTGCGCATCCAGATCAATTGTCGACCGAAGAGGGCAAGCGGTTGATCGATCAGATTGCAGATCTGCATGTGCCGATCTTTGTGTTTACGGGTGGAGATCCGTTGAAGCGAGCGGATGTGTATGAACTGATTCGCTATGCGTCGGAAAAGAACGTGAAGGTGGCAGTGACGCCGAGCGCAACGCCGTTGCTGACACGGGACGCAATCTTCAAGATGAAAGAAGCGGGCGTGGTGCGGCTTGGAATTTCGCTGGATGGATCGACGCCGGAGATTCACGATACATTTCGCGGATTGCCAGGGGCCTGGGCGAGGACGATCCAAGCGGTGGAATGGGCGGGCGAAGCGGGACTGCCAATCCAGGTGCACACGACAATCAGCCGCCATAATGCGCAGGATCTCGACAACTTGTGCGCGTTATTCGAGAAGCTTGCCATTGTGATGTGGAATGTGTTCTTCCTGGTGCCGGTGGGACGCGGACAACTGGGGGATCTCTTGAGCGGCGAGGAGTTTGAAGCCGTATTCGGAAAGATCTATGAATTGTCGCAGCGGGTGAACTTCCAGATCAAGACAACGGAAGCGATGCACTATCGCCGCTACCTGCTG
The DNA here is from genome assembly GCA_035487015.1 of Occallatibacter sp. Lineage (GTDB taxonomy): Bacteria > Acidobacteriota > Terriglobia > Terriglobales > Acidobacteriaceae > Telmatobacter. The sequence goes on along the minus strand of DATHMP010000015.1, from coordinate 8,490 downwards.
CAGCACAACCTGCAGGAAAAGAAGATGGGACATGGACATCCAGGCGGTCACTCAGGCGCACACGCCTACGAGGCAGGGGCGCCGGTTGCCAATGCGCAGGCGCGGACACAGGGCTGGGCGACGCGCCGCGTGAACGATGGCAAAGGATTTCTGTTCGTGTCGCACATGGGCAATGTTTACCCAAGCGGTTTTTTGCCGATCCACGCGGGCAACATTCGCGAGACACCGCTAGCGGAGATTTATCGCAACGCTCCGATTTTCAAGGCGATGCGCAACACGAGCCGGCTGGAAGGCAAGTGCGGAGCGTGCGAATACAAGGAGATCTGTGGCGGGTCACGGGCTCGAGCCTATGCCCTGACAGGCGATCCCCTGGCGCCGGAACCCTGCTGCATCTATCAACCGAAGAACTGGCATCCGCTGCCGGACGAGGATCCCATGGCGCATTGCCAGGAAGACCAGCCGTGGAACCTGGTGGAGTTGTAACGCGAAGCGGATTGCAGGCCGCCAAGGCAGAGTTAGAAATCCAGGCGGCTTGAGCCGTTGCCGGCGGAGGCGTGCGCCTGGTTGCGGAACCTTCGAGGGCTCATGCCAAACTCACCACGAAACGCACGGTTGAAGTTGGACACGTCCCCGAATCCTGAGTTCATGCTGGGAGTGTGGGGCTCGGTTTAAGAAAAGGCGGAGGGCGGTTAGTGCCCTTCTGCCATGTCGACTTTGCCTTTGAAGCGGCTATAGACGAAGACGACGTAACCGATGGCAAGGATCATGCCGAAGGTCCACCAGACGAGGCCGACGGCCAGAGTGTGCGGGCCGGAGATGGCACGGGCCAGGGTGATGTCGCGGTCTTCGCCGGTGGTGGCAGGAAGGAGCGCGGGATAGACGCCCCAGCATCCGCCGGCCAGCATGAAGAAAAGATAAAAGCATGACGCAAGGAAAGACTTGACCGGAGAGCCCTGGTAGTTCCAGAACCAGATCAGGAGCAGCGAAACGACCACTCCGGCAGGAACGATAAAACTGATGGGGTAGTGCGTGTAGTTGTCGAGGCTGGCGGGGCGCACGCGGATGGTGGCGATGAGACTGACTGCCGTGAGAATGAGAAGTGTGATCCAGAGCGGCTTGACGAGATTGCGGGCGCGGTCGGCAAGGTCGCCGGAGACTTTAATGGTGAGCCAGAGAGCTCCATGCAGCGTGAGCGCGACGAGCGCGACGAGGCCGCCGATGACGGTGTACCAATCGAGGATTCCTGGAAATTGGCCGGGCTGGAAGTTGGTCCAGAGGGGCAGGAAAAAGTAGCCGTCGGCCTGTAATGGAACGCCGCGCAGCACGTTGGCAAGCGCCGCTCCGTAGAAGATGGCGAGCAAGGCGCTGGAGATGCCGAAGGCGCCATCCAGAAGTGCGCGCCATACACCGACGTCGATGTGGTTGCGCAATTCGAGACTGATTCCGCGAAGAATGAGCAGCCAGAGAACGATCATCAGCGGCAGGTAGAAGCCGCTGAAGGCCGAAGCGTAGAGCAGCGGGAAGGCGAAGTAAAGCGTGCCTCCTCCGGCGAGGAGCCAAACTTCGTTGCCGTCCCAGACGGGACCGATGGAGCGGAGAGAGACCTGCCGTTCGGCTTCTGTGCGGACGAGAAAGAGATGGAGGACGCCGACGCCGAGATCAAAGCCGTCCAGGACGACGTAGCCGACGATCATTACGGCAACCAGCCAGAACCAGAGAAAACCCATCATGTTGAAGCCTCGTATTTCATTTCCAAGAAACGCTGTTGCGGAGTTCTCGAGAGTCAGGGCGATATTCGGATTTCAATTGGCGTGGATCGATTCGGCGAGGGCGACGGCCTGGGGTCCTCGACTGATCTCCCGGTACACGAGCACGGTGAAAAGCAAGCCGAGTAGTGCGTAGAGACCCATGAATCCCATCAAAGTGAAGAGGCCATTGCCGGCGGAGACGGTGCTCGAGAAGCCTTCGCCGGTGCGCATGAGGCCATAAATGAGCCAGGGTTGTCGGCCAATTTCGGCGGTCATCCAGCCGGCGGTGTTGGCGATGTATGGCAGTGGAAAGCTGATGAGCAGGAGCCAGAGAATCCAGCGCGTGTGGTAGATGCGGCCGCGCCAGAGCAGGAAAGCGCCAAGGATCATGAGGGCGACGAAGTAGGTTCCAAGACCGGCCATGATGTGGTAGGCGTAGTAGAGCAATGGCAGCGTTGTGGGCCACTGGTCGCGCGGAAACTGATCGAGACCTTTCACTTCAGCTTTGGTGGTTCCGTAGATGAGAAAGCTGAGGACGTCGTTGACGACGATGGGATTGTCGATCTGCTGGGTTTCTTCGTTGGGCTGACCGACCAGCACAATGCCGGCGCCGGATTCAGTCTTGAAGAGCCCTTCCATCGCCGCCATGGCGGCGGGTTGATTGCGGGCAACATATTTTCCGTGGAGATCGCCTGTAGGAAAGATGATGGCGAGGGTCGAGAGGACGCCGGCGATGACACCGACTTTGACGAAGATGCGGCCGTAGTCTTCGGAACGCTTATCCAATAGATAGAAGGCTCCGGTTGCGGCCATGACGAAGCTGCCGGTGACGACGGCGCCGGTCATGTTGTGCATGTACTGGAGCAGGCCCCAGGGGTTAAGAAGAAGCTGCCAGAAGCTGAGCACTTCAAACTGTCCGTTGGGCAGGCGGTCGTAAGCGACGGGATGCTGCATCCACGCGTCGGTGACGATGATGAAGAAGCCGGAGAGCCATGAACCGAGGAAGACCATGACAGAGGAAAACCAATGCATGGTTTTGGAGAGACGTTTTTCGCCATAAAGGAAGAGGCCGAGAAAAGCGGATTCAAGGAAGAAGCTGAAAACGCCTTCCATGGCGAGGGGCTGGCCGATGACACCGCCGGAAAGCTGGGAGAAGCGGGCCCAGTTGGTGCCAAACTCGAACTCCATGGGAATGCCGGTGACGACGCCGAAGACGAAGTTGATGCCGAAGATGCGCCCCCAGAAGCGCGCGGCCTTGTCCCAATGCTCGTCGCCGGTTTTGAGCGCGACAGACTTGAGCACCACGATGAGAAGCGCGAGCCCCATGGTCAGCTGCGGGAATAAATAGTGGAATGTGACGGTAAACGCGAAGTGCAGACGGTGGATGAGTTCAGCGGACATCCGGGTTCTCCTGGGTAGGACTGCGGCAGAGGAAGCGAAGAGGGGAGCGAGCTGCGGCGTATAAGGAGCCGCCGCAAGCATACCGCTATTGTTGATCGACAGGGCGGTTCATGATGTGATTTAAATCACATGCTGGGAGAGGGCTGGAGTCCGATTCTGGGAGTGCGAAAAGCTGCTGGACAGCAGGGCGAACGGGCGAAAATCCTTGTTTCTGCCTGGAACCTGCTCTAATAGAGGCGATTGAGGTCGGGGCAATGCGCACAGCGATTATTGGCGGGGGCATCGCGGGACTGGCAGCAGCCTATGAGGTGGAGAAGGCGCGCGCTGCAGGTGCTCCCGTGGAATACACGCTGTTTGAGGCGCGCACGAGGCTGGGCGGCTCGATTGCAACCGAAGTGGTGAATGGCGCGGTGCTGGAACGCGGGCCGGACAGTTTTATCAGCGAGAAGCCGGCGGCGGCGGAGCTTTGTCGCGAGCTGGGCCTGGCCGAGCAGTTGATGCCATCGAACGATGCGGAGCGCAAGACCTATGTGGTGGTGCGGAACCGACTGGTTCCGCTGCCGGATGGACTGATGTTCCTGGTACCGACGAAGCTGGTGCCGACGGCGCTGACTGGACTGTTCAGCCTGAAGACCAAGATCCGGATGGCGCTTGAGTTACTGCATCCGCCGCGACCGAGCGGACACGATGAGTCAGTAGCGGCGCTGGTGGAGCGGCATTTTGGAGCAGAGGCAGTCGACCGGCTGGCCGATCCGCTGCTGAGCGGCATTTATGGCGGCGATGCCACGCAATTGAGCGCGCGCACGGTGCTTCCGCGGCTGGTGGAGATGGAGACGCAGTACGGTTCGCTGACGCGCGGCATGCTGGCGGCGCACAAGCAGATGCGCGCACGCGCGGCCGCAGTGAAGAGCGATGGCTCGGACCGAACGGGACGGGCGGTCGGATCGGGCGCATCAGAAAGCGGGGGCGGAAAGCGGTCGGGACCGCGAGGCATTTTTACGACACTACGCGGCGGGATGCAGCAGCTGGTGGCAACGCTAGAGGCGCGGTTGAAGCCGGAGTGGGTGCGGCGGTCGACTGAAGTGCAATCGCTGGAACGAATCGGAGATCGTTGGCGCGTGACGGCGGGCGGCGTGGCCGAGGACTACGATGCGGTCATTATGGCTTCTCCCGCATGGACGGTGAGCGCGCTGCTGAGCAACGTGGATGCTGGATTGAGCCAGGAGCTGGCAGGAATTCCCTACTCATCATCGATAACGGCCAATTTGATTTATGACGAAGCGCAGCTGGGCAAGCTTCCGGATGGGTTTGGTTTCCTGGTTCCGGCGAGCGAACGCCGCACGCTGCTGGCATGTACGTTTGTGCACCGGAAGTTTCTGGGGCGGACGCCGACGGGCAAAGTGGTGCTGCGGGCGTTCCTGGGCGGCATGAAGAACGAAGAACTGATGGCGGAGCCGGATGAAAAGCTGATCGCGGCGGTACGGCGCGAGTTGACAGAGATTCTGGGCGAGAAGACGGTGCCGCGGGATGCTCCTGTGGAGCATGCGCAGGTGACACGGTGGCGCAGGGCGATGGCTCAATACGCAGTGGGCCACCAGGAGCGGATGGAGCGGGTAAAAGAGCGGGTAGCCGCGTTGCCAGGACTGCGGCTGGCCGGCAACGCCTACGACGGCATTGGCGTCCCGGATTGTATCCGCCTGGGCCGGCAGTCCGCGAAAGAGTTGATTGCCGAAAAGCAGCAAATAGGCGAACTGACAAGTTAGCGCCTGTTGCGCGAAATCCTGGAATCCAAGGTGTTCGCAGGCCGCCTCACAACGATGTGACATGCGGGTTCATTCTTCGCGCAGCAGGATGAGCGGATCGACGGCCAAAGCGCGCCGAGCCGGGATCCATGCGGCGATCATTCCCAGCAACAGCATGGTGAGACTGACTCCGCCGAGGACGAACGGATCTTTCGGTGTGGCCTGGTACACAATGTACGAGAGAACCCGGGTGGCCAGGATTCCCATTGCCAACCCTAAAACCGAACCGATGAGCAGCAGGCGGAAGGCGCGGCCAAGCGACGCGCGCAGAATCTGCTGCCGATTCGCGCCGAGCGCCACGCGAATTCCCAACTCGCGGAGCCGCTTGCTGACGACATACGAAGCCATGCCGAAGATGCCGGTGGCTGCCAGCATTGCACCCAGCAGTCCAAGGACGCCGAGCGCAACGGTTGCGACGCGCGCCGCAAAGAGCGCGCCATCCATCTCCTGTGTCCATGTCCTGATGGTGAATGGAACGCTGGCGTCGATGCCGTGCAAGGTGCTGACGAGCACGGTTGTCATTTCCTGCGGGTCGCGTTTGGAGCGGACGGCGAGCCATGTGCCGCTCGACTTGTGTTGCAAGAACGAGAAGAACATGGCGGGCTGCTGATTCTCGGTCATGGTGCGATATTTGCCGTCTTCGACGACGCCCACGACTTCGGCGCGGTTGCCGCCCCAGAACTTGAAATGGCCGCCGACCGCTTTGTCGACCGAGCCGAAGACCTTGATGGCAAATTGGCGATTGACCAGAGCGACGATGGGCGCCTTGTCCTCGTCGTGGAAGGTCATGTCGCGTCCTGCGAGAAGATGTGTGCCCGCCGCGGCGAAGTAGCCGGGGGAAACGTTGTAGTCCATGGCATCGACGACGTAGTTTGTTGGGCGATAGTCGGTAGTCGAGTCAGAGTAGACGAAGGAGTCGCTGCCGCCGAGGCCAAGCGGGATCTGACTGATGTAACCCACGGCCGAGACACCGGGAATGGCCGCGAGCGCATCCATCATGCGTCTCTGCACCTGAGCCGATGTGTCGTCGGAGTATCCGGCCATGTGTAGATTGCAGTCGACGAGCATGACGTTCTGCGGCTGGAATCCATAGTTGTTTTCGAGGGAGCGCATCAGCCCGCGCACGGCCACAAGGGACGAAGTGACAAGCACGGCGCAGATGGCGATCTGTACGACAAGCAGAACGTCTCGTAGCGTGAATCGCTTCATTCCCGAGGAACTGCTCATGCCGGTGCGAATCATTTGCCATGGATCGGCGCGCAGAACCTGGCGAACGGGAACCATTCCGAAGAGCAAACCGCTTATGACCGAGAGAACCAGAGCCACGGCATAGGTGCGCAGGTCTGGATTGACGGGCACGTTGATGGGCACATCGGGAATGGGCTGCCAGGCGCTGAGCAGATGGAGCAGGACGATGCCGCCGGCGAGCCCGATGATGCCGCCCGCGAGCGAGACCAGCACCGACTCGGTGAGCATCTGTCGCAGGATGAGAGCGCGGCGCGAACCGAGAGCCAGGCGAAGGGCTACTTCTTTGGAGCGATCGGCTGCACGGGCGGCGAACAGGCTGCCGAGGTTGGCGCAAGCAGCGAGCAGGATGAGACCGGCGAGCAACATGAGGCCGGCCATGAAGGCTCGTGCTGGTCCGCCCAACATGTCTCCCACAAGGCCCGGGCGAGCCAGGGTAAATTTCACCCCGTCGTCATCGCTGGGATAGGTTTTTGCGAGCCATGCGCCCAAAGCATTCAAATCTGCCGTCGACTCGCCGGGGGTCACGCCGGATTTGAGGCGCCCGACCACCATATAGGAGTGATTGCCGCGATATTGCAACTCGTCGTTGCCCTGCACCGTGGGCTGCTCGGCCATCGGAATCCAGAAAGCCGGCGCAAAAAAGAGTTCGGTGCCGCGAAACGCGGGAGGCGCAACGCCAATGATGGTGAACGGGTGCTTATTGATGGAAATCTTGCGTCCGAGAACGCCCTGATCTTCGTGGAAGAAGCTGTGCCAGTAGGCGTAGCTGAGGACGACATAGGGCGCACTGTTTTTGCCCTTTTCGTCGGAGGCATGGAAGAAGCGTCCGAGATAAGGCTGGATTTCGAGCGCGTCGAAGTAGTTTCCTGAAGCGAGATAGGGCCACGCCGTGGAGGGATTTCCGCCCATGTCGACGCCGACCGGTCCGAGGATGTCGTAGCAGAACAGATTTTCAAACGTACGATTTTTATCGCGCAGATCAACGTAATCGAGATAGGACTGTGACGGGAATTGGAATCGTTGCACCATGTAGAGACTCTGCGAGTGGGGCACGTTCACCGGGCGCAGAACCAGGGCATTCAGCACACTGAACACTACGGAGTTTGCGCCGATGCCGAGGGCGAGGGTGACAATGGCGGTGAAGGCGAAGCCCGGAGATTTCGCGAGCTGCCGAAGGGCGTATTTCAGGTCGCTCAACATGGTGAGGCTTGGTACGCACGAGTTGCGGATCCAGTTCCGAAAAGAATCGAATTTGTGACAGATATCCGGGATGGGCGCCTTGGGGGGAGTGATCCGTGAAGGTTTCCTCCCGCGAGAGCATGCGCAACTGGGCTAGCGACAATTCTCAGCAAGCCAATGGAGACTCACTGAGGAAAACGCATCGAATGCGTCGTTATGTCCTTTCCCCTGGAGAGAGTGGAATTCCTTTGGTTGGTTGGCAAGTGCAAAAAGCTGGTCTCCGTGGGACGGGGGGACAACCTCGTCATCTGTTCCTCGCGCAATTAACAACGGGGCGTGAACTGAGCGTATCTTTCGTTGATTATCGAAACGGTCCTTCGCCATCCATTGCGCCGGCAGAAACGGATAATGTACTTGCGCAACTTTGGGAATCGACAAGTACGGCGCAAGCAGCATGAGACCGTCGACGCTATTCTCCGAAGCCATCTGCACAGCGACTCCCGTTCCAAGGGAGTGCCCAAAGAGAATGATGTGCTGGGCGTCAATACCGCGAGAATTTAGAACTTGAAGATCGGCCCGGGCATCGCTGTAAAGACCTTTCTCCGTCGCCGTTCCCGGCAATCCGCTATAGCCTCTGTACTCTGCCAGGAGAAATCCGTAGCCTTCAGCAATGTACGGTGTGGCCACTTGAGCGGCAGTTGCCAAGTTATCCGCATTGCCATGAAAGAAGACGACGGTACATGGCTTACCGGTTGGTGGCGAGAACCAGGCGTTAAGTGCGATTCCGTCCTCAGCAGTGACAGCAATTTCCGTGAAGGAAGCATTTGCTCCAGATGCGGCCGGTGAAGTGTACGAATGGCTTGGAAAGAAGAGCAGCTTTCGCTGCTCTCTATAGAAGACAATCAAAAGCGCAAAGTAGAAGATGACTGCAAGCCCAAAGACGATTTTGAGTACCCGCACCATTCGCCCCGTTCATTTTGGTAAGACCGGAAGGATGAGGGCGCTGGGATGCTCGGCATCGTGAAGGACGGTGTTGGTGGCCTTCACGAAACTGGAACTGTCCGCCGCGCTGTGGCCGGTGTTCAGATTGCGATCGAAGCGAGGGAAGTTGC
>DATHMP010000014.1:0-73793 GCA_035487015.1 Occallatibacter sp. | reverse complement strand
GGCACGGAGCAGGGCGCGGTCCGCTGACCATTGCCGGAGGCGAACAATGGCGAGGACCTCATCGGTGGGAAGTCCGCTCATTTGCTGTTGAGCTCGATCTGGCGGGTAACGATGATCTGCTGGATGGTCTGCTCGTTGGGCTTCGAGGCGAGCGCGTTGTCAGCGAATAGACGGGCGAGGGCCGCATAGCGCCGAGTGTTGAAGTCGACGCTGCTGGCGGGCAGGGTGGGAGTCTTCGGAAGTTGGGCTGCCATGACCCGGAATATACCACAGGTTGTGGTCCTGACGATGTGACGGCACTAGATATTGTGGTCTTGCCCTCTGCTTGAGCCTGTTAACGGATGAGAAACTGACGGATTGCCCACAATAGTCCCGCGACACATCCTTTAGGGCTTCGGCAAAGGATGCAACTCGCTATTTGTCCGGGTATTCACGTGGCGGCGGCACTCTGCGCCGTTCAATAGGACCAGCCAACTTGAAAACGCCGCGTTCCCACTTGTAGCGGGAAACTAGCACACCGGAAGAGCAGCACTCACCAGATGCTTTCGCTGGATCAAGTAGCTCAAAGACGAGCTGGCCATTTACTGCGCTCACACCGTAGAGTCCTGAGTCTGATCTGTTTCCAGTGTGACAGTAGGCTAGGAGCTTTGGGCCGTGTTATTCAAGCGTATAGACGTAGACGTAGTTCGTGGTCTGCGTTCCGCCCGAGTGGTACATGAGGACGATAATCGCCTCCTCGTTGCGATCCCCTGTGAGGTCGGCATAGCTCACGGACTCGAACGTGAACCCTTCGAATTGGCCATATTCTTTGCCGTCCACCACAACGCTGGAGACTTTCTTGAGTTGCGAACCGTTAACAAGGTGGATGGTCCTTCTTTTGATAGCGGGGTTGGTAGGAGCAGCTAGCCATTCGAGGCTGCTGTGACCGAGCAGGTGTCCGCTCAGGGGATAGGTGAAGTTCTTGAAATCAACCTGCCGAATGTTTGGCTGCGCTGCGAGGACAGAGCAGGAAAACGCGAGAGCCAACATAGACGCAAGACGGAACATTGGTCGAGTTTAGCGCCATGACCGAGCATTGCGGGAGTATCACCCCCTATGCGGAAGTTACCACTTAGTCGACGGGGGCGGAGCTTGTGACCGCTGCCACAGCGCGTGGCGGGGCGTGCGCGTAGGGTTGTGAATAACGGACTCGAGAGAGTCTCGAAACGCAAGCAGACTGGAACCCGGATGCGGCAGACGCATCCGGGTTTTTTTGTGCTCAGGCGACGGGTCGGAAATCGTCGTCTTCTTCGTCGAAGCTGTGGCGTGGGCCGTCGGCGGGGGTCCACTCGGGTTCGGTTTCCCACTGGTGGAGCAAGAGTTCAAAGGGCGAGGGTTTGGGATCCTCGGGGTTCTTGAGCCAGTCTGCGGCTTCGGCTGCGGGGGTGTCGTCGCGGCGGTGCGGATCGCTGTCGTCGAGTGGATGATTGCCCAACAGACTTGGGCCTGTGTGTGGGGGCCCGGGATGTTCGGCGTTCACTTGGTGCCTTTCTTTTTGTGTGTGGCGAGTGCGACCTGGGCGGCGTAGAGCAGCTGCGATCCGTCGCGGCCGTCGAAGACTTCGAGCTGGATTCCGTGGGCGATGCAGGCGATGGCGGCGCGAATGGATGCGAGGTCGTCCATTTTGGGCATGGCGAGTTTGTAGGCGACGGATGCCATGCGCAGAGCTTTTTGCGAGGGCAGGCCTTTGGCTTTGGCGACTTCGTAGGCGTGGTCCCACTCGTTTTTGCAGAGGGTGACGGCTTTTTGTACGCGGCTGGTGCGGTCGCGCGGGGGCATGGCGGCGGCGCGGATGCAGGGGCGGAGGAGTAGCGAGGTTCTCATGCGGATTGCTCCTTGCGGTGGACGATGAAGGGTTTTTTGATGGCTTCGAGGTCGGCGAGGTCGACGTCTTCGAGGTCGTGATCGAGATACCAGAAGGTGGATTGCAGCTGGTGGTGACCAAGGAGGGCCTGCGCCTTGCGAATGTCGCGTGTGCGCTTGTAGAGAGCGACGGCGGTGGTGCGGCGGAGGTCGTGGGGGATGATGCGTTTTTCGATGCCGAGTTGATGGCGGAGCATGCGCAGCTCTTTGCGCAGGCGGCGAGGGTCAACGACTTCAGAGATCATGCGACGCGCGGCGCGGGGTTCTTCTGCGCGGCGTGCCTGGGTGATGAAGGGCAGGCCGGAATTGAGGTCGCACTCGTCGAACATGTCGGCGAGCTCGGCGGTGACGGGCAGCGTGACCTTCTCGTCGTACTTGGTGCGGAAGCGCAGGATGCGGCGGGCAGGATCGTACTCGTGGGGCGAAATGCGCACGGCGGTGCCGCTGCGGATGGCGAGGTCGCTGCACATGAGAAGGAACATGCGCAGGGTGCGGCCGGCGGCGTTGAGCAGGGCTTCGATTTGCTCGCGGGATGCGGTGACGCAGCGGGGGCGAATGGAGCCGAGGTGTGGGACGTGTTCGTCGAGCTTGGGCGTGCCTTCGGTTTCCCAAAGGAAGCGGAGCATGCGACGCAGCGTTGTGCAGCGGACGGCGCGCGTGACCTGGGCGAAGCGACGGCCGGCAGTGCGCTCGACGATTTCGAGGATGTGCGATGCGCGCAGCTGGTGCGGCATCAGGTTTCCGGCGACTGCGGTTATCGCTTTACTAACTGCAGCTTCGGTGCAGGACTGGCCCCTGTGATCAAAGCGGGCGCGGAGAACTTGGGCAAGTGTGTCCCCCGGCCCCGTGGTTTTGGGCGCGCAAGTTCCTTTTGTTCAGCTTCGAACTTGAGTGCGGCTCTTGGGCTTGTGAAGGATTTGCGTTTGCGGTTGCCGTTGCCGTTGGTGTCGCGCCAGTCGGCAAAAAACTTTCCGCCCTTTTCGTACATGGCTTCCCCTCGTGCGAAATTCTTGCCGGGTGCACGTTGCAACTCGTGACACCTCTGGACACCAGCGAGAATCGCCGAGAGGCCCATGAACACTGGGGAATTGCGTGGCTAGGAAACCGGGCTCGCTTTCAATGAATGTTGGTTCATCCAGCGTTGACCACTGCACCTGCTTTGCAGGCCGGTTTTCTAGAACTGACTGTAGGGATGTTGAAGAAGAATTGCAAGTCTTGTGCGGTTACGTTGGATTGTGGTAGTGTCTTGCGCTTTCGCATTTGCGCAGCGTGTTGCGGTATGAGGCGAAAAGGTTGCCTGTTGCGGCCGAGAGTGGGTAAGCGCTTGGGGATCAGCCGGTTTTGCGTTCGCCGTCGAGAACTTCGTCGAGAATGCTGCGCAGGGTGAGAGCGCGGGCGTGCCCTTCGCGGGCGTCTGCGCCGGTGGACTGGAGAAGCTCGTCGGCGAGATTGAGCGCGGCGAGGACAGCGACGCGGAGTGAGTCAACGGTGCGGCCCTGCGAGGAGACGGCGCGCATCTTGGCATCGACGAGAGCGGCGGAGCGATGGACCTGCTCAGGATCCTGACCCATGAGGTGATAGGTCTGGTCGTAGATGGTGACGGTGGTGTAGCCGGGAGGCGCGGAGGAAGGCATCTTCGCCAAGGGAAACCTCACAGTTCGAGTGCGTCGAGTTGCTTGAGGAGGCGCTCTACGCGCTGGCGGACCTGATCACGCTCGGTGCGAAGGTTACGAATCTCCTGTTTGAGATTGTCGACAACGGGTGACTGTTCGCCGAGCTGGGCTTCGGCCCTGGCGGCGCGCTCCTCTGCTGCGGCGCGGGCCTGGCGCTCGCTCTTGACGAGCTCGATGGCGCGGACGATGCGTTCTTCGAGGGCCGTGAAGTCGGCCGCGCTGAGTGCAAGAGCAACGGGCTCGGCCTGCGACTCATCCGTGGTTTGTGTCTCAGCGACTTCGGGTTCCCAGAATGTTTGCGCCATGCTGTTGTGACCTCCGGAGCAGCGTGCCTGAAGCAAGTATAGTCCCGCATGAATTCGCAACAGGGGTGCGGGCTTGTTGAAATCGAAGGGGAAAATCAGGAACGCAAGCGCGCGCCGACCTTGGCGACGGCGGCAACGACTTGCGACTGAAAGGCTTGCAGCTCTTCTTCGCGCAAGGTGCGATCGGGAGCCTGGAAAGTAACGCCGAGGAGGAGCGAAAACTCGCGCGCGCCGAGTTTGGCATCGCGGAAGACCTCGCGGGCGCGCCAGTCGATGAGCTCGGGGATGGCGAGCGCGGCGAGGGCCTGATCAAGTTTTTCCCACGCAACGTTTTGATCGAGAATGAGGGAGAAGTCGCGACGCACGGGCTGGAAGCGTGAGATGTCGCGCGCGGCGGGCTTGCGCAGGGGCAGCTTGTAGAGGCGATCGAGATAGATTTCGCCGAGGAGGACTGCGTCCTTGAGCTTGCGGGCGGCGGCCTGGTTGGGGTGAAGCTGGCCGAACCAGCCGGCGGTGATGCCGTCTGCAACGATGCGCGCGGCGCGGTAGGGATGGAGCCACGCGGGCGTGAGACCGGACTCGGGCGGGAAGCGATCGAAATAAATGGTGCGGATCTGGAAGCGGGCGAGGAGCTGCTCGACGACGCCTTTGATGTCGTGGAATTCGATGGGGCGCGCGGGATGAAGCGCGGACTGCTCGGGCAATGCGCCGGAAGCTATGAAGGCGAGCGCTGGGCGTTCTTCCACTTTTTCAGTGGTGCCGCTGAAGACGGTGCCGAGTTCGAAGAGACGGACGTCGCTGACGTCGCGATGGAGATTGCCGGCGACGGAAGCGAGCAAACCGGGGAGCAACGAGGGACGCAGCACGCCCGCTTCTTCGCTGAGCGGATTGCCGAGAGGGACGACGAGGCCGGGCTGCGTCGCAGTGAGCGCGGCTTCGGCAGCAGAACAGAATGTGCCGGCGATGGCTTCGTGAAAGCCGGATGCGAGGAGCGTGCGCCGCACAGCAGATTCTGCATCGGCCCAGGGAAGCGCCTTTACGCCTTCGCCAAAGGCGGGCAGGGTGTTGGCGAAGCGGTTGTAACCGTAGACGCGCGCGACTTCTTCAATGAGATCGATTTCGCGATCGAGATCGAGACGCCAGGAGGGAAGCGTGGTGTTCCACACGTTTTGCTCTTTGGACGAGCTTTGTGGCAGAGCAGAGAGGGAACAGCCCAGGCCGGTGAGGATGCTTTCGACGGAAGAGGCGGTGATGCCTTCGGCATCGATGGTGGCGCCGAGGAGGCGATGGATTTCGCTGAGGGCGAGCGCGATGGACTTGCGTTGCGCGGTGCGGGATTCGAGAGCCGGCACGCGGACATCGACGAGATCGCCTTCAATGGAGCCGCCATTGGCGAGCAGGATGCGGGAGACAAGCGCGGATGCGACGGGAGCGGCGTTGAAGTCGGCGCCACGCTCGAAGCGGTGGCTGGCATCGGTGTGAAGGCCATGGCGGCGCGCGGTGCGGCGCACGGCCATGGGCTCGAACCACGCGGCTTCCACAAGGACGTCGGTGGTGGCGGGGGTGATCATGGTGTCCCAACCACCCATGACGCCGGCAAGGGCGAGCGGTTTGGCTTGATCAGCGACAACGAGGTCTTCCGGGTCGAGGGTGCGCTCAACGCCGTCGAGGGTCTTGAGTTTTTCTCCTTTGCGTGCGCGGCGAACGAGGATGCCGCCCTGAATTTTGTCGAGGTCGAAGGCGTGGGTGGGCTGACCCATGGCGAGCCAGACGAAGTTGGTGGCGTCGACGGCGCTGGAGATTTTCTTTTGCTCGAGGAGACCGAAGTAGGTGGAGACTTCAGAGCCGGGGAACCAGTCGCGCGATTCGGTGACAGAGATGCCGCGGAGGACGCGCGCGGTAAAGCGGCCACAGGCGTCAGTGGCTTCGATGGCGACCGAAAAGGGATGCGCGGCGGGCGCATGTTCTGGGAGAGATGTTTCGAGAGGCAAAAGCTGGACGCCGTAGATGGTGGCGGCCTCGCGGGCGATGCCGTAGTGGTTCATGGCATCGACGCGGTTGGTGGTGATGTCCATCTCGTAGAGCGAGCCATTGCCGGGACCGAGATCGAAGATGCCTTCGACGGCAATGCCGCGCAGGGTCAGGTCTTCGGCGAGCTGGGCGTCGGAGGCGGGAAGTTGCGGGAGATAGGCTTTCAGCCACTTCGTAAGTATTTTCATTCTGCTTGCTTATCTGGAGTTGCGGGATTTCCTAGCTCAGCTTCAACCTTCGCTTCAAAGTCAATCTCTTGAGGCTTGGCCCATTCCTTGTCAGGGAGCCGAGATTTCAAAAACGGGGCAATCGAATACCCTGCTGCCATTATAAAAGTCGAAAGCGTCAGGACATGTACAGTGCATTGATAAGTAAAGTTCTCGTTCCATAAATCGAGCCGGTGATCCCCTAGATTCAGGTTCTGGCAAGTTGTGGAGAAAAAACCTTCATAGATTTTCCAGATTGGCATTGTGGGACTATCGCCCAAAACACTTATCGTCCTCGAATGCATCGCATTCCAATCCATGACCCAGTCCGCAATCGCCATGAACAAGACTGGGCTGTACATCACAACCAGCCAAGGCTTCATCCGGTCGAGTTCCAATTTGGCCAGAAAGTCCAGAATTTCTCTGCGAATGAATCCCGACGCAATTAGCCAAAGTTCAAACGGGACCAGTCCCGCGAGCAATCCGATTGCGATTGACTTGCCAAACGGGTATTGATGCAAGACCTCCCACAACTCGGGAGCGCCGTTTCTGGCGAGTAAATATGAAGCCGCATAGAATGCCCTGCCCAGCAGCCACGCGGTGGTATTGAAGATAAAGAAAGCGAGCAGAATCCTTATGATCAACCACCGCATTGCATGCCACTGAAACATGCCTATCCCTTCATGCAAACTGCCCCAGAAAGCGCATGTCGCCGGCGTAGAACTGGCCGATTTCGCTGATGCCGTACTTCATCATGGCGATGCGCTCGACGCCCATACCGAAGGCGAAGCCGGAGATCTTTCTGGGATCGTAGGCCGGCTGTTTTTCGGCGGCGAAGGCGAAGACGGCGGGATCGACCATGCCGCAGCCGAGCAGCTCGATCCAGCCAGACTGCTTGCATTTGCGGCAGCCTTTCCCTCCGCAGAAGATGCAGCTGATCTGGACGTCGGCCGAGGGCTCGGTGAAGGGAAAAAACGACGGGAAGAAACGTGTTTTGACCGATGAACCGAAGAGCGCCTTCATGGCGTGATCGAGCGTGCCCTTGAGGTCGCTGAAGGTGATGTTGCGGTCAACGCAGAGGCCTTCGACCTGATGGAAGATGGGTGAATGCGTGGCGTCCTGCGCGTCGTTGCGATGGACCTTGCCGGGGATGACGATGCGGACGGGCGGCGGCTGCTGTTCCATGGTGCGCATCTGCACGGGCGAGGTGTGGGTGCGCAAAAGGAGGCGGTCGCGGAGCGGGCGGCGTTCCTGACAGGCGACAACGAGGGTGTCCTGCGTATCGCGCGCGGGATGGCCTGGGGGGAAGTTCATCGACTCGAAGTTATAAAAATCGGTTTCAACTTCAGGGCCGACGCCGACGGAGTAACCGAGAGCGGCAAAGACGGAAACGATTTCGTTGAGGGTGCGGGTGATGGGGTGCTCGGCGCCGGTAAGACGGCGCGTGCCGGGCAGCGTGATGTCGATGGCCTCAGCGGCGAGAGCGGCGTCGGACGGTCCCGCGCCTTCGGCGGAATCGAGGAGACTTTCGACGAGGGATTTGAGGGACTTGAAGCGTTCGCCGACAGACTTTTTTGCCTCAGGCGGAGCGGCCTTGAGCCAGCGGCTGGAAACGTCGTTGAGCAGGCCCTGCTTGCGGCCCAGCCACTTGAGGCGGAAGGCTTCGAGGTCGTCAAGGCCGGCCATGGCGGCTGCATCGGCCTGCGCCTGCTTCTGCAAGGCAGTGAAAGCTTTATCGAGCGAGTCGTCGTCGTAGGCCGACAGGTTAGGAATTGCGTCGTTGGTCATTCGAGTAAAGAACAGGATAAATGACCGCTGCGTGCAGTGGGAGAACGGGAGGCAGATTGGCGGGAACCCGATGCGGGTTGCGCGCGTAGGTGTAGATGAGCGGAGGTTGCCCCATGACAGGACATGCCACGAAACTCCACGTTTCGGCGAGGCGCAGGCTGGGCCAGATGGTGTGCTGCAAAGTTGCGCTGGCTTTGGTGTGCGCGATGGCCGCGCAGCGGTGCGTGGCGCAGAGCGACCCGGCGAGTGCAAAAGTTGGAGAGATGGCCGGCGGCGGGATGGCACACATGGCGCACATGGCCGACCACATGCACATGACGGAGCTGCGGCCGATGCAGGCCGGCGACCAGGAGAAGGCGAATGCGATTGTGGCGGCAGCGAAGGAGGCGATGGCGCCGTACAAGGACTATCGCAAGGCGCTGGCGGACGGGTACCACATTTTTCTACCAAATATTCCGCAGCCGCAGTATCACTTTACGAAGTATGAGTACGGACGCGAGGCCGCAATCAGCTTTGATCCGCTGAAGCCGACGTCGCTGCTTTACAAGAAGACGGCTGATGGCGGATACGAGCTAGTGGGTGCGATGTACACGGATCGCGTCAGCGCGAGCGAAGAAGAACTGAATGAGCGGATTCCGTTGAGCGTTGCGCGCTGGCACCAGCATGTGAACTTCTGCAAGGCACCCGTCGGACAACTGGCGGCATATTTTGGCCCGAATGCGAAGTTCGGGCTGATGGGATCGATTCATACGAAGGATGCGTGCGAGGCAGAGGGCGGGACGTTTATTCCGCATGTGCTTGGGTGGATGGTGCATGTGTATCCCTACGAGACGGATCCGAAGAAGGTCTGGTCTGTGGATGACGATGGGGATGGACACGACAACATGGACCACTCGGCGATGCCGGGAATGAAGATGAATTGAGCGCGGCCGGAACGGAGCACAACTCATCGAAAACTCATACAAAGCCTGAAATTGACCGTGATAGGCTCCCTGCATGAATGGAGCACTCAGCGAGAAAGAGGTTGCCGCCCTGCGTTCCGGGGTCGGATGTGAAGTCCTGACTGCGAGCGATCCGGAGTACGACGGCGCGCGGCGCATCTGGAACGGAATGATCGATCGCAGGCCGAGTGCGATTGTGCGGCCGGCCAGCATTGCCGAAGTCATGCAGGTGGTACGGCTGGTCAGGGAATATCGACTGCCGTTCACGGTGCGCGGCGGCGGCCATAGCCTGCCGGGCAAGTCGGTCGCTGATGGCGCGGTGATGATCGATCTGTCCACAATGAAGGCCATCCAGGTGGATGGTTCGTCGCATAGCGCAGTTGTGCAGGGCGGCGTGAAGTGGGGAGAACTGGACAAAGAGGCGGAACGCTATCGGCTGGCAACGACGGGCGGCGTGATTTCTTCGACGGGGGTTGCGGGACTGACGCTGGGAGGCGGGATCGGCTGGCTGATGGGGAAGCACGGGCTGAGCTGTGACAACCTCATTTCGGCAGACCTGGTGACGGCCGAGGGGACGCATCTCTCGCTCAGCGCGACGCAGAATGAGGAACTTTTCTGGGCGATTCGCGGGGGTGGCGGCAACTTTGGCATTGTGACGGCGCTGGAATTCAAGATGCATCCGCTGGAGTCAGTAGAGGGTGGCGTGCTGCTGTATCCGCGCGCAACCGCGATGGATCTGCTGCGAAAATATCGCGACATTACGCTGACGGCACCGGATGAACTGACCGCGTATGCGGCCCTGATGACGGGTCATGGGAACCAGCTTGCGGCGGTTGCGTTTTGTCACAGTGGAGCGCGTGCCGAGGCAACGGGAGCGGGCAAGCAATTCTTTTTGGCCGACGCGCCGATTGCGGATATGACGGGCGAAAAGAAATATACGGAGATCCAGTCGATGCTGGATTTTTCGGCGCCGGCCGGACTGAACTACTACTTCAAATGTCCGTTTTTGCGTGAGCTGACCGATGATGCGCTGCGAGTGATTGTGGAGGCTTCAGCAGAAGCTCCGTCAGAGCAGACGCAGGTGGTGATCGAACACATGCACGGCGCTGCGAGCCGGGTACCTGCGGCGGAAACGGCTTTTGGGTTGCGCCGCGTCCACTACAGCATCAACATCATGCCTGCGTGGAGTGATCCGGCGCTGGGGGAAAAGTGCATTGCATGGGCCAGAGGATTGTCGGCGGAGCTGGAGAAGTTTGGGGCATCGGATTCGTACGTGAATTATCTGGGCGATGAAGGCGCAGCCGCGGTGCGGGCGTCGTATGGGGTGAACTTTGATCGGCTGCAACAGTTGAAGAAGAAGTATGACCCGGAAAATTTCTTCAGCGCGAACCAGAACATTGCGCCGGCAACGGAGGTTTCATCGCGGTAAGAGGCGAGCAGTCTAGATTGCGATGTCCTGCGGCACTTCGTACAGAGTCAGTCCCATGGAGCGGAGGAATTCGTGATAACGCGGATCCTCTCTGTAGCGGAAGAAGTTGCCGCGATACGCGAGAATGTAGAGTGGGGCGCATTTCTTCTCGCGTGCGATGTAGAGCGAGCGAAACATTTCTTCGCTGTCTTCCAGGCCGGAATAGATGCAGGCAAGCAGGAGAGCGGGTTCTGTCCGGCACTCTACAGCTTTGACCTTCTTGAGAATGCTGAGCGCGCCTTTGCGATCGCCCATGGTCGCCATGGCTTCTCCCATGAATGCCAGGGCTTCGAGATTGTCGGGGTTCAACGCGAGAGCCTTCTTAAACTCTGCAATGGCTTCATCGAAGCGTTCTGAATAGGAGTACAGCCTGCCCATGAACATGTGGGGGCGATAGCTGAGCGGATCGAGCTCGGCGGCGAGTTTGAGCTGCCGCTGGCCGAGGTCGAGATGGCCGGCGTGCATCTGAGCGGTGCCCAAATACATATTCACGACGGGCGATAGTGGTTCAGATTCGCGAGCCCGCTTGACGGAGGCGATGGCCTCTTCGTGACGGCCCATGGCGCTGAGATAGAGCGATTGCCAGAGCAGCGTGGTGAGATGGCTGGGATCGAGACTGAGGGCGATCTGGAATTCGCGTTCGGCGCCAGCCCAATCGAGGTCATACCAGCTTTTGAGCAGACCGAGGGTGCAATGCGCTTCGGCCATGGTGTTGTCGAGGTCCATGGCGCGATCGAGCAGGGGACGTGCTTTGGCGATGGCGTCGAGAGGCTTCATCATGCCGACGCGAATGGACCCCATCTGGGCGTAACAATCGGCGAGACCTGCGTAGGCGGGGGCAAATTTCGAATCGATCGCAATGGCTTCGTTGAAGTAGGTGAGGCTGCTCTCGATCGCGCTGGAGGTCATTTTGTGCCAGAAGAAACGGCCTTTGAGATAGGCGTCGTAGGCAGCCGAGGATGCGGAATATTTACGAGTACCGACAGCCGAGTCGGCAAGCAGCTCGAGAGCAAGCGACTTGCTGACGCGCACGGTGACGTCTTCCTGCACGGCGAGCAGGTCAGACGATTTGCGATCGAAAGTCTCAGACCAGAGGACGCTTTTGTCGCGGAGGTCGTGGAGGTGGGCGGTGATGCGGATGGCATCTGCGGAGCGGCGAACGGAAATGCGAAGCAGGTAGTCGAGGTCGAGTTCACGCTGCAGGCGATCGAGTTGTTCGGCGAGAGGGGTGGACGCAAGGAGTCGTGGACCCATGGTGACACGCAAGCGAACCGGGTCGATGCGCGAGAGGGCGGAGGTCATGTCGTCTGTGAGGCCGGCTGCGAAGTAGTCTTCCGATGCGCTGCCGAGGTGCTCGATGGGCACCATGGCGATGCGGATGCGGCGGCGTTCCACGGGAGCCGGCTGCGGGCCGATGCGCTCAATGGGCGCGAGGAAGCGGTAGCCGAGGCGTGGGAGGGTCTCGATATAGCGGGGTTTTTCGGCCTGATCGCTGAGAGTGAGGCGAATCTGGCGGATGCAGAAATTGAGACCCTGTTCGAAGTCAACGAACGTGTCGCGGCCCCAGACGGCGTTACGGATCTCGTCGCGCGTAACCATGACGCCGGGGTGGTTAAGCAGCAGGGCGAGGACGCGCGCCGGCTGCTGCTGGATACGGATAGGCACACCGTTCCGGCGCAGTTCAAAGGTTTGCTCGTCGAGCTCGAAGTCTCCAAAACGTATCTGGGCCATAGAGGAAGCGAAGCTTTGTCCTGCAGAGCCGGATCCTGGGAATCGGGGAGTGGCGGGGGACGACTGCACCGACGCAGCGTGTCCAGCTCTTGTTCACAGGCATTTCCCTTGCATTTTTTGATGCCGAGATTGGGCCCGTGGACTGGGTAACGCAAGGTTAGCATGTCTTCCTTTTTTAGACGTGCAAAGAAACCAGGGAAAAGGATGGCGCGGATCGATCGGATTGCGAGGGAGCCCTTGTCGCATCCGCCACTTTTTGGCTGCATCTAACTCGAGGCACACGATATTCTCTGCGCATGCTATTGGGCCGTTCATCTACAGGCGTTTTCCGGGCTTTGATCCTGTTTGCCGCAGCGGCTCTGCCGGCAAGCGGTAGAGAACCGCCTTCTGTGCTGGCCATCGACGGTCTCGGGAAAGGCACAACGCCACTTGGCGGCGCGTGGCAATTCCACCTGGGAGATGATCGCGCGTGGGCTGACCCTTCAGTCGACGACAGCCGATGGGAACAGATTTTGCCGGATCGACCGTGGGGCGCGCAGGGTCACGAGGGCTACGTCGGATTTGCGTGGTATCGGCGGCACATTGCGATCAACCTGGCACCGGGCGCATCGGAGGATCTGGCGCTGTTTGTCGCGCCGATCCAAGACGTTGGCGAGATCTATTGGAATGGCCAACTGGTGGGGCGGACCGGAAAAATGCCGCCTGATCCAGTGTGGTATTGGCTTCCGATGCCGCAGACTTTTGGCCTGGGAACGGCGCGGTCGGGAGTCCTCGCGGTGCGGGTATGGAAAGCGCCACTGGATTCTTTCGATCCGGGAACGCAAGGCGGACTTACGGCGACGCCGCTCATTGGGAGCCCTCGGGCTATTGGGGCGTCCAAGGATACCGCGGACTACAAGTGGCTGCGTTCTCACCAGGTCATGTTCGGGATCGATTCGCTTTTTACGCTGGTTGCGCTTCTCGGCCTGCTGGGATGGATGCGGGATCGTTCTCAGATGCTGATTTTCTGGATGGCGTGTTATGCCGGAAGTGCGGCGTTTCAGGATTCGGTGGAGCGCTTCGGCATTCCGTTGCCTTCGAATTTTGTCGTCGGGTTTTCACAGCCACTTTTTGGCCTGGTCAGCGTGGCGACCTGGTTTGTGCTGATTCTGCTTTTGGACCTCGAAGAGAATCGCACCCTGATGCGGATTGTGCGCTGGGTTGCGATCGTGATGATGGCGGCTTTTGTTCTAGACGGAGTGCTCGCTTTCAGCGTCGCATGGATGCCGCTTTCCTGGGCCGTTGGCTCGCAGTGGATTGACGGTGTTCTGACGGCGATTTTCACGATTGCGCAAACCCTTCCGCTGTTCCTGGTTGCGTATGCGGTAGCACGCAGGAGGCGGCTGAAGGCGGATCGATGGGTGGTGGCAGTTTGCGCCTTTCTCGCGGATGGAATCCCCACGCTACGTTCAGGGCTCGCACAAGGAAGACGGTTTACGCACTGGAACTACGCGGACTGGGTCGCTGCGCCGTTCTTAACGGTGAGGGGCAATCCGATCAATGCGCAAAGTGTGGCGTCGACCCTGTTGCTGCTTGCGATTGTTTACGCGGTCTACCGCTATACGAATGAAGAGCGGCGACGCAGGAACGCGATCGAGCAGGAGATGAAAAATGCCCGCGAGGTGCAACAGATTCTGATCCCCGAGGCGATTCCGCAGATTCCCGGGTTTGCGTTCACGAGCGCCTATCGCCCGGCGCAGGAGGTGGGCGGGGACTTTTTCCAGATCATCCCATTGGGAGCGAGCAAGGATGAGCAGGCCTGCACGGTGATTGTGCTCGGCGACGTGAGCGGCAAAGGACTGAAAGCTGCGATGGCGGTTTCGTTGATTGTGGGAGCGGTGCGCATGCTGGTGGAAACGACATCGAGCCCTGCGCTGATTTTGGCAGCGCTGAACCGACGACTCCACGGGCGCATGGCGGGAGGGTTTGCCACTGCGATTGCATTGCGGATTGATGAAGGAGGGCATTGCCTGGTCGCGAGCGCCGGACATCCGGCTCCAATTTTGAACGGAGACGAACTCGGGTTGCCGGGTGCGTTGCCGCTGGGACTTGACGTGTCTTCGACGTATGAAGAGACGTCGCTTTGGCTTCGGGCGGGCGATCGGCTGTCGCTTTACACGGATGGACTGCTGGAGGCTCGCGCCGCATCGGGAGAGCTTTACGGTTTTGGAAGGATCAAGACGCTGTTTTCCGATGGCCCCACTGCAGAGGAAGCCAGCGATGCGGCGGTGGCTTTCGGCCAGGACGACGATATTACGGTGCTTACGCTGACGCGGCTGGCGGGACAGGAAGTGAGCGCGGCAGAGGTGCGATCGACCGGGCTGAAGCCTTCGCTGGTGTGAAGTTGTGAAGGAAGACCCGGCGTAAAAGCCGAACGGCCCGGAGCAGATGCTCCAGGCCGTTGGTTGACGCCACCAGTCCGGGTGCTGTCGGTTTAAGCAACTTTCTTTTCGGCAGCGAGAGCAGCCTTGGCTTGATCTGCAAGCTTGGTAAACCCTGCAGCGTCGTGAACGGCGATGTCTGCGAGGATCTTGCGAT
This sequence comes from Occallatibacter sp., assembly GCA_035487015.1. Lineage (GTDB taxonomy): Bacteria > Acidobacteriota > Terriglobia > Terriglobales > Acidobacteriaceae > Telmatobacter. The sequence goes on along the minus strand of DATHMP010000014.1, from coordinate 59,171 downwards.
CGAGCTCGATGCCGGCCTTCTTGAGTCCGTTGATGAGCTGCGAGTAGCTGGTGCCATTGAGCTTGGCGGCGGCAGAGATGCGCACGATCCAGAGAGAGCGGAACTGGCGTTTCTTCTGGCGTCGGCCGGTGTAGGCGAACTTCAATCCGCGCTCGACGGCTTCCTGTGCTGCCTGGTAGAGCTTGGATTTTGTGAGGAAGTAACCGCTGGCCCGATCAAGGATCTTTTTGCGGCGGTCATTGCGCTTGGTACTGCGTTTTACACGAGGCATGGGCTTTCTCCATTTTGTTGTTGCGATCGATTACGCGGCTGGAGGCAGGAGGCGCAACCCTGAGGGTCCGCGGTAAGCCTCTTCACTCGCTCGTTCAGTCCTGAATCTCTCGGCACTCTTTGCGTTGGCTCAGAGTGCCGGGGGTCCCATCGCTTGGGCCCCGGAAGCGCCTTGCGGCGCGACGATCAGGCGTAAGGGATCATGCGCGCGACCTTCGCGTGGTCCCCATCGGAAACGATTACGCTCTTGCCGAGCTTGCGTTTCACTTTGGGTGACTTGGACGAAAGGATGTGCCGCGTCTTCGTCTGGTGCCGGACGATTTTGCCGGTACCAGTCTTTTTGAAGCGCTTGGCCGCGCCCTTATGGGTTTTCAACTTGGGCATTTTTTGCTCTTTTTCGACGGGATTGGTAGCCCGTTCAAATTGCCTGTAGACAGGGACTTCCCTGCGCAATAGGCGCACTTAAGAGTATAGCAAAAAGCGGGTTTGGGCGCTATGGAGGTCTGACGGCGAGGTTTAGCTCTGGAAGTACGACGCGGGCGGCTGAATTTGGGTGAAAAACAAGGCGGCACTACACTGGATTTGGTGCGTGCGACTTTTCACATTGAGAACTTTGGCTGCCGGGCGGCGCGCGCGGACGGAGAAGCCATTGCCGAGCGGCTGCGGGCTGCGGATTGCGTGGAACAGGAATCCGATGCCGAGGTGGTGATCGTGAATACCTGCAGCGTGACGGCGGAGGCCGATCGCGAGGCGCGGGCTTTTATCCGGCGAACGCATCGGCTGAACCCGGGAGCGAAGATAGTGGCGACGGGCTGCTACGCGCAGCGGGCTCCAGAGGAACTGGCAGGACTGGACGGCGTGGCGGCGGTGGTGGGCAACAGTCATAAGGCGCTGGTTCCAGAGATTGCGTTGGGATTGACGCGCGGGGTTGAGAACGGCAGGCTGCCGGAGGGAATGGTGAGTGCGGCGTCGCTGCTGGGCGGTGCGCGGGTGCTTGCGGATGAGAGCTTTGCGCATTCGTTTCTGGAAGAGGCGCAGGTGATGCCGGGAGCGCAGACGCGGCCGAATCTGAAGATCCAGGAAGGATGCGGGAACCGGTGTTCGTTCTGCGTGATTCCGCAGACGCGGGGCGGGTCTCGGAGTTTGGCGGCGGAGCAGGTGCTGAAGCAGGTGCGGGGGTTTGTTGCAGCGGGCGGGAAAGAGCTGGTGTTCTCGGGGATCAATCTGGGGCGGTGGGGACGAGGTCCTGCGGACGGCGGAGGATCAAAGGGTCTAGCAGAATTGGTGAGGCAGATTTTTGCGGAGACGGAGCTGGCGCGGTTGCGGTTGAGTTCGATTGAACCGATGGATTGGGATACGGAGCTGATCGCGGTAATGGCGGAGTTTGGGAACACGGCGGGGACGAGCGGCGCGGGAGCACACCATGCAGGTGGGCGATTGGCGCGTCATGCACATTTACCGTTGCAGTCGGGAAGCGATGCGGTGTTGCGGCGGATGTACAGGCGGTATAGACCCTGGCACTACGCGGAGAAAGTGGAAGCGCTGGTGCGTGCGGCTGGGCCGGAACTGACGCTGGGCGCGGATGTGATGGTGGGCTTTCCGGGCGAGACGGATGCGGAGTTTGAAGAGACGGTGGAGTTGGTGCGGGCGTTGCCGTTTGGATATCTGCATGTGTTTCCTTTTTCGCCGCGTCCGGGAACACGTGCGTGGACATTGCATGCGGCGGAACCTGTTGTGTTGGAGGCGGTGAAAGAACGCGTGGCGGAGTTACGGAAGCTGGCAGCGGAAAAAACGCGCGTGCATCGTGAACGGATGATTGGTCACGAGTTGGATGCGATTACGTTGCATACGCCGGAAGCATTGGCCGCGATGGGGCTGTCAGTTGCGCTGACGGAGAACTTTTTGCCGGTGGAAGTGGGCGGGCGTGTCGAGGCGAATGAGCTGGCGCGCGTGCGGGTGATGGGGCTCAATGCGGACGGCGCGCTGGTGGGCGAGATGATGACACAACGAGACAAGAAGGCGCGGATTTCATCAGATATTTGTGCGGCTGTGGCAGTCTAGGGACATGACGCTCTACAGATGGGTTGGCGCCGCGATCGCGTGTGGCGCTTTGGCTGTTTCGAGTACGGAGATTGCGCAGGCACAGGCTTCGACGCACAAAACCAAAAATGTAATCGTAGTGATGCTGGATGGGATGCGCTGGGAAGAAGTCTTCCGCGGCGCGGATCCGGAGCTGATCAAGACGCTGGGGCCGGAAGCCCTGGGAGCGCCGAAGGAGCGCGCGGCAGAAGCGGAGCAGAGATACTGGCGAACGACGGCGACCGAGCGCCGGGCTGCGCTGATGCCGTTCTTGTGGTCGACGGTGGCGACGCAGGGACAGCTTTTCGGGAATCGCGATCTGGGGTCGGATTCCCATGTGGCCAACCCGTTGCATTTCTCTTATCCGGGGTACTCAGAGACGCTGACCGGATTGGTCGACCCGCGTGTGAACTCGAATGACAATGTGCCGAACCCGAATGTGACGGTGTTTGAATGGCTGAACAAGAAGCCTGCGTTTGCGGGCCAGGTGGCAGCCTTCGGTGCATGGGAAGTGTTTGACGGCATTTTCAACAAGCAACGGTGCGGCTTCGAAGTGAATTCGAGCTATGCACCCCTAACGGATATCCCTGCCACGCCGGAATTGAAGCTGATCAATGATTTGAAGGCAGAGACGGTGCGCGTTTGGCCGGATGAGGCGTTCGATCCGATGCCGTTTCATACGGCGGTTGCCTACATCAAGGCTAAGAAGCCGCGGCTGATTTTTCTGGGGCTGGGTGAGACGGACGACTGGGCGCATGCCGGATCGTATGCCGAGTATCTGAACGCGGCGCACCTGGGCGATGGATATCTACAAGCACTGTGGACGATGATTCAGGCGATGCCGGAGTATGCCGGCAAGACGACGCTCATCGTGTTGCCGGACCATGGCCGCGGAGTTGGCGCAAAGTGGACCGATCACGGGGAGAAAATCTACGAATCGCGAGAGACGTGGATGGCGTTCCTGGGCCCGGACACGACGGCGTTGGGGGAGAGAAAGAAGTCTGGGCCGGTAACGGAGAGCCAGGTGGCGGCGACGATAGCTGCGCTGCTGGGCGAAGATTATCACGGGGCGGTCGCTGCGACAGGCGCGCCCCTTGCGGACGTGTTGCCGGGCAAGAAATAGAGTTCGCAGGTGGTTGGATCTGGCATGGGATTTGGCCGAAAAATCGGGCAAATGTGGCCCTGAGGGTGGTGTTCTGCGGAACCGGACCAATGGTATACTCAGGGTGCGTTCGCGCAGGAAAGACGCACTGAAGCCTGTGGGCGAACTGCTTGTGGAGGAGCACCATCGCATTCGATAAACGTTCGGCAAAGTCCTTTATTCGCATCAACGATCGCATTCGCGCCCGCGAAATTCGCGTGATCGATGAAAATGGCGAACAGCTTGGCATTCTGGCACCCTTTGAGGCATTGAAGATCGCCCGCGAGCGCGGGCTGGATCTAGTGGAAGTGTCGCCGAACGCCGTGCCACCGGTTTGCCGCATTCAGGATTACGGCCGGTTCCTCTACGAGAAGGAAAAGAGCGAGCGCGCCGCGCGCAAGAAGCAGAAGGTCATCACCATCAAGGAAGTGAAGTTCTCAGTGACGGTGGATGAGCACGACTACCAGACCAAGAAGAACCAGGCAGTGCGTTTCCTGAATGATGGCGACAAGGTCAAGGCGAGCTTGCGGTTCCGCGGGCGGCAGATGGCGCACCGCGAACTGGGCTACAAGATCATTAACCGGCTGATCCTGGACATTGGCGAAGCGGGGAGCGTGGAATTTATGCCGCGCATGGAAGGCACGATTTTGCACGCGATTCTGGCGCCGACGAAGAAGGAAGGTGGCGCGAAGCCGAAGCCGGCAGCGCCCCCGCAACAGGCAGCACCACCGCGCCCACAGAATCCGCCGACACCGCCGGCACAATAAAGAACTGACAGGATTGCGGAAGGCCGCCCGGAATGGGTGGCCTTTTTGCGTGTGGCGAACCTGCCGGTCTTCCTCTTGACCTTCCTCTTGACAATCAAGATGAGAGAGCTGTACCACTCTTCTATCGGGAAGGTTCTTTGTGATGCCTCTTTTGCGCGGCGTTTTCCGCAATCTTCGCAGCCTTTTTTGCGGCAAGTCAGTGGAGAGCGAAATCGACGAGGAATTGCGCGGGTTTCTTGAGGAATCCGCAGCGGCAAAGCAGCGGGCGGGGATGAGCCGACAAGAGGCGTTGCGCGCCGCGCGCATTGAAATGGGGAGCAGGAATGCTGTGACCCACCGGATTCGCTCGGCGGGTTGGGAGTCGTCGCTGGAGATTTTGTGGAACGATCTGCGCTATTGCACGCGGTCGCTGCTGCGCGCGCCGGGATTTACGCTGGTCGCGGTGGTGTCGTTGGCGTTGGGGATCGGTGCGAATACCGCGATTTTCAGCGTTGTGGAGAGCGTGCTTCTTGCGCCGCTTCCTTATCCGGATCCAGACCAGCTGGTGATGGTGTGGGAGAGCCGACCGACGGCGGCCAAGCTGGATGTTTCCATTCCTGATTTTCAGGATTGGCAGCACAATGCCCACTCGTTTGCGCAGATGGCGGCAATGGAATGGGCCGACTTCGATCTCACCGGGCCCGGCGCCGCCGAACATCTGAATGGCATGTCGGTCACGGCGGGCTTCTTCGAAACGCTGGGTGTGAGACCGGCCTTGGGCCGGGATTTCACATCGGTAGAGGACCAGCGCACCGCCGCGCCGACAGTCATGATCAGCGACCGGCTTTGGCGGGAAAGGTTTGGATCAAACCCACAAACGCCGGGCACGTCGCTGTTGCTGGATGGGACGGAGTTCACGATTGTCGGCGTGCTGCCGCCGAATTTTCGTTTCTATACCGAAGCCGATGTCTATACGCCCCTGGCGCACGAAGTTCCTCGGATCTTCGGAGATCGCACGATTCACGGATTTTCTGCGATTGCGCGCACGAGACCCGGAGTGACGGAGGCGCAGGCTCGCACGGAGTTAAGTGCCGTTCAGTCGCGTCTCGATCGAATGTATCCCTCTGAAGATCGAAATCTGGGAGTTGCAATCGAGCCTCTAAAGACAACTCTCGTTGGCGATGCGCATTCGACATTGCTGCTGGTATTCGGAGCGGTGGGTGTCGTTCTGCTGATTGCCTGCGCGAACGTTGCGAATCTTTTGCTGGCGCGTTCTGCGCAGCGGGTGCAGGAGTTCGCCGTGCGCGCAGCGCTGGGGGCCAGTCGCGTGCGCCTGCGGCGGCAGTTGCTAACGGAGAGCGTGATGCTTGCGCTCGCGGGCGGAGTTCTGGGCCTGGGCCTCGCGAAGTTGGCCTATTCTTTCATCGTTGCGGAACTGCCCGAGGGAGTTCCGATCGCAGGCGGTCTGAATCTTCATGTTTTGTTGTTTACCCTGGGTGTCTCGCTCGCAGTGGGCGTTCTGTTCGGCCTTGCACCGGCACTGAACGCATCGAAGGCTGATCTGCAGGACGGGCTGAAGGCAGGCACGCGCGGGGCAACGCATGCGCAGGATCGCGGACAAGCGGCGCTGGTGGTGGTGGAGGTGGCTCTGACACTGGTGCTGCTCGTTGGCTCCGGCTTGCTGCTGCGCACCATTCACAAATTGTGGAACGTGAATCCGGGATTCGATCCGCATCACGTGATCGGGTTCAAGGTTGGACTTTCGCCATCGATCACGTCGAACGCGGAGACTACGCGCACCGCATTGCAACAGCTTATCGAGCGAGTCCGGCAGGAACCGGGAGTTGAGGCAGCGGATCTGACCAACATTGTTCCGCTGAATGGCGGCGACAACGGAGGCCCGTTCTGGCTGGGCACGCAGGCGCCCACTTCGCCGCAGGACGCGCCGCATGCACTCTATTTCTGGACGGGCCCGGACTATCTAAAGACGATGGGGATTTCACTTTTGCAGGGCCGCTACTTTACGACGGGCGACACCTTGCACTCGGAACCGGTGATCGTGATTGACAGCACTCTTGCGCAGAAGTATTTTCCGGGGACGAACCCCATCGGGCGCACGATTACGGTCGCTCATTGGGGGCCGACGCGCGTGATAGGAGTCGTTGGCCATGTGCGGCATTATGGGCTGGACGATTCGAGCATTTACAACCCCGGCCAGATTTACATTTCGATTTATCAGCTGAGCAATGTGCTTCTGCCGCATCTGTCGAACGACATGATCATCCTGGTACGGACGCCACTGCACATGGATGCCGCGCTGCCCGAGATCAAGCACGCTGTCTACGGACTCGCGGCGGATCAGCCGGTGTATGACGTGAAAACCGTGGAGCAGGTTGTGGCGCAGTCGATGAGTGCGCAGCGATTTCCGATGATGCTGCTGGCCGCATTCGCCGGCCTGGGCCTTCTGCTGGCCTGCGTGGGAATTTACGGGGTGATTGCGTATTCCGTATCCCGGCGCGCGCGCGAGATTGGGATTCGCGTGGCGCTTGGGGCGGAGAGACGGCAGATTCTGCAGATGGTGCTTGGGCAGGGGCTCCGCATGGTGGGGCTGGGCATAGCGATTGGCGTAGTGACTGCGCTGTGGCTGACACATGCAATTCGGAGCTTTGCACATCTGCTCTATGGAGTATCCGGAGCGGATCCTGTGACGTTTCTTGCGATCTCAGGGGTTCTTGTCCTCGTGGCGCTGCTTGCATGCTGGTTGCCGGCGCGGCGCGCTGCCGCGGTGGATCCGATGAACGCATTGCGTTGCGAATGACGAAGTGTATTCTGGCGTCATGCGCACTTCCCTTCCCTTGAAAACTTTCGTATCTTTTGCGTTTGCGTTCGTTGCCTTCACGCTGGTTTCTGATGGACAGACGACGCCGAGCGCGACGCCGCACTATCCAACGAGCGAAGACCTGCGACACCTGAAAGGGATGGGTGGGCCGTTGCTGTCGCCGGATGGAACTCAAGCCATCTTTAGCGTGACAGACGCGACGGCGGATGGCGCAAAGGCGCATGTGTGGATTGTGGCGACGAGCGGCGCGGAGAAGGCGCGGCAACTGACATTCTCTCCACCAGCGGACAAGCGAGGCGAGCACGGCGCGCAGTGGGCTCCGGATGGTACGGCGGTGTTTTTCCTTGCCAAGCGCGGAGAACAGACCCAGTTATTCCGGCTGGATTTGCGGGGCGGCGAAGCTTCGCCGTATGAGCTGAAGATTGTGCCGCAGGTGGACGAGTCGAAGGAGAAGGATGCGATTCCGCCGCCGGGTGCGGAGAAGAAGCCGGATGAGAAAAAATCCGATGACAAGAAGGCGGACGAGAAGAAAGCAGATGGGACGCCGGACACTGTGGCGATTGATGTGAGCGGTTATGCGCTCTCAGAGGACGGCAAGTGGCTGGCGGTGTGGGCGCGGGATCCGGAGACGCCGGGCGAGAAAAAGCAGAAAGATGCGAAGGCCGACGCGGAGTGGGTGAATCGCTCGAAGCATGGAACGCGGCTCTATGTGGCGGCTCTGAAGGCAGACGGGACGATCGATGGCGGGCTGAAACCTGTGAGCATTGCGCCGGATGTACGCGAGGCAGTGTGGTCGGAGGCGTCGGATCGGCTGCTGGTGTTGAGAGAACCGCCGAATGATCTGGGTGACCTGGGGCCGGCAGGCGAAGCGTGGATGGTGGATGCGGCGAATCCGGAGAAGGCGACAAAGGTGGACGGGGTTCCGGCAACGGTGGGCGGCGGGGTTCTGACACCGGATGGAAACACGATGGTGCTGGGCGCGCAAACGCCGGAGGATGCGCCGCCGGGCTATGAGGAGCTGTTTGCGCTGTCGGTGACGGATGCGACGGCCAAGCCGGTGCGGTTGTCCGCAGGATTCATGGGACAGCTGAATGCGCGCGATCTGGAATTTGATGCGGACGGAAGCGTGGTGACGACGGCGGGGATTGGAACGCGGTTCGCAGTGATGCGCCTGGGGCTGGATGGAAAGGTTGCGCCGAAGCCAGTGGAGCTGGGCGCGGCGGCTATCTCAGGGATCAACACGAATCGCAAACATACGGGGTGGCTGTGGATGGCGCAGAGCGGAGGCACGGAGGAGAAACTGTGTTTTGCGCAGCACCTGAGCGATGGCTGCACTGCGCTGCAGACGCCGGAGCTGGCGCCGGCGGGATTGAAGTGGGTAAAGCCGGAGCTGGTGACATGGAAGAGCGACGGGCTGACGATTGAGGGATTGCTGTATCTGCCGGAGGTAGCGGCAGGGGCGAAGGCTCCGCTGATTGTGGATGTGCATGGCGGGCCGTTTGGCGCGTTTGAAGACAGGAACGATCCCTTTGCGGCGTTTTTGATTGGACATGGTTGGGCTGTGCTGCGGCCGAATCCGCGCGGTTCGTCGAATTATGGAGTGAAGTTTGGCGCGGCGAACAAGAACGACCTGGGCGGCGGCGACTATCGCGATGTGATGGCTGGCGTGGATGCGGTGCTGGCGAAGTATCCGCAGCTGGACGCGACGAAGACGGCGCTGATGGGCTACAGCTATGGCGGCGAGATGGCAGCATTTGTGGAGGGCAAGACGGATCGATTCAAGGCGATCATCAGTGGTGCTCCGGTCATCGATCAATTCAGTGAGTACGGAACGGAAGGTGGATCGTGGTACGACCGGTGGTACTTCGGCAAGCCGTGGGAACACATGGAAGATGCGTGGAGGCAGAGTCCGCTGGCCGGCGCGGCAAAGGCCAAAACACCGTTCCTGCTGCTGCAGGGACAGGGCGATACGACGGATCCACTGGGGCAGAGCGAGGAGATGTTTCGCGCACTGCGGCAAGAGGGCGTGCCTGTGGAGCTGGTGACGTATCCGCGCGACAATCACGGACCGCTGGCGATCGCGATGTTTGGCATTCCTGCCGCGGAGCCGTGGCATGGTTTCGATGCGCGGCAAAGAGTGGTGGAGTTTCTGGAGAAGGCGTTTGGCGAAGCGGCAGCTACGAAGCAATAGCTTGTGGCTGCCGGTTCAACGGGCCGGAATTCTACTGGGGGGCCGGTGGCGTGGCGGCCGGCGCGGCATTCGAATCGGTTTGTTTCGTGAAGTGAAAATCGCAGGGACGGCCGAGTATTCCCGCGCCTTTGTCGCGCGTGCCGGTTCCGGTCGTATCTGTGAATTTGGCTTCGATGTAGTAGTCATATTTGTTGCCTTTGAGCTCAGTGACGATGCCCGCTTTGCCCGCCTGCACCGTTCCCTTGGCGTGCAGTTTGGCGGTGCCGTCGGTGTTAATGGGGCCATCGATGACGAGATAGCCGGGACCGTGCTCTTCGCCATGCTGTCCATGAAAAGCGCCATTGGCAATGGTGCTGGGAAATGTCCACTGAAAGGCCGGCATGTGAAGGCTCGCCTCGCAAGACATCGCGGTGGTCCATGTGCCGTCGAAGTGCGATGCGGAAGATTGCGCACTCAGCATTGGGGCGAAAGTGACAAGGAGGCAGATCAGCTTCTTGATTTGCATGAGGGACCTCTCTCGTGAAGAGAATTAACCGATTTGAGAAGAGATTGGCAACGAATCTTTTCGCTTCTTTCTTCGAGCGAGAATGGCCGGACCCAGGATCAACGGATAGAGGGATGCTTCGAATTGCGAGAGGGGTCTGAAGCAGAGACGGCGCATGTTTAGCTGCTCACGGCCAGATTCAAGACTCGATCCCAAGCGTCTGAAGAATCCGTAGACCGTTACAAATCAGAGGTTCGCTATACTTGAGGCAGGCCTTTTGCTCTGCAGGCTGCCCCTCTGCATGGAAGTTTCCGACACAATCAGGGATGCGAATGAGACTTCTGCTTCGAGCGGAAACGCGCGGCAGATTCTGGGATTTGTTTCGTTTACGTTTGTCTGCTATCTGGCCATAGGGCTGCCACTGGCGGTATTGCCGGCGTATGTGCACCTGCGCATGGGCTATCACGCATCGCTGGCTGGGCTGGTGATCAGCATCCAGTACATTGCGACGTTTTTGAGCAGGCCCTGGGCGGGACGGATCAGCGATCGCGCGGGCGCGAAGATTTCGGTTCTGTGGGGCATGGGGGCGTGCACGCTGAGCGGGTTGCTTCTGGTGGGCGCGGCGGCGCTGCATCGGAACCCGGCTTGGCTGAGCCTGAGCATTCTGCTGGCAAGCCGACTGGTGCTGGGTGTGGGGGAGAGCCTGGGTTCGACGGGAGCGACACTGTGGGGGATCACCAAGGCGGGCCAGGAACACACAGCCAAAGTGATTTCGTACAACGGCGTGGCGACCTACGGCGCGCTGGCGCTTGGCGCTCCGCTGGGCGTGGTGATGGAGCAGCAGTGGGGCCTCGCGTCGATCGGGCTTTTGACGATGGTGGTTTGCGGACTGAGCGTGGTGTTTGCCGCGAGCAAGCCACCGGTGACTGTGGTCCACGGAGAGCATTTGCCGTTTCGCGATGTGCTGGGGCGGGTGACGCCGCATGGGATGGGGCTGGCGCTGGGCGGGGTGGGGTACAGCGTGCTGGCTACGTTTGTGACGTTGTTCTATGCGAGCCGGAGTTGGAATGGCGCGGCGCTGTGCCTGACGGGATTTGGCGCGGCATTTATTGTGGCGCGGCTCACCTTCATTCGCACGATCGGGCATTTTGGCGGGTTTCCGGTGGGGATTACGTGCCTGATTGTGGAGTCGGCGGGGGTGCTGTTGCTGTGGCGGTCGGTTGCACCGTGGATGGCGGTGACGGGCGCTGCGCTGACTGGATTTGGATTCTCGCTGGTGTTTCCGGCATTGGGCGTGGAGGCCGTGAAGCATGTACCGGCGCGCAGCCGCGGAACGGCGCTGGGTGTCTACACGGTGTTCGCAGACGTGTCGTTTTTTCTGGTGGGGCCGGTGGCGGGCGCGGTGATTGGGACGTTTGGATATGCGAGCGTATTTCTCTTTGCGCTGGTGTGCGTTCTGGGGTCGCTGGGGATTGTGGTGGTGCTGGCCGGGCGAGAGAAAGCTGCCAGCTCTAAGGCTCTAGCTGCTAGTTCTTAGCTTCCAGCTAAGGAGATGTTGCGAGCGAGCCTTCATCCTCATCGAGGGCCGCCCGCATATTGAGCGAAGATGAACCGCATAAGGGCCATGCCGAGCGCGAAAGTGAATCCGTACGCGAAGCTTTCGATGCGGGCAGGCATGCGACCGCGGCGCTGAACCGTGCGACCCAGGCCCGACATAACGAACCCCGTCATCAGCGGGCTCAACAAAATGCTGATCCCGTGCAGTTTTGATGGATGGAGAAGCGGGTGAGGAAACACAAACAAGCTCAAGCCTCCGGCGATGACACCAAGCAGAGCGAACAAAACCGTAGAGAACCCGGGGCCATATTTGCGAGCGCTTACCCGAAGGCGGCGAATTCCGCGGGAAGCAACGCTGACAGTCATCTCCGCTGAAAGTTGGAGCAGCGATTCGCAAAGAATCTCGGCAATTCCACTGAGGAGTTCAAGAATCAAGCTTTCCATCGCAACCCGGATAGGAATGGAAAAAGACTACCTCAGGCGGACAGAATGTGCTGTAGTCCGTGCAAGACCTTTTTGAGACCGAAATAGAACGGCCACCCCGCGGGGTGGCCGTTGAGTTGATGCGGGAAAGAGGAAGCGGCTTAGCTTTCCTTTTTCCAGTTGATGAGATCGCCCAACGTGGTGGTGGAGCTGGAGACGGGCGCCTTGTGACCGCCGCCGGAGTGGTTTTCGGCCTTGTAGCGTTCGACCTGCTCGCGGCTCGCTTCGTGTCCGGAGACGCGGAGGCTGAGGCCCACCTTTTTCTCTTCCACGTTGATCTTGATGATCTTGAAGTCGTGTTCCTGGCCCTGTTCGAGCTTGGCCGGGGAACCGTCTTCTGCGACGGCCTCAGAGACGTGGCAGAGGCCTTCAACACCTTCCGCAATTTCAACGAAGGCGCCGAACTGCGCGGTGCGAAGCACCTTGCCGTGGACGACATCGCCGACGCGATGGGCGGCGAAGAAGCTCTCCCAGACGTCGGGCTGAAGCTGCTTGATGCCGAGGGAGAGGCGGCGATTCTGCGGCTCGACGCCGAGAACGACTGCCTTGACCTTTTCACCCTTCTTGACGACTTCAGACGGGTGCTTCACGCGCTTGGTCCAGCTGAGGTTGGAGACGTGGACCAAACCGTCGATGCCGTCCTCGATCTCAATGAAGGCACCGAAGTCGGTGAGGTTGCGAACGCGACCTTCAACGACGGCACCGGCGGGATAGCGCTCGGTGAGGTGCTCCCAGGGATTCTCGAGAAGCTGTTTCATGCCGAGGGAAATGCGGCGATCGGCAGGGTTGACGCTGAGGACAACGGTGTCGACCTCGTCGCCGGGCTTGACGAGCTTGGAGGGGTGCTTGAGGCGCTTGGACCAGGTCATCTCAGAGAGGTGAACGAGGCCTTCGATGCCCTGCTCGAGTTCAACAAACGCGCCGTAGTCGGTGACAGACAGAACGCGGCCGTGCACGTGGGCGCCCACGGGATACCTCTCAGTGGCATCGAGCCACGGATCGGGTGTGAGCTGCTTGAAGCCGAGCGAGACGCGCTGTTTCTCTTTGTCGAACTTGAGGACCTTGACCTGGATCTCATCGCCGACATTGACCAGATCGCGGGGGTGGGTAAGGCGTCCCCAGCTCATGTCGGTGATGTGCAGGAGGCCATCGATGCCGCCGAGGTCGACGAACGCGCCGTAGTCGGTGAGGTTCTTGACGGTGCCAGTGAGGACCGCGCCCTCGCCGAGGTGCTCGAGGGTCAACGAGCGCTTGGTGTTTTGCTCTTCCTCAAGAAGCTCCTTGCGGGAAACGACGACGTTGCCGCGTTTCTTGTTGAGCTTGATGACACGGACTTCAATCTGCTGGCCGAGGTAGCCATCGAGATTGCGCACGGGGCGAATCTCGAGCTGCGAGCCGGGCAGGAAGGCCTTGAGGCCGATGTCGACAGTGAGGCCGCCTTTGACGCGGCTGACCACGGTGCCGATGATGGGTGTCTTGTCATTGGCGTGCTTCTCGATGGTGTCCCAGACGCGGAGGCGTTGTGCCTTTTCGTAGCTGACGAGGTAACCGCCCTCGGGCTCTTCGCGCTCGATGACAACGTCGATGACTTCGCCGGGCTGGAACTTGACAGCACCGGTGTGATCGACGACCTGTTCCAGAGGAACAAGGCCTTCGGATTTGAGGCCTACGTCGACGACGAGGTGCTTTTCAGTCTGCTTGAGGACGGTGCCGGAGACGACTTTGTCGCCATACGCTTCAACGGCAGCGGCTTCAGCAGCCTGTTCGCGCTCGAATGCTTCAAGAGCGGCGGAAAAATCATCCATGGATTCGGGTGCGTGCTCGGCCTGTTCGTGGGTTGCTCCAGCTGCGGCCTGTTCGGTCTTTGCCGACTCGGCAATTGCAGCGGGGGTGGTTGGGGCATCGGCGTCCAGCGCGGGGCTGTCGACAGCTACGGCGGTCTCTGGGTTGGACGTGGATTCATGCAACGGCTGCTCAAGCTCCGTCGCAGGGTCAAGGGTTGGGGTTTCCAATTCGGTGTTCAGGGTTATGCTCTCGGGTTCGGGATTGAGGACGTTTGCCATCACTGCTGCTCCGATGTTGTGTTGCACCCACGACAACCTAGGCAGTCGATGGGTTGGCATCTGAATCAAGGGCCGCGCAGGGCTGATGAGATATAGACGCCAGTGACCAACCTTCGGCGGCAGCGGGGGACCTATGATTTCTTACGGCGACGAGAAGCGGCCGGATTTACCGGCACGGAAAGCGACTCGTCTCCCTGGGAATCACCAGGCGCACAGGCTGGCTGGAGGGCGGCCGCAGCTCGGTGGCAGAAATACGCGCAGGGAGCTACGTTCTCAAGTCTATCAACGCGAGCTTTCCCGCGTCAATGCAAGGGGTTGGCGGAAAGTCGAAGGTTGCAGACGTGTTACAAGAATTTCACCAAGAATGGTGCGGAAAAACGAGTTTGGTCAGGAATCCTGAGGAAACGGGGCTCGGGAGGGTTGGATTTCGAGATCTACTGCGCATCCTAGCGCACTCCGGCAGGCACGGGTTGCGGTGCAGATAGACTGAAAGGTCAAAATCTCAAGATTTGCCGAGTGCGAGTTTCCGTTGCGAGGGGTTGAAAAGAATGAAGCTTATTTTTGCGTTGGCCGTCCTGTCGCTTTGCGTGTATGCGCATGCCGAGTCCTGCACCCTTGAAACCTATGCCTCTTCGTGGATGACGACGGGGACGCCCTTCCGTGTGAAATGCGCTTCAGGAGAGTTGACTGGCCACCTGGTGTCGACGCCGGCACGTCGATTCTTTCGAAGGGGTCACCTCCAGCTGAAATTCGATCAGCCTGTGATGGTGCATACTGAAAACGCCGTGAACGAAGGGAAGATTCAGGTAGGGCGCGGAAGGCAAATCGCCAGCATGCTGATGGACGGCGGGGTTGGGATCGGTGCGAAGGATCTGACCGACGGATTATCTGGAGCGGTCTTCAAGTCCTGGTATATGATTCCGGCTTCGTTTGTGACGCTCTCCTTTTTTTCGACTGGCGGCGATGTAAATTTGAAGCCCGGTTACAAACTGGAAGTGGTGTCGCTGAGAGACTGACCGTTGGTGGTCGTGAAAGCCGGATGTAATTCATGGATCGTTTGTGGACTCCCTGGCGGTTTGCGTATGTCACAAAGGCGGATGGAACGCCACGGCCCGGCATTCCGGAGAAGCTGGACGGGTACCCGACGGATGCGGGATGCGTGTTCTGCAACCTGATTGCGTCGGCGGACTGGGCGATTGCGCAGGGGATGGCGCCTGACGAAGCAGAAGCCGCTGTGGGACTGGTGCTCAGGGCGAAACACTGCTACATCTGCCTGAATGCGTTTCCCTACACCTCTGGACACGTGATGGTGGTGCCGTATGCGCATCTTGACCGGCTGGCCAAGATGCCGCAGGAAACGTCGCACGAGATGATGGACCTGGCGCAGCGCACGGAGCGGGTGCTGGAAAAGCTGTATCGGCCGCAAGGGCTGAATTTTGGAATGAACCTGGGACAGGCGGCAGGCGCAGGCGTGGCGGAACATATCCATCTGCACGGGCTTCCGCGGTGGGCCGGGGATACGAATTTCATGACGACGGTGGCGGAGTCGCGGGTGTTGCCTGAGGATTTGGCGATCACCTGGGAGCGGATGCGGGCGGCGTTCGCGGCGGCGGGCTGACCAGCGCTCTGCTGCGTTGATTGGGGCTGGTTGGTTCCCGGACACAGTCAGCTCAACGAAAAAATCCCTCAAAAGCCTTAAAACAGTGCGCGTTGCGGGTCATGGACCGGCTCCGTTGCCGGCGGACCGCGTTCAACGCAGTACGCGCGTAACCAATTCGGGGTTCTCCGAGTGGGGATGGCCGAACGACGAAAGGGTCAGGGCATGGGCTGGAAGAGCCATTGCTGCAGCGGCAGAGGGGCTTTATTTATGTAGAAGATCCAAGAGAGATGAGGCAGCGGGCGGCATGCAGGAGCACCGCAAAAACGAAGAGTCAGCGCGAGCGATTGTGGCAGCGATGGCGGCACTTGGCATGGTTGCCGGCTTCGCGCTCGGTATTCTGCTCGCGATTCCGTTTGCGGAACTCCATTTAAAGAGCTATCTCGGCCATGTGGACGTTCAGGAAAGAGCAGCCGCAAAAGAAGCGCGCGACGTGTTGAATGGTTTGAATCAATCCACATCTGCAGCGTGCTCGGAGACTGAACTGGCGGCATTGCGTGCACTGGTTTTCCGGTCGGGATATGTGAAAGATGCGGGACGAATGCGCGGAGGGAAAATCATTTGCTCGGCAACGGCGGGACGACCTGCGCATGCACCCGCGCTCGATGAATCCGGAGTGATGCAAGCGGATGGGACGGTCGGTTATGCAAATCTTCTTCCTGTTCCAGCGGCAGGTCTGCAACGCGGCGGGTTGCAACGGGGCAACGCCTATGTAGTTCTAGGTCCTGAGCAACCTGTTGTGGAAGGTCGCTTGCCGATTCATTTGGCAGTGAGCCGTGAAGAAGGCGTACGGCTCAAGAGCGATGCAGGAAGCCCAGGGGACCGGTTGACACGGGATGGGGACACGCTGGTTGCGCGTCACTGTTCGGCGGTGGTGCCGACCTGTGTGACGGCGACGGTGAGCGTGAATGAGGCGCGGCAAGGCGAAATTGTGGAAGAGGCGTGTGCTGCCGGTTTGGGCTGTGTTGCCGGCGCGCTCGCAGGAATGCTGCTTTGCGCGTTTCGGAGACACAGGCTTTCGATGGAGCAGCAGTTGAGAAAGGCCATCGCCACGGACAAGTTGCAAGTGGTGTACCAGCCCATCGTGAACCTGGTAGACGGAAAGATTATTGGCGCGGAGGCTTTGGCGAGGTGGAAAGATCGAGACGGTAAAGCGGTCAGTCCGGATCTTTTCATCAAGGTTGCGGAGCAGCACGGGTTTGTGGGGTCGCTGACGAGCCTGGTATTTCGGCGGGCGCTGAAAGAGTTTCGCGAAGTACTGACCAAGATTCCCGATTTCAAACTGGACATTAATGTGACGGCTGCCGATCTGGCCGATCCTGCGTTTCTTCCGATGCTGGAGGGCGCAGTGAAAGAGAACAAGGTGGCGCCGGGCAGCGTGGTGATCGAAGTGACGGAAAGCTCGACGGCGAACCAGGAAGTAGCGATGGAATCGCTGCGGCTGCTGCGCCGCATGGGCCACAGTATTTATATCGACGACTTTGGGACGGGGTATTCGAGCCTTTCGTATCTGCTGTACCTGTCGATTGACAGGATCAAGATCGATAAGGCGTTCACGCGGGCGATTGGAACGGGCGCTCCGACGCAGGCGATTTTGCCGCAGATTATGGCGATGGCGCGATCACTGAATCTGGGAGTGGTGGTGGAAGGCGTGGAGACGGAACAGCAATCTCTCTATTTCACGGTGAATGACCAGACGATTCATGGGCAGGGCTATCTTTTCGGGGAGCCGATGACGGCAGAAGCGTTTTTGGAACTGATGGCGCCGAAACTGGCGCGCGCCGCGAACGAGACGGAGCAGGAGAGAACGCGCGAAGCAGTGGTGGCGGCAAGCCTGGCGTAAGGCGGCGTTTGGTGGCGTCCCGGTTTTGGGTGCGCTATTTGAATAAGTCGGCCGGTGGCTCTTCGGCTTCGGCGGCGAGAGAGAATACCGGTTCGTCGAGGTCGGCGCTGTCGAGGAGATTTTTGGGCAGAGCTTTGCTGGTGCGGATGCCGAGTTTCTTGAGCAGCTCGACCTGGCGGATGAGATTGCCAGGTCCCTCGGTGAGTTTTTTCATCGCGTTGTCATAGGATTGGTCTGCGTTGCGCAGACTTTTGCCGACCGCTTCAAGGTCGTTGACGAAGCCGACAAACTTTTCATAGAGCGCGGTTCCGCGACTCATGACATCCTGCACACTGCGGGCCTGCAGTTCCTGTTGCCAGAGCACGTTGACAATGCGGATGACGTAGAGGAGCGTGGTGGGTCCGACGAGCAAAATTCCCTGCTTGTAAGCGTCGGCCCAGAGGTCGGAGTCGTTCTGCAGAGCCATGAGGAAGGCTGGCTCGACGGGCACGAACATGACGACGAAGTCAGGCGCTTCGACTCCGGGGAGGCGGTGGTAGCCGGCTTTGGAGAGGCCCGCCATGTGACCGCGGACGCTGGCGAGATGCAGCTTGAGGGCGGCTTTGCGCAAGTCGTCGGCTGTTGCGGAAACGCAGTCGGTGTACGCGGTGAGAGAGACCTTGGAATCGATGACGAGGTCGCGCCCGCCTGGCAGGAAGATGATGACATCGGTGCGGACGGAGCGGGAACGCTCGCCATTTTCAGATTCAACGCCAGTAAAGTTCTGCTGAAAGCTGTACTGCTCGCCTTCGCGAAGGCCGGCCTTGTCGAGCAGGTCGCGCAGAATAAATTCGCCCCAGTCGCCCTGTGTCTTGGCAGAACCGCGAAGGGCGGTGGTGAGGTTGCGGGCGTCTTCAGAGATTTGCTGGTTGAGGCCATTGAGCGCGGTCACGAGGGTCTCGAGCCTGGTGACGCCGGTCTTGGAATCGGTTTGCGCTTCTTCAACTTTTTTGCGGAAATCTTCAATCTGCGTACGGAGAGGATTGAGGAGGGTGCCGATTTCTTTCTGGCTGCCTTCGGCGAAGGACTTTGATTTCTGATCGAGGATGTCGGCGGCGAGGGCCTGGAACTGGTCGGCGAGTGTTTTCCTCGCGGTATCGAGAAGAGCGACTTTTTCGGCCATGTTTTTCTGTTCGTTGATGAGCTTTGTGTTGAGTTCGGCGATGGTGCCAGCAGACTGGCTGGCTTCGGCGTTTCGGGCCTGCAGTTCTCTGTTCAGGCGGTCTCGTTCTTCGGTGCGCTGCAGGATGGTTTTCTCGCGTTCGGCGGCAAGAGACTCAAAGCCGGCGCGAGCGGCGGCGGCGGATTGAGCGGAAGCGAGTTCGGACCGGGTCGATGTGAGGTCGGCCAGAGCTTTTTGGGCCTGTTGCTCGAGGAGGGCTTTCTCGGAACGTGCGGAGTTGGAGCGCATCCAGAAGCCGAGCAGAATTCCGGCGAGAGCGGCAGCAGCAGCGATGACAGCCTGCATCATGGGTCCCAGGTCCTCTTCGCCGAATATACGCCTTTGGGGTGTGGAAGAGCAGGCCAGCTGGAGGTGGGGGAATGCAGGGGTTCAAGGGGTGGTATGGCGGGGCGGATTCGGCTGAAGGAATTGATCTTATTTCTCACGGAGAGCGCCTTTACACGCCTCGGGCAGCCCGGTAGACTTGGAGTTTCGGGACCATGCGCATCTTTTATGACGCGATGGTTGTGTTGCCGCACCCAAAGCCGGTAGTGTATCCGGGGCGGAGCACGGGTGTACTGTGTCCGGGTCCCGGAATCAACTTTGAGCGCTTTTGAAGGATATGAGGAGAATCTGGCATGGCCGTTGAAGAGAAAGTGAAGCAGATCATTGTCGAGCAGCTGCAGGTGGATG
This sequence comes from Occallatibacter sp., assembly GCA_035487015.1. Classification (GTDB taxonomy): domain Bacteria; phylum Acidobacteriota; class Terriglobia; order Terriglobales; family Acidobacteriaceae; genus Telmatobacter. The sequence goes on along the minus strand of DATHMP010000014.1, from coordinate 39,924 downwards.
AAGCCGAAGTGACACCGGGCGCGAGCTTTCAGGAAGACCTGGGCGCGGACTCGCTCGACGTGGTGGAGCTGGTGATGCAGTTTGAAGAAGCATTCGACCTGGAGATTCCCGACGAGGACGCCGAGAAGATCAAGACGGTCAAGGACGCGATCGATTACATCGAGAAGAACGAAAAGTCGAAAGGCAAGTAACTGGTGAGCCGTCGAGTTGTTGTCACCGGCCTTGGGCTGGTATGCGGTGTAGGCAATACCGCCGAGGAAGTGTGGCGGCAACTGCTGGCGGGGGCAAGCGGTATGGCCCCGATCCGCGGCTTCGACACGACCGGTTTTCCAGTCACATTCGCCGCGGAAGTGAAGAACTTTGACCCGCTGAACTTTGTGGACAAGAAAGAATCGCGCAAGATGGGGCGATTCATTCACTTTGCGTTTGCCGCGACGCATGAAGCCATTACACAATCCGGATTGAAGATTACGCCGGAGATTGCCGAGCGGGTGGGTGTATTTATCGGCTCGGGCATCGGCGGATTCGAGATTATTGAGCGGGAACACTCGAACTTGTTGGGGGGTGGTCCGCGCAAGATCTCGCCGTTCTTTATTCCGGCGGTGATTGTGAACATGGCGGCCGGGCAAATCAGCATCCGTTATGGGGCACAGGGACCGATATCGGCCACGGCGACAGCGTGTGCGACGAGCGCGAATTCCATTGGCGACTCGGTGCGGATGATTCTGCATGGCGACGCGGATGTGATGATTGCGGGCGGGGCGGAAGCTTCAGTAACTCCGCTGTCGGTGGGTGGATTTGCCTCGATGCGCGCGTTGAGCACGCGGAATGACGATCCGACACATGCGAGCCGGCCATTTGACAAGAGTCGCGATGGCTTTGTGATTGGCGAAGGGGCAGGCGTACTGATCCTGGAAGAGCTGGAATTTGCAAAGGCTCGCGGCGCAAAGATTCTGGCAGAAGTGATTGGCTACGGCATGAGCGCCGATGCGTATCACATGACGGGCATTGCGCCGGAAGGCGCGGGCGCGCAGCGGAGCATGCGGGCGGCGCTGAAGGATGCGGGCATTGCGCCGGAAGCCGTGGGTTACGTGAACGCGCATGCCACGTCGACACCGGCGGGTGACGGCAACGAGTCCCGCGCGATCGAGGTGGTGTTTGGCGAACACGCGCTGAGCAAGAAGCTGAAGGTGAGCGGAACGAAGTCGATGACCGGCCACCTGCTGGGCGGAGCGGGCGGATTGGAAGCAGGCATTACGGTGCTTGCGCTGCAGAACCAGATGCTGCCGCCGACGACGAATCTGGAAGAAGTAGATCCTGAGTGCCGGTTGGACTACGTGCCAAACAAACCGGTGGCGCATAGCTTCGATGTGGCGCTGTCGAACTCGTTTGGGTTTGGCGGAATTAATGCGACGCTGATCATGCGGAAGTGGGAAGAATAACCACCCCAGCGACGAGGATCTGTCGCCGGAGGCCCCGGTGAAGGCACTAAGGGCTTAAAAACGGACGGCACACATCGTTGCGATGTGCGCCGTTTTTGTTTGAGGGGATGAAGTGCGCATCAGCCGGTGATGGCCGCGATGCCGACGCCGATGATGATGAAGATCGCCCACCATCCGAAGACGGCCACATAGCCGGAAGAGCGTTTGACGCCGGCGACGATGGCGGTGCCCATGCCGAGAAGCACGAGGGTCCAGATGGTGATGATGTCCATGGAAGACGCAAGCGAGTAAAGCGCCTTGTTGGTGTCCATGGGGTTGAGAAATGCGCCGAGGTTGGTTGGCGCAAAGTTTTTGATGTTGAAGGACTCGGGGGCGGTACCTGCGTAGATGACGGCGATGCCGAGGATGGTCTTGATGAGAGAAGGCAAAGCCGCGTACATCCAGACAGAAAAGATGCTGCCGAATTTTGCTTTGCCGCCAAAGCCAAAGTTGATGGTTCCGAGAAGGCCGAGGGACATGAGCGCGAGGCCTCCGAGAAGGAACAGCGGGTTTGCGATGAAGACGCCCTCAGTGATGTAGAGGGAGACCTTCGCCGACATGGCGCGCTGTTCGGGCGGGGCCTGGGCAAGCTTCTCCTCCTGGGCCGGGTTCATGTGGATCTGATTGTCGACGACCTGCTGCATGCCAATCTTCGTGTAAACGACGGCGAAGAAGATGTAGCCGACAATTACGAAAATCAAAAACGGGAGCCACCAGCTTTTGTGGCCCTGCTTAATGTCCTCGAAGGTTTTGGATGGCGCGGTAAAGATATAAGCAACGCGCTGGCCCTGGGTAAGGCCGGGAGCCGGAACGGCCACGGGTAGGATCTGCGAATCACTCATGCAACTGCCTCTCAGAGAAGAGCCGGGTTGAAATGACACGAAATCGAAGGCGCTCAGCCAGTCCGGTGCGATCGATGGGCGGACTTTCAGGATCGAGTCGCCGCACTCGACCAGCATCGCACAGGGGCCTACGCAGAAAAATGCGTTCGCCCGCGATTGTAACTTGATCGCGGGGCGAGGCGTAAAGAAATTGAGAATAAGCGCTTAGAGAGGTTGGAGGCTAGAGCCCGGTAGCAGGAGGTTCGACGGGGGCGGGGCTGGCCGTATCGGGATCCGTGGGGGCGGCATGGTGATGCGGCTTGTGAGCCGGGCCGGCACCGACGTAGCTCCGGTAAACAGTGATGTGGAAGCAGGCCTGGCGGAACTCCTCTTCGACGTCGATCTTGCCCTCGTTTTGCAGGGCGTTGAGGCGATCGCGCATCCAGTAGAGTTCGTTGCGGGTGAGGCCGCTCTTGGCGATGTCGATGGTGGCTCCGGTGAGGTGGGGACTGGCGACGTCGCCCTCTGCCGGTGCGGCATTGCCATTGATGCGCATGAGCTGCTTTTGAAAAGCAACGGTACGGACGGCCGAGCTGACTTCAAAGGAATGATGGAATTCCGCCTCGTGAGCGCGTGAGAGGTCGGTAAGGAATTTAGCCGTCCAAGGACGGCAATAACGGCGATCGGCGGGCAGGTTGGCATTGATGCTGAGCGCCGAAGAGACCGGGACGGGTACGAGGAGTCCGCTGGCAATGCGCTCGTGGAGATCGGCGTCATCCTGAATGCGTTCGAGGTTGTCGGCGTCGGTCTTGTCGTTCTGGCGAATCAGAGACTCAAGCGAACCGCGGAGCGGCGCCATGGCGATGATGGTGGAGTTGCGCATGGGAGCTGCGGCACTGGCGGATAAGTTTGTGGGCCGAGGATTGGGGGCCAACATGTCGCGTAGGGAGTGCGCAGCGGGAGCAGCGGCCGGCGGGTTGTGCGGCGCCGCGTCTTCTGCGATGCGGTTGGCGGCGTCTTCGGCGTTGGCGGTCTCCGCCACGCTCTCATCGTTGGAGGCAGTTTCGGAGGCCGGTCCAGGCTTGAGAGAGGAAGTTGGAGTGCTGGAGGCCGGTTCGTCTTCAGTCGTGGATTCGTGACGCGCGGACTGTGCGGCAAAGAAGGATCGGCGTTCGGAGACTGCGCGGCGATAGGCCGTGCTGGTACGAACGACGCGGGGACGGCGACGAAGGCTGCTGCGTCGTGCAGCACCCGTGGATCGCGAGGTGCGGCGGGCGGGCACGCCAGTGGTGTGGTGCGAAGTGCGCCGAGCCGTGGCGCCGTGTGTGCGTGCGTGGCTGGAGCCAGCCGTGGCGGGCCGACGATGCGCGCGAGCCGACTGGCCAAGCGCGAAGGTGCTGGAGGCCGCAGAGAACAGAGCCAGTATGAGAGCGATAAATGCGGTGCGCATCCTGCGAGGAATGCGGAGAACCGAGAGCATCATTAGTGTAAGACGCATGAGATTTGAATTCGAGTGCCTGGAGTGGTTCCGTTCCGTCTGATAATGTGATGCCGAAACAAACCGAGGCGAAAAGCGCATTGAAACTATTGAAGATAAGAGACTTGCAAGCTGATTCCCTCCCTGCATTGGGATCACTGCAGGGAAGGAGCGACCTTGACGGCCTAGCTGGATTCTACTGGAGAAGTGTGGGCTCGTCGTCCTTTTCTTTGCTGACTTCCTCGGGCGGGATGATGACAGCGGCAGCAACCTTATCATCGTCCTCGAGATTGAGCAGGCGGACGCCCTGAGTGGCACGGCCGGCGGCCCGAATTGTTTTGGTATCGACGCGGATGATCTTGCCGAATTGGCTGATGACCACAAGCTCTGACGAGTCATCCACGAGCTGAATGGTGTTGACCCGGCCGATGCGATCGGTGACGGCCATGTTCTTGACGCCTTTGCCGCCGCGGGTCTGAAGACGGTACTCCTCGACGTCGGTGCGCTTGCCGAATCCATTTTCGCTGACCGAAAGGATGCGATAGGCGCCCGCTTCGTGCTCCTTGGGGGTAATGGCGGTGCCGACGACGTAGTCGTTTTTGCCGAGGTCGATACCGCGGACACCGAAGGCGGGACGGCCCATGGAGCGGACGTCGGCCTCGTCGAAACGGATGGCCATGCCGAGGTGTGTGGCGAGGAAGACGATCTGCGAGCCGTCGGTGATGCGGGCGGCGACGAGTTCATCTTCGTTGTCGATGCCGATGGCGATGATGCCGCGGGCCATGACGTTGGAGAAGTCCTTGAGCGGGGTTTTCTTGACTGTGCCCTGGCGCGTTGCGAAGAAAATGAATTTGCCTTCTTCTTCGAGGTCGCGAATCGCCATGATGGCGCGAACATTTTCGCCGGGCTGCAGGTTGAGCAGGCTCTGGATGGATTTGCCTTTGCCGGCGGCGCTGACATCGGGGACTTCGTACACCTTGAGCCAGTAGACGCGACCGGTGTTGGTGAAGCAGAGCAGGAAGGCATGCGTCGAGTCGATGATGAGCTCGGAGACAAAGTCTTCTTCGCGAGTCTTCATGCCGGTGCGGCCCGTGCCACCGCGGCGCTGCTGGCGGTAGATGGAGATGGGTGTCCGTTTGAGGTAGCCCTGATGGCTGACGGTGACGGCCACCTGCTCGTCGGCGATGAGGTCTTCAAGCTGGAGTTCAGCAGACTCGTCGATGATCTGGGTGCGGCGTTCGTCGCCGAAGCGATCGCGAACTTCTTTGAGTTCTTTGACGATGACGGCGCGCAGCTTTTTGTCGCTGCCAAGGATCTCTTCGTACTCGGCGATTTTCTCGCGGATTTCCTGAAGCTCCTTGAGGATTTCGTCGACGGAGAGCTGGGTGAGGCGATAGAGCTGCAGTTCGAGGATGGCATCGACCTGCCTGAGGGAGAGGCCGCGTTCTTCGCTGGGCAGGCGCTCACGATCGAGACTGATGACGATCTCAGTTCCCTTGCCCCAGGTGTACAAGTTTTCGCGGGCTTCGGCGCGCGAGGCAGAAGCGCGGATAATGCGGATGACCGTGTCGAGATTGTCGAGGGCAATCTTGTAACCCTCGAGAATATGTTCGCGCTCGCGTGCTTTGCGCAAAAGAAAAACGGTACGACGCTGGACGACATCGACGCGGTGATCGATGAAGGCGCGGATGGCGTGGTCGAGCGGGAGTTCCTTGGGCTGGCCGTTGAGGACGGCCAGGAAGATCATGGAGAAGCTCTCCTGCATCGAGGTGTGCTTGTAGAGCTGGTTCAGCACAATCTCGGGCTGCGCACCGCGCTTGAGCTCGATGACGATGCGCATGCCATCGCGATCGGATTCGTCGCGGACGTCGCTGATTTCGTCGATGATTTTCTCATTGACCAGCTCGGCGATGCGTTCGATGAGCTTGGACTTGTTGACCTGGTAGGGGATCTCGGTGACGATGATCGCCTGCTTATCCTTGGTCATGTTTTCGGTGGCCACTTTGGCACGCATCGTGAAGCGGCCGCGACCGGTCTTGTAGGCGTTGACGATGCCCGCCTTGCCGTAGATGAATCCACCGGTGGGGAAATCGGGGCCCTGTACGTGCTTGAGAACTTCGAGCAGACCCGCGCTGGGGTGATTGACGAGCTCGATGGTGGCGTTGATGACCTCAGTCAAATTGTGCGGCGGGATGTTGGTCGCCATGCCCACAGCGATGCCGTTGGAGCCGTTGACGATGAGGTTGGGGATGCGCGTGGGCAGAACGGTGGGTTCGGTGGTGGACTCGTCGTAGTTGGGCGTGAAGTCGACGGTCTCCATCTCGATGTCGGCGAGGAGTTCGCCGGTGATGCGCTCGAGGCGGCACTCGGTGTAACGCATGGCCGCGGGTGGATCGCCGTCGACAGAGCCGAAGTTACCCTGGCCATCGATGAGGGGGTAGCGAAGCGAAAAGGGCTGCGCCATGCGGACGAGGGTGTCGTAGATGGCGGAGTCGCCGTGGGGATGGTAGACACCCATGGCCTGGCCGACGACCTTGGCGCACTTTGTGTACTTCTTGTTGTACTGCAGGCCCATTTCGCTCATGGCGTAGAGCACACGGCGATGGACGGGCTTGAGGCCGTCGCGGGCGTCGGGTAGTGCGCGGCCGATGATCACCGACATGGAGTAGTCGAGATAGGACCGGCGCATCTCCTCTTCAATGTTGATGGGGATGTGGCTCGGGTTGTTTGGCGGCGTACCGCCGTCGAGAGGAAGCTGGGGGTTCTTATCGTCTGCCATAAAGGTCGTTGGGCCGGCGGAAAAGCAGCAAAGGTGAGCGCAAAAGGATGCGAGCCAGGTACCGCGGGCTGAAACTCCATTTTACCGCGCGGGGGGTCTTCTTAACAAGGCGGAGAGGACAGATTAAGTTGTTTTATTCCATGAATTTAGTGAATAGGAAAAGGAGTGCAAAACCGACGGCCGCGCGGGGTGGAAATCGCGGCCTGCCATTGGAGATTTTGGGTGTCGCGGAGGCCGGCCTTCGGGTGTGAAGGCGAGAGATCTTGTGAGGCTCAGACAAGGCCCGGGAGGTTGAGGATGCAGAAGATGGCCTGAAGGAGGACGACGGACGCCGCAGCGGCTATGGCAACGCGGCCACGAGGGCCTTCGTAGGCATCGGCAAAGACGCCGCTGATGAAAGTGAGCAGAAATGGGAGCGCCCACAGCCAAGGGCTTCCCGGTGTGCCCGTGAGAATGAGGATGAAAAGCGGGAGACAACTGAGAAGCGGCGCGGTGTTGCCGAAGTAGCGCGAGCGGCGTACGCCGATGAAAAGCAAAATGGCGGCAGCTGCGGCAACAGTTATGCCGGCATTGGGAAGCGCGGAGAAAAAGCGCCGCGCTGGATCGAAGGAAATGGAGACAAAGCCGGCGGCGGAGCGAAATATGTAGCTGAAAGCGTCCGGCGAAAATCCGTAGAGCGCGAAGACGATCAGGAGGGCCCCGATGGAAGCGAGAAGGACGATGGGGAGCACCTGGCTTCGGCGGCCTTCCGCAACCCAAAGCATGAAGACGAACCCGAGGAACGCAGCAACAGGAAGTGCGGCGATGTGCGCGGCGGCGGCGACGGCGAGAACTGCGGTGAGCAGAACAATGCGTGGACGCCACTTTCGACGTGGCCCTTGCATGGCGTGGGCGACGCCGATGCAGGTGTAGACGGCGCCGTAGACGCCAAGCGCCGCGAAGACTTCAGGAGAGGGCGTGACGCAGGCTTTGAGAATTGGCGGCGAGAAACAATAGAGAGCGAGGGCAGTATATCCGCCGAGATTGCCATAGAGACGGCGTGTGACCCACCAGAGACCGGCACCGAGGAGACACCCAGCACCGAGCGTTGGCAGGCGCAGTAGGAGCAGAATGTGGGTGAGCTGGTGACGGAGCTCCCAGGAACTGAGTTCATCGCCGGTTTGGACGATGCGATCTTCAGGCTTGCGGAATGTGTCGAGGGTTCGCTCGAAAAGCAGATTGAGAGTGAGCGGGAGGCCGGCGAGGCGATACGCAAGGATGCCGTCGTGGATGTTGCCGCAGCTGGTGTAATAGCCCGCGAGAGGCGATGGCTTCTCCCATACCTCACGGCCGCAACGAGCGTACTGGTAATCGAGATCAGAAAGTGTCTGGCGGCTCGTGAGCCACAGGCCCTGCGCGAGAAAGAGCGCAAGAAACCCGGCGGCAATGCGCTGGGGCAGGTTGAAGCGGAAGCGGCGAATCAGGCCAAGAGGGCGAGTCATTCCAATGGAGAGGCAGACTTGACCAGTCTAAATGGCTGAGACGGAGCGGAAGAGCGGACGGACAGTTGTGAGGGAATCCAATTGCATGAGTTTGCGCAGACGCAAGAAAGCCGCCCCGGAGGGCGGCTTTCGAGTTGAAGCGAGGCTGTGACTAATTGAAGATTGCGCCGACAGAATCGTCGGAGGTCAGGGTTACCTGGCAGGTGTTCGGTCCGGCGGCGGTAATGGTTCCGACCGCTGCGCAGTTCGTGGACCATCCACCAAAGGCTCCCGCTCCGGCTGGCGCAGTGACTGTCACGGTGGTGCCCACGGGGTAGGTCGCCGTGCAGACTGAGCCGCCAGTACCGCTCCATCCCGGACCGCAATGGAGGACATTGGGAGTGCCGGTTGCGGATGGCGCGGTGATGAGCCAGTTGGTTGTATTCAAGCCTTCGTTGTACACGGTAAGGGTTGAAATGAGGGCAGCCGCCTGGGAGCCTGGATAGCAGGATCCAGCAACCGGCGGAACGGAGGTCGGATCCGGCAGAACCAACGGGCAAGCAAAGGTTGCGGTAGCGGTTTGCACAGTACCACTCGTTGGATCGGTTGCTTCGGCGATGATCGTGGCGCTTCCGGTTCCGAATGCGCTGACCACGCCGGCGACGGACTTGCCCTGCGACCCGGAGTTGTTCGTGCTGACCGGGAAGACATTCGGTGCGGAGGAAGTCCACGCGACTGTGTTTGTGAGATCGCGCACGGTGGGTTCTGTTGAGAAGGTACCGATTGCAAGGAACTGACCGGTGTCCTGCAGATTGCCGACCGAGATCGAGCCCGGAATGATGGAGAGCGAGAGAAGCGGCTCAGGCGCCGGCGTGAGAGTGACATCCAGCGTAGCGCTGCTGGACGCGATGCTGCCATCCGAGTTGGTCCAGAGAGCCGTGATGGTGGTTGTGCCCTGGCTAACGCCGGTGGCAAGACCCGTGGTGCTGATGGTGCCGATGGATGGAATGCTGGAAGCCCAGGTGAGCTGCGGTGAGCCGGTGATGTTTTCAGAAAGGCCGGAAGTTCCCGAAGAACCGAGAGCGATGAACTGACCGGTCTGGCCCGAAGCCGAAAGCGCTTGCGAACCCGGGATGATTGAGATCGATGTGATTTCATTGCTACCGCCGCCATTGACGACGAAGCTGGCGGTGCCTGTGGCAGCGGTGCCGTCCTCATTGGTGTAGAGGGCGGTGATGGTGACCGTTCCGGCGGTGACGCCAGTGGCAAGACCCGAAGTGCTGACGATCGCAATCTGCGAGCTGCTGGATGTCCAAGTGGCAAGGTTGGTGAGATTCACAGTGGTCGAGGTGTTTGTTGTGCCGACCGCGATGAACTGAGCCGTATCACCGGGTGCCGCTACAGACTGGGTGGCGGGAATGATGGAGATCGAGGTGACGTCGCCGTTGGCTGTGCCGCCACCGGGGGATCCGCCGCTTCCTGTGGGCTGAGTCACGTTGACGGTCATGCTGGCGGTGATGTCGCCGTTGAAGCCGGGGGCGCTGGCCGAAATCGTGATGCCGGAGCAAATGTTGCTTTGGGACGTGATGAGACCTGTGCTGCTGACGGTAACGCAGTCGGGAGTTGCACTGGCCCAAGTGACCTGGTTCGTGATGTCCTTTGTGAGCGCCGGGTGACCGGGATGCGTGTAAGAACCAATGGCAGTCAATTGCGTTGTCAGTCCTGGTCCGCCAAAGTTCATTACGTTGGGGGTGACTGTGATGGATGTCAGCGATGGGGAGCTGGTACAGCTGGTGAGTGGAATCACCAAACTGGTGAGAACCATGGCACCCAACAACAAACGATCACGCATTGTGGTCTCCTGGCGTTTCCGCCCTGCCGGGCCAATATCTATGTAAGGCCCAGGACATACGATTACAGTTAAAACCGGCAATTTGGATGTTATGTCTACCGGTCAGAGTCTTATAAGAGTCCTTTAGTACTGTTGCCACACGCCAAGTCAGGCCGCGGGGCGCCGCAGAACGGTGCAAATCCCGGCACGCGGTTGGATTTCCGGCTGAATTTACCCGTCTACCCCAATAAATTCCTCTTTAGAGGTGGCGCAATCATACGGCAATTTGTTTGGGCGAATCAATAGCAATCTTGAGTCAAAACCCGCCGATTGTTACGCGCGTAACGGGGGATTCACGAGGGACTTGCGGGCAAGTGCGTGGAGGGTGAGTGAACGCAGTCGGCAGCCGTCAGGTCCGCTGTGGATGATGTAAATTGCTGAGTCGAAGAAGGCTGTTTTGCCGGTGCGACCGGCAACGGCTACACTGCCGACAGCATGGCTCGCGCAGGGGAAGATGCACCGGAACGTCTGGTCAGCGCGTCGCGCGCAGACGAAGAGCAGAATTTCGAACTGAAGCTGCGACCGCGGCGGCTGGGCGAATTTATCGGTCAGACAAAAGCAAAAGAGCAACTAGCGATCGCATTGGAAGCGGCGAAGAGCCGTGGGGAAGCGCTGGATCATGTGTTGTTGTTCGGCCCTCCCGGATTGGGCAAGACGACGCTGGCCACGATCATAGCGAACGAGATGGATGTGGGCTTTCAGCAGACATCGGGTCCGGCGTTGCAGATTCAGGGCGACCTGACGGCGATTCTGACGAATTTGCGCGAGCGGCAAGTTCTGTTTCTCGACGAGATACACCGCTTGCAACCGGTGCTGGAGGAAAAGCTCTACACCGCCCTTGAAGACTACAAGCTCGACATCATCATCGGTCAGGGTCCGGCGGCGCGGACGCACGTGATGGAGATTCGGCCGTTCACGTTTGTTGGTGCGACCACGAGACCAGGGTTATTGAGTTCGCCTTTGCGCTCGCGATTTGGGATTCTGCTGCGGCTGGAGTTCTACACCGAAGAGGAACTGCGCGTGATTGTGGAACGTTCAGCCGAGGTGATGGGCGTACCGATCGACACGGATGGCGCGGCGGAAATTGCGTTGCGGTCGCGGGGCACACCGCGTATTGCGAACCGATTGTTGCGGCGGGTGCGGGATTATGCGCAGGTACGGGGGACGGGAACGATTGACCGGCCGACGGCGAATTCGGCGCTGACGATGCTGGAAGTGGATGCGCATGGCTTTGATGAGATCGACCGGCGTCTGCTGTTGACGATTATGCAGAAGTACGATGGCGGTCCGGTGGGACTGGGAACGCTTGCGGCGACTCTCGCTGAAGAGGAAGACGCGCTGGAAGAAGTGTATGAGCCGTTTTTGATTCAGATTGGGTTTCTGGACCGGACGCCGCGTGGACGCGTGGCAACGCGGTTGGCCTATGAGCATTTTGGATTGGCGATGCCTGGACGGCAAACGGGACTGTTCTGAAAAGCAGAATCTTAGCAACCAGGTTCCAGCAGCCGGCAAAGACAAAGGAGACTCGCAATGGCATTGACGGAATCGACGATGGCGTTGGAACTGGGGACAGCGGCGCCGGACTTTGCGCTTCCCGATGTGGTGACGGGGAAGACGGTGCGGCGCGACGATTTCCACGGGCAAAAGGGACTGCTGGTGATGTTCATCTGCACGCATTGCCCTTATGTGAAGCATATTGAAAAGGGATTGGCGGCGGTGGGGATGGACTATGATGGCGAGCCGATCAGTATTGTTGCGATCAGCAGCAACGATGCCGAGAACTTTCCCGATGACAGCCCGTCGGGACTGAAGCGACAGGCACAGGCGTTGGGTTTCCGTTTCCCATACCTGTATGACGAGACACAGGCGGTGGCGAAGGCGTATGCAGCCGCATGTACGCCGGATTTCTTTTTGTTCGATAGCGAGTTGAAGCTGGTGTATCGCGGAGAATTTGATCGCAGCCGGCCGGGGAATGGTGTTCCTGTGACGGGGGAAGAACTACGCGCGGCAATGGATGCTGTGCTTGCGGGCAAGTCGCCAGCGCAGAATCAGCGGCCTTCGATTGGGTGCAACATCAAGTGGAAGGCTTGAGCTGGAATCGTTACAGTGGCAGGCTCTTGAGGTATTCGCGGAATTGCGAGCCGAAGTCGCTGCGCTTGAGGGCGAACTCGACTGTGGCTTGTAACATGCCGAACTTATCGCCTGCATCGAAGCGTTTTCCTTCGAACGTGTAGCCGAAGATCTTCTCCTCTTTCAAGAGAGCCTTGATGCCGTCGGTGAGCTGGATTTCGCCTCCAGCGCCGGGCGCAGTCTGCTCGAGCAACGCGAAGATGCGCGGGGTAAGAACGTAGCGACCAATGATAGCTTGCTTCGAGGGCGCGTCTGCCTGCTTGGGCTTCTCAACCATGCCCGTACAGTTAAAGATTCGCGGATTGCCGGCATCGGCTGCGCCCGCCAGGACACCATAGGCAGAGATAGCGGGTCCTTCGACGACGAGCGTTGCGAGCACAGAGCCTCCCCGCTGGTCGAACACTTCTGTCATCTGTTTGAGACATGGAACTTCTGCATCGATGACGTCATCTGGAAGGATGACGGCGAAAGGCTCGTTGCCGACCAGATGCTTTGCGCATAGGACGGCGTGCCCGAGACCGAGCGGTTCCTTTTGCCGGACCGAGCTGATGCGTGCCATGGAGCCAACGGCGCGCGAGAGGTCAAGGAGTTCTTTCTTTCCGCGGCGCTCGAGGGTTGCGTCGAGTTCGAAGCTCAGGTCGAAGTGGTCTTCCAAGGCGCCTTTGCCGCGACCCGTGACGAAGATGATGTGTTCGATGCCGGAGGCGATGGCTTCTTCGACACCGTATTGCACGATGGGCTTGTCGACGAGCGCAAGCATCTCTTTGGGGATGACCTTGGTGGCGGGCAAGAATCGCGTGCCGAGGCCAGCGACAGGAAAGACTGCGGTACGAACTTTTGCGCTCATGGATTCCCTTCGACTACTCGAAGTGTTGATGTCGTTTTAGCGACGGGTGTTGCTTGATTGAAGGCTCCTCAGAGTGTGGGCGATTTGTCTCCAAGGAGAGCCTCACGCACGATCTTGATGGGAGGAAATCCCTGGCGCAAGAAACTATCGTGAAATTCCTGGAGCGAAAAAGCGCTTCCCTGCTTCTGCTCGAGATCATGGCGGAGTTTGAGGATTTGAAGCTTGCCCAGCGTGTAGTAGAGATAAGTGGGATCGCCGGTACCGCGCCTGGATTCGACGAGCGCCGACTCTTTGGACTGATAGCCCTCTTTCTGGAAGAAGTCGACGGCCTGGTCGAAGGTCATTTTGCCGGTATGCATTTCGATGCCGACGATGAAGCGAGCATTGCGCAGCAGCGCATCCTGAAGCTGCCCGAGACGAAGCATGCGGGACTCACGAAGATCTTTCGCTCCCTGGCCGGGTTGGCCGTAGCCCTCGTCGAGCATCATCTGCTCGCAGTAGTGTGCCCAGCCTTCCGCATTGGTCGACGATCCGAGCAACTTGCGCACGCGGCTCGGCGCCTGTGGAACCCAAAGGAACTGCACGTAGTGGCCTGGGTAGGCCTCGTGGACCGCAGTGGAGATGACGGTGCCTACGTTGAAGGCATGCATATAGCTGTCGACCTGTGCGGGCGTCATGGAGGGGTCGGGCAAAGTCACGTTGAAGTAGGCCTCAGTGGCGCGCTTCTCGAAGGGTCCGGGCGTATCCATGGAAGCGAAGGTGGTGGCGCGCATGAACGGCGGTGTTTCTTCGACGATGGGGCGCACATCGGAGGGGATGGTGACGATGTGGTGGGTGCGGATGAAGTCAATGAGGCTGTCGAAGGTGGCAGTGAACGTGGGAATCAGTTTGTCCGGCGCGGGATGGTCTTTACCAAGCTCTTCGAGGACTGCGCGGGGATCTTTGCCGGGCTCGAGCTCATTGGCCACCTGGATGAAGTGCTGCTGGTTTTTATGGAGGTCGGCCCAGCCGATTTCGAGAAGTTTGTCGAGTGGAATATCGACCATCTCGTCATAGGCAAGTTTTTTCTGGAAGGTCTCGGCGCCGATGCGGAAGTCGCCGTTGGCGTGGGGCAAGATATCGGATTTGAGCCATGCGAGATAACTCTGGAGAGATGAAATGACCTGGCCGTTGGTATGTGCGAATTCTTCCTGGAGGGCCGGATCGGTGGCACCGGCAAATGCGAGGGGAACGTCGTGCTGGAAGAATTGAATGATGCCGGGGAGCTGCTCGATCGCGATATCAGCAAAAACGTGCGGTGGATTCTTGAGATTGAGACGGGCCTGATCGAAGAGGCTGGGCATCTGGCGCTCGCGCGCGACCAGGGAATGCAGCCGTTCGTCGGGCGAGGCAAATTTACGCTCCATGATTGTGAAAGCGCCGTTGGCGGCAATGCCGGAGTAAAAATCAGGGTTTGATTCCCAGGGGCGAAGGGTTTCGAGGGAAAGGAGCGTCGAGCGAATGGAGTTGAGGACCAACTCGCAATCGGCATGCGTGGACGGATCGAAGTCGGCCTTGTTGAGCAAAGCAGCGAAACGAGTCTCGTACTTATGCAAGTCGGCGATTTCCGCGGTGCGTGCGGGGCGAGAGAAGTCTTCGAGTTTTGAGTCGTATTGATGGTAACCGGATGCGGTTCCCTGCGAAGGCTCATAGGGAAAGAAGACTTTGTCAAAGTACTCGTCGGCATCATGCTCAAAGACGGTTTTCCAGTAGGCATGGTCGAGCTTGTGTGCGCCGGCCTTGGCGATGTTGTCAGCGTGAGCGGGATGGGTGGAGGACATGCAGGCTCCGAGCGCGAGCAGCGCGGCAAATTTGTTCACAATGCCTCTCAAAGCGAAATGGGTTGAGAATCTATCTCGGCCACCGGCGAAGGGGCCAGGGTGCCGAGGAGTTCGCGAATTTCAAGCAGGACTTCGTCTGGACGTGCCGATGCGAGTGGGTACTTGAGCACGCCTTGCGGCGTGAATTGTGCGCCACGCTTGGCATTCTTTGCCACGAGGCGCATGAGGTTCTGCGGATCGACCGTTGCATTCTCAGTAAAGCGTAGCTGTAACTCGGAGCGGCGTCGATCGATTTGCGCGATGCCCATTCGTTCGCACTCGATGCGCAAGGAACCAGCCTCGAGCAGATATACGGTGGCATCGGGCAAGGGACCATAGCGGTCTTCCATTTCGGCGCGCAGGTCGGTGATGGCCTTTTCGTTGGGGGCTCCGGCAATTTTCTTGTACAGGCGCAGGCGCTGATTCTCTTCGGCCACGTAGCTCTCGTCGATGCGGAGGGCGATGCCGAGGTTGAGCTGGGTTGCGGGGCGGTCCTCACCGCTTTCGCCCTTCAGTTCCTTGACGGCGGCCTCGAGCATGGAAGTATAGAGCTCGAAACCGACAGCTTCAATGTGGCCGCTTTGCTCTCCGCCGAGCATGTTGCCGGCACCGCGCAATTCGAGATCGAGTGCAGCGATTTTGAAACCGGCGCCCAGATCGCTGAATTCCTTGAGCGCGGCCAGTCGGCGACGGGCGATATCACTGAGCTCCTGCTCGGCCGGGATGAGCAGATAGGCGTAAGCGCGACGGTTGGAGCGGCCCACGCGGCCGCGAAGCTGGTAGAGCTCGCTGAGACCGTGGCGATCGGCGCGATTGATGAGAATGGTGTTGGCGAGCGGGATGTCGAGGCCGTTTTCGATGATGGTGGTGGCGACCAGGACATCAAACTCGTGGTTCATGAAGGCAAGCATGACCTTCTCAAGTTCGCCCTCGCTCATCTGGCCATGACCCACGGTAACGCGCGCGGCGGGCACAAGTTCCTGGATGCGCGCGGCGATCTCGTAAATGGACTCGACGCGATTGTGGACGAAGTAGATCTGGCCGCCGCGCTCGAGCTCGACTTCAACGGCGGAACGGACGAGTTTTTCGTCGAACTTGGCGACAACGGTCTGGATCGCCATGCGGTCTTTGGGTGGCGTTTCGATGATGCTCATGTCGCGCAGGCCCACGAGAGACATGTGCAGGGTGCGCGGGATAGGCGTGGCGGACATGGCGAGGACGTCGATCTGCTTGCGCATCTGTTTGAGGCGCTCTTTGTGGCGGACACCGAAGCGCTGCTCTTCGTCGACGATGAGCAGGCCAAGATCCTGGAACTTGATGTCTTTTGAAAGCACACGATGGGTGCCGATGACGATGTCGATTTTGCCGGCTTCGACTTTCTCGACGATCGCCTTCTGTTCTTTCGTAGTGCGGAAACGCGAGAGCATCTCGATGTTGATGGGGAACTGTGCGAAGCGGCGCTTGAAGGTTTCAAAATGCTGGAAGCAGAGAACGGTGGTTGGAGTGAGCACGGCAACTTGTTTACCGTCCTGGACGGCCTTGAAAGCGGCGCGCATGGCAACTTCAGTTTTGCCGTAGCCGACGTCGCCGCAGAGCAGGCGGTCCATGGGCGTGGTGGCCTGCATATCAAGCTTGATAGCTTCAATGGCCGTGAGCTGGTCGTCGGTTTCGTTGTAGTCGAAGGACTCTTCGAACTCACGTTGAAATTCATTGTCGGTGGAGAAGGCGTTGCCCTGAACGGTGTGACGCTCGGCGTAAAGCTTGAGAAGTTCGGCAGCCATGTCCTGCATGGCCTTGCGGACGCGCGCCTTGGTCTTGGTCCATTGCTGGGAGCCTAGTTTGTTGAGGACGGGCGCAGGGCCGGAGTCGGTCGAGCGATATTTTTGAATGAGGTCGAGGCGCGTGAGCGGGACGTAGAGACGGGCCTGGTCTGCGAATTCGAGAATCATGAATTCGACGGCGAGACCGTCCTGAACGATTTCTTTCAGACCCTGGTACTGCGCGATTCCGTGTTCGACGTGGACGACGTAGTCGCCGATGGTGAGGTCACGGAAGTCGGAGACGAAAGCGGCGGTCTTGGATCGTTTGGGCTCAGGACGCGCAGTGATGTCCGCTTCGTCAGACAGGTCGTTGGCGCCGAAGACGATGAGGTTGCCGTTGGGGAAACTGACGCCGGAAGAGATTTGGGTGCGGACGATGACGGGTACGAAGGATTCGCCGGCGAGATAGCTGGCCTCGTCGAACATGGTTTCGCCGCTGTGCGTGACACGGCTGCCGAGGCGGTAAGGAATCTGGTATTCGCGAAGCACCGTGGCAAGGCGTTCGACATCGCCCTGGGTGGGGGCTGCAAGAACGATGCGCTGCTCAGAGGCGATGAGGTTGCGCAGCTGTTCTGTGAGGGCAGGGATGGACCCGTGGAAGCGGAGGGTGGGACGCGAACTGAACGCGATTTCGCCCAAGGTGTTGTCTTCGTCGAGAACGTCGACGGCGCCCAGTTGGTCGAGATCGAGGCCGGGATGGGAGGAAAGCGTGGCCAGCAGAATCTCCGGGCGAAGGTAAATGTCTTCTGGGCGGATGAGGGAGCCGATGCCGCTGCGTTCGTGGCGCTGCTCGACCTTGTTCCACCAGCGGTCGATCTGGTTCTTGACCATGGCCGGCTCTTCAACGAAGAGGAAACACCTGGGAAGAAGCTGCAGCAGGTTGTGATTGGCGCCGGCAACGCAACTGAAGAATTCCCAGCCGGGGAAGACGCTGACGCCGCCGGCTGTGGCAGCTTCGGCGGCCAGTTCTTCGGCTTCGCTGTCGCCTTCAATCTCGACCCGCTGACGGCTGAGACGTGCGTTGACGGCAGCGAGGAGACGCTCGGTCACGGGTGTTTCAGTGAGAGGGAGGAGCTGGGCTTCGTCGAGGCCGGCCTGGGAGCGCTGGGTTTCAGGATCGAACTTGCGGATGGTTTCGATCTCGTCGCCGAAGAACTCAATGCGAATGGGCCGATCGGACTCGGGCGAGTAGACGTCGAGGATGCCGCCGCGGCGCGTGAACTGGCCGGGCATTTCGACGAGGTCCATTTGGGTATAGCCGACGCCGGCCAGATGCGCGGTGAGGACTTCGACGTCAATCTCTTCGCCGCGGCGCAGAGTAACGGCAAGGCTAGCGTAGTAATCGCGGTCGAAGAGCTTGAGGGCTGCTGCCTCGACGGGTGCGATGAGGATGGAGACTCCGCCGGTGGCGAGCTTGTAGAGCGCGGAAGCGCGTTGCTCCTGAACGTCAGGGTGGGGGGAAAGGTTTTCAAACGGGAGGACATCGTGGGCGGGAAGGCGGACGATGCGCGCAGGATCGATGGCACCGGTGAGATCGGAGCCTGCACGGAGGGCGAGTTCGAGGGACTCGGCGGCTTTGTTGTCGGCGACAACGACAATGATGGGCTGGCGAGCGGCACGGGCAAAAAGCGGGAGATAGAGGAGACGAGCGGTCGAGGTGAGTCCAGAGACACGACGACGCCCCGTACCAAGGCTGAGGTGCCTCTGTACGCGTTCAAATGCGGAGGAGTGCTCCAGCTCCGCGAAGATCTCGCGGACGAACGGGAGGATCATTCGATCTCCAGTTTACCGCGTGCAGTTGGGAGCGAGAAAGGGGTTACGGGAAGTTGAACGGGTCAGCGCTTTTGGAGGCGGAGCGACTCCCACGAGCCGTCGCTGGCCCAGCCGCCGTCGACGGAGAGGGTGTGGCCATTGACGAAGCTGCTTTCCGCCGGATCGGCAAGGAAGGCGATGGCATGGGCTACGTCGTCGGGTGAAGCAAAGCGGGCCATGGGAATGCGGCTGGTGATGTCGGCGTCGGTGTAGGTGCCTGCTGCCTGATCGACGGCGTCCATCTCGGTTTTAACCCAGCCGGGACAGACGGCGTTGACGCGAACGCCGCGGCCGCCCCACTCTGCGGCCAGGGTGCGCGTGAGGCCGATGAGGCCGTGCTTGGAGGCGTTATAGGCGGCGCGATCGGCGATACCCAGAAGACCCGCCACCGATGCGACGTTGACGATGGATCCGGAGCCGGCAGCGAGCATGAGCTTGCCGAAGACCTGGCACAGGAGGAAGGGCGCGACGAGATTCACATCGAGGACGCGGCGGTAGTCGCGCAGAGTGGTTTGTTCGGCGGGAGAGATATGGCTGATTCCGGCGTTGTTGACGAGCACATCGACGCGGCCATGGCGGGACTGGACCTGCTGAGCAAATCCGGCGATGACGGTTTCATCGGTGATATCTCCGATGAAGCTGAAGGCGCTGCCACCACTGGACTCGATGGCCTGCACAGTTTCGTGAGGTTCATGGAGATCGATGATGGCGATGGCGTAGCCGCGCTCGGCGAGCAACTCGGAGGTGCGGCGGCCGATGCCCTGCGCACCTCCGGTTACGACGGCTAAGCGGTCAACTGTGTTCATCGGGCTGGATGCTCCGGAGCGCATGGGGCGGTGTGTTTCATTCGTCACCCAGCGCCCTGGTGAAGGCGTAGAAGAAATCGAGGGACTTCCAGTAAGAGTCGACGGGCAGGCGTTCGTCCTGGCCGTGGGCGCGATCATCATCCTGCTCAAGAGCGATGGCGGAGTAGCCGTAACAGGGAATGCCGGCCCAGGCGAAGTAGATGGAGTCGCTGGCACCGTTTTCCATGACGGGCGAAACGGGGGTATCGGGCCAGATTTGCTGCGTGATCCGCGTGAGGGGTTCGAAAACTTCCTTAATGGGGGGAGGCGGCGCAATGGCTTTGCGTTCTGGGGCGATGGGGGAGACGACGCCCGCGTCGGAGACGTAATTGACGGTCAGCCTGGGGTCAGCAAATAGCCCGACAAGCTGCTGGCGAATCTCTTCTGGCGAGTGACCAGGGAAGATGCGGCAGTTGACGTTGGCCTCGGCCTTTTGGGGAAGCGCGTTGGGAGCGTGGCCGGCACTGAGGAGCGTTGCCACGCAGGTGGTGCGGAAGTTCGAGTTGTAGCTGGGGTCGCTGCTGAGGCGCGCGGCGGCGGCAAGATCGGGCGGTGTGGCCAGGATGGCGCGCATGTCCGACGCAATCTGGCCGCTCTCGCGCCTGGAGAGGTTCTCAAAAAAGGTGCGCGTGACAGCGTTCAGTTCGAAAGGAAACGAGTAGGCGGCGAGTTTGTTTAACGCGGTGGTGAGTTCGTAGATGGCGTTGTCTGGCCGGGGAACCGAGCTATGGCCGCCCCGGTTGGTGGCGATGACCTGAAAATCGGAGTAGACCTTTTCCGTGGCTTCGACATCTGCGACCACGGGCCGTCCGTGATCGAGGTCGATGCCGCCCGCGTCGAGATTGATGACAAAAGCCGCGTCGACCAGGTCGCGATGTTTGCTCAGAAGCCACTCGGGTCCATTGAACTTGCCGCCTTCTTCATCCGCAGTCAGGGCAAGGATGAGATCCCGTTTCGGCTTATAGCCGGCACGATGCAGGCGAAGGAACGTAGCGACCATGGCGGCGTCGGATTCCTTCATATCCTGCGTGCCGCGGCCATAGTAGAAGCCGCCTTTCTCGACGAACTCGAAAGGGCCGGTAGTCCAGTCGGAGCGCAGTGCTTCGACCACATCGACGTGACAGAGGAATAGCACCGGCTTTTGCGTGGGCGTGCCGGAGGCGCGCATGCGGACGATGAGGTTCTGCTTGCGCGGATCAGGGCCGAGCAACTGCATGTCTTCCGGAGCGAATCCCGCCTCGAGGAAGTGCTTTTGCATGGCGACCGTGGCCGTGGTCACGTTGCCGCGGGGCGTGTCAGTGGTGTTGATCTCGATGAGTTCCTTGAAGATGGCGCGGGCCTCGGCGCGTTCTGCTGGCGAGGCGGTTGGCAGAGGATCCTCGGCGGCGCACATGGGCGCAATCGTGACGGCGGCGAAGAAAACAAGAGTTGTGCCTCGGAGAAATGCGGGAAAGAGCATGTGCGCAATTGTAAAGCGCTGATACGGAAACGGGCGCAGATTGAGGGAAGACTGGACATGGTTTGCGCGTGGCGACAAATCGTTTTATCTTGGTGCGGCACAGAAATCGAGGTATTTCATGCGTTCGAGGATTTTGATCGCTGTCGTTTTGGTTGGGGTGAGTCTTGCGGCAATTTCACAGGAACGGCCAAAGATTACAGGAGTGTCGCACCTTGCGGTCTACACGGCGAACGGGGCAGCGACGGACCACTACTATCGCGTGGTCTTGGGGGCAGTGAAGGAAGCTGATCCCGAAAGCGCCGCCGGCGTCCGGTATGTCTTCAGCGGGACTCAGTTCATCGAGGTGCTTCCTTTGCCTGCCGGTGCGGGGAAGCAGCGCATGGACCATATTGCGTTTAACACGAACGATGCGGAAGGTCTGCGGAAGTACCTTGGAGCGAAAGGCTGGCATGTGCCCGCATCTGTGACCGCGGGAAAAGATGGAAGCCGCTGGTTCGATGTATTCGATCCCGAAGGGAACAAGGTTCAGTTTGAGGAGCCGGGGCAGCCGTCGAAGACGGTAGACGCTCCGCACGCGATCAGCCACCACATCATCCACGTGGGTATCTTGATCCACGATCGCGCAACGGAGGATCGGTTTTACCAGGGACTTCTGGGGTTCAGGCCTTACTGGTATGGGGGTATGCAGGACAGCAAAGTGGATTGGGTGAGCCAGCAGGTTCCGGATGGACACGACTGGCTGGAGTACATGGTGGCAGGCGGACCGGGAACGGGGATTCCAGATTCGATGTCGCAGCAGACGCTGGGCGTGCTCAATCACTTTGCGCTGGGCGAAACGTCGGTCGATGAGGCATTCAAAACGTTGCAGGCGGCGAACCGGCTCGAGGGACGGCACGATCCGGGCCCAAAAATGGGCCGCGACGGCAAGATTCAGCTCAACCTGTATGACCCGGATGGGACGCGCGCAGAGTTGATGAATTTGCATGCAACGGAGAAGCCGTGCTGCTCGGCGTTCACCGCGGAGGATCCGGCGGAGTAGGACTGAATTCAATGAAACGGGCAGAATGCGGGCGACGGCGCGATGCGTTGTCGCCCTTTTCTTCGCGCTAAAATCGAGAGTGACCATGCCTGCAACCGCAATTTCACCGGACGTTCTGGCTAAGTATGAGCCCGTGATCGGGCTTGAAGTGCACGTACAATTACTGACCGCGACGAAAGCGTTCTGCGGCTGTGCGAATCACTTTGGATCGGAACCGAACACGAACATTTGCCCGGTGTGCCTGGGCCTGCCCGGAGCGTTGCCGGTATTGAATGCCAAAGCTGTTGAGTTTGCGACGCGCGCATCGCTGGCACTCAATGCGACGGTCAACGAGCGGTCGATTTTTGCGCGGAAGAACTATTTCTATCCCGACCTGCCGAAGGGGTACCAGATTTCGCAGTTCGACAAGCCGCTGGCGGAGCATGGATGGATCGATGTCCCGGCAGCCGATGGAACGACAAAGCGGATTGGCATCACGCGTCTGCACATGGAGGAAGACGCGGGCAAGAGCATCCACGATGGTCTGCCGGACTCGGCGAAATACACTTCGCTTGACCTGAACCGATGCGGCACACCACTGGTGGAAATTGTGAGCGAGCCGGATATCCGCACGCCGGACGAAGCCTTTGAATACCTGACGCGATTGAAGGAGATTCTGCTGTATACGGGCGTCTCCGATTGCAACATGGAAGAGGGATCGCTTCGGTGTGATGCAAATGTCAGCGTGCGACTGAAGGGCGCGCCGAAGTTCGGAACCAAGGCCGAAGTGAAGAACGTGAACAGCTTCCGGTTCATTCGCGCCGCGCTGGAATACGAGATCGAACGGCAGATTGAATTGATTGAAGCGGGGGGGCGCGTATTACAGGAGACCCGACTGTGGAATGCGCACGAAGGGCGGACGTATTCGATGCGCTCGAAAGAGCAGGCGCACGACTATCGGTATTTCCCTGAGCCGGACCTGCCGCCGCTAGTTGTCTCCCCGGAGCTCTTGTCGGAAACGAAGAGAACGATGCCCGAACTGCCCGAAGCGCGGCGCAAGCGGATGATTGCGGAATATGACCTGAGCGAGAAAGATGCGCATGCGCTGACAGGATCGCGCGAATTTGCAGACCGGTTTGAGGAGGCGGCGAAGGCGGCGAAGAACCCGCGGCGCGTGGCGAATTTGCTGTTGAGCGAACTGGGGGGAAGGCTGAAGGCGCTTGGCCTGGAACAGGAGCAGTCCCCGGTATCAATGGCGGGGGTGGTGTTAGCGGCCAATTTGCTTGAAGAAGACAAGATCAGCTCAAAGCAGTTGAAGCAGCTACTCGACATCTCGTTTGAAAAGGGCGAGGACTTCCCTGCTGTTTATGAACGCGAGAAGCCGCAGCAGATTACTGACACGGATGCGATTGAAAAGATGATTGACGAAGTGATTGCTGCGAACCCCAAGCAAGTGGAACAGTACAAAGCCGGGAAGAAAACGGTGGCGGGATTTTTTGTTGGCCAAGTGATGCGGGCGTCGAAGGGGCAGGCGAACCCGGCGCTTTTGAATGAATTGGTAATGAAAAAGCTGGACGCTTAGAGGCGGGATCGGCGCGAGGCCGCACTTCCCTTTCACTTCATCCTGAGTTCGGTCTCGTACTCTTTGCGAGCATCCCAGGAACTCACGGTCTTGATGGCAGATTTATGGCCGTCTTTCTCCGCCCACAGGTCAAAATCCTCAGCCATGTTGACCTGTGCGAAGCGAAAGCGTCCGTCTTTGCCCGAGGTGTAGCTGCGGATGGCCTTGGTCTTCTGATTCTTGAGGAAGATGGTGGCACTTGGAAGCGGGTTGGATTCACCGTCGACCACGGCGCCCGAGACACTGCGCTGGCCTATGTTTTGCGCAAAGGCCACCATGGGGTCGGCGTATCGTGCTGCGGAGACGACGCCGAGCGTGAAAAATATCGCACACGCGGCGAGCCATACTCGCTTGAGTTTCACTCTTCCTCCTCTTCCTCTTTGAAGAATTCGTCTTCTTCGTCTTCGTAGTCTTCTTCAACCTTGGACAGCTCGAGGGGTTCAACCCCCACGACCTCGTACTCCGAGCCGCATTCGTCGCAGGAGACCACGTCGCCCTCTTCGAGCTCGTCTATTTCCACATCTAGATCATTTTCGCATTCAGGGCAGCTTGGCATGGCAGCCTCCTCTCTCAAGGCATTGCGTGTTATAGGATGGCGGTACCTTGCGGTACGACTCCGCTAGTTTTAGAGAGTACCCGGCCCCAGGTCAAGAGGGCGCGCGCGCTCGATACATTCCCAAAGTGGACTGCGGAGATTTTACGATGAAACTGGCAATCACAACGCTGCTCCTCGCGGGCCTGGGAGCCACGCTGGGTGGGGCACAACCGGACTATCGCCATGAGGGAGCCCCCACAGCGCCGGGAAAACCGGACCCGGCCATTGCCCGCGCGCTGACAACCATCGGACCGGCTCACATTGAAGAGACGATAAAAACGCTGGTTGGTTTCGGCACCCGCAATACGATGACCAGCATGCAGACGGATCTTCCATCAGGACAAGGGATCACGGCAGCAACGGACTGGATTGCGGGACAGTTTGAGGCGATCTCAAAGCAGTGCGGTGGTTGCCTTGAAGTGAAGCGGGATACATTTATCGCCGACCCGGCCGAGGGTGGACCGTGGGCCAAGCGCATCACGAAGCCCACCAGGATCACGAATGTGTATGCGATTTTGCACGGGACGGATCCTGTGCAAGCGAAGCGGATGGTCCTCGTCACGGGGCACTACGACTCCATCAATTCGAACGTGTTTGCAAATTGGGCAGACACGTCGGGGGCTGCTCCCGGCGCGAATGACGATGCCTCGGGTGTCGCCGTATCGATTGAGTGCGCGAGAGCTTTGAGCAGGCTCAAGTTTCCATCCACGATCGTGTTTGTGGCGGTAGCAGGAGAAGAGGAAGGGCTGGTTGGATCGGGACATTTAGCCAAGGTGGCCCATGATGAGGGTTGGCAGCTCGAGGCGGTGCTGAACAACGATATTGTGGGCGGCAACACGACGCCTGGCGATGAGGGGCAATTGAAGGACCGTGTGCGGGTGTTTTCCGAGGGCGTGCCGGTAACGGCGACAGCGGAGGAAGAGCGCAAGATTCGCGCGCTGGGGAAAGAGAGCGATTCGCCGAGCCGCGAATTGGCACGGGCTGTCGCGGAAGCCGGAGGTACTTACCTACCGCACACAGGGGCGGCGGCATTCAGCGCGTTCCTAGTGGATCGGCCGGATCGCTATCTCCGCGGCGGCGATCACAGCTCCTTCAACCAGCAGGGATTCGCCGCGGTGCGCTTTACCGAATGGCGGGAAGACTACAACCACCAGCATCAGAATGTCGTAATGCCGGCGGCTGGATCGAATGAGCCGATCAAAGGCGACCTGATCCGGTTCGTCGATTTCAGTTACATTGCGCGTGTGGCTCGCTTGAACGCAGCAACGCTGGCCATGCTGGCTGATTCTCCGGGATTGCCGCAAAAGGTGGCAATTGATGCACACAAGCTCGAAAACGGCACCACGCTGAGCTGGGAGGCGCCGACTGGCGGATCACCCGCACGATATGAATTGGTGTGGCGGGAGACAACGGCGCCGGATTGGCAGTTTGCGAAGGCGGTAGCCTCACCGGCAGGAGGCGGGCCTGTCACAATTACGGTTCCGATCTCAAAAGACAACGTGGTGTTTGGCGTGCGCACGGTGGATGCGGCGGGACATCGCGGCATGGCCGTTGTGCCTTAGAAGCGGAAGTTGGTCCGGATCGACGTGGCAGTCGTTAAATGACATGTGCGCCCGGCACAATTTACCCTGAGAACTGCGATGCGCAAAATTGGCGGCACTCCATTGTCTTTCCCGAGTTTTCACGGCGCGACTCGTTTGCTGGTGCTTGTCAATTTAATTGCCTATTTCGCCTTTTTGCTGGTGACTGTGGCGAGCGCTACGCTGGGCACGTGGATTTTCCTGCATGCTGTTCTCCTGCCGCAGGCTTTTGTCCACGGGTGGATTTGGCAACCATTGACATACAGCTTTGTACAAATGGGGCTCGTGAATACCCTGTTTGCGCTCATGTCGTTGTGGTTTCTGGCAGGATTTCTTGAGAATTTTCACGGCAGCAGCTGGGTGTTGAGTTTGTATGGTGTTGCGGTGCTGGGCACTGCGGCCGCGGCGGTTTTGATTTATGTCGCGAGCGGACTGCTAAACTACGCGCTTCCCGAGATTCCTTTGGCCGGATCCTTTGGCGGCATCTTCGGGATGCTGGTGGCCATCGGCATTCTCTACGGCGAGACCGAGTTCATGCTGTTTCCGCTCCCCATCAGCATCAAGGCGAAGTATCTCGCGATTGTGTACGGACTGGTGGCAATTGCCATGTTGTTCGGGTCATTGCGGCTTTACGCCTTTGCGCAACTGGGTGGTGCGTTGGCGGGCTGGATCTACATCCGGTGGATGCCGCGGCGGGGAATGTCATTTTTGCTGAGTGAGCGCTGGTATGGAATGCGCAACCGGTATTACCGCTGGAAGCGCCGACGCGCGGCGCGCAAGTTCGAAGTTTACATGCGTTCACAGGGCCGCACGGTCAGGTTCGATGGCCAGGGGCGGCAGATCGACGAAGACCGGGACGACAAATCGCGCTGGAACTGAGCTAATTTGAATTGCGCAGGCGCCGCTATTTGCCAGGGGTGCTTCGATTCCCATAGCCAATTGCGGGCATGCATCGATGGCTTCCTGACGGCACATCTCGACGGATCCTTGTGCAATTTAGCTCATTACAAAGGTCACGTTTGGCCCTGAAGAAGGCCCTGATTCCGTTGATTCTACGTCTTCGGTAACAACAAAGCGTTACTTCCCGCCACGAAAGACGCATTGTTCGCCTTTGGTCTAACTCCCACACTGACAATGAACCTCGAGCCGTACAGGTCGTGGTTTTTGGTACCGCATCTGCAATTTTTGATGCTCGCCACAATTGGGAGCAGCTTTTCATCCTTGGTTCACGAGGCTTGCCTTGAAGGCAGTTTCTCAATTATTCGCCGCGTTCCTGCTCTCTCTGGTTGCCCTGCTGGGTATCAGCCTCGGGGCATCCTGGAATCTCGCGCACAACTCTGCAACTGCGACATCTGCAGCATCACCAAGGAATGCGGCACCGGCCGCGGGCAAGTCAGCGAATTCTCCAGCTATTGCTGAACGGGAGTCGGCTTCAGGACGTTGGCTCGCGGCAACGCAGGGCTTCTCCGTTGCGCTTTGTGTGGCACTTTGCGTGCTTGGCCTTCGTTTGCGCCGCAAGGCATTGCGCGAGGCGCGGGGAACGCTGGAGATGGAACGGACGCTCGAACTACGCGTAGATCAACGCACCCGAGAGCTACGGCAAGAAGTTGAAGACCGGCGACTTTCCGATCATTTGAACAGAGGCCAGAAGAGAATTCTTGAAATGCTGGCCGACCCGGGCGAATTGCAGACCGAGGAAATTCTGCGCTTCCTGACCGAAACAGTGGCCTCGCGCAATCAGGGTTGGGAGTGCGCGCTGCATCTCGTGGAAGAACCCAGCAAGATGCTCTACCTGGTGGCCAGTTCCGATGTGAATGACAGTCTCAAAGGCTACCTAAAGGGTGTGGGGCATGATTTTTTTGATACGCCAGAGTGCCAAGCAAGCGCATCGGGCGAGACACATCTGGTGGAGCATTTGAGCGAGGCCGGGGTACCCTGGGCCAATCTCCTGGTTGCAAACGGAATCTTCTCCGCATGGTCCGTACCTTTTTGCGGGAATGGAACCAGCCGGCTGGCCGGCGTGTTGACGGTGTACGCGCGCGCCCGGTCCAAGCCTTCATCCCGCGAGCTGGAACTGGTGGAGAGTGCCGCAAAGCTGGCAGCACTGACGCTGGAACACAGGCGCATTCATAACGAGTTGGCGCACCACTCCTTCCAGGACGCGATGACGGGGCTGCCCAATCGTCGGGCCGGTGAAGAGGCGATCGGCGCCGCGATCAAACAAGCCAGCCGGCGCGATGAATCGCTTGCAGTGTTGTGGATTGACATCAATCGATTCAAAAGGATCAACGATCAATTCGGTCACGAAACGGGTGATCACGTCCTGAAAACGGTTGCAGAGCGGTTGCGGAGAAACCCGTTGAGTACGGGGGCCGTAGCGCGGATGGGCGAGGACGAGTTCCTTGTGCTGATCCCCGGGACAGCGGACTCATTGGACGTGGTGGAGATTGCGCGTCGACTTGGAGCGGCAATCGCGCGCCCCATTTACGCGGGATCTTCGAAGATTGTGGCGTCGGCCAGCATCGGAATCTGCGTCTTTCCTCAGAATGGCGTGACCGTAGACATGTTGGAGCGGAATGCGGAATTTGCCATGCATCGCGCCAAGAGCGCGGGCGAGCTTTATTGCGTTTTTTCGCAGGCAATGAACCAGGAAGCACGGGAGGCCATTGAGATTGAAGATGCTCTGAGCGTAGCGCTGGAGCGGAACTATCTGCGGCTTGCCTACCAGCCGCTGTATGCGATCGATGGCGAATTGACCGGATTTGAAGCGCTATTGCGCTTCCATCATCCGCGCATGGGAAATATTTCGCCGGCGCGCTTTATTCCGATTGCCGAAGAGACACGCCTGATTGTACCGATCGGGAACTGGGTGTTGCGCGAAGCTTGCAGGCAGCTTCGTGTCTGGCACGACGCGGGGTTGCCCAAGGTTCGGATGGCAGTGAATATTTCGGCGCTGCAGTTTGCGCGCGACGACTTTGCGGACACGGTTGCCGGCGTCTTTTCGGATTTCAAACTATCGCCGGAGCATCTGGTGCTGGAACTCACGGAATCGGTCGTGATGGACGATTACGAAGGCGTGGTGCGGCAGATGAACCTGCTCCGCCAGTGCGGCGTTCACATCGCAATGGACGATTTCGGGACCGGATATTCGTCGCTGAGCTACATTCACAGGATTCCTGTGGACGTACTCAAGATCGATCGATCATTTGTGGAGCGCCTTGAGGATCCGGAAGGCACGAGGCCGATCGTCGAAGCTGTGATTTCGATGGCGAAACATCTTGGGCTGCATGTTGTGGCTGAGGGCGTGGAGACGGTGGAACAGCAAAGCATTTTGTCGAAGGCCGGCTGCCACGGCTTCCAGGGATACCTCTTTGCAAAACCACTTCCTCCGGAAGAAGCCGAACGGTGCCTGAGCGCGAGCCGCACTGTGCCGTTTGCGAATGCCAGCTCAGAAAGCGGAGGCGGACTTG
The DNA here is from genome assembly GCA_035487015.1 of Occallatibacter sp. GTDB lineage: Bacteria > Acidobacteriota > Terriglobia > Terriglobales > Acidobacteriaceae > Telmatobacter. The sequence continues at coordinate 10,959 of DATHMP010000014.1, read as the reverse complement.
CTGTCGCCTAAGCCGAGTGTCGTGGTGGGGCGCATGCCGCGTAACAGCGCGGAACGCCGCTTATTTTCGGCCGCGACACAGAGACATGGGGAAGCCAATCTGGTGTGGCGATGGGTCGAACCGCCGCACTCGTCGGCCAAATCGGAGCGTGAGGCAGCGCTTGCGGGCGCGCGCATTGCCGACCTTCGCCTGTGGACAGTCAAAGCCGCTCGCTGATCCTTAAAAAATAGCGAAGATCAGACTCTGGAATGCACTGCGGATTCGATCGCAGCGTGTCGTACAATCCTCTCTGGAATGACGACCAAGATTGCTTTCCTCTTTCCCGGACAAGGCTCTCAAACGGTAGGGATGGGCCGCGAACTGGCGGAACGCTTCCCTATTGCCGCAAGCACGTTCAGCGAAGCCGATGCAGCGTGCGGATTTCCGCTGTCGCGTCTTTGTTTTGAAGGGCCGGACGAAGAGCTCAAGTTAACGGAAAACACGCAACCAGCGATTCTGGCAGTGAGTGTTGCTGTGCTGCGGGTGCTGGAAGGCCACGGGATATGCCCAGCGTTGGCAGCAGGACATTCCCTGGGAGAGTGGTCTGCGCATGTCGCTGCGGGAACGCTCAATTTCTCCGATGCGGTGCGCGCGGTGAAGGCGCGCGGTCGTGCGATGCAGCAGGCAGTCCCAGCGGGACAGGGCGCGATGGCCGCGGTACTGCAACTTGACTCAGTTAAGGTGGCGGAGGCGTGCGCAGAGGCTGCCGCAGCGACGGGACTGACAGTAGCTGCAGCGAATATGAACTCGCCGACGCAAACAGTGATCTCCGGCGCGACCGCGGCGGTGGAGAAAGCCGCAGAGCTTTGCAAAGCAAAGGGCGCGCGGCGTGCGGTGATGCTTCCCGTCAGCGCGCCATTCCATTGCTCGCTGATGGAGCCGGCACAGGAAGAAGTCGCGCGCGTGCTGGGCGAACTGGCTCTGAGCGAGCCGCGCATCCCAGTGGCGGCCAATGTGACGGGGGGGGTGGTGACGACCGCGGCGGCGGCCCAAGATGCACTAACCCGGCAGGTGACGGGTACCGTGCGCTGGGTGGACTGTATGCAAGCGTTGATCGGTGCTGGAGCGACCACTTTTGTCGAAGTTGGTCCGGGCAAAGTGCTTTGCGGGCTGCTGCGGCAGATCGACGCGAACCAGAAAGCGATGAACGTTGAAGATACGGCAAGCCTGGAGAAGACCCTCGCCGACCTAACCGCCGGTTGAAGCCAGTCTTTGGCAGTTAAGGACCGAGGTAAAGCTCGACGGGCGAAAAACCGAGCGTATGCGCGGAAGGATCGTAATCCAGAAAAAGATTATGGCTCTGCAAGCCATTGATGCGGATGCCGATGACGAGCACATTTCCCGACATCCGTTCAGCGAGGACTTTATGGGACTTGATCGCGCCATATTCGTTGGCTGAACTGGTGGGAGCCCAGTCCTGCTGGAAACGGGCGAAGGGATAGATGGCATTCGAGGACGGATGCTGCTGCCAGCCCGGATCGTGGATCCAGACTCCATAGGCCTTTTGCAGGTCGTTTTGTTCAACGGCATCGAGGAAGTGATTCGCAGTCATGCGACCGCGGAAATGGGTCCACCAGCGCCAAGGCCAATCGACGGGCATGCCGGACACCAACCACCCGCCAATGAAGAGCACGGCCACGAGAGCAGCGCCACCGAAAAGAATGGTTCGATTGCGCCGGTCGCGGGCTTCGTCAAATTTAGGCGCATCCAGCAGGGTCATCGGAATCGGTCCTCGGGATTCAGAATACGTCAGCGGGATCGGGATTAGAGTCCGGAAAACAAAACAGAATCGCTCTCCAATTAGACACCGGCGATGCGCAAGGAGTTCCTGATTGGGAGTAGCCGTTATTCCTGGCGACTATACGCCGTGCGTGTCTTGTCCTGATGACGCTCGAGGGCCAGTTCAATCAGCCGCGTGATGAGATCCCGGTACTCGATGCCGGTAGCTTCCCAAAGCTTGGGGTACATGCTGATTTGCGTGAAGCCGGGCAGCGTGTTGACCTCATTGAGAAAGATGCGACGCTTGCCGGCGGGCTCCATCAGGAAATCGACACGGGCAAGACCAGAGAGGTCACAGGCGCGAAAAGCAGCGACTGCCATGTCGCGGATCTGTTTGGTCTCGGCGCGGGTTAGCTTAGCAGGGATGATGGGGACCGAACCTTCGGAGAGGTACTTGGCTTCGTAGTCGTAAAACTCTTTGCCAGGAACGATTTCTCCGACGACGCTGGCCTGCGGCGCGTCGTTGCCGAGGACGGCAACTTCGAGCTCACGCGCTTTGGAGTCCTTACCGCCAACACCCTGCTCTACGACGAGTTTGCGATCGTACTTTGCGGCGAGATCAAGAGCTGGACCCAGTTCCTTGCGGCTGTGGGCTTTGCTGATGCCGACGGACGAACCCAGATTTGCGGGTTTTACAAAGACGGGATAACGGAGCGCAGCTTCAACCTGGGCGATGGCTTGACGCGGGGATTTTTCCCAATCGGCACGAAACAAGGTGATGTGTTTTGCGATGGGAAGCTTTGCCTGCGCGAAGAGGCGCTTCATGACGTCCTTGTCCATGCCGGCGGCGGAGCCGAGAACGCCGGAACCGACATAGGCGATGCCAGCCAATTCAAAGAGGCCCTGCATGGTGCCGTCTTCTCCAAAGGTTCCGTGGAGGACAGGAAAGACAACGTCAAGAGCAGAACTTGCGGGCTGGCCCGGCTGAGGCGCAAGCAAAGTGGGGATGCCTTCGTGAAGCAATTTAGCGCCCGGGGTGGATTGGGGATCTCCGGCGCGGAACCTGCGCGTGTTGGAGGTCGATTCCCCTTCCAGAAGGCTATGTGCATCAGCAGACGCGAGCCAGCGGCCTTCTTTGGTGATGCCTATGGGAACGACGTCGAATTTGGTGCGGTCGATTGCTTTGAGAATGGAGGCGGCGGAGAGCAGCGAGACCTCATGCTCCCCACTGCGACCACCGAAGAGAATGCCTACACGAAGTTTTTTGGCCATGCTGCTGCGCTTCACCGTGCCTGATCGATTTGCTGTTGTATTCAGTTTAGTGCGAGCTAGAGAATCTTTTTCCCAAATGCCGAGCAGGCGAGTTCGACGGCGAGGTCTGCGGTACGATTGTGTTCGTCGATCACGGGATTCACTTCGACAATCTCGAAGCTGACGAGACGGCCGTGGTCGGCGAGGATTTCCATGGCAAGGTGGGCTTCGCGGTAGGTGGCACCCCCGCGCACGGGTGTGCCGACGCCGGGAGCGTCTTCGGGATCGATCCAATCCATATCGAGAGAGACGTGGTAACCAGCGGTGCCGCGACCAGCGGCACGCAGCGCCTCTTCCATGACCGAGCGCATGCCGCGCTCGTCGATATCGCGCATGGTGAAGACCTCGGTGATGCCGGCGCGACGGATATTGGCGCGTTCGGCGGCATCGATATCGCGGACTCCGACGAGCACGGTGTTTTCTGGAGAAAACTTGGGTGAGTAACCAAAGATTCCGCTGAGCGGCTCGGGGCCCAGGCCGAGGAGACTGGCGAGCGGCATGCCGTGGACGTTGCCGGAAGGCGAAGTGTCGGGGGTATTGATGTCGGAATGGGCGTCGATCCAGATGACACCGATCTTCTGGCCCTGGCGACGGTAGAACTCGGAAACTCCTGAAATGGAACCCGCGGCCAGGGAGTGATCGCCCCCCAGGACGAGGGGAGTCTGGCCCTGCTCGAGCGCTTTGAGGACGGCTTCTGCGGTGCGGGAGCAAGTTTCGCCTATCTGCTTGACGTAACGGGCATTGGGATTTCCGAAGGCGAGGGTTTCGGCAACCTCGACGAGGATGTTTCCGCCGTCGGTGACTTGGTGGCCCAACGCCTCGAGCCGGGCTTCAAGGCCAGCGACGCGCACGGCGGAAGGACCCATGTCGACGCCTCTGCGGCTGGCGCCCATATCGAGCGGAACCCCGATGACCTGGATGCGTCGGGTAGGCAAAGCCTGATTGCCGCTGGTTGTGGATAAAGTGGTTGCCAAGGTGGAGTCAACTGGGGTCGTCATGCACTGGATCTCCGGGCCCGGTTTTGGGCCGCTGCCCATTGTAGGCGGATGGAGTGACTGGTTAGTAGTGATGGGTTGTCCGGTGGTTACCTGAGATTGACCTAAACGTCATGGCCGGAAAGAGTTATTCGACGTTTTCCTATTCACGCTAAGATTGAATACGTATCAAATTAAAAGAGTTCCTGACTCTTTAACGAAGATATAGACCCGCCTGCGAATGGGGATTCACAACGGGGCTTGCCAGGAAGGAACGTGGCATGAAGGAAGCTGGGGAAGCCGGGCGGCAAAGGCGCCTGGTTTGGGCTTTCCTTAAGACAGGGGTTCTGCTTGCGGCCTTTCTGGCTGCCCGGCCGAGTGCGGTCTGGCCCCAGACGGCGAAGCCGCTTACGACCCTCCATGCCATTCACGCGTTGAGCAACAGTGACGCCGCCCATGCGATCCCAGTGGAGTTTGAGGCGACCGTAACCTACGTGCGCAGCTACGAGCAGGCGCTGTTTGTTCAGGATGGCGCAGAGGCGCTTTATGTCGAATGGCCGACGAACAATCTGCTTGCGCCGGGTGACCGGGTGGAGATCAAGGGGCACACCAAAACCAGTTTGAGACCCATCGTAGTGGCAGAAAATGTCACCATCGACAGACACGGAACGATACCCCTGGCGGTACCGGCAACTTTTGATCAGCTGATCAAAGGAGAGATGGACGCACGGATGGTGACGGTTTACGGCGTGGTCCACGATGCCGTGACTGTGTCGAGCGCCGGAGTGCACAGCACATTGATGGACCTGCACGTCGATGGTGGAGACATCGATGTGAATATCGACGTCGACAACCCGGAGGTTCTGGGCGGAATGCTGGACGCCGAGGTGCTGGTTACGGGTGCGGCTTCGGGTCGATTTGACGGCAAGATGCAGCAAACCGGCGTGGCACTGCACGTGACGTCATTGCAAGGCATCAAGGTTTTGAAGCACGCCGCGACGAATCCCTGGTCGCTGCCCATCACGCCCATGGGCGAAATCCTTACCGGCTATCATGTGAGCAACCAGAGCAAGCGCATCCGGGTGCATGGGACGATCACTTACTACCAGGCGGGATACGCGGCAGTTTTGCAGGACGGCGAAAAGAGTTTGTGGATCATGACGTCGTCGACGGCTCCGGTCCGTGTGGGCGACATTGCCGATGCGACCGGGTTCCCCGACCTGCATGACGGGTTGCTGGCGTTGACCAGCGCGGAGATCCAAGACTCGCACAACTATGATCCAATCCCGCCGAAGGCCTATACCTGGGAGCAGCTGGCGAGCAATCACAACCTTTTCGATCTCGTCTCAATCGACGCGAAGGTCGTGGCAGAGGTACGGGGATCGGCGCGGGACGAATACGTGCTTGAATCCGACGGCAATCTTTTTTCTGCCGTCTACAAACATCCAAGCGACGACTCTGGTGAGCCGGTACCGCCCATGAAACAGGTCAGTCCTGAATCGATGGTGCGTGCGACCGGTGTTTGCTTCATGAATACGTCGAACCCATTTAACTCGCGAGCGCCCTTTGATATCCTGCTACGCTCGCCTGATGATATTTCCATGGTGGCTGGAACGCCATGGGTGACTGTTGCCAATCTTGGCCGCTTGCTAGCCGTCATGTTTCTGATCATGCTGACGGTGAGCGTGTGGGTCTGGATGCTGCGGAGACGTGTGCGGCAACAGACCGCCGCGATTACGGCACAAAGCGAACTCGATGCGGCCCAGGAGCGCCGGATTGCGCAGCTGGAACAGTGGCGCAGCCGCGTACTCGAAGACATCAACAGCTCGCGGCCACTGGGCGATATTGTGGAGCACATTACGGAGATGGTGTCGTTTATGCTGAACGGCGCTCCGTGCTGGTGCGATGTGGTGGAAGGGCCACGGTTAGGCCGCGCACCGGCTTCCCAAGGAGGGATGCGCGTAATCAGCCGCGAAGTTCCTTCGAGGTCGGGGCTGGTGCTGGCCACGCTTTTTGCGGCGCTGAGCTCGGAAACTCCGAATGAGAAAGAAGAGGACGAGGCGCTGGCGGCCGGCGTTCGGCTTTCAACGCTTTCGATTGAAACGCGCAAGCTCTATAGCGACCTGGTGCATCGATCGGAGTACGACTTGCTGACCGACATGTACAACCGCTTCTCGCTCGACCGGCACCTGCAGGAGCTGATCGACCGGGCGCGTGAACATTCCTTTACGTTCGGTCTGATTTACGTCGACCTGGACGATTTCAAGCTGGTGAACGATCTGTATGGGCATCACATCGGCGATCTTTATTTGCAGGAAGTTTCGCTTCGGATGAAACGCCAGCTGAGAACCGGGGATATGCTGGGGCGGCTTGGCGGCGATGAATTTGCGGCCCTGGTTTCTGTCGCGCGCGGACGAGCGGATGTGGAAGAGATTGCGCAGCGGCTGGAGCGTTGCTTCGATGCACCCTTCTCGATGGAGGGTTATGTGTTGCGCGGGGCTGCCAGCGTGGGCATGGCCATTTATCCGACGGACGGAACGACTTCTGACGCGCTGCTGAGCGCGGCCGATAATGCGATGTATTCGGCCAAGAGCACTAGAAAGAATCACGGACATCTGAGCGCGCGGAAGAGCGGATAGAAACTGGGCCGCGAGGCGAGTTGCGTTCGATGGAGCAAAAGAAGAGGCCCGGCTTGCGCCGGGCCTTTCTGCATGTGAACTGCTGTGAGTAGACTTACTCGGCTGCCATCTCTTCGGCTTCGCCTTCCTGGCGCATCAGTTCCAGTTCGCGCTCGGCTGCTTCGATCTCGGCGTGCACTTCCTGCTGTACACGTGCTGCCGCTTCTTCCAGTTCCGGCGAGAGCTGGACGTTGCGGTAGTATTCGAGGCCTGTACCGGCGGGAATAAGGCGCCCGACGATGACGTTTTCCTTGAGGCCGCGCAGGTTGTCGACCGCGCCGTTGATGCTGGCTTCGGTGAGTACGCGCGTGGTCTCCTGGAAGCTGGCCGCGGAGATGAAGCTGTCTGTCGAGAGCGACGCCTTGGTGATGCCCAGCAGGAGCGGACGTCCGATGGCCGGGCGGCCTCCGTTGGTAAGAACGCGCTCGTTCTCTTCGCGGAAGCGGAAGCGATCGACCTGCTGTTCGAGCAGGAAGTTGGTATCGCCCACTTCGTCAATGCGCACCCAGCGGAGCATCTGCCGAACGATGACTTCGATGTGCTTGTCCGAAATGGCAACGCCCTGGAGACGGTAGACTTCCTGGATTTCGTTCACCAGGTAAGCCTGCAGTTCCTTCTCCCCGAGGACGGCGAGAATGTCGTGCGGGTTGAGCGGTCCGTCCATCAGAGGATCGCCTGCGCGCAGACGCTCGCCTTCCTGGACGTTAACGTGAATACCGCGCGGCACCGAGTATTCCTTCTCATCGCCGTTGTCGGCCGTCACGTAGATCTTGCGCTGTCCCTTGGCGACTTCGCCGAAGCGGACCACACCATCGATCTCGCTGATGATGGCCGTTTCGCGGGGCTTGCGGGCTTCGAACAGTTCGACGACGCGGGGCAGACCGCCGGTGATGTCCTTGGTGCGGGTGCTTTCCTTGGGAATCTTGGCAAGCACATCGCCGGGACCGACCTCATCCCCATCCTGAATCATGAGGTGAGCGCCGCGAGGCAGCAGGTAGCGCTTGTGAGTCTTGGCATTCTTGACCACAAATGCGGGCTGCCGCTTTTCGTCGGGCGAGTCGGCAACCACCCAACGAGAGAGGCCGGTGACTTCGTCGACTTCTTCGTTGAGCGTGATGCCTTCCTGCAGGTCCTTGAACTGCACCGCGCCACCAATTTCTGTGAGGATGGCGTAGGTGTACGGATCCCATTCGGCCAGAAGTTCGCCAAGCTTAACCTGTGCGCCGTCCTTCACGCGAAGGCGTGCGCCGTAGACCACCTGGTAGCGTTCCTTCTCACGGCCACGCTCATCGACGACCGCGATCGAACCGGAACGATTCATGGCAACGAGCGTGCCGTCCTTGCTCTCAACGAAGTTCAAGTTGATGAAGCGGACGAAGCCGTTGTTTTTGGCATCGAGGCGCGACTTGTCTTGCACGCGGCTGGCGGTTCCACCCACGTGGAAGGTACGCATGGTGAGCTGCGTTCCAGGCTCGCCGATGGACTGCGCCGCAATGACGCCGCAGGTTTCTCCGAGCTCGACCATGCGGCCCGAGCCGAGGTTACGCCCGTAGCACAGTGCGCAAACGCCGCGGCGCGACTCGCAGGTGAGCACGGAGCGAATCTTAACCTTCTCGACGCCCGCGCCCTGAATTGCAAGGGCGATGTCTTCGTCGATGGGCTGATTCACTTCGACAACCACGTTGCCGTCGTAATCCTTAATGCGCTCGAGTGAAACGCGGCCGATGATGCGGTCACGCATGGGCTCGATGATTTCGCCGGACTCAACGATCGAGCCCACGTAGATGCCTTCGCTTGTGCCGCAGTCGTATTCAGTGACGATGACGTCCTGCGCCACGTCGACAAGGCGGCGGGTGAGGTAGCCCGAGTCGGCGGTCTTAAGCGCCGTATCGGCCAGGCCTTTCCGTGCGCCGTGGGTCGAGATGAAGTACTCGAGCACGGTGAGGCCTTCGCGGAAGTTCGCGGTGATGGGCGTTTCGATGACTTCGCCCGAGGGCTTGGCCATCAATCCGCGCATACCCGAGAGCTGGCGAATCTGCTGCTTCGAACCGCGGGCGCCGGAGTCGGCCATGATGTAAATCGGGTTCATGGCTCCTTCGTCATCCGCCTTCTTCATGTTGCCGAACATTTCGTCCGCAACCTGATCGGTGACGGCAGACCACATCTGGATGACCTTATTGGAGCGTTCGCCGTTGGTGATGGCGCCGTCCATGTACTGCTTCTGAACTTCGATCACCTTTTTGTCGGCTTCGTCCACCGTGGTGTACTTGCTGGCCGGAATCACCATATCGTCGAGGCCCACAGAGAGGCCCGAACGCGTGGCGTACTGGAAGCCCAGCTGCTTGATCCGGTCGAGCATGCGAACTGTGACTTCAAGGCCGAGGTTCTGGTTGCAATAGTTGACCAGCTGGCCGATGCCCTTCTTCTTGAGCAGGCCGTTGATGTACGGCATGCCAGCAGGCAAAGCATCGTTCAGGATGACGCGGCCGACGGTGGTGGAGATGTACTCCTTATTGAAGTCGACCGGGTCGGTATGGGTCAGATCCTGATCGTCATAGGCCGTCGTCATGTCGAGGACTTTGCCCGTGTAACGCAGACGGATGGGCGTAAGGGTCTCGACTTCGCGGGCTTCGAGAGCCATAAGGATCTCTTCAGTGTTGGAGAAGACGCGACCTTCGCCAACGCCGCCGCGCTTGGCCTTGGTGAGGTAATAGAGGCCGAGGACCATGTCCTGTGTAGGCACAGTGATAGGCTGGCCCGACGCCGGCGACAAAATGTTGTGCGAAGCGAGCATGAGCACGCTGGCTTCAATCTGCGCCTCAGGCGACAGCGGAATGTGCACAGCCATCTGATCGCCGTCGAAGTCGGCGTTGAAGGCGGTGCAGACGAGCGGGTGAATCTTGATGGCCTTGCCTTCGACGAGCACGGGCTCGAAAGCCTGAATGCCGAGGCGGTGAAGGGTTGGAGCGCGATTGAGCAGCACAGGGTGGTCCTTGATGACTTCTTCAAGGATGTCCCACACGACCGGCTCCTGCATTTCAACCATCTCTTTGGCCTGCTTGATGGTGGTGCAGTGACCTGTCTGCTCGAGGCGGTGATAGATGAAGGGCTTGAACAGCTCGAGGGCCATCTTCTTCGGCAATCCACACTGATGGAGCTTGAGCTCCGGACCGACTACGATCACGGAACGGCCAGAGTAGTCGACGCGCTTGCCGAGCAGGTTCTGGCGGAAACGACCCTGCTTGCCCTTCAGGGTATCGGAGAGCGACTTGAGCGGACGGTTATTGGCGCCGCGCAGCACGCGACCGCGACGTCCGTTGTCAAAGAGCGCATCGACGGCTTCCTGCAGCATGCGCTTTTCGTTGCGCACGATGACTTCAGGAGCGTGCAGATCCATCAGCTTCTTCAACCGGTTGTTGCGGTTGATGACGCGGCGATAGAGGTCGTTGAGATCGGACGTGGCGAAACGGCCGCCATCCAGCGGCACCAGGGGGCGCAGCTCTGGGGGAATGACCGGGAGAACGTCGAGGATCATCCACTGCGGTTTGTTCGAGGACTTGCGGAAGGCTTCGACAACCTTGAGGCGCTTGGCGTACTTGATTTTCTTCTGTGCAGAAGTCTCGGCCTTCATCCGCTCGCGCAATTCGATGCCGAGCTCGTCGATCTGGACGCGCTTGAGGAGTTCCTTGATGGCCTCGGCGCCCATCATGGCCTTGAAGCCCGAGGGACGGTACTGCTGGTCGAGCTCGCGATAGCGATTCTCGTCCTTGATGATCTCGCGCTCGCGTACTGGCGCGTCGCCGGGATCGACCACGACATAGGACTCGAAGTAGAGAATGCTTTCGAGGTCGCGCAGCGAGATGTCGAGCAGGTGACCGATACGCGAAGGCAGGCCCTTGAAGAACCATACGTGGGAGCAGGGCGAGGCGAGCTCGATGTGGCCCATGCGCTCACGGCGCACCTTGCTGACGGTGACTTCGACGCCGCACTTGTCGCAGATGACGCCGCGGTGCTTCATGCGCTTGTATTTGCCGCAGAGGCATTCCCAGTCCGTGACGGGTCCGAAGATGCGCGCGCAGAACAAGCCATCGCGCTCCGGCTTGAAGGTGCGGTAGTTGATGGTTTCCGGCTTGGTGACCTCACCATGCGACCAGCTGCGGATCTTCTCCGGCGATGCAAGCATGATGCGGATGGCGTCAAAGTCGGTAATCGGGCTGGTGAGCTCAAACGGGTTCGAA
>DATHMP010000013.1:0-6542 GCA_035487015.1 Occallatibacter sp. | reverse complement strand
AGAGGGGAAGGGGGGAAATGCGGGAACGCCGGGAAATAAAGGAACGGCGCGAAGGGGGGCTAGCAAAGGAAAGCAGGGATCGAAAAAGGGATTCCAGACTGTGGTCGCCATCGTCGGCTTGCTTGTCGTGGGCTCAGACATGTACGCGCTGGTAACCTACAAACCGCCCACGCTACCCGCCCCCGTGCCCGTCACAGCCGCACCCGCCGCAACTGGCCCCGTCTCAGCATCCGCTGAAGGCAACCACACCGTCTCCATCGCCGGCGGCTCCAACAATTCCGTAACTTTCAGCGACACGTCTTCTTCAGGCAACACTCCCGGAAAAACGAAAAAAGGACAAAAATGAAGCGCTCAGCCTTTCTCTGGTTGTCTGTTCCGGCTTTGCTCCTCAGCACCCTCGCCGCTCAAACGCCGGTCAGTGCCAAGGCCAGCGGAGAATGCAATACCGCCATCGCCGGCGGTTCGGGAAACAAGATCACGATTTCCTGCTCCGGCATCTCCGCCACCCAGGCATCCAAGCTCACCGTTCTCATGAATCGCATCCTCGCCGAGCACATGGACCTCAGCGAAGTCACCTCCAAGCTCGATCAGATCTCAAGCGAAATGAACAGCCTCAACAAGGCAATCAATCCCCTCGGCGAAGCGCCAAAGTCCGCCAGAGATCTGCTGACGGACGGCGATAGCCTCATGACTTCGTGCTCTGCGATTTCCTCCAGATGGTCCGGCAAAAACACGTCCCGGCAAATGGACCAGATCGCGGCCATGCAAAATCAGGCCGCGCGCCTCCAAGCCAATGCGAGTGTCATCGATCAGCAGTTTGCCCCGGCATTTCAGGCAAAATTCGGACCGCGCATCGACGCGCTTCTTGCCCGCTATCGCCGAGCCATGCCGGACGAAACCAATTTCCCCGATTACCACTCCGTGCAACACCAGCACGATATTGTCGGATTCAACTACAAGATGTCTGACCTCTATAACCGCTATCTGATGGAGTTGCGCACGTCCGGCGGCGCGCTGGACCCCGCCATTGCGAAAGAAGATCTGCGTCTCAGCCAGGACCTGATGGATTATTTCCAATCCTCAGGAAAATCTGAAGCCACCGCGAAAACCGCCGCTTATCCAGGAAACTACCTCGCTCTCACCCAACCCGACACCAGCAGTGAGGACGAAGAAGAGCTTCAGCTCTATCGCAAGACCATCGAACCGAACCTGATTGCCTGGAGAGAAAAGGTGCTTCTCTACGTCCCAACGGCATCCGACAACACCGACTTTGACTCCGTGCACACCGCGATGCAACTGAACAATGTATGCCGCGACATCATTTCGCTACGCTTGGTTTTGCAGACCAAAATCTACCGCGACCTCCAGGACAAATAGCCCGCTTCATGAATGCGATACTCCGCGATGGTTCGCCTGGTTCGGTCAATCCACTCGGCGCTACCGGCTGGCTTCTTGCGGCCTCGGACGAACGGGCCTTGGAGTTCCGCCCATCAGCATCCAGGTCCGCTCACGCGTCATGCGAATCCGGCAAGCCAATCCGTTCGGCCCGCAACTCTTATCGCGGAGCGCCAGCCACGCCACCTGTTCCGGCCCCAGCATCCACGCCGTCGCATTGGCCGCATTGCCGGTTTCCTTCATGAAGTAGGCTGCGCTCAAGTCCACATCTGCTGCCTGCGCATTCATCTTTTCGCATACATTCTGATCCGGCGCCGGAGAATTTTCTGGATGCCAGCAATAGTCTTCATCGTGCACCAGCACGTATTTCTTCCCATTCGCAGGAATGAAATAGCGCGGTGACACCGGAGGCACTCTGGCAATCGCTTCCCATTGGTAAAGATCCTGCACAAATGCCTGCGGCAGATCGCTCATCGCCATCGCGCCCGCTGTCAGTTGCTTCGAAAAGACCGTCAGCGTCGGCGATGGTTCACCATTCGTCGGCGTAAAGTAGAAAGCGCCCAGCGCGGTTCCATCCTGCAGGTCAAACCACAAGAAGCCTCGCCCGCTCAAATATGGTCCGCGCTCTCCGTTCACTGTCAGATAGCGCCCATCGCGCAGCATCACCGGCTGCTTCGAACCACTCAGGGCGGCATCCACCGCTTCGCTCAACGGCATATCCCGGCCATAGTGATACGTTGTCCTGGGCACAACATCCTTCACCACATGGCCGTAGGCCTTTTCCTTCTCAAGATCTTTCGCCGCTCGCCCCGCGTAGGCATTCATAAATGCCAGCTGATCGGCCGGAACGGGATTGTGCAGCACGGGTCGCGGAGGCGTCGCCGGATCACTCGAATTCTGACTCCAGGCCGCACGCGCCAAACCCGCAGTAGCCACCACAACCATCTGCGCCGCAACCATCCATGCAAGCGCGATTTTGCGAAGAGAGAGAGGGTTCGCGAACAAGGGCATCGGTCACCTCGTGCCTTCAATTTAATCGCAACTTCCTCCAGACCGCATAAAAATCTAAACATCGAGGAGCGACTGTTTGCCTCGCCCTCGGCCCCGTCCATACAGAATCACCCCAACTTCTAGCTGTGTATTTCAACCGCATGGCCCTCATGTAAAGTGTGTCCATGTTCCCTCGACAGGTTCTCTGGGCAATTCTCTCGCTTTCCATTTGCGCCTTTAACGCCTCCGCTGAGGACATTGTGAAGCAAGTCAGAAAAGCCGTCGAACTGTCCACCCTCGACCAATCGAAAACAGCTGCCTTTCACCTGAAAGCCGAGCTTGCGCCGAGTCTTGACCGCGACAAGGACTCAGGGCGAACTGGAGACGTCGAAATATGGTGGGCCGCCCCGCATCGTTGGCGTCGAGAGGTTCGCACTTCTGATTTTCACCAGATTCAGATTGTCGACGGGGATCGCCTCTGGCAGAAGAACGAGGGCGATTATTTCCCTGAATGGCTTCGAGAAATCTCCAACGCTCTCATTCGCCCTGTCGAACTCACGCCAGATCTTACTGACCGAATTCGTGGCGCAGAAGTTAAGCACCTGATGGGGAACACTTATCTCAGTCGGGCACTTATGAGTAGCAACGGTGACGTGCAAAAGAGCATGGGCGGTGGTATTTCGTTCACAGATGCAACCGGCCGGCTCTTCACGGCCAACGGTCTCGGCTTTGGCGGCTGGTTCCGCAATTACAAGGATTTCCATGGTCGACAGGTGGCACAAGTCGTCAGTGCCGGTTCTCCCGAAGTGACGGCAAGAATTGTCCTTCTCGAAGATCTTGGCCAGACGCCCGCCGCTTGGTTCGACGCTTCCGCGAACGGAGATGACACGAAGTCCATAGAAACTGAGGTCCTAAGCGAAAACGACCTCCGCAAAAACCTTCTCCCAATGGAACCAATCTCTTGGCCCGTTCTGAAAGATGGTCCTCTTGAAGGCGCTTTGACCACAGCAGTGACCATCGACCGCTCTGGCAAAGTCCGCCAAATTGAATCGATCGTCGCCGATAATCCCGGTGTGAACAATGTTGCACAGACTCAAATCGCAGCGATGCATTTCAAGCCATTCGTCTTGAACGGGATCCCTGTGCAGGTTGTCTCACGCGTGACTCTCGCATTCAAGTCGGTCAGGCCTCCGGGAGTCGAGACAGTTGAGAGCGCACATACACAATTCGAGCGGGCTAGACGTGCGGGATTCCCCGCAGCAGGTACCCGCAGCCCCTACATCCTTCACGCTGAGTTCCAAACCCGCGGCAGTGCTGGCGCCGAGACAACTGGCCACTATCAGGACACATGGATCAGCGAGACACAGTGGCGCCGAGAGGCAACGCTTGATCAAAGCCGTCTCGTCCGCGCTCGCAATGGAGATAAACTCTATCGCCTGGCCGAAGGCCCAGAGGAAAAAATCCTGGCCTTCGTACTCATGGCAACAGAACCGATTCCCGCCATCGACACCTTCGTCGAATCCGATTGGCGCACCAACCCCGACATTGTGGATGGTGTAAAGACCATGCGCGTCCTATCGGGATATGAAAGCCCCGATGGCAAGCTTGATCCAGAACATGCGCGCGCCTTCTGGTTCGATCCCGCGGGCAATCTGGTGAAGACTTTCTTCAGCGGAATCGAGACTGATCGCTTGGACTTTCAGGATTTTGAAGGTGTGTCCGTTGCGCACCTAATAAACGTGTTCCAGGGCGGAAAGCTCGCCATGCGTATCCAGATCACAGGCATCGGGCCGGTAAATGCTGTTCCGAAGGACACCTTTGCCTTGAAAGGCCACGAATGGACCCCAGCCTTTACTTCGGAAGTCCGCTAATCCTCCAGAGTGAAATTTGGCCTTGAAGAAATGCATCGGCAAGATGCTCGAAATCTCTCCCTTCAGAGTGCAGCTATGTCGCGATAGATGCCCTAACGCAAACGCCTTCGTCGCGTATTGGCATTCAGAAGAAAAAACAAGTCGATCGAATGGGAGCGGATTGACTGGAAAATCGCCCGCACACCCAACATTCTGCAAGTGAATTCTTCGCGCAGGCATCCTTCGGCATCCAATCCTCTGAGTCCGCTGGCGCGTGCAAAGCAACGCTCCCAGTTCATGAAAGGAGACTCTCTGATGCGCTTCTCCCGTTCCCTGCGCTTGATTTTTCTGCTCCCGCTGCTCCTGCTCTGTCTTTTCTCCACTACTTCTCGCGCGCAAATCAGTATCAGCGTCGGCATTGCGCCCCCCGCGCTACCGGTTTACACAGTTCCCATCTGCCCTCAACCCAATCTCATCTGGACTCCCGGCTATTGGGCCTGGAGCGAGGACGGCTACTACTGGGTACCCGGAGCTTGGGTGCCTGCACCCTATGAAGGCGCACTTTGGACCCCCGGCTACTGGGGCTGGTCCAACGGCCACTATCTATTCAATAGCGGCTACTGGGGACCCCAGGTCGGCTACTACGGCGGTGTCAATTACGGCGGCGGCTACTTTGGCGTTGGCTTCGCCGGCGGCATGTGGCAGGCCGGCGTGTTCTCTTACAACACCGCCGTATTCAATGTGAACCGATCCTTCGTGCACACCACGTATATCAACCGCACAATCGTAGAGCGCAACACGATCGCCAACCCCAGGCGCGTCGCTTATAGCGGCGGCCCTGGCGGTGTGCGCCACGAACCAACATCGGAGGAGCGGGCGGCCGAGCACCAGCGCCACACCGGCGCAACCGCATTTCAAAAACAGCGGGAAGAAACCGCCCGTGCCGACAAACCCTCCTACGCAAAAAATAACGGCGGCCACCCAACCCACTTGACCGAAGCGAGAACCGAGTCCAGGCCGGCAACACAAGCCTCAACGCGGTCCACCACCAAATCCGAAGCCAGGCCAACCACCCGCGCAGAATCTCGCTCCACTCCACGAACCGAATCGAAACCGGCAGAACGAACTCAGTCGAAGTCGGTCGCACGCACTGAATCCAGACCGGCTACTGTGAAAACCGAATCACACACTACCGCCAGGACCGAGTCCCGGCCCGCCTCACGAACTGAAGCGAAGCCCGCAACTCGTTCCGAGTCCAGAACCACCGCGCGCACCGAGTCCAGGCCAACTACGAAAGCAGAGTCGAGAACAACGGCAACGCGCGAATCCAGGCCCGCGAAGTCCACTGAGGCACGCTCCACCGCGCATACTGAAACAGCGCCGGCACGAAAGACCGAATCCCACTCGGTTGCTGGAACCGAAGCCAAACCAGCGGCAAGAACTGAAAAACCGGCGCCCACCCGATCCGAGTCCCGGCCTCCGGAGCGAAGTGAGCCCAAGCCAGCGGCCCACACCGAACCGAAACCTGCCGCAAGAACCGAGTCCAGGCCCGCTCCACGCCCTGAATCAAAGCCGGCTCCCAGGCCCGAGTCGAGACCCACTGCGAGAACCGAGTCAAGACCTGCGCCAAGACCCGAATCCAAACCGGCGCCTGCAGCGCATCCATCCGACGGAAAAGGCGAACACCCGAACAATTAAGAACTCGTCGAGCAATTCCGCCTCTAACCCTTCCCATCCCGGTCCCGCTGCAATAGATCCACACAGCGGACCGGGATTTCTCTTGCAGCACATCTCCTGCCGAAAATAGGCTGCCAGTTCCGACTCGCTATCATTGAATACAGCGCATCCGGAGCGGCGCAGCATGCCTGAAAGCAGCATCTTCATCTCGGCCGGCGAAGCCAGCGGCGAAGCCTACGGCGCGATGCTCATCTCCGCCCTGCACCAAAAGCTGAGAGCGCAAGACCGCGGAGCGGCCTTCTTCGGCATGGGTGGAGAACGCATGGCCTCCGGCGGCCTCGAGCGCATTGTCCGCTCGGAAGATATGGCCGTCATGGGCATCACTGAAGTCGTGCGCCACCTTCCCCGCATCTACGGCGAATTCCGCAAGCTCAAGCAGGCCATCCGCGATCGCCGCCCTTCCGTCGCCGTCCTCATTGACTTTCCCGACATTCATTTCAAGCTCGCCGAAGAGCTCCATCGCCTCGGCATCCCCGTCATCTTCTTTGTCAGCCCTCAGCTCTGGGCCTGGAAACAGCACCGCATCCGCCTCGTCCAGAAATACGTCGACAAGATGCTCGTCATCTTCCC
>DATHMP010000012.1:0-33530 GCA_035487015.1 Occallatibacter sp. | reverse complement strand
CACCTGGGTCTCCGACCATCGCAGGCACCACGCTCATACTGACAATTGCGGCGACAACCACAGCCCTTTCGTAGACGGACACTGCGACCATGAGTCTTCGCTGAGAGGCCTCTTCCATGCGCACATTGGATGGATGTTCGACAGCACCAGCACCGACCTCAATATCTACGGCCGTGACCTGGCTCGCGATCCCATCATCCAGTTCTACGCGCGCACACACTACATCTGGCCCATCGTCTCCGTGGGAATTCCCTGGCTCATCGGCTATGCCTTCGGCGGAATGACGGATGCGTGGGGTTGTTTCTTCGCGGCATGCTTGCGCACCGTGCTCTTCCAGAACTCTGTCTGGGCGGTGAACTCGTTTGGCCACACATTCGGGTACGAAAACTACAACATGAAGAACAACAGCAAGAACAACGTGCTTCTTGCTGCACTCACGTTCGGCGACGGCTACCATAACAACCACCATCGCTATCCGCGCTCCGCATTTCACGGACTGACCAAGTATGAGCTGGACTTCAACGGAATCATTATTCTCTGGCTCAGCAAAATTGGCCTGGCCCGAAAGATCATCTTCGCGGACAGCTACCTTGGCGAAAGGCGTCCCGTTCTCACGCCAGATGCCCTGACGGAAGAACCTTCAGGCGACTGACGTGGCCAGGAAACACGAATCGGCTCGATTGGAGTGGATAGAGCTTCTGATTTCAGGAACTTACCGAAATGCTCATGAGATTTATGGAGCGGGAGACCGGGATCGAACCGGCGACATTCAGCTTGGGAAGCTGACGTTCTACCACTGAACTACTCCCGCCCTTGAGAACCTACCACTTGCAAACGCGACTGGGCTGGCGCTTGCACCCATGCGGAATCCTTTGTATATCCAACGCAAGAGTTGCTCTATGCAGTATCGCGCACCCAACCTCGAATGGCAATTTATCCTGCCGCCGCACTGGTATTAAGCCGCTCCCGCACGGATGCACTTCCGGAAGGCAAATCAGAAACTGCGCAAGAGAAATTCTCTCGTGCTGGCCAGGACCTTCTCCTGCGCTCCTCCTCGCTGGGGAAGCAAGCGCGCAATTTCAACAGCCCCCATCATCGTCGAGAAAATCACGAAAAAGGCCTGCTCCTTATCTGCGGTTCCGCGACCCGGCATGAAAGGAACGAGTCGATTCTTATAGGTCACCAATTCGGAGAGAATCTGGCTTCTCATCGACTGATCGGCCCGCGCCATCTCAGGGGCTAGTGCCGTCAGCGGACAACCGCGATCTGCATGCTCGCAGTATTTGAGCGTCAGGTAGGACTTCACAATCGCCCTCCACGGCGCTTCTGTTTCCGCCTCTTCTGCGACTCGCACTAATGTACCGCCAAAGTCTCGAAACGCCTCCCTGAGCGACTCCAGCAGCAATTCGTCCTTGTTCTCAAAATGCTTGTAGAAGCCTCCGTGTGTGAGACCGGTGTCGCGCATCACTGCTGCCACTGCTGCGCCGTTCAGTCCTTCCGCGCGCACGCGCCGCGACGCGTCCTTCACGATCTTCTGATGCACTGCCGCTTTATGTTCCGGTCGATAACGCATGGTTCATCATAAGATGCCCGAGATCATCCCACCGCGCACTCGACGGACGGCTGCAAAACTTCCCATTTCTAGGATGACGCATATCATTGTGTTTCGCCGTATATCTCTGGCCCCGGCTCAGATCCATGCGTCCGGTGGAAGCACAGCGCGCAATTGCTACACTGCATGGCTTTCGCTTCTTCGGCCTCGTCTTTATAGTTCATAGTTCCAGGAATCGTCGGCGCCGGCTTGCCCGCGAGTTTCGCTGTGTTCGCCGCCTACGGTGATTTTGCTACCGGCTGCTGGCTCTGCTGGCACTCGTTGCCCTGCGGGTTCGTCCGCTCTTTTGGACTTTCGTCGTCGCCTTCAATCTTCTCGGAGTTTCTGAGCTTGTCCTGGACTACAGGCACGCTATCCGGGCCAACCTCCCTGCCCTGGCCGGCCAGTTGGGAGCCGCTTACGCAATCCCCATTGTGTACGTGCCGCTGTTAACCATTACGCACCTTGCAGCCTTCTATCTCATGTTCGGTTCAAAGAGTGTGAAAACAGCAGCCTAGGAGTCAACAACGCGCCGGCAACCCGCACGCCGTGCAGACGTCGCGGAGGGCTCATTCTCGTTCATTTGCAGCGGCGGGATTCGCCTCAGAGCCTTGGAGCGGTCCCTGCAGGGCGTGTTGTCGATCGGCGCCATAGAACCGGCCGAGGTCGCAAAGGCGAGGACGTTGCAAGGGACGAGAGCGGCGAGCGCAAAAATGGCCATTGTCTGGTGGTTCGTTGCATGTGCAAACTTCGCAACCCTCCGGTATAAGCCAAACTCCCCGGGCCCCGGATATTGACGGCCCTGTTCCGTGCAAAATGCGCTGAATCGGAGTGAGCAAAGAAAGATGCCCGCGGGTTGCCGCTAACTCCATGATCTGCATCAAAATACTTAGCTAGAAGACCTAGTTACACTTGGCCTTACCCATGCCCCTCCATTCAGGCTCGCCTGAGTGCAAACTCGACCGATCCTCTCTCGGCAAGGCCCATGCCGCCAGCCGGTTAGAGAACCGTATTGACAACAAAACAAATGGAGTGGTATCAATACGCCGGTGCGCAATCGTTTGTGCACCTGGAATTCTGTTTGGGCATTCCCCAAAGACTGATCCACAGACCCAACGAATTATCCGCAATCTGTATTCGTTTCAATTTAGGAGCTCTGATGCAAATGAATAAGGAAGTGAGTCTCAGCAGGACCCTTCGGGTCTGCTTAAGGTTCGTGTCTACTCCAGGCGCCCTGTGGGCAATTTCCCTCGCGCTGCTCGCACTCTATCTCGCCGCGCCCGCCCAGGCTCAATACCGCACCTCCATTCAGGGTGTAGTTACCGATACAACCGGTGCCGTAATTCCTGGTGCAACTCTCACCCTTACTGATATCGGCACCAACGAAAGCACGGTCCGCACCAGCGATCAAAATGGCGTATTCAATTTCAATGCACTTCCCCCCGACACATTCACTTTGGTCGTAACTCGCACAGGATTTCAGAAGAAAGTCCTCGACAAACTTCAGCTCATTCCCGAGCAGCCCAACTCCGTAACGGTGCAGATGGAGATCGGCGCCGATACCCAAACGGTTACGGTCAATGCCTCTACTGTTCCAGGTTTGGACACTGAAACTGCAAATAACGGTGCGACCATTTCTGAAAATGAAATTCAACATATGCCCGTTTTCCAGCGCGACGCAACAAGCCTTATCCAGTTGGCCCCTGGAGTTCTAGCAGACGGTTCGCACGGGAGCGGAGGCGGCGGATTTCAGGCCCCTGGAACACAGACTGGCGCTTCGTCGGGCGGTGGAGGGAATCTAGGTTCTTCCAGCAGTATCTTTGCTACGGAAAATGGCGCTTCAGCTAACGCCAATGGTGGCCAGTTTGAAAACAACGGTTACACCGTCGACGGGATTAGCACCGTAAGCGCTGTCTGGGGTGGATCAACAATCGTTACTCCCAGCCAGGATTCGATCGGCAACATCAAAATCGTCACCAACGCCTACGATGCCGAAGAGGGCCGTTTTTCTGGCGCAATCACCGAAATCACCTCAAAGAGCGGAACCAACCAGCTCCACGGCAGCATTTTTGCCCAAATCGTTCGCCCCGGTTTGAATGCGTACCAGCGTTGGAATGGCCCAGATAACGCTCCAGTGCTCCGGGACACAGACCGCTATAACCAGCTGGGCGGCAGCGTTGGCGGCCCGATTTGGAAGAACAAGATCTTTGCCTTCTTCAACTACGAAGGACAAAACAACAACACATCGGCAACCGGAACGGGATGGTACACGACCTCGGCGCTTGCGCAGCTGGCTCCTTCGGGCAGCATTGCCTCAACCTATCTGAATTTCCCAGGGGCAGCGGTTCTCGGCACGATAAACACCAGTGCCACGTGCCATGATGCCGGACTTGTAGCAGGCGTAAACTGCAACAACGTCGCCGGCGGCGGCATCAACATTGGTTCGCCCGTCACCACCGCACTCGGCACTCAGGACCTCACCTACGTCAATAACACCAGCCCTGGCGTTGGCGGCGGACTCTCAGATGTCGCCGATATCGCGCTCTACAGCACAAAGAGCCCAACCAGCAGCGACTTTAAGCAGTACAACGGGCGTCTCGACGCAGACGTGACAGGCAGAGATCATCTCAGCTTCGCCATTTATTGGGTTCCAGCCACTAAGACGAACTATAACGGTGGCCTCGGTTACGACCTGTTCAATCACTCCCAGACGAACGATGCGTTCTCAGTCATCTGGAACCACACTTTCGCGCCCACATTTCTGAATGAAGCCCGTGCCAACGCCGCAGGCTGGCGCTACAACGAACTGGCCAGCAACCCCCAGGCTCCCTTTGGCCTGCCCCAGGATTTCATTACTGAGACCGGAAGCATCACCATCGGCCAGTTGGGCCCAGGTTACCCTGGCGATTATGACCAATGGACCTACGGTTATAAGGATGTCGCCACGAAGGTCCTGCGTTCGCAAACCATGAAGTTCGGCTTCGATTTGACCCGGCTTTACTACCTGAACGTGCCGATTAGTGTTCCGCAATACACCTTCTACAATCTCTGGGACTTTATGAACGATGCCCCTGAGGCGGAAGGCGGCGCTTTTCAAGCAACCACCGGCTTTCCTGGAGGCTACCGCAACGATAACCGCGAAGACCTTTTCGGTGTCTTTTTCCAGGATGATTGGAAGGTGCGTCCCAACCTGACCCTCAGCGTCGGACTCCGCTATTCCTACTTCGGACCCATGTCCGACAAAGACAACCACATGGGCGTTCTCTCCTTCGGCACCGGGTCCAGTCTCTTAACCGGGATCAATATCCGCACCGGTATTAACGCCTGGACAGCGCAAAAGGGCAACTTCGGGCCGCAGTTCGGCTTCAACTGGAGTCCGGATGGCTTCAAGGGCAAACTCGTTGTTCGCGGCGGTTTCGGTTTGAACTATAACCAGGAGCAGATCGCAAACGCCAATAATGACGACGGCAACCCTCCCGGAACGAGCAGCATTCCCGGTGGGAGCTCTGGCCCCACGCAGATCAACCCAAATATCATCTACGCCGTATCGAGTAGCCCGCATGACTACTACGGTTATCCGGCAAACCCCCATGCCATTACGACGTTTACTTCTACCGGTCTGCCGACCGTGGGCAACGCTTACCTAAGCGCTTTGCCTGGCCATATGCCCACCCAGTACCTCGAGCACTTCTCTCTCGACGCCGAGTACGACCTGGGTCACGCGCTCATCGCCAATGTCGGATATGAGGGAGGCCTCGGCCGCCATCTGCTGTACAACTACAATGCGAACGCTCTCGGAGTGATTCAGGGTGCTCCGCTAAATCCTCTCGTCAACGGAGTGGGCACCTTCGGCAGCTTCGGTACATCGAACAACAACATGATGCTCGCCGGACTCAAGCACCAGTTCTCCCATACCTTCTCCGCTGAAGCGCAATTCACATGGGCACGCAGCATGGATACCGGCTCCGGCCCGTATTCTGAGGACGCCTATCTGTACAATCCCGAATACTCCTACGGCCGTTCGGATTTTGATATCAACAAATCCTTCAAGGTGTTTGGCATCTGGCAGCCGGTCCTCTTTCGCGGCCAACATAACTGGGCAGAGAAGGTCGTCGGCGGATGGACAATCAGCGGCATCATGACTCTTCACTCAGGCTTTGGGTGGACTCCGGTCTTCAGCAACGGGCCTAACTCGCTCTACTGCAATACCTGCTATCAATACACGAACCTGCGTCCTCACTATCTTGGAGGAGGCGGCAACAGCACCAGCAACGACGCCTTCAAGACCGGCAGCAACTTCTCCAATCCTGGCACTGCCGTCACCGACGCAAACAATGATGAGTTCTCCAATAACTACTTCGTGCTTCCGAACTACTCTGCGGCCATCACGAACACCCCGGGACAGACCTCAACCGACTTCATCCCTCCGCCGGGACTTGGTCGCAACAGCTTTCCTGGCCCCGGTTACAGGGATGTCGATTTCACGTTTGCCAAATCTTTCGGTCTTCCCAGTATGAAAGTCCTCGGCGAGAACGCTCAGTTCGAAATCAAGGCCGACATGCTCAACGCCTTTAACCTGCTAAATATCGACCCGAGTACCATTTCGACCAACATTTCAGCCCCGAACTTCGGTCAGGCAGCAGGTGCCCTCGGATCGAGAACAGTCGACTTCCAGGCGCGCTTCAGCTTCTAGCCTCCACTCAACTCGAACGTACCTGCACAATGAAAACGGCCCGGAATATTCCGGGCCGTTTTTGTCTTCGTCGTGCGATCGAACACTATGGCTACGGCGTCACGTCGAAGTCGGCATGCTCTGTTGCCAGTGAACTTCCCCCGATCCACACTGTGTAGTGCGTGGGTTCAATCACAGATCGCCCCGCATTGTCGAAGAATGAAAGCTCGGCAAAGCCCAATTCAAACGAAACCTTCTTCGACTCGCCCGGCTGCAAGGTCACTCGCGTGAAGCCCTGAAGACTGCGCACAGGCTGTTCCAAGCTCGCTCCCAGGTTGCGCACATAGCACTGCACAACTTCAGTCGCCGCTCGGTTGCCAGTATTCTTCACGGTTGCCGCCGCCGTGATCAGTTTGTGCCCATTTTCCTGTTGTGCTTCATGCAGTGGCACCTTTGCGGCCGATAGATTCATATCGGAGAAGGCAAACTCGGTGTAGCTCAACCCGTAGCCAAACGGAAACAGCGCATCATTGGGCGCATCGATATAGCGCGAAACAAATCGCGTGGCGAATGTCGGTGTCTTTGTCAGATCGGTGTCGAATGGCGGGCGTCCCGTTGGAAACTGGTTGTAATACAAAGGCTCCTGCCCCACAGCGCGCGGGAAGCTCATCGGCAGCTTGCCGCTCGGCGCCACATCTCCGTAGAGCACATTCGCAATCGCATTGCCCGCTTCTGTTCCGGGGAACCATGACTCGACAATTGCCTGTACGTGGTTTGCGGCCCAGTCCAACACCAGAGGTCTCCCCGAGAAGACCAGCAGCACAATCGGCCGCCCCGTTGCCGCAACTTCCTCCAACAGCTTCTCCTGATTCCCCGGCAGGTCAAGGCGCGCGCGCGATCCGGCTTCGCCGCTCATTTCGCACGATTCACCCAGGGCAATCACCACGACATCCGCCTGTTTCGCCGCATCTACAGCTGCAGCAAAGCCATCTTCTGAATCTCCCGAAATCTTTGTTCCTTCCGCGTAGAGCACCGCACCGCCCGTCTGCTTGGCCCTCGCTTCGAGTGCATCTCTGACGGTCACCACGTCGGGATCGCGCTTGGTTATGCCCCAGGCGCCGATCATTTCCGCTGTGTCGTCTGCAAGCGGGCCGATCAGCGCGATCTTTGCCGCTGTGCCAGACAACGGCAAAACCGGCGATGCTCCGTTAAAAGCCTTGTTCTGCAGCAGCACCAGCGACTCTTCTGCAGCTTTGCGCACCAGCGGTCGATGTTCCGCTACGGCAGCAGTCACTTCGGTTCCTTGCGCATAGGGGTGTTCGAATACACCGAGCGCGAACTTGACCCGCAAAACCCGGCGCACTGCTTCGTTCACCGCCGCCATCGGGACCCTTCCACTGCGAATTTGCGCCGGAAGTTCCGCATCGTAGTAGTGCGACATCATGTCCACGTCCACGCCCGCCAGAAACGCTTTGCGCGCGGCCGTCGCGGCATCCTGCGCGATGCCGTGATTGCGCAGCTCCATCACCGCTGTGTAGTCGCTCACCACAAATCCGTCAAATCCCCATTCGTTCCGCAGCACGTCCTTCAATAAGAAAGAATTCGCTGTGGCAGGTACGCCATTCAGCGCATTGAAGGCGCTCATCATGGTTGCCGCGCCCGCCTCTACCGCAGCCTTATAGGGCGGCAGGTAGACTTGCCGCAGCCGGCTCAGCGACATATCGGTTGTGTTGTACTCACGGCCCGCCTCAGCCGCGCCGTAGGCTGCGAAATGCTTCACGCTGGCAGCCACAGTGTCCGGCTGCGACAGATCATTGCCTTGATATCCGCGGATATAAGCCCGCGCCATGGCTGCGCCAAGGTATGCATCTTCGCCCGCGCCCTCCTGCGTGCGTCCCCACCGCGGATCGCGCGAAATATCCACCATCGGCGAATAAAACCACCGCACTCCGGCCGTCGTCGCTTCCGCAGCGGAGATATGCGAAACCGCTGTCACCAGTTCGGGATCGAATGTTGCCGCAAGCCCTAATGGAATCGGATACACCGTGCGGTAACCATGCAAAATGTCCGCGCCAAAAATCAGAGGAATGTGCAGCCTGCTTTTTTCGACAGCCGCATGCTGGTATGAATTGGTCCGCTCCGCGCCCACCACGTTCAGCATCGATCCCAGCCGGCCCGTCGCCGCCAGGTTCATCACATCGATCTTCACGTGCGTCTCCGGATTCTTTCCCGGCTGCTGCGCCGCGCCTCCCAGCTCCGCTACGGCCGCTTCACCAGAGTCGCCGTACTGAACTAGCTGGCCCAGCTTTTCTTCCAGCGTCATCTGCTTCAGCAATGCATCGATTTTTCTCTCAATGGCAGGCGAGACAAGCTGCTCATTCGAGGGCTGCACCGCTGCATGGGGTTCTGTCACCCCGGCGTAGGGCACCCCTTCCTGTGCGCCAGCCGTCCCATGCAACATCGCAGCCCCAAGTCCAAACGCAAGACATGCACGCAGGGCCTTCTGCTTACTGGCCCCATTTTTGAGACTCGAATCGAACATACTTTCTCCTGGAAATGACTTGCTATGCGTCGGACGCTGCAAGGCGATGGCCCGCCACGCTTCCCGTCGAATTGCGCACGATGAGTTTTGGGAGAACGGTGATGGAGGCTTGCGCATGGTCGTCAATTTCATTGCGAATGAGCCGCAGCAAGGTGATCGCCGCGGACTGTCCCATGTCGCGCAGCGGCTGCCGAATCGTGGTCAAGGGCGGATTGTGCGTTGACGCTGCGAGCACATCGTCAAAGCCAAGCACAGAAATGTCTTTCGGCACACGCAACCCCGCATTGCGCAAAGCCTGGATGGCGCCAATCGCGGTGACATCGTTGAAAGCAAAAATGGCCGTGAAAGGAAATCCCTTGCTCAAGAGCACGTTTGTTGTCTCCTCGCCCGGGCCCGGACCCGGCTCAGGATTCTGCAACTGCACCACAAGCCTCGAATCGAGTGGAAGATCCAGTGATTTTGCCGCGCGCACAATCGCATTCCAACGCAGATTTGTGTCCGAACTGAACGCCTGTCCCTTGATGAACGCAATGCGCTGATGGCCCATCGACTTCAAATGCGATAACGCCAGGCAGGCTGCTTCGTCATGATTGAGTTCGATGCACACGCTGCCTTTGGGATGCTGGTGGCCTGAAACTACAACAAGGGGCACGGGCAATGCGCGGTCAATCAGCGTATCCACCGCGATGATGCCTTCCACTGAGCGCGCCAGCAACATGCGCGGATACCCTTCCAAAAGGTCAGCCCGATGTCTGTGACTGACGACGAAATAGAAATAGCCATCCTTCAGAAGCTCGTCTTCGATCCCGCTTAGCACTGCCGTCGAATAGCCCTCGCTGATCTCTGGCACGATCACGCCTACGGTATAAGTCCTTTTGCTTCGCAGGCTCTGCGCCACTGCGTTCGCGCTGTAGCCATGCAGAGTAGCCGCGTGCAGCACCCGCTCCTGCGTTTCCTCGGCAATGCGGAATGCATTCCCACGTCCGTTCACGATCCGCGAGACTGTGCCGGGCGAGAGATCCAAAAGCTTGGCCAGTTCTTTCAGCGTGATCGGCTTCGTCGGGTCATTCGTCACAGTCGATTCACTCTCGCGGCGTCACCCCCGCGCTCAGCCGGAGTGCCTGCTTTCCTGCTAAAGATCCTTGCATTGCCCAGCTACCGCACCACCCGCTGCATTGCGGTTTTCAGAAATTTCCGCTTATTTTCCTTGCCCTTCGGCAAACACCTTGCTTGACGGTCCATGGCTGATATCGGCCAACATTGGTCTCATCTCAGGATTCGACATGAACAAGTCCCAAATCGACTCGCTTCTCTTGTTTTCAATCATTACGACAATAGGCGCCTGGTCGAGTCCAAGGTAAACCGGAGAAAACCAGTTCTCTCTGAGGTTAAATGCATCCGTTGGGCCGTACACCCCCCAAAGCCGATCGCCGAGCGTGCGATACATGTACTTCAACGCAGCCATCGACTCATCCGGCGTGTACGGAAACGACCCCAGCGCTCCCGTCGGTGCAATGGTTCCGTTATCGCTCGAGATATTGGGCGCATGCGCCGAATAGCCATACGGATCGAGACTGGCCGTCAGTCCCCAAACTCCTGGCCCATATCCTTTGAAGTGCCCCGGATTCGCCTGGCTGTACTGGTAATTGATTAACGCGATCTTGCGGTTATTTTCAAAATAGGCCGTATACTCGTCGCGAATTTTCCTCGGATCCGGCCCCATGAAGGAGTATTGCGTGAAGAAGAGCGGTCCGCCATCGCCCACGCCGACATCCAGCCTGATGCCTTCGTATGTGTGACCATTCTGATATTGATCGCCATCCGAAGTGCCGGACCATGCAATGCGATACGCTGCGGCAGTCTTCGATTGCGCTGCCCACCCCGAATAATACGTGCTCGCCGGGACACCGTGCGTGGGCGAAGCGATCGCCAACAAATACGTCGCCATCGTCTCGTTGAACCCGGTAAGCCGGTGATCGATACGCCACGACCACTGCGGAGACCAGTGCCAGATCAGCGCGTCGCCGCCCGCCTGCCGCGCATACCAGTCCCACTCCACCGTCTCCCAAAGTGCCGTGATGTTCTTCGCCAGCGCGCGCTCCGTCTCACTGGAACCGTTTGCATATTGCCGCGCCGCCAGCAGACCTTCGATCAGGAAGGAAGTCTCCACCAGATCGCCGCCGTTATCAAACATGCCGAAGACCGGCATCGTTTGCCCCGTGGCTCCGTTCAAGAAGTGGGGCCACGCCCCGTGATATCGCTGTGCCTTCCCAAGGAAGTTGACAATCTTTGTCAGCCGCTCCATGCCTTGCTCACGCGTAATAAAGCCGCGCTCCATGCCTACAACAATGGCCATCACCCCAAATCCGCTGGCGCCGGTCGCCACAATGCGCTTGTCGCCCGGAACACTCTCCAGCGCCATCCCCGAAACTGGATGCGAGCCCTGCTCCCAGTAGTAGCGGAAACACTCTTCCTGCACCATTGTCAGCAGTTCGTCATCGCTGAACTCACGCGTCGAAGCTTCTGCCTTCTGCGAAAAAGCCGACTTGCGATCAGCCTTATCCACTGCTGCAATTCTGTACGCTGCCTTCATGCCGGGCGCACCGACAAAGTCTGTATAACGATGAATGCCAGGCTCTTCGATTCCCACAGGCTGATAGGGTCCGCCATTCAAGGAACGTTCGACAAGGTAATACGCCAGATTGGCCGTGTCCGTCGCTTCCCACTTCAGGTCAACGTGCCGTTCGTAGCCTTTTGCCTCCAGGCCGTGAGGAACCGCCAGCGACAATGCCTTTACCGCCGGCGCAGAGATACCGGAATCAATCCGTATCTCATCTACGAACATCGTGTGCTGCGCGTTGTCCGCCCTTCCCTGCGAAAAAAAGACCGAGTGCAGCGTGCGCGCTTCGAAGGGTCGTACCGATGCCGTCGCAAGCTCGCGCAATGGAATTTTCACCTGCACCCATCGACCGGTGCCCAGTCCGCGCAAATACTTTCCCAGATCAATGGGCGTTGTGAAATCGTGATCGTCGTCGAGCAGTTCGATTTGCGGCAGATCCGCCTCGGCGATCGGCTGCGCGGCAAAGCACCAAAACGAAAGCGTGTCGCCGCGAAAGTCTGCAGGACGGTTGTCGTAGCTGAGGACGCGGACTTCGGCATCCCAGCTGCCTCCCTCCGCGGACGTCCACTCGACCCGCAACGCATTCGGAGGAGACACGAAGGTCGACGTCTCCACGGGCAGCCGGCCATCGATCGTCGCCACACTGCTTGGAGCAACCGAGTTGGCGCCTGTATAAAAATCATTGTCCGCCGTGTTGCTGTTCGAAAACACCACGTGATTGAGAAAATCGTCCTGCGCCCACGCACACGGAGCGATCCCCAGGAACCCAACAATTAGGCAACGAGTCCAAAAATACATGCTCATCCTGCAAAAAGCGCCGCCCGCCCACGTTGCGAATCCCTTGCTTCCGCAATCGCCGGCGACCAGTTCAAATTTCGGCTCTCGATCAGGTCGCGATTTAAGCACCGAAACCCATGCTTTGACGACCATCTTGCCCGTCACAATCAAGCCGGGCAATGCACCTTCCGAGGCAGACCCGCTGCAACGTCAGGCGACTCTTCTTTCGAGCCCTTCGAAAAGGGAAAAAATCCCTTGCACAATCGATTGTGCCACGCCTAAGATTGCACTCGGCCAACAGGTCTGTCAAGCAAAGTTTTCAGCACTTTCGTGTCAAAAGCACCTTGCGGGCGCCTGTCCCTCCGCAACCGACATGCCGCCCGCGGTTGCGCTCCCTCACGTCAGCCACAGGTATCAATGAACACAAGGAAATCCATGCGGTCCTTCGCACTTGTAGTCGCGTTTTGCGTTGCCGGAAGTCTCGCCGCAAGCACGCCCCTTCAGGCCGACCAGAACTACTCGCAACAGGTCTTCTTTGAGAACAGCCTATCGCCCGGCAACTACTTCTACAGCGACGGCCGGGCCAGCGCACCCAGCACGCTTCGGCTCATCGACAACAAGCTCCCCGTGGAGACATCCACCTTTATCAGCGCGCCCAATTCCCTTGCACTCGACTGGACTTCGAAGCCGGACGGCGGCTGGGCCGCCGAAGTGCGGCTCTACGAATGGCGTAATCGCACCATCGAGTTCCCAGGCTCTTCCCTGTATCTCTGGGCTTGCGCCCCCGAAGGCATGCGCAGCCGCGATCTGCCTCGCCTCACGCTGCGCGACGTGGCTCGCAACTTCACCGCTCCCGTCGAACTCGGTTCATTTTTCCCCAACCTCGCGCCCGGAAAATGGACCCGCATCCGTATTCCCCTCGATGTGTTTCAAACTGCCTCGCTGCATCCCTTTGCTCCTCATCGCCTTAGCGCGCTGATCTTTTCGCAAGGCCCGGCCGACAGCGCCCACCACGCCCTCTTCCTCGACGACATCCGCATTGAGGACGCGTCGAAAGCCCAGCTGGCTCTGCCCACTCCCCAAAACGTGAAGGCCCAAGGCTACGAGCGACACATTAATATTTCCTGGAGCGCCGTCGAAACGCCACGTCTCGCCCAGTACGTGATCTACCGTTCCATCGGCGATGCGAAGTTCCTTCCCATCGGCGTGCAACGGGCCGGCGTTCAGCGCTTCTGCGACTTCATCGGTGATCCGCACACAACCGCCTCCTATCGCGTCACCGCACGCACCTCTTCCCTGCTCGAATCCAAACCCTCTGTGCCCGCGACCGCCTCTACGCATCCCATGACCGACGACGAACTCCTCACCATGGTCCAGGAGGCCTCGTTCCGCTACTACTGGGAGGCCGCCGAACCGCACTCCGGCATGACGCGCGAGAACACGCCCGGCAACGACGACATCATCGCCCTCGGTGCCAGCGGCTTTGGCATCATGGCCACCGTGGTTGGAGCCGACCGGGGCTTCGTCACCCATCAGCAGGCCATCGAACGCCTCCTGCGCCTCACACACTTTCTGTCCGCTGCCGATCGCTACCATGGCGCGTGGCCGCACTTTCTCAGCGGAAGCACGGGCCACCGCCTGCCCGTATTCGACATGTACGACAACGGCGCCGACCTTGTCGAAACATCCTTCTTGATGGAAGGACTCCTGACCGCCCGCCAATACTTCAAGAATGACGGCGTCGCAGGCCATGAGCTCTACCAGCAAATCACCCAGCTGTGGGAAGGTGTCGAATGGAACTGGTTCAGCTCCATGCCCAAGCACGATGCCCTCTACTGGCATTGGTCGCCGGAGTATTCGTTCTACATCGCCAATCGCCTCACCGGATGGAACGAGGTGATGATCACCTATCTCGAAGCCATCGCTTCGCCCACTCATGCCATTCCCGGAAGCGACTACTACAGCGGCTTCGTCGGCGAAGGCATCGCCAACGAATACACCAACGGCAAAACCTACTTCGGCATCAGGCTCGATGTGGGCGGCGGCACCGGGGGCCCGCTCTTCTTCACCGACTACTCCTTCATGGGCTTCGATCCACACGGATTGCGCGACCGCTTCACCAACTACTTTGAAAACAACCGCAACCTGGCGCTCATCAACCACGCCTATTCCGTCCACAATCCTGGCCATTGGAAAGGCTACGGCAACGACACCTGGGGGCTCACCGCAGTCGATGGCCCTGATGGCTACGTTCCCTACGAAGCCACCGAGCAGCTTGATGACGGAACCATTGCTCCCACCGGCGCCATCAGCGCCATGCCCTACACACCGGATCTTTCAATGGCCGCGCTACGCCACTTCTATCGCGATCTGGGCGCGCAGACTTGGGACATCTACGGTTTTCGCGACGCCTTCAATCTCCACCGCAACTGGTACTCGGGAATCACCATGGGTCTCAACCAGGCTCCCATGGCCGTCATGATCGAGAACTACCGCACCGGACTCATCTGGAAAAACTTCATGGCCAATCCCGAAGTCCCACCCATGCTCAAGTGCATCGGCTTCACTGCGGGCGGCAAGTAATCGAACCGGGTGCCTATGTCAGTGGTAGCGCTCGAAGGCCTCGATCTGGCCCACATGATACTCACGCCGCTTTACCGGCGAAGACAGCACCGTCGACGTCGAAGTCGCGCCTAGTAAGGAAAGCCTGTCGATCAGCGCCTCGAGATGCCGAATGGACACAACATCGGCTTCGATCACAAACGACTCCGCGCCCGTAATACGGTGGCAGCGGCTCACTTCCGTCAGATCCCGGATCGCCGCGACCGACTTGATCACCTGCTGGTCGCCACCATGAATCGTCAGCCGCACCAGCACTCGAATGGGCATGCCCAGCTTCGCCACATCGATCGAAGCGTGATACCCGGTAATGATCCCCGCCTCCTCCAGCCTGCGCACGCGCTCCGCCGCCGCAGGTGTCGACAAACCCGCCTTCCGCCCCAGTTCCGCAAACGAAAGCCGTGCGTTATGTTGCAGAGCCTCAAGGATTTTCCAGGCAATCGCATCCAACTCCACAATATTGGGCACTGTCCTATGCGCCATTTACATTCACTCCTTAAGCATAACTAGCATATTACTTAATTTAGTTAACTGTTTCTCGATATCAAGCTTCCTTTTCTCCTTTTCGGTGTTATTCCAGCAGGCCTATAGTTTTCCCGTTGCCATCGATTTGCCGGCGGAGCACTTCCCCGTTTCCCAAGCTCCCGGCACTGGAGGTTCTGGCATGAGCACACTCTCCCACCCTGCCACCACTGCGCCCGACGCACAAACTCTTAATGAGTCCGCGCACGGCGAGCGCGACTTTCTCCCGCTCAAGGGCACCGACCACGTCGAGTTCTTCGTCGGCAATGCGCGCCAGGCCGCCTATTTCTATCGCACCGCTTTTGGCATGTCGCTGGTGGCCTATTCCGGCCCCGAGACCGGCCAGCGCGATCGCGCTTCCTACGTTGTGCAGCAGGGAAAGATTCGCTTTGTGCTCACCACGCCCCTTCGGAGCGACCACCCCATCTCTCAACATGTTCACCAGCACGGCGACGCTGTTCGCTCCATCGCACTCTGGGTCGACGACGCACGCAAGGCCTGGAGCGAAACCATCCGCCGCGGAGCCGTCAGCATTGCGGAACCAGCCGTCCTCTCCGACGAACACGGCGATGTCGTCACATCCAGCATTCATGCCTACGGCGACACGATTCACACCTTCGTCGAGCGCCACAACTACTCCGGCCCGTTCCTCCCGGGCTATCGCGCCATTGAGAGCGATGCTGTCGCCCGCCCTACTGGCCTGCTTCACATCGACCACATCGTGGGCAACGTGGGCTGGCATCAGATGGACGCGTGGGTTAACTTCTACTCCAACGTCATGGGCTTCTCGCTCTATCAGCACTTCGACGACAAGGACATCTCCACCGAGTACTCCGCGCTCATGTCGAAGGTGATGGCCAATGCCAACGGCTATATCAAATTCCCCATTAACGAGCCGGCCGAGGGCAAACGCAAATCGCAGATCGAGGAGTTTCTCGAATTCTTCCCCGGTCCGGGAGTACAGCACATCGCACTCGCCACCGGTGACATTCTGCACACCGTCAAGCGTCTCCAGCAGCAGGGCATCGAGTTCCTGCGCGTGCCGCACACCTATTACACCGAGTTGCAGGGCCGCGTCGGCAAGATCGACGAGCCCATCGAGGAACTCGAAAACCTCGGCATCCTGGTCGACCGCGACGACGAAGGCTACATGCTCCAGATCTTCACGCGTCCCGTCGAAGATCGCCCCACGCTGTTCTTTGAAATCATTGAGCGCCACGGCAGCCGCAGCTTCGGCAAAGGCAACTTCAAAGCGCTCTTTGAAGCCATTGAACGCGAGCAACAGGCACGAGGAAATCTGTAAGCCCAAAGGAGCGTCGCATGGCCACCCAATTTCTCTCTGCCGCCGCGCCCTTCCTCATTCGCCAGGACTATGCGGTCTACACCCCGGAGCAGCATGCGATCTGGGGCGAACTGGTCGCGCGCGTTCTGCCGGAGCTCGAAAAGCACGCAGCGCAGGAATATCTTGATGGCTTCGAGTTCATCGGTCTGCAGCGCGATTGCCTGCCGCATCTCGGCACGATCAGCGCGCGCCTCGAGCCTCGCACTGGCTGGAACGCAACACCGGTGAGCGGCTTTCTGCCCGCTCCAGCCTTTTTTGAAATGCTTGCCACGCGCCGCTTCCCCACCACCACCTGGCTGCGCAGCCGCGAGTCACTCGAATACACGCCAGAGCCCGACATCTTTCACGATGTCTTCGGCCATGTCCCCATGCATGCGCATCCCGTCTTCGCCGACTTTCTCGAGCACTACGGCCGGGTCTGCGCCTCCGCAAGCGATCCGCAGGTACTCGAAAAACTTGGCCGGCTCTTCTGGTACACGGTCGAGTTTGGCGTGATCCGCCAGCAGGGTGAAATCAAGGTCTACGGCAGCGGCCTCATCAGTTCCCACGGCGAATGTCGGCACGTCGTCGACGGCCACTGCGCGATTCACAACTTTTCATTGGACGAAGTGCTCAGTACACCAGTTAAGGTGGATGAGTTCCAGAAGCAGCTTTTCGCAGTGGAGAGTTTTGACCAGATTTACGAAGCGATGCACCAGGCGGAACACCGCGCGCTGCAAGGCCGCCTCTAAAGGATTCCCTCGATGACAGAGAAAATGCAATATCAATCGGGCTTCGGCAACGAGTTCGCCACCGAGGCGGTCGCGGGCGCATTGCCTGTCGGCCAGAATGCGCCGCAGAAGCACCCCCTGGGGCTCTACACCGAGCAGTTCAGCGGCACATCGTTTACCGCGCCGCGCGCCACCAATCGCCGTACCTGGACCTATCGCATCCGTCCGTCCGTCACCCATCGCCCCTATGAAGAAATCGCTGTCGGCATGATTCGCAGCGGCCCCTTCACCGAGGTCCCCACCACGCC
The DNA here is from genome assembly GCA_035487015.1 of Occallatibacter sp. Taxonomy (GTDB): domain Bacteria; phylum Acidobacteriota; class Terriglobia; order Terriglobales; family Acidobacteriaceae; genus Telmatobacter. Next base: position 15,827 of record DATHMP010000012.1, on the reverse strand, counting down.
GAATCAACTGCGTTGGAATCCGCTGCCCGTTCCCAAGCCGAAGACCGACTTCGTCGATGGCATCGTGACCCTCGGCGGCAATGGCGATCCCGCCATGCACACCGGCGTGGCAATCCATCTCTATGCCTGCAATACGTCGATGCACGATCGCTTCTTCTACACAGCCGATGGCGAACTTCTCATCGTTCCGCAGATGGGCCCGCTGCACTTTCACACCGAGCTTGGCATTCTCGAAGTAGCGCCGGGTGAAATTTGCATCATTCCCCGTGGCGTCAAATTCCGCGTCGTGCTCAATGAAAAACAGGCCCGCGGCTATATTTGCGAGAACTACGGTTTGCCTTTCCGCCTGCCCGAGCTCGGCGCAATTGGCGCCAACGGCCTTGCCAACCCTCGCGATTTTCTCGCCCCGGTTGCAGCCTATGAAGATCGCGACGGAGACTTCCGCATTACCGCCAAATTCCTCGGTCGTCTCTGGTCCGCTGTCATCGATCATTCGCCGCTCGACGTCGTTGCCTGGCACGGCAACTACACGCCCTGCAAATACGACCTCGCGCGCTTCAACTGCATCAACACCGTGTCGTTCGATCACCCCGATCCATCCATCTACGCAGTGCTCACGTCTCCCACTGCCCTGCCCGGAACTGCCAATTGCGACTTCGCCATCTTTCCTCCGCGCTGGATGGTCGCCGAGCACACTTTTCGTCCGCCGTGGTTTCACCGCAACATGATGAACGAGTTCATGGGCCTCGTCACCGGCGCCTACGATGCAAAAGCAGAAGGCTTCGTACCCGGCGGCGCCAGCCTGCATAACTGCATGGCTGGCCACGGTCCCGATTCTGAAACTTTCGAACGCGCAACCAGCGCGGAACTCAAACCGCAGTACATCGCCAACACACTGGCCTTCATGTTTGAAACGCAGCTCGCCGTACGCCCCACCGAGTTCGCCATGCGCACCAGCATCCTGCAGCATGAGTATTTCGAATGCTGGCAGGGACTCAAAAAGCACTTCAAATCTAAAACAAAGGCAAAATGATTCAACAAGCCAACGCGATCGAGACTCTCCTCGCCGATCTCATCGACTATGCGGGTCTCTTTCCGCCCGCAGCCCTCGATACGCCCGTGGCGCTCGCAAATTACCGCGCCTACGCCCAGTCAAACCACGCGCAAGCACTGGGCCGTTTTGTCATCGACCTGCCCCGCATATCCGAGCTGCTGAACGCCGCACCTCGTGCGCTGCAGCAGATTCGTATAAGCCTAGTTGCGCCGCCAGACTTCGATCCCGGCGCACTCGGAAGGCTGCTTGATCAGGGCTTGCGCATCGAGTCCGTCGAAATCAAGGCTGACACCCCGGTGCAGATCGAAGCCTTGGCTCGCAACTTGCCTGCATCCTGCATGATCTATTTTGAAGTGCCGATCCACCCGCAATCTTATTCACTGCTCGATACGATTGCCGCTGTTTGCGCCCGCGCCAAGCTTCGTCTCGGCGGCGTGGTGGCCGACGCGTTCCCCGCGACGCATCCAGTCGCGGAAATGTTGCAGGCCCTCGCAGACAGGCACATCGCCTTCAAGGCAACCGCCGGACTGCACCATCCTTTGCGCGCGCGCCACCCTCTGACATATGCAATGGATAGCCCGACCGGCTGCATGCACGGCTTCATCAACTTGCTTTGCGCAACCGCAATCTTGTTCGACGGTGGAGACGCGGAAGATGCCTGCCGTATTCTCAACGAAGAGAACTCCGCCACCTTCCGTCTGACTGCGGACACCCTCCGCTGGAACGACCACAAATTCTCAGCCGATCTGCTTCGATCCGTCCGCGAGCATTGCCTCACCAGCATCGGTTCCTGCTCCTTCACTGAGCCCATCCACGATCTGGAGACGTTGGGATGGCTCTGACCAGTTGGGTCGCCTCAGCCAATGATCCCGCCACCGACTTCCCTGTTCAGAATCTGCCCTACGGCGTCTTTCTCTATCGCGGGCAAACCCACATCGGCATCGCCATCGGCGACCAGATTCTTGATCTGCATGCCTGCGCGAGCCAGGATCTCTTCGCCGAGCTCGATCCTGCCATCGCAACTTCCTGCATCGCCGCGAACCTGAATCCCCTCATGGCTCTTGGGTCCGCTGCATGGTCTGCCTTGCGCGCTTACGTCGGTTCTCTTCTCGATGCAACCCAGGCTGACCGGTTCCGTGCCCGTGTCGAGACCCTGCTCGTCCCCATGCGCGACGCGGAGATGCTGCTGCCTGTCGACATCGGCGACTACACCGATTTCTACGCGTCGATTCATCACGCCACACGCGTCGGCAAACTCTTCCGCCCCGACAATCCCCTCCTGCCCAACTACAAATACGTGCCCATCGGCTATCATGGCCGCGCGTCATCCGTCGTTGTCAGCGGTCAATCGATTCGTCGGCCTTCTGGTCAAACGAAGCCTGCCTCCGCTGCAGAGCCTGTTTTCGGTCCCTCGCAATCTCTCGATTATGAACTCGAGGTCGGCATTTTCACCGGACCCGGCAATCGGCTCGGAGAACCCATCCCCATCGCCTGCGCTGAAGACCACATCTTCGGCCTGTGCCTCCTCAACGATTGGTCCGCACGCGACATCCAGTCGTGGGAATATCAGCCGCTCGGTCCATTTCTTGCGAAGAGTTTTGCCACCACGATCTCCCCGTGGATCGTGCCTCTCGAAGCCCTTGTGCCTTACCGAGCCTCCCTCGAGGCGCGCGCTGCCGCCGACCCGCCCCCGCTTCCGCATCTAGCCAGCCCCGTTCCTGCGCGGGAAGGCATCAACCTGACCCTGGAAGTTTTCCTGGAATCGGAGCAGATGCGCACGGCCAACATCGCGCCCATGCGCGTCAGCGCCGCAAGTCTTCTCAATCTCTATTGGAGCCCGGCGCAGCTCATTGCCCACCACACCAGCAACGGTTGCAATCTGCGGCCCGGCGATCTACTCGGTACGGGCACTGTCTCCGGTCCCACGACCGGTTCGGAAGGTTGTCTGCTTGAGATGCGCTCACGCCCCGAGCCACTGACACTGCCCAACGGAGAGACTCGCGCTTTTCTTCATGACGGCGACACAGTCACGCTGCGCGCCCATGCGCAAGCACCCGGCCAACCCCGCATTGGTTTCGGCTCTTGTACCGGAACCATCCTGCCCGCTAACTAGCTTCGCTGAACTTCGCTCCGATCCATCCCTGAGTCCCATCAACACTGCTTGGTCTTCGCGCACACAAAACAAAGCCCCCGGCGATGCCAGGGGCTCTGCAATCATTGCAATCCTTACAGCCTCAGCCGGCTTTCTCCAGCAGGCACAGCGATAGATCGCGTCGTTCCACCATGTCCTTCGTGATTTCGAGATCGCGCACCTTCTTGTTCGATGGCAGGTGATACATCAGGTCGAGCATCAGCTCTTCCAGAATCATGCGCAACCCGCGTGCGCCCACCTTCCGCGCCAACGCTTCGCGCGCAACCGCCCCAGTCGCCTCTGTCGTAAAGTGCAGGCGGACATTCTCATATTCCAGCAGCCGCTGATATTGCTTCAGAATTGCGTTCCGCGGCTTGGTCAGGATCTCCACCAGTGCCGCTTCATCCAGCTCATCCAGAATGCCCATCACAGGCAAACGACCCACAAACTCGGGAATCAGTCCGTACTTGATCAGATCCTGTGGCTCGGTCTTGCGCAGCAATTCGGTGTCGCGATGGCTGCGAGTTGTCGCTGCATCCGCTTCCGCATCCACTGTCTTGAAGCCCAGAGCCTTCTTGCCCACGCGCCGGCCGACGACGCGCTCCAGACCCACAAACGCCCCGCCGCAAATGAACAGAATGTTCGTCGTGTCCACAGCGGTAAATTCCTGGTGCGGATGCTTGCGTCCGCCCTGCGGCGGCACATTGGCCACCGTGCCCTCCAGTATCTTGAGGAGCGCCTGTTGCACGCCTTCGCCGGAAACGTCGCGCGTGATCGAAGGATTCTCGTCTTTCCGGCCAATCTTGTCGATCTCATCAATGTAGATGATGCCCTGCTGCGCGCGATTCACATCGCCGTCAGCAGCCTGCAGCAGCTTCAATATGATGTTCTCGACGTCCTCACCAACATAACCGGCTTCCGTCAGCGTGGTTGCATCCACAATCGCAAACGGTACATCGAGCATTTTCGCCAATGTGTGCGCCAGCAGTGTCTTGCCGGAGCCCGTTGGCCCGATCAGTAGAATATTCGACTTGGCCAATTCCACTTCGTTGTTGCGCATGCGGTTCATCTGGATGCGCTTGTAATGGTTGTAAACAGCGACCGCCAGCTTCTTCTTGGTCTGGTCCTGGCCAATCACAAAGTCGTCAAGAAAACTCTTCACTTCCTGAGGCTTGGGAAGATGTCCGGCGGTGGTTGCAGGGTGCGCTTCGCCACGATCGTCTTCGAGGATCGAGTTACAGACCGCGACGCATTCGTCGCAGATGTAAGCGCGTGGATAGTCGCTGGGCGACGAGATGAGTTTCGCAACCGCGTCCTGCGATTTGTGGCAGAACGAACAGCGCAGTGCTTCTTCGGGTCCCGTGCGCGTTTTCATTGGACTACCCCCTGAAATGAACCAACCGTTGGTTGAGCTCTTGTTTGGTTTACGGCCGCTACGTGCGCGGCCGGTCGATAATTTCGTCGATGATGCCGTATTCCTTGGATTGCTGCGCGTTCATGATAAAGTCGCGTTCCACGTCGTGTTCGATCCGGTCGAGCGGCTGGCCCGTGTGCTTCGCCATCAGCGTGTTTGTAATCTCGCGTATGCGCAGAATTTCGCGCGCATGTATGTCGATGTCTGTCGCTTGCCCGCTCAATCCGCCCATCGAAGGCTGATGAATCAGGATGCGCGAGTTGGGCAGTGCGAACCGCTTGCCCTTGGTGCCCGCCAATAGCAGAAAAGCCCCCATGCTCGCCGCCTGGCCGATGCAGTACGTCACTACGTTGTTCTTGATGAACTGCATGGTGTCGTAAATAGCCAGGCCTGCCGTAATCGAACCGCCCGGCGAATTGATGTAAAGCTGAACGTCCTTCTCTGGATCCTCACCGGAGAGGAAAAGCATTTGAGCAACAATGAGATTGGCCACCTGGTCATCAATGGGTGTGCCGAGAAAAATGATGTTATCGCGTAGCAGACGGGAATAAATGTCGTAGGCGCGTTCGCCTCGGCTCGTCTGCTCTACCACCATGGGGACTAATGCCATTGAGTTCTCTTCTCGCTCTTCCGTTGAGGGGCTCGCGGCCCGCTTCTTTCCGTTGACTTCATCATCCCGGACGCTTCAATGTCCGCGACGAACCGCACTCCGATGGACCCGAAAACTACGCGGGCAGCCTTTCATACAACACATTTGCAGTCTTTTCGCGCTTCATTTGTTCCCGGATTCTAGCCAGCCCGCCATCCTCCGTCAAACGCTTGCGCAGAGCATCCACCGGCTCCCTCGACTGCAAAGCCGCCAGCTGCAACTCCTGATCCAGTTCTTCTTCACTCACCGTGATGCCTTCCGCCGCGGCAATGCGATCCAGCAGGATGAACGTCTTCACTTCGGCAATCGCGCCGTCACGTTGCGCGCCGCGCAACCTGCCAAAGTCGAGCTTGCGCATCTGTTCCGTGTCCATGCCCTGTGCGGCCAACGCACGCAGCCCGCGCTCTAGTCGTGCATCCACCTGGTCTTGCACCATCGACTCCGGCACAGGGAACGGATACTTTTCCGTCAACGCCTGCATCAGCTTTTCTTTTGTCTCAGAAGAAACCGACCGGCGCTTGCGATTGGCCATGTGCTCGCGAATGCGAGTCTCCAGCTCGGCCAGATTCTCATAGCTGCCAAGTTCCCTGGCAAACTCGTCATTCAGGTCCGGCATCCTGCGCTTCTTGATTGCCTTCACCGTCACGTCGTACGCAACAGTCTTGCCGGCCATCTTCGCTTCCGGATAATCCGCGGGATAGACAACTTCTGCCTTCAACTCCTGCCCGGCCTTTGCGCCGCGCAGCACAGAGTTGAATGCTTCCACTGTCTCCTTCCCGCCAACTTCCACCAGCGCATCTTCTCCACTCACCGGCGCCGCTTCCGCGTCGTTCGAAAAAACTCCGTGATAGGTGATCTGCGCCCAGTCGCCGTCCACCAATGCGCGGTCTTCTTCCACGGGCTCAATCGTTGCGCGCGATTCGCGCAGCTCCGTCAACTCCCGCTGAAACTCTTCTTCCGTCACTTCAACAGAAGGCTTCTCCACGACCACGCTCTGGTAGCCGTCAATGGAAAAGTCAGGAATGAACTCGAATACCGCCTTCACATGGAGAGGTTGGCCTTCATCCACTTTGAGTTCGGTCACCTGCGGTTGACCCACGGGCTTCACGCCCAGTTCTTGAACGCCTTTGTTAAAGCGCTCGGGCAGCAGGCCGTCAATCACCTCTTTGCGGATCTCTGTGGCAAACTTCCGGCGAATTACCGATTCGGGAACTTTGCCCGGACGGAATCCGGGGATACGCGCATATTTCTGATAGTTGCGCGTCACCACGCGAAACGCCTTGGTGACTTCTTCCGCCGGTACATCCAGCACGAGTTCACGCGTGCATTCCGGATTCAGTACGGGGCCGTGCGCGTGGCCGTGATCGTGATCATGACCTTCGTGGTCGTGTGTGTGCGGCGCTTCTGTCGCGTCAGTCTGGGGAGTGTTTTCGAGGGTGTCGGTAGAACTCAACGTTTTGCCTTCCGTGCGCTTTCGCGCCAATGAACCGCCGCCGCCGCTCCGGGGCGAATCAGCGCCTTGGGGCTCGGGGGATACCTCACTTCATGGTAAGAGGGTTTGCAGGGCGGGTCAAACCGGCGCTTCCGGTGAGTAGGAGCGAAGGACCGCCGAAGTCACGTTACTGGTAAGTGACATGTAGCCATCGCGTTGCACCGGAAAGAGGGCAGTCTGTGCCGCCGCTCAGAACTCTGCAACCTCCGGTTTGCGCACAAAGGGCAGGAACCGAGGGCTGGCCGCGCCGCAGCGAACAAACCAGTCCCGCGCTTCCGACAAGCTCAGGTGCCCATTCACGGTCAACCGCACCTCGCTCGCATCGTCGTCATCCTGTCCGTCGTCTTCCCACCAGCAAATAGGGCACAATCCCATGGCGGCAGGCGTTTCCAGCGTCCGGTAGCCACAACAGGGACAACGATAAAGAGGAGTGTTTGCCTGCACCTCGGGTAGACGAAACAACCTTGATCCGGATTACGCGCACGCTCCACTTTGGCTCAAGTCGTCCTAATTTTCCCGAGACTCCCGGCGTAGAATCGCCCTCGGAGGCTGGACTCGATGCTCCTGAAATCCGTGCCCTGTTTTGCACCTTGCCGCCGTTTGGTTTTGATTGCGCTGCTGATCTGCTTGTCCACAGCCACGTTTGCCCAGTCCGCGCCATTGCGCGTTGCCATCGTGGGCCTCGTACACGACCACGTCGCCGGATTTCTGGCCCAGTTGCCCCAGCACCCAGACGTCACATTGGTCGGAATCGCCGAGCCCGATCCTGCCCTCCAGGCGAAATATCAGAAGAAGTACAACCTCCCCGAAAGCCTCTTCTTTAAAGACATGGCCAAGATGATCGAGGCTCGCCGGCCCGATGCCCTCTTGGCCTACACTTCCATCGCCGAGCACCGCCACGTCATCGAAGTGGGCGCCTACTACGGCGTCTCGGTGATGGTTGAGAAGCCTCTCACCATCTCTCTCGACGATGCGCTCGCCATTCGCAAAATCGCGCGCGAAAAACACATCCATGTTCTCGTGAATTACGAAACCACCTGGTACTCAAGCAACAAAGCCGCCTACGACCAGGTCCGTGACAATCGCCTGGGCGAAGTACGTCGCGTCGTAGTCCACGACGGACACAACGGGCCGAAGGAAATCGGCGTCAGCCCCGACTTCCTCAAGTGGCTCACCGATCCCGCGCAAAATGGCGCCGGCTCCCTCTACGACTTCGGTTGCTACGGCGTAGACCTGATGACCTGGCTCATGCGTGGAGAAACGCCCATCGCCGTATCCGCCGTCGTCAATCACGACAAGCCACAAATCTATCCGCATGTCGACGACGATTCGACCATCATTCTCGAATATCCCCATGCCCAGGCCGTCCTCATGGGCTCCTGGAATTGGCCCTTCGCTCGTAAAGATATGGAAGTCTACGGCGCCACCGGCTACGCCATTACTGTCGGCCCTGACAAGCTTCGCCTGCGCCACCAGAACGACTCCGAAGAAGCGTTCACTACGCCTTCTCCGCCGCCCGCTGAACAAGCCAGCTCGCTCAGCTATCTTGCGGGCGTGTTACGCGGCCAAATCCACGATCAGGGAGATCTCAGCGCGCTCGACACCAACGTGACGGTCATGCAGATTCTCGATGCGGCACGCGAGTCCGCGCGCACCGGCCACAGCGTGCGCCTCAACCGGCTCGAATAGCCCGCTTCACAAGAATCAAGGCCCAGGATTCGCTTTCGGCAACTTCGCATTCCCCTTTAAAAAGAGCCGGAAGCGCTCCACGGCCACTTCGACTTTGGCGTCGAGGCTGGCGTACTCGTCCTTCATGCGCTGATATGCATCCACCGCCGCCTGCCCCTGGTGATCCATTCGCGCATCCAGATAGCGCGCGAACGACAAAAGGCTCTGCTCGTGGTTGGCCACCGAATGCGAATCGCTCGGCACCGGGACATACGCCTGCTCCTTCGACTGCACCGTAAGCGGCGTATCCGACCGCAGCGGCCCCGTCAGATCCAGCGCTCCGCCAATCGAGTTGGCCCCGGCCGACCGCTTCGTCAGTGGCGCAAGCGCCCACTTGTCGCTCACGTAACGCAAAATGCTGGTGTGATCAAACTCAGTGCGCACCAAGCCCTTCGCAGCGCGCGGCGAAATCAACAGCGCCGGCACGCGAGGACCAAACTGCGTAAAGGTGAACTCACCGGTCAACCCGTCCGGCGGAATTGCTGTGTTCGGCGGAATGAAGTGGTCGTAGAAACCACCATGCTCGTCATACGTCACCACCAGCAGACACTTGTTCCAGATCGCCGAGTTGCGGATCGCGTTATAGACCTTCGCAATCAGAATCTCGCCGTTCATCACATCCGCCGGCGGGTGCTGATCGTTTTCTTCTGTTCCGCGAAATGCAGGCTCCAGGAAGCAATACTGCGGTAGCTCCGCACCCGGCTGATCCGGTGCCATGCACATCTGATAAAAAACATCGATCTCGTGAAAATGCAGCGGATGATCCCACAACTTCTGCAATACCAGGGCTTGTGGCAACCCGTGATGAAAGATCCCCCACGAAATTCCCTTGTCTTCCATCCGGTTGTAAATCGTGTCCTGCGGCTGATTCATCGAGGGCAGGTTCGGATGAAAAAAGCCATCCGGCATCGCCACATGTCCACTGCACGTTCCGCTGTGAACAAAAAACCGGTTCGGCCACGTCGGCCCCGGCACCGAAGAGAACCAGTGATCGCAGATCGTAAAATTCCTGGCCAGCGTGTGCAGCACCGGCAAAAAGTCCATGGGATAGTAGCCCATCACCGCCGGATAGTCGGCCACTTTCGATCCCGGTACATGGGCGTAGTTGTCGATGAACCCGTTCATGCCGTGAGCAATCTGCCGCATCACATCGCGGTGCTCATGCAGCGGCCCCGGATCCAGGCGCCGCTCCTCGTTGGGCAACTGGTCATACCGCACACCCGTGTGGGTATCGATATCGAAGTGCATCGATCCTTCGGGCGGAATACCATCCAACTCCGGATAGACCGACTGAAAGACCCCCAGCATGTGATCGAACGAGCGATTCTCCAGCATCAGCACGATTACATGCTCGATTGGATCGACAGCCATCGTCGTGCCCTCCGTTCGCAGGCAGAATAGCAAACGCAACATTGAAACACAGGACGCCGCGCTTTCAGGAAGCACGCTCCAGCCCGGCTTCCTCTTCCGCAACCGATGGTCGAAGCCCCGCAAGAAACTCTTCCATCCTGCGCTTGCTCACCCAGCGCGCACCTGTCAGGGCATCGGACTGAGGCGTCGCGTCATCGGCCAGGAGAAAAACAAATCCCACGCCATCCGGTCCGTTACGCACAACGCACGCCTGGACCGTGATGAAATCACCGCGCAGTTCTCCGAATAAGTCGACGCGCTCCAGGCTCACTGGCATATAGGTTCCGGGCATCCAACGCTCATGCGTCAACATATAAAACCCCGCGGCGCTCACATCGCCCACCTTATAGGGCTTGCTGGCTCCGGGAATCCCGAGATACGAAACCAGCGGCGGCATCCAGTGCCGCGGACTTCGACGCCGGTCGGGCACCATCCAGCCTAATACCCGCATTAGCAGCGACACCTTCGGCTGCGGCCCTCTGCTTGCCACCAGCACATCTGCCTCTATCGCGGCACCCGGACTTTCCATTCGGCGTGGTGGCCCGCTCCGCGCATCGACCCCTTCCATTGATCCCTGAATCCCTTCTCCAGACCACAACGATCCACAACGAACCTTGTTCGTCCGCGGCCGCCAATCCAGCGAATTGAGCTTCAGATCTTGCTATCGGCAAATCCTGACAGCCCTTGAACACAACCATCTCCCGCTCGGCGCGCTCGCGCTCTCCCATCCTTCGCACTCTGCACCCGCATCCGCCCCAAAACAAAACGGCGACCCGCAATCGCAGGCCGCCGCTTCTCTTCCAATGTGCCCTACGGAACAAAGACCTTCAGCCTTACGTGCCACTTCGTCGCGGCGCCGGGCTTCAGCGTCACCATCCCCGTATCCATTCCCTTCCAGATCTTGCTGAACGGATCGGCAAAGTTGAACTGGTCTTCAATCGCCACATACTGCATCGCCGGCGGCGCATACATCTGGATGGTCTTGATCTCCGGCGACAAACCTTCAATCGCCACTCCATACTTCGCAGCCGGATCAATGACCTTTACCGTCACCACGCCGTTCTTCCATGTCAGGTGACTCCAGTTGTCGTCATAGAAGTTCTTGGCCAGCGCCACTCCACCCGCCGCCCGCAAATCATACTGCGTTCCCTCCACCGGCTTCAGCTCGCCCGTGGGAAACACGTTGTCGTAATTGTCCACCAGCGCCATCTGCGATCCCGGAATCTCAATCCTCACCTGCGTCCGATCACCCGACGGCAAATTGAAATATGGATGCCATCCAATTGCAATCGGCTCTTCTTCCTTGCCGACGTTGTGCGCCACAATTGTCGAATCCACCCCTTCGGCCGTCAGCCGGATCGTGAAATCGAGGTCCGTCTTTGAGAGCCAGTGCCCGCCAAAGTCACCCGCATGGACAACGCCTGTCACTTCCTGCCCTCCGGGAATATCGTGCACCTTCACGTCATCTGTCTTCGCCTTCAAGATCAGCCCGTGCATCGCGTGACGCTCCGCACCCGCATTCTTTCCAATATTGTTGGCCGGCAGTGTGATCGTATGACCCTGCCATTCCGTGGTCAGTGTCTGACCGTCCGCGGAAAGCTTGCCACGAATGCGATTCGGATACGGCACCAGAAATGCCGAACCCAGCCGATATCCCAGATCACCGTTAGCATCGTCCTTGACATCCAGCATGTCCTTGGCCGTCGCCAGATCCGGAGAAGCCAGCACATTCACGCTGCCCTTGCCCGGAAAATTCGCTGTGATCTGAAGAAGTTCCATCCCGCGCCCCGGCGCCAACGTCACGCTCGTAAATTCCGGCTTGGTCTGACTGGTCGCCGTGCGGGTCAGCGTCACCAGCTTCTGCCCGCCGATTTCGGTCACAGCTTGTGCATGGCTGTCCATGACGAAGAAACTCCCCATCAGGACCGGCAGTGCAATGCAAAACGCGCTAGATATGCGAAGAAAAGTCTTCATTTCGGTCCAATCCCAAAGGTTGCTTTTGGATTTCCGGAGCCGCCTTCCCTCCCCGCAATCTTCGTGCAGTGGGAAAGCGTATTCCAGAGGCGGCCTCATTCTACTTCAGCCAACCCCACGTGGTGTATCAGCCCTTCTATCCGTTTTTCCCACTTCGCGAGAAACAGTTTTCCCTGGTCAATTCCGCTGTACAATCCGAACATGAGACGAGGAGCCTTCCTTGCAGCTAAAGGTGTCTTTGTGAGTCTAATGAGGGAATCCCTATGACAACGTCCCGCGAAAAGACCGAGCCCCGCAAGCTGCCCATGATGCCCATCCGGGACATGGTGATCTTCCCCTATATGATGACGCCCTTCGTCGTCGGCCGCCTGTCCAGCGTCCGCGCCCTCGAAGAGGCGCTCAACGGCGACCGCAAGATCTTTCTCGCCACCCAGCACGACGCTTCCATCGACGAACCCAAGGCCAAGGAAATCTACCAGGTCGGCTCCATCTGCAACATTGTGCAAAGCGTCAAAATGCCCGACGGCAACATCAAGGTTCTCGTCGAAGGCGTGGAGCGCGCCAAGTCCATCGAAGTGAACGATCGCGATGGCTTCTTTGTCGCCACCGTGCGCACCGGTAAATCCGACTTCGAAATGACCCCTGCTGCCGAGCAACTCATGCAGCGCGTCACGTCCCTCTTCGAGCAATACGTCAAGCTCCAGCAGTCCCTCAACTACGAGACCATCATCGCCTCGGTCCGCATGGATGAGGCCGCCAAGCTGTCTGACACCATTGCCGCCAATCTGCAAATAGGCATTGAAGAGAAACAGGATCTCCTCGGTATCTTCGATCCTGCTGCGCGTCTCGCCCGCATCGCCGACGTCCTCGACATCGAGATCGAAAAACTGGACCTCGATCGCAACATCCAGTCGCGCGTCAAGCGCCAGATGGAGCGCGCCCAAAAAGAGTACTACCTCAACGAGAAAATCAAGGCGATCCAGAAGGAACTGGGCCGCGGCGAAAAAAGCGAGTTCGACGAACTCCGCAAGAAGATCGAATCCGCCGGCATGCCCAAAGATGTCCTCGACAAGGCTGTGCAGGAGCTCAAAAAGCTCGAAGCCATGCCGCCCATGTCCGCCGAGTCCACCGTCAGCCGTAACTACATCGACTGGCTGCTCGCCGTGCCGTGGAAGAAAAAATCCAAGGAAACACGCTCCATCGACTTCGCTGAAAAGGTTCTCAACGAAGATCACTACGGCCTCGAGAAGATCAAGGACCGCATCCTCGAATTTCTCGCGGTGCGCCAGCTCGTCAAAAACCCGAAAGGTTCAATCCTCTGCTTTGTCGGGCCTCCGGGCGTCGGCAAGACTTCGCTCGGCATGTCCATCGCCAAAGCCACAGGCCGCAAATTTGTCCGCCTCTCGCTCGGCGGCGTGCGCGATGAAGCAGAAATCCGCGGCCATCGCCGCACCTACATCGGTGCACTGCCCGGCCAGATCATTCAGCACATGAAGCGCGCAGGAACCAAGAACCCCGTCTTCCTGCTCGACGAAGTCGACAAGATGGCATCGGATTTCCGCGGCGATCCCGCCTCCGCTCTGCTCGAAGTGCTCGACCCCGAGCAGAACACCACGTTCCAGGATCACTACCTCGATGTCGACTATGACCTCTCGCAGGTCCTCTTTGTCGCCACCGCCAATGTCATGCATACCATCCCGGCGCCGCTTCAGGACCGCATGGAAGTCCTCCGTCTGCAGGGCTACACAGAAAACGAAAAACTCGAAATCGCCCGCCAATACCTCGTCAAGAAGCAACGCGAGCAGACCGGCCTCAGCGAAAAGAACATCGTCTTCCAGGACGATGCGATCCTCGAAATCATTCGCGCCTACACCCGCGAAGCCGGCGTCCGCAATCTCGAACGCGAAATTGGCAACGTCTGCCGCAAGGTCGCCCGCCGCGTCGTCAAAAAAGGCGCCAAGACCCGTGAAGAAATCTCCGCGGCCAATATCAGCGAATTCCTCGGCGTCGCTCGCTTCCGCGAATCTGAAGTGCACGAAAGAAGCGAAGTCGGCCTCGTCACCGGTCTTGCCTGGACTGAAGTCGGCGGCAGCATCCTTACCACGGAAGTGCAGGTCCTCGACGGCAAGGGTAAGCTCACTATCACCGGCCAACTCGGCGACGTGATGCAGGAGTCGGCACAGGCTGCCCTCAGTTACATCCGCAGCAAGGCAGCAGCGCTCGGCCTTAGCCGCGAGTTCTACCGCAACGTCGACCTCCACTTGCATGTGCCCGAGGGGGCAATTCCCAAAGACGGTCCGTCCGCCGGCATCACCATGGCCACGGCCCTCGCCAGCGCGCTCGCCAAAATCCCCGTGCGCCGCGACATCGCCATGACCGGCGAAATTACCCTGCGCGGCAAAGTCCTTCCCATCGGCGGACTGAAAGAAAAGCTGCTCGCCGCTCTGCGCGCCGGCATCTTCGAGGCAATCCTGCCCAAGTCCAACGAGAAAGACGTTGCCGAGCTTCCCGACAACATCAAGAATTCGATGAAGCTCCACTTCGTGGACCAGATGGACGAGGTTCTGTCATTGGCGCTGGAAAGCCCGCTGCCCACGCCCCTGCCGGCTGAGTCCGAAGTCCTCACCGCCGTGCCATCTAACGACGTCGCCGGTGGCCAGGTCTCGCGCCAATAAACTGCGCTCGATCTTGGGAATTCGGGAGGTCTATGGGCCTCCTCGCAGTCGAAATCACCTCCGGACGAAGAGATTCTGCGTCCATGCTTGACCAATCGACCGCAACCCAAAGTCAACCCGCCTCGCTCCTGTATCCTTAAAGCAGATTGCTCCTCATTGAATCTCTCTAGTTGGCCTCCGCTTCGCATTCCTGAGTAAACCCATGCGCTATTCCGCTCAATTCCTGCTCTCCGCCCTCGCACCCGCGCAGTTTCCCGCGCCCACCGTCCCGGAGATTGCGTTCCTCGGCCGCTCCAACGTCGGCAAATCAAGCCTCCTCAACGCCCTCGTCGGCGACAAGGCGGCCAAAGTCTCCTCCACGCCCGGCCGCACCCGCGCCATTAATTTCTTCGCTCTCCTCGGACCCGACCAGAAGCAGAAAAAAATCTTCGCCGATCTCCCAGGATACGGATACGCCAAAATCTCCAAATCCATCTCCGCAGGCTGGCCCGCGTTCATTGAGCCCTACATCGCCACGCGCACCACACTCGACCTTTGCATCTGCCTCGTCGACTCCAACATACCCCCACAGCCGAACGACCGAGTCCTCATCGACTGGCTCCGTGCCGTAGGTCGCAACTTCGCCGTCGTTGCCACCAAAGTCGATCGCCTCAGCGGTAATGAGCGCACGCGCAACTTGCAGGCCATCAAAGCCGGCCTCGCGCTCGACGAAATCCTTCCCGTCTCCGCCAAAACGCAGCACGGCATCAAGGATCTATGGCAGCGCATCGACGCCGCCGGCACACCCGACGCCTGATTTTAGTTTCTGCCCGTCGCTGGAAGGCCCGGCACAAACCGGTGCTGATCGGTCAATCCGCGTCTCGTCATCTGCAGTTCGACCGCGACCCCGACTTCGCCGCGGAACACGCCCATCTCTACTTTGGAAACAAACTCAGCCGCTGCCTGCAGACCGCATCGCACCAGCCGAATCCCGCGCACATTCCTGCCGCCGAAGCGCGGTGCCAGCCGCAGCCAGCGGCGAGCCGCCGCATCCCCTTCACCCAGGCACTCCAGCGCCAGCGCATCCAGCCGCGGCATCCAACGCGCCGGCGTCTCCGCCACTTGCCACGCCAGCAGCGCTTCATCCTCCGCCGGCAGCAACGGCGTCACAGCCACAGCGTTCATCGCCGCAACACCCGCCTTCACAAGGTCCGGCTGCACGCCCCGTTCCAACATCTCTTTCTCAAGTTCGCCGGGCTCGACTCCTACACATACCGCCACCGGCTCCTTCTTGCGAATCTCGTTTTTCAGAATGCGCAGC
>DATHMP010000011.1:0-18530 GCA_035487015.1 Occallatibacter sp. | reverse complement strand
GTTGATTATCGGGTTGATCTGCTCGATCGGAGCGTCCTTATCCATACGCAGCTTGCTGTTCGGCGTGCAGGCTTGGGATGCAGTGACGCTGGTTTGCGTGGCCACGTTGTTGGCGGTTGCGTCGATAGCAGCGACATTCATACCGGCGCGGCGCGCGGCTTCCGTCGATCCCATGCAAGCGCTGCGAGCGGAATAACCCGATTGCATGAATAAACCAGGAAAAGCGCCCTCGGTTGACACATTATCGCCAAACCCTATTTCCAGCGGTCTGACCTGGAAACGTAGCAAGGCCGGAAGTCACCCAATAACTGCAAATATCGCGAACGCAGGCGTCTGCTAGACTGTTGAGGAAATTTGCGAGTGGGGTGATCTATGCGTCTCCGGTATGTTTGCACCGCTTTGATTCTAGGAGGCTGTATGCTCGTCTGCGCCGCGCAAGCGGGCTCAACGAGCGCAAAGGTGGCCACCCAAATGTCACCGGTCCAGGCGCAGGAGGAGTTGCTGAACCTCTTCGAGCAGGAGTTTATGGGAGTCGCGCAGGCGATGCCTGCTGACAAATACGGCTTTGCGCCTACTACTGCAACCTTCGCGACCTCCCAAGGCGCGAATTATGGCGGGGTTCGCACGTTCGCGCAGGAAATATCGCATGTAACGACGGCGAACTACTACTTCGCTTCGAAGATTCTGGGGGAGACGATGCCGGTTGATCCGAAAAGCATCGATCGTCTGACGACGAAAGACGAACTCCTGAAGGCTGCCGCGGGTTCTTTTGCCTATGCACACAAGGCGCTCGCAACGATTACTCCCGAGAATGCCTACACCACTATTGACGGTGTCGACGGTCTGCACACGCGGTCGGTCGTCGCATCCTTCATCTCTGCTCACGGATACGACCACTATGGGCAGATGGTCGAGTATCTGCGCATGAACGGCGTTGTGCCTCCAGGCTCGAAGTGAGCCCATCCAGGATCTCTGCCGATGTTTCGCTCTTCGGGCCCAGAGAGAAGTGCTGGACGACGCTCCGACTTCGATTTGGTCAATGAGCGGTAAGGCCTGCCTGCAACGAGTGAGATTCGAGCTGCCCGTATCCCTGGACACTGTATCCCCGGACACTAGCCGACATGTTCCCATTACAAATTTGAGGGCGCTTCTCTTCGACGGGACAGGGTCTATCGATCCTAAGAGACTCGTCGTTGCCATCGCTCAGTGAAGTGTATTCAGGAATGCGTTCATTTCGGCGACAACCTGAGCTTCATTGCTGAGGTACACGTAGTGATCGGCATTCGGGATCATGACGATTCGTGCACCTGGCACTCCATGCTTGAAATTATCGGCCCATGCGGTGCAGCGTGCTTGATCGTCTGCGAGCAGAGCCGCCTTCCGTCCTGACCCGTCCTCCGGCAAACGGTCCCAGTTGTGGGGACAAGCGTAGATGGCAAGAGCGGGAACTGGGATATTCGTATATTTTTGCATTCCAAAATTCATCGCGGCGTTGATCGGCGAACGCGGCGGCAAGGGAGGCATATTCGCCACTCCCAGGTTGTTCTGATGAAGAACGATCTCGAAGTTTGCGATAGCAGTCTCCAGTTCCTGTAGCTTCTTCTTCTCATCGACTCCACCAGCTTCAATCTCATCGATGCGTCGCCGGATGTCGTTCATTTCTACTTCTACGATTGGGTGTGCGGGATCGTAGAAAGCGACGCCGGTTGCGGCATCGAGATAGATGAGTCCTGAGACCTTCTCCGGGAAGCGGCTGCCAACGGAGCTTAGCTCCTCGCCTGCGATGGAGTGTCCAATGAGAACGGGGCGGTCGATCTGAAGTGTCTTCATCACCGCAAGCACGTCATCCCCCAAGCGATCCGCCGAATAATTGCCGTCCGCAGGCGCGGGTTTGCTGGATGCCCCAAATCCTCTGCGGGTGATTCCATAGACATGATGCTGGGCGGTGAACTGTGGGGCGGAGCCGTCAAAGCGATGGGCAGTGTCTCCGGCGCCAGCCAGAAAGATGAGAGGGCTGCCGGAACCACCCCAATCCAGCACTTCAAGCTGAACGCCCGGATCGACTGTCACAAACTGAACCCGGTGCGGCGATGAATCCGCAAGCGCGGACGCTTCCAGAGGAAGGACGAAAAGCGCGATTAAGAGAGAAAACAAGTTACTCAAATTGCGCACAAGATTCTCCTGAAACAGCGGTCACAAGTGAGTTTGACACAAGCCCAAAGGATAGGGTTGTCAAGGAATTTGGTCTCGGGATGTTCTGTGGATCGCTAGCTAGCGCAGCATCGCCGAGTCGCGAACTGGCAGCCAGCCTCAGCCCTTTGGGGCTCGATGAGCGCGTTGGCCTGTTCACGTCAGCGCACAACGAAGGTCCACCTTGAAGAGATTGTTTGTGACCGGTGGAATGCGGTAGCCCTTCGCGTCAATCAAGCGGAGCGCCACGCATACCCTGAATTCGTTCGATTTGGGTCGAGTCCGAGCTGCGGTTTACAGTTCGCGAATCGCAGTCACAGGGTTTCGGCGCACAGCCCTATGTGCGGGAAGGTAGCATGCCAACAATGACATTGCTCCCAGGAGCATGACGACGGAAGCCATGGTGATTGGATCATTGGCGCCGATTCCGTACAACAGCCGGGCGATGAGACGTGTCAGCCCCAAGGCAAACGCCAGTCCCAGGACCAGCCCAATGCCGGTGAGCCATAGTCCCTGCACAAGCACAAGCCGCAGCACGTCTACACGGGAAGCACCTAGAGCCATTCGTATTCCGATCTCGTGGGTTCGCCTTTGGGTTCGATAGGCCACGACTCCGTAGATGCCCGTGACTGAAAGAACCAGCCCGATCAGCGCGAACATCCCCGCCAGGGCGCTCTGTATGACGGCAAAGATGCTCGCCATCTGGGTACTCTCCCGCATGGGACGCACATCGAAAACCGGCAGCCGTGTATCGATCTCATGGATGGCGTTCTCCACCGCCGGCGCCAGGTCGGCCGGATTTCCCTCGGTTTTCACCTGCACGATCGTCTCGTACCCCTGCTGAAAAAAGTTCATGTACACCATGGGCTCCGGGGCCTCATTCATTAACATATGTATCGAATTTTTCGCGACGCCCACAACCGTGAAAGGGCGGCCCCACACCCTGAGTCTCTTTCCCAGGGGATCCTGACCCGGCCAGTAGCGCTTCGCTGCGGTCTGGTCCACGATGAGTACCCTTGGGGCTTTTTCATTGTCATCCGGCGTAAACTCGCGTCCTTCCATAATGGGTATCTGAAGGGATTCGAAATACCGCGGGCCGACCTCGGCGTGGTACACCTGCAAAGACTCATGCGGGTGTGGCACATATCCATCGGGATACGCATCATCCCCCTTGTGGCTCAGGGTCATCGGAATCCAGTCGGTAAGAGACGCAACCTGCACGCCGGGCAAGGCCGACACGCGATCCAGTATCTTGTGACGGATCAACTGTTCCTCGTCGCCGTTGTAGCCGGCGATATTCAGCCCCACGGACGCGGTGAGAATGTGGTCCTGCTCAAATCCTGGATTTGCGCCGGCGAGATTGCGCAGCGTTCGCAGAAAGAGTCCGGAGCACAATAGCAGCGGAAGTGAAAGCGCGATCTGGGCCACCACCAGCCCGCTGAGCAATTTCCGGTTGCGTGAGCCTCCGGAGACGCTTGCCGACTCCGCCTTCAGCACCTCATTGGCGGGTGCGTGGGACGAACGCCAGGCGGGGAGTGCGCCGCAGACTATGCAGGCCAATAGGCTGGAGACAGCAATCCCGAGCACCACTCTATAGTCCATGGTCCCGTTCAGGACGGTGGGAATCGCATTCGCCGGAAGGAACCATGCGAATGTCTTCGATGTCCACGACGTCAACACAAGGGCCACGACTCCTGCAACGATGGAAAGTATCGCTCCTTCCAGGACCATCTGCCGCACCAGTTGCATGCGATTCGCCCCGAGCGACTGCCGGATGGCAAGCTCCCGCCGCCGGGATACAAACCGCACCAGCGTGAGCGTAGCCACGTTCGCGCAGGTCAGCAACAGCACCACACCGGCGAAGGCCAGCAGAATGGGCAGCGTTGCCGCCATGTATCCGTTGGCGCCGAATGGCGAGCGCCACATGGGATCCAGCGTGATCCGGTTCTCGCCCAGATGATCGTCCGGATACGCTGCCACAATACGGTGCATCACGGTGTCGAGATCCTGGGCTGCCTGGTCACGGCTCACGCCGGGCCGCAATCTTCCAATTACGTTCAGCCAGACGGCACCCCCACTGCGATGCGTCATCCGCCAAGCATCCGTCCCGAGGGGATCGAGCGTTACCCACAGATCTTCACGGATCCCCGGCATTGCGCCGACAACCCGCTCCGGCGCCACACCGATCACCGTCACGGGATGCCGGGCGATCTCGATGGATTTGCCCACAATTGCCGGGTCTTGGGCATAACGCGTCTTCCAGAGCGAATAACTCAGCACCACGCTGGGAACCGCATCTGGACGCGTCTCTTCTTCCGACAGAAAGAAACGCCCCAGCACCGGCTTGATGCCGAGCACGTCGAAGTAGTTCGCCGACACGTTCGCAATATAGACACGCTCCGGCTGTGCGCCGCCGGTCAGCGTGATCCAATCGTGATGATAGGCAAGTAACCCGGAAAGGGTGTGGTTCTGCTCGCGCAGATCGCGATAGTCGAGATAGGAGAAGGGCGGAACCGGGGAGAAGCTCCGTTCCCCCCGCTGCAGGCTCACGAGGTCGCCCGTGTCTCGCGCTCCAGGAATGGGACGCAACATTGTTCCGTCGATCCAACTGAAGACGGTGCTGTTGGCGCAGATAGCCACTGCCAGCATCGCCGTCGCGGTGATCGAAAAGCCGGGGCTCTTGCGCAGTTGCCGTAACGCGTAATTGAAATCCCGGCCTAGTTGTTCAAGCCACGCCTGACCCCACATGTCGCGCGTCACATCCTGCACTAGAGGAATGTTTCCGAACTCGCGCGATGCCGCTTGTCGCGCCGATTCCGCTGTCTCGCCTCGCGCCACTCGATCTGCAATCGCCATCTTCAGATGCGCATCAATCTCTTCCTGCAATTCGCGCTTGCGCCGCTGAAAACCGAAGCTCGGGAACCACTTCATGATTCACTCTCCTCCGGATTGAGGTACATCACCGACCCAATCGCTGCGACGATCCGCTCCCATCGGCCCAGATCAGAGGCTAACTGTTTTTTCCCCTTGACCGTGATTCGGTAATATCGCGCTTTTTGCTTGCTCTCTGACTGCTTCCACTCGGACTGCACCCAACTCTGACGTTCCAATCGGTGGAGAGCCGGATACAGTGATCCAGTCTCCACCTGAAGCACATCTCCGGATTGCAACCGTAACGCCTGGACAATGCCATATCCATGCTGTGGCCCCCATTGCAGCGTTCGAAGAATGAGCATGTCGAGTGTCCCCTGCAACAGCTCAATCCGGTTCTTATACTGGTCTTTTCCGTTCATAGCTGTAGACACTCTACTCCCAATGGAGGTAGATCGTCTACGGCAATTCGTACGGCGCAGCAATCAGCGTTGCCCACTTAGCGAATTCAAAAGCGGGTCAGTTCACAGGACGACAATCGAAGATCCTGCATTGGCGCGAAATCGCCAATTCGCTCGTCGATGGGAAGATCGGTCGTGTGGAGTCGGGTTATCGGCAGGAGGGATTCGTCTCAATGTGAAATCTGGGTGTGGAGGGAAGTCTCGCGTTTCCTGTGTAGTCGATCGATCAAGAGAAGCACATTTCGCTGCGTTCGCCAGGTACGAAGAGGCTTTTTCGGGGCTTATCCATTCTGGTTGCACAGCGGGCGTTGGATGAGCGCATTGGCCTTTCGGCGAAAGGCAAGTGGTCTTCGAAGAACCGGTATCCCGCAACATGTCAATTTTCGATCCGGATTCGAACTGATTTCGCAGCGGATCGTGGAAGGCGCAAAGGTTTAGAGCCTTTCGTTGTGCGCAGAAGAAGTTCGTCCTTAGCCGATCCCTTCACATGCAAGCGCGCTCCGGGTGTGACTCCATGTGCCTTAAGTCGCTTCAGCAAAGCGGAGTCTTGATCTGAAATGCTGTCCACTGCAAATTCCCCGTCCTCTACATCTGTTAAGGGTCTTGAAGCCTGCTTCGACATTTTTCCGTTTAGTGCGGGAATGCAGTGCCCGTGAGGATCAAATTTCGGCCGCCCAAGCTTCGCGTCGATCCGCTCTTCGAGACGCTCGGAGATGAAATGCTCGAGGCGTTCAGCCTCGTCGTGCACCTCCTCGATGGGGTAGTTCAGTACCTGATAGAGAAAGGTCTCCAGCAGTCGGTGATGGCGCACGATTTCGAGTGCACGTCTTTTTCCGGCGGCCGACAGACGGACGCCGCGGCGCGGTTCATATTCCACGAACGGTCTCGGGAGGGCGGCAAGCTTCTGCAGCATGTTCGTGACCGAAGCCGGAGCTACACCGAGCCGTTCTGCGAGTAGTGTGCTGTTTACCCGCTCCTCTTCCGGGCCGCCGAGGGCATAGATGGCCTTCAGATAGTTATCTACCGACTCCGTGTTTGTGTTGACTCGGCGTGTGGTCATGCTCTTCTGCCCCCGGTTTGACACTCACTCCATTTTAGGTGTACCTAATAGATTTAGGCTAACCTAATTCGTCCGGCGGTTGTCTTCCCGAGCAACCCCGACAGCAAGCAGCAAAACCTATCTGGAGGTGGCCGTGCGAGCAGTTCGAGCATGGGTATTGGGCTTCATGTTCCTATGGGTGTTAACCATAGTTAATTCGAGCTTAATTCTGGCGCAGAGCGGAACCAGCAGCGCTCTCTCTGGAACGGTCACAGACCCCAGTGGCGCGGCCGTTCCCCGCGCGTCGGTCACAATCAACGAAACGCACACGCGCGCGACTCGCATGGGCGAGACCGACGCAAGCGGCCATTTTCTCTTTTCTCAGATCAATCCCGGCACTTATCAAGTGACGGTTGCCGCCAGCGGGTTCGCTGCCTCGGAGTCGGAACCCACGGCCGTCGGCGTTGGCCGGACCGTTTCGCTGCAGTTTTCGCTTCATGTGCAATCGAATAGTCAGACCATCGAGGTGACTGCACAGCAGGGCCTGCTCAGTCTCGACAATCCGAACACGACAACGACGATCGAGGCTGAGACGATCAAGAGCTTGCCCAATCCCGGACAGGATCTTACCTACCTTGCCCAATTTGCCCAGGGGGCGTTGATGAACACCGCCGGCTCTTCCAATGACGCCAAGGCCGCGGGTGGCTATGGCAACGTGGAATTCAATGGTCTGCCGGCAACATCGAACGGTTACATCCTCGATGGTTACGATAGCAACGATCCCTGGCTGGGGTTGAATATCGGCCTTTCTACAAATCTCGTCATTGGCCTTGATGCGGTTCAGGAGGCCACCGTCAACACAAACTCTTTTTCTGTCGATCAGGGCCGGTACGCAGTGGCTCAGATCAACTACTTTACAAAGTCCGGAACGAATGCATTTCACGGCGATTTGTATGAGTTATGGAATGGGTCGCTCTTCAATGCCGAAGACTACTTTCTTCACGCGAACGATATGCCGGGAGAGATCGTTCACAAGCCTCGCTCCACTGTGAACGAATTTGGCGTCAGTGTCGGTGGTCCAATTCACAAGGACAAGTTGTTTTTCTTTGGGCACTATGAAGGCATTCGCATTGCGCTGCCGCTGGTTTCGCAGATCACCCTGCCGACTCCCGGATATCAGCAGTACGTTCTCGGACAACTGGCTGTAGGGGGAACCGATCCTGTGACCGGAATTTCGCTCCCGGCTGAGCCTGCGGAGATTGCCTTCTACCAATCCATGTTCTCTCTGCTGCCATCTCCAGGCGGGTCGCCCGTGCCGATTGAAGGATGCCCACTGGGCACGGGCGAGGGATGCGCGACGCAGAGACAGGCCTCCCTCAACAACAGCGACAGCGAAAACCTCATCGTGGTGAAGATCGATCACACCATTCATGCTAAAGACAGCGTCTGGTATCGCTTTCAGCAGGACACAGGCCTTCAGGCGGCATATACCGACCCGATCAATTCAATTTTCAACTCATACTCGCCGCAACCGCAGCGCACGCTCGTTGCCGGCTACACCCACGTCTTTAGCCCGGCATTGGTCAACCAGTTCAACCCTGGTGCCAGCTGGTATTCGAGCATCTTCGAGCCGAACAACTACTCACAGGTCCAGGAGACTTTCCCCATTGTGCTCGCTTCCGCAAGCGATAGTGTGCCGTTCACGACGATGGGCGGAAACAGCAATACCTATCCGCAAGGCCGGAAGGTCACGCAATGGCAGATCAACGACAATCTTACGTGGACTCGTGGTGAGCACACATGGAAATTTGGCATCAACACCCGGCGCCTCGACGTAAGCAGCTACGACCTCGGTGAGGGCACCGTTCCGACCGTGACTTACAACGATCTTGCCCAGTTCACCTATGGCGCCGCATACACAGCGAGCCAGAGTTTCCCCGTTTCTCTCAAGGAGCGCGTGTGCGAGGGGAATCTTGAGTACTACGGCATGGACACGTGGAAGCTATCGCCGAAGGCAACAATTACGGGCGGCGTGCGCGTCACCTGGAATACAGACGCAACCAGCGCGCATCATCTCTTTTCCAGATTGGCAGAATCCTTTCTCGATGTATCGCACAACACGGATCAGCCTCTGAATCAAGTCGTCCTTGCGAAGGCATACACTCTTTTTCCGGCGACGCCGCTGTTTATTTATCAGCCGCGCATGTCGTTCGCCTACCAACTCCATCCCGGCACCGCCGTCCATGGCGGATTCGGCGTGTTCAACGACATCATTCCCATGCAAATCGCCGATCTAGCTTCGATGAACGCACCAAACGACCCCACATTTGTCGGCGGCCTAGGTGGCCAGGCCGGCGGGATCGGAATTGCACCGGGCGTTTCCGGCAGCGCCATCGATGCGGCGGTCAATGCCAATCGTTCGTTTCAGACGACGTTCCATTCCGGCGGCAATCCATGCGTTGGCATTCTGGCCGGTGCTCCGACCTGCCCTCTCGCTGTGAGCCTGAATACTTTCCCCAGCGGCACGCTCAAGACGCCGTACTATTACCAGTACAACCTGGGCATTGAAAAACGAATTGGCGCTAGCGGCAATCTGCGGGCAGACTTTGTCGGCACTCGTGGGCTGCATGAGCCCTTTCAAGAACAGCTCAATGGCTATCAGACGGTCTGCGACGGATGCTTTGCGCCGTTTCCCTTTCAGCAGCCGCTCGATCAGCGATTTGGCAACGTGACGGAATTCCGTACGGACGCCGACAGCAACTATGCCGGATTACAGGCGGCATACAGCGAGCAGTGGCATGGTCTAACGCTGCGCGGCAACTTCACCTTCAGCCATTGTCTCGATGAAGTCTCAAATGGCGGCCTGCTCGCGTTCTCGACTCAGGGTCTCATGTCACCCCTGCCCGGAGAACTACGCCGGCAGTACGCGAGTTGTGACTACGATGTGCGCAACAACGTTACGGCCTACGGGCTTTACAAGATTCCATTCCACTCAACTCACGCTGTCCTGCGGCAGATCTTCGGAGGTTGGTCGTACTCTGAGACCTCTGTCCTGCACTCTGGACTTCCATTCAGCGTGCTGAGCCAGCCGTACATTGCAAACGGGAACGGGGTATTCCAAGCCAACGGCGCCAGCACCATTCAGTTCAACGCGCCGGCCTACGCCCGCCGCGTGCCCCGTGTGCCTGCCTATACCAAGAATCCTGTCGCAGGCGTAACTGTGGCAGGAACGAAACAATGGCTCAATCCTGAAGCGTTTGTCTCCGTCGTCGATCCGGCCACTGGAGGGTGCACGGGAGGCGATTCCGCAATGAGCTGTCAGTTCGGCAACTCCGGCCGCAACTCGGTTCGCGGCTCTCATTACACGAACTCCGACATCTACATGACCAAGACATTCCCGATTCACGAAGCGATTACGTTCCTCCTGGACTGCCAGATGTTCAACGCCTTCAACCATCCAAATTTTGCTTTGCCCAGCGAGGTTGAAGCGGGCGTGCCGGGCGGTTCCATTCCGGCGCGCTTCGGGACGCTCGAAAGCACCATATCGCCTCCGACCGGCCTGCTCGGCGTCGGGCTGGGCGGCGACAGCTCTCCGCGCATGATTGCATTCCAGGGCAGAATCGAGTTCTGAGCAAACGAGTGGCAATGTTATTCGGCAATTATTGTGAAGCGCGCATTCTGCAAGACGTTCTGGAATCTATGAGCGAATTATCCCCAATTCGCTCATAGATGGCAGATGGCTCCTGAGTTTTGGTTTTTACGGGCGTGCTTCGTAGACGATGTTGAACGGAGTTTCGGCAGCGCGACGGAATCGGCTGAAACCAGCGGATTCAACCACCTGGCGAATTTTCTTTTCGCCAGCTTGCGCGCCAAGGCACAGTCCTACCTCCTGCGATCTTGAACAAGGTGTGCACAGCAGGGTCGAGAAAGAGTAGTACACTCGGCCGACTGGGTTGAAATTGTCGGCAAGCTGGTCATTTGCGAACGGCTCGACAATCATCCACGTCCCATCCTTTGCCAGCATCTGTTTCACATGGGAGGCGACACCCGCGGGATCGCCCATGTCGTGCAGGCAATCAAAAACAGCGACCAAGTCGTAATCCTTGCCAGAGACTGCTTTCGCGGTTGCAATCTCGAAGGTGACGCGGTCGGCCAAGCCTTCTCGATGGGCAACTGCTCTGGCAGCTTCGATCGACTTGTCGTGGTAATCGAAGCCGAAGAACCTGGATTTAGGGAACGACTTGGCCATCAGAATGGTCGAAGCTCCTTTTCCGCATCCAATGTCCGCGATGCGAGCGCCTCGTTCGAGCTTCTCCTTCACGCCATCCAATGCAGGAATCCAGGAACTCACAAGGTTCGCGGCATAACCGGGCCTGAAGAATTTCTCGCATCCGTGGTAGACGCCGTCAGCGTGCTCGTGCCAGCCCATGCCGGCGCCGGTCTTGAAGGACTCTGCGATCCGCGGAACGGCTGCCAGCGAACCCAGTGCAAGTTCAAAGGCTCCGGGCAAATACGCGGGACTCTGTTCGTTTGCCAAGGTGAAGGCTTGCTCGGGATTCAAGGTATATTTTTCCGTAGTCCTGTCGTAGTCGACGTAGCCGCCGGCAGCTTGCGAAGCGAGCCACTCGCTGACGTATCTCTCGTCGGTCGCGGTTTGCTTTGCCAATTCGGCTGAAGTCATAGGTCTATTGGCTAAAGCTTTATAGAGACCGGTCTTTTCCCCGATCACGACCATGCCGGCGTGTACGGCAGCTCCAAGATCATTTACGAACCTACCCACAAAAGAATTCAACTTATCCATGTCGAGGGCGGTGGTACTCATGTTTTTGGCCTCCAGCCGATTTGGATTGGTATTGCCTTGGGGAAGGGTTCCCTGATCGTGCCGCACACACTACTACTCCTGTGCGAAAAGTGAATCCCCACCCGTAGTGTGCGGTTTCTCGGAGCTCGGTTTCGCCTTGCCCCACGCAAAGTCGCGGTTTAGCATCCTGTTTACGCGATCAGGATTGGGTCATCGTTGATCAACCCGTCGACCCAAGTCCTTAAGGCACTCCAAAAAACTTCCAAGTAATTTGTAAAGAGTGGCGAACAAAGCCCATGCCGCTGAAAAGAGAGAGCTTCTACGAATACGGTTCGTTTCGATTGGATCCAGCCGAGCACCGGCTGACCCGCGACGGAATCGCCGTGCCGCTCGCCCCCAAGGCGTTCGAGTTGCTTCTCTTTCTGGTACAGAACCAAGGCCGCCTGCTCTCGAAGGAGCAGATCATGGGGGCGCTCTGGCCAGGAAGTTTCGTCGAGGAGGCCAACCTTACGGTTTCTATCTCTGTTCTTCGCAAGGTCCTGGGAGAAAAGGAAGGGAACCAGCGGTACATCGAGACAATACCCAAAAAAGGCTATCGCTTCATCGCTTCGGTGCGGGAGGTGCAAGGCACGTCCGCGATCCTGCTAGAGGAAAGCTCACCCGGCGAGTCGCGGAATGAGCCGGTGTGGCCCGGCCGGGCTGTCGGCACGATTCCTCCCGAGGCGAAAGTTGGAAAAGACAGGGGTGATCTTCCGCTAATCTCTTCGGGCCCAGCGGACTCACCACGAGACCGGCGCTGGTTGAACCTTCTGACTGCTGCGATTCTCATTGTTCTCGTCACTGCGGTGATCTATTTCATGCGTCGCAAGCCGGTGGCTCCGCCGGTGCACCCTGCGATGGTCCAGCGCAGTCTCGCCATTCTCCCGCTGCGCAATCTGAGGCAGAATCCGCAGGACGATTTTCTCGGTTTTTCACTGGCGGATGCGGTCATCACCGGGCTGGGACCGATCAGTTCGCTGACCGTGAGGCCCAGTTCCGCGATTGAGAAATACAAAGGGCAGGTGATCGATCTTCAGAAAATCGGCGCGGATCTGGGTGTCGATACCCTGCTGACCGGCACTTTCATCCACGACGGTGACCACCTAAGAATTACGTATCAATTGATCGACGTGAAGACGGAAAAGATTCTGGGCCGAGACACGATCGATCGGAAATACGAGAACCTGTTTACCGTTCACGATGAGGTCACTCAGCAGATCATCAGAGATTTGGCTTTGAATCTTTCCTCTTCAGAGGCAGCAGAGGTGAATCGTTGGGCGCCGGTCAACCCGGTTGCTTACGAATATTACCTGCGGGGAGTCGATCTGATGAGCAGCCATGATTTCCCCCACGCCATTGAAATGCTCGAGAAGTCGGCCGAGATCGATCCGAAGTATGCGCTGACATGGGCCTATCTTGGACAATCGTACAACTCCAGCGCTTCTTTTCAGGTGAGTGGCCGCGAGCAGTATCGGAGAGCGCGAGCCGCCTTGCAGCGTGCTCTTGATTTACAGCCGCGCCAGCCGGAAGCCAGTATTTTCCTGGCAAACTTACTCATTGATACCGGCGAGGTTGAAGCAGCAGTGCCGCTGCTGCGCGATACGCTGAAGAGCAATCCGAAGAATGCGGCCGCGCACTGGGAACTGGGATATGCGTACCGCTTCGGCGGTGCATTAAGGGAGTCCGTTGAAGAATGTGAGCTGGCGCGTCAGATCGATCCAACTGTAAGAGCTAACGGCTCGGTTCTCAACGCCTATCTCTATCTCGGCCAATACGACAAGTTTCTTGCGAGCTTACCTGACGTTGATGATTCGTCGTTCCTGGTCTTCTACCGCGGTTTCGGGGAATACCATCAACGGAAATTGGCTCAAGCTGCCAGGGATTTCGACAGCGCATATCGGCTCGAACACACCATGTACACTCAAACCGGCAAGGCCCTGGGGGATGCGATCGTCCACCGGGACGTAGAGGGTCTGCAACTGCTCAGGGACCTGGAAAACAAAATCCAGCAACGCGGAGTCGGAGACCCGGAAGGGACCTATAAGATCGCGGAGGCCTATGCGGTCCTAGGCGACAAAGCTTCGGCTTTTCGCATGCTGCGGTACAGTATTCAACACGGCTTCTTTGCATGGCCCTATTTCACATCGGACCCGCTCTTCCCCAATCTCAGCGACGAACCGCAATTCTCCGAACTGATGACCATCGCCCGCGATCGACACACGGCATTCAGGAAGAGATTCTTTTAAGCCAGTACGGATCCGCAGCGCTCGATTCAAAGATTGACAAGCAACCCGGCCTGGTTTGCCTATGCCGTCGTAGATTTCAACGCGGCAATACGGGTGACTGAAACGACGCTGATGTCGTCTTGCTGACCAAAGGCCTGTGCAGCGTCTGCTACTTGTGCGGCCGAGCGCGCGGTGCGCAGCAGTTCGTGCACGCGCTCGAATCCGTAGAGCTGCCCGTTGGCGTCCATGGCTTCGGCAACGCCATCGGACATCAAGATGAGTCTGTCTTCCGGCTGGAGTTGGAAGCGCATCACCGAAGGCTCGGCCCCCTCAAACATTCCCAGCGGCAGCGCGCCTTCCAGGTGCAGCTCTTCGCAATTGAGATAGGGAGGAACGTGGCCTGCATTGGCCAGCGTGACTTGTCCATTCGCGTCAATGCGAAGGGCCAGGCAAGTTGCCTGGGCATCGCCGCGGCCCATCAACCGTTGATTGAGCGCGCGCAGCACGATCACGGGGTCAATGGTCCAATCGGTAGTGCTTCGTATGGCGCCAACCAGTAGCGCCACGAGCATGCCCGCTTTGAGGCCATGGCCGGCAACGTCACCCGCGACGATGAGCAGGCTGCCGTTGGAAGGGTGCGGGACAATCTGATAGAAATCGCCGCCGACCTCGAGTGCCGGCCGGTACTCAGTTTCGATGGCAAAGCCGGGCAGGGCGATGCGGCGTTCGGGGAGGATGACCTGCTGCACCTCCTGGGCTTGCTTCACGTCAAGAGCGATCTCCCGCTGCCGTTTCACGGACTCGAGGAGGCGCCGCAGGAGCAGGAGCGCGATGACTGCAGCAACGAGGAAGATTGCGACGTCGCCCGGGGTGACTTCAACGCCAAGAGGGAACCAGTCGTGGAACAGATGGAGCCGGATGAGATCGCTGCTGAATGTGGCGATGCCGTGCAGGAGGACTACGGGAAGCGCCAGCCATCCGTCCATCCCCTTGCGGCGAATGCCGTCGAGCACGACCCATACGAGCAACCCGAAAAAGACGAAGCGCAGGCCCTGATTCAAGGCGTAGAGCTGAAGAGCGATGGGATGGGAGACGAGCCCAGGGAAAATCTCAAGTCCAAGAATGCGCGAGACCGCGGAAAGAACGACGAGCCCAGATAAGACCGCGGGAAGCCAGCGAAATCCCTCACGGCCGAACCACACCCACCACACAATGACCCAGAGCGCGAAGGTGACTGCGCCCAAGGAGCCATCGACGACCAGTGAGAGCGGAATGGAAATCCACTGGGTCCACGAGGCGGATGCGCCAAACCAATTGGTTGCGGATGTGACCAAAAAAAGCAATCCGATCCACAGATAAACGCGGTCGGAGCGGTCGAAGAGGATGAGGCTGAAGGCCACTACCGCCAGCAATGCAAAGACCACGGCTTCGATGGCGTACATCAGATATCCGCGAATGAGCTCGAGTCTCTGTGACTGGTAAAACAGACCAATGACGCCAGCCTCGCCCAGTAGTGGCGCGCTCTTCATTCCTCCCGCGTCCGGATCGGTCAAAAGTGTAGAAGGCTCCATCCAGAACCGGAAGGCGAGAACCTGCGCCGCAGCCGACGGCGTGCAGGTTTCCGGAAGGCGGAACTGGAGTGGCTGGGTGTAGTAGATCAATGGCGGTTTGCGGGAAAAATCTCCGAAGCTGCCCAACAGCTTGCCTTCATCAAAGGCCTGATAGGCGTCGTCTATATTGGCCGGACCGGCCAAGGCCAAGGAACTCTTGCTTCCGCCCTGGCAGTGCACCCGAATACGGTACCAGGCATAGCCCGAGTAATCAGCGTGGCCGCGCGCGGTCCAGCCGGGCACGTACCCTGAGAATCCGCCGATTGGACTGACTGCTCCGTCTTTGGGCGCCAGGTCTACGGTCTCCCACTGCGAGTCGTCGAAACTGGGCTCGGCCCACCGCGGCTGGCCCGTCTCGGGGTCCGTCGGCGAGTCGCCCACCATAAACTTCCACGGCCCATAGAGCGGCACGGCGGACTGGCCAAGCGTCACCTGCGCGGTGCTGTCGGTTGGTACGCGCTGAGCTTTTGCGTGGTCATCGGGTGCTTGGCTATTGGAAGCCTCCGCCGTCTGCGCCACGACCGCAACGCCGCCCGCAAACATCGTCCTCAGACAAAGGGTCAAACAAAGGACCTGAAGGACCCGTGTCATTGCGTGACCTCATGATTCAATGGGGAAACCGCTGTGAGCACTATACGCGCCAGGACTGGTGTGAGGACACTCTCGATCGCAATGCAGGGTTGCGAGTCTGGCCCAGTGGGGGTTGATCTGTAAATGGAGAGCCGGTTGGTCAGAACCGGCACGAAATTCAGGCGTGGCGCGCTCAGTATGTCATGGTGCGTTGTTTGCTTCAGGAGACCTGGGCACCGAGTTTGTGCGGAGGGAAGCGGCACGTTCAGGGGAGTTTGAAGGATTTGACGACGATGGCGTTGGGGTTGCGGCCGGCGGGGAGCAGAGTGAAGAGGGCGCGCGAGGCAGTGCGGACAACGGCGACGTCGTTGGAACGCGCATCCACGACGAAGAGCAGGTTTCCGGCGGCGGAGAAGGCCAGGGCCGAGGGGCCATCGCCGACATGGATGTAGCCCTCGCGTTTGCCGTCGTCGATGGCGTAGATGTTGATTTCCTGGGAGTGAAGGTTGCCGACGTAGAGCAGGGAATTGTCGGGTGAGACGATGCCGCGGACAGGGTTTGCGCCCATGATGTAGGCGCCGATGACGTCATCAGTGCCGGTAATGACTTCAGAGACGGAATCGGAGAGGGCGTTGGAGACGAAGACTTCGCCGCCATCGGGTTTGAGGGCAAGCTGCACGGGGTTGCGTCCAACGTCGAGAAGCGCCTCGACGCGGTCGGGCGCGTCGGGCTGGAGTTTCGAGTGGGCAAGGGCGATGGCCATGACCTGATGGCCGGCGGAGCAGGCAGCGAAAACCTTGGTGGAGTCAGGCAGGATGGTGAGGTCGCCTGCGCCGGGGCATCCTGCAAAGACCGCGCGCACCTGGCGCGTGGCGGGATCGATGAGGCTGACGGAGTTGCCGCGGCGATTGGCGATGGCGAGGGTTTTACCGTCGGGTGCGACAGCGACGGCTGCCGGTTCTTCGCCTGTGCCGATGACGGCGACTTCGCGGCGCGTCTTGAGATCGAGTACAGAGACGTTATTGGACGCGGAGTTGGCGACGTAGGCCAAAGCACCGTCGGGTGCAAGCGCAAGAGCGACGGGCTGGTGATGCACAACGATTGTGGCGGCGATGGAGTTGTTTTCAGCGTTGAGAACAGAGACGGAACCGGAGCTGCCGGACATGCCGGAGTTGACGATGTAGATCTCGTTGCGCGTGGGGCTGGCGATGACGGCGACGGGGTTGGCACCGACGGGCAGTTCGCGATCGAGGCGGACGTTGACCACGTCATAGATGGAGAGGGTATTGCTGCCGCCGTTGGTGACGTAGGCGTATTCGCGGTAGTTGACGGGGTATTGGGGGAAGTCGTGGGGGCGGCAGGCGGTGAGGGGGAGCAGGGCGAAGAAGAACGCGAAGCGTATTCTCCGAAATTTAAGGTCGGCGAATGCCATTGCGCCCGTGTCATTCTTCATGCCGTGAAGAGACTCATCATCTTTCGCGCAAGCCGCGATGCGGTAGAGTTTTGCCATGTCCCATACTTACTGTAGCGCGTTGTTTCATTGTGCCTTTTCCACAAAGGAAAGGCGGAGATGGATCGCACCCGAGATTCAGGCTCAGCTGTGGGCATACATCGGAGGCATCGCGAGGCAGCATGGTTGGAAGGCGCTCGGTGTGGGCGGAGTAGAAGACCACATGCATATCCTCCTTTCTCTGCCTACTTCAGTTCCTGTTTCTGATGCGATGCGGGTAATCAAGAGCAACTCGTCTGGCTGGATGCGCGAAGAATGTGGCCGCAAGAGCTTTGAATGGCAAGAGGGGTTTGGAGCGTTTTCGATTGGCCAGTCGCAGGTGGAATCGACGCTTACGTATATCGCGCGGCAGAAAGAGCATCACAAGAAGAGGGATTTTCAAGCGGAATATATTGCATTTCTGAAGAAACATCGCATTGAGTGTGATCCGCGTTATGTTTTGGGCTGATTTCGATCGCCCCTCCGGGGCTTATTGGATTGATTGCGGAAATTGGACCCAGG
Organism: Occallatibacter sp.; assembly: GCA_035487015.1. Lineage (GTDB taxonomy): Bacteria > Acidobacteriota > Terriglobia > Terriglobales > Acidobacteriaceae > Telmatobacter. The sequence continues at coordinate 713 of DATHMP010000011.1, read as the reverse complement.
AGTGCGCTTCGCTTCTCCTGGGCTATTTTCGATCACCCCTCCGGGCATGCCGGGCAATTCTCGATCGCCCCTACGGGACTATTGATGTGGGCTCGACGTGGATGCCGCGGGGCAGGTCGCGATGGACGACGGGAGCGATCTGTTCGATCTCATCCATCATTTTGGAAAACTGATCAGGGTAGATGGACTGGGGTCCGTCGGAGAGCGCTTTTTCGGGCTGGTGGTGGACTTCGACGAGGATGCCGTCGCAGCCGACCGCGACTGCGGCGCGCGCCATGGGTAGTACCTTGTCGCGCTTGCCGGTGCCGTGGCTGGGGTCGACGAGGATGGGCAGGTGGCTGAGGCGCTGCACGGCGGGAACAATGCTGAGGTCGAGTGTGTTGCGGGTGTGATCGGCAAAGGTGCGCACGCCGCGCTCGCAGAGGATGACTTCGTAGTTGCCCTCGGACATGATGTATTCGGCGGCCATGAGGAACTCGTCGAGCGTCGCGGAGAGACCGCGCTTGAGCAGGACGGGCTTGCGCAGGCGGCCAGCGTGCTTGAGCAGAGAGAAGTTCTGCATGTTGCGCGCGCCAATCTGGATCACGTCGGCCCACTCGGCCACCTGCTCCAGCGACTCCGCATCCAGAGCCTCGGTCACAATCCGCAGCCCGAACCTGTCGCGGATCCCGGCCATGATGCGCAGCGCCTCAATCCCCAGCCCCTGAAACGCA
>DATHMP010000010.1:0-2032 GCA_035487015.1 Occallatibacter sp. | reverse complement strand
CCATCCGTCATCCCAATCAAAGAGAAACGTCTGTTCGATGCCCGTCCAAGTATGCAGAGTTTGCGGGCAATTCGCTCCATACGCCAGCGCTGGGTACTCGTCCGTCCACGGCGCGGGCGGCTTGGCCGGAAGCCAGCGATTCTCCCCGGCCGTGGTTGCGCCATAAGGAACACCTTTGAACGTAAGAACACCGCCATCGACAAACCCGCGCACCTTGCCGTACTGCGTTTTCGCGATCGCCGAGCGTGGCGTCGAGACATTGCCGGGCTCCTGGTGCGACGCAGTCTTGATGCTGTCAGATGCGAGTGCAGGTTCACCCGCCACCATGCCGATTCCCGCGGTGGCCGAAAGAAGCAGCGCCTCGCGGCGAGTGAGGATGCGCTTTGAAGATTCAGACATGAATGCCTCTCCTTTGCTACTCGGGTAATGCATACTGGCCATCAATGTGGAAGTGTCCAATCGCAACGGGTGCTGTTGTATCAGGCTGACCTCCGCCGATACTGATCGTGTAATCCCCTTGCGCGATGATGGGATTGCCATCCTCGGTCACCATCTCAAGATCGCGCGGCTTCAAATCGAAATGGACCTTCTGGCTGGCGCCCGGATCGAGATGAATGCGTGTAAATCCACGCAGGGCTACGTTGGGAGCGCCCCTCACGGACGGGAACTTGAGGTAGAGTTGCACCACCTCATCTCCTGCCAGGTTGCCGGTGTTGGTGACCGTCACGTCTGCGCCAGTCGGTTGTCCGGCGGCGATTGCCTGCGCTGGCACACTCAGATCGCTGTAGCTGAACTTCGTATAGCTCAGCCCATAGCCAAACGGATAGAGCGGCTTGCCGTTGAAATAGCGGTACGTGCGGTTTGCCATTCCATAGTCTTCGAAATTGGGCAACTGATCGACGCCCTTGTAGAACGTAACCGGAAGGCGGCCCGCGGGATTGTTTTTTCCGCTCAGCGTCTCGGCTACCGCAGCGCCGCCCTCTTCGCCCGGATACCACGCATCTAGAACGGCATTGGCGTGTTCGTTGATCCAGTTCACGGCCAGAGCGCTGCCGTTCATCAGAACCACTGCGAGTGGTTTGCCGGTTGAAGCCACAGCCTCCACAAGGTCTTCTTCCGCCTGCGGAAGGTCGATGCTGGTGCGGTCTCCGCCGAGGAATCCAGGTTCGCTCACGGGCATCTCTTCACCCTCAAGCTGGCTCGTGATTCCGACCACCGCGATCACCACATCTGCATTCTTCGCAGCTGCAATTGCTTCCTGAGAAGGAGCGTTGTTGACCTTCGCCCAGATTAGCTCGGCATGTGGCTTGCTGTTCCGCGTTCCATACGCGACTTCGATCGCAACCTTGCGACCCTTCTCGAGGTGAACGCGGCCCACTGCAGACGAAATGCCTCGCGTGCCGCCGCCGAAGGCCGTCGCCACCTGCTTCTCATCCACCGATACTCTGCCGAATCCCTCGCAGCGAACACCAATCAGAAAATCGCCTGATTCATTCGGCGTCAGGAATCCGGACCACTGCACGCCGAACGTTTTCTTCCCCGACACTTCTTTCGGGAGATTGTCCTCGGTAAGCTTGACGTTGGTTTCAGTCCGGCTCACGATGGGCGGCGCATTCGAAGGTTGGCCCGGTCCTCCCCGCATACCTTCGTTGTAGTCGGCCTTGAGCCCAGCCTTCCCATCCGCAGTCGTCAGCAGCGCATCCGGCACCGGGGCGCCTTCAGGGCGAAGGAACTGCGTCCCCGGCACAAACGTGATCGCCGCATTGGGAAACTCAGCATGGAGTCCGTCGAGGACCGAAACAATGTGCGTCGGCTGCCCCGCATAGTTTCCGATAAGTGGCCGCGTCTGGTCCGCAAGCGGTCCAATCACTGCAATCTTCTTGATCGATGGTTTAAGCGGGAGCAGTCCATCGTTTTTCAGTAGGACCATAGACTCGTTCGCCAGCTTCCGCGCATGTGTCCGATGTTCGGCGCTATCAAGCTCTTTCTCGTCGATCTTCGCGTAAGGAACCATATCGGGAGGATCAAACAT
>DATHMP010000009.1:0-35076 GCA_035487015.1 Occallatibacter sp. | reverse complement strand
CATCTCGCGGCAGATTCAGAACACCCATGGATTCGCGAACTTTATCGCCGGTTAACAGATCCAAATAAGGAGTCTGCTGCAGCGCAATCTGCAAGGCCATGTTAAGCCCGTCGCCGAATGCGCTGTCCCGGGTTGGGCGTCAGGGAAGCGAAATCCGGTACAGGTTCCGGTGGATCGTGGTGTTCACCCAGGCATAGTGCTCCAGGTCTCGGCCCGGTGTCAGCTCTCCACGCGCCACCGATTTCGCTCCTCGAACCACGTCTGGTTTGGCCGACGGCGCAATGCCGCCTTCCGGAAGAATCGGCAACGTTTCTCCCGCGCCAAGAGGAATCGCCAAACTGCGCCCGGGGTCTGTACGTGAGGGATCCTCCACCGGAACAAAAAGAAACTTCCCGTCCGGCGACCATCTCGGAGTGCAAAAGCTCGCGCAAATGCGGTGCGGCACCCCGCCGTTCAGCGGAATTGCCATGATCGCGGTACGACCGCTTTCCGGAGTTCCAGCAACATTGACTATGGCCCAGTGTCGGCCCGGCGACACATTCTGGAAGTCCGCGATCGGATACGGAAACACCTTCGCCCTCGGCGACCCGTCTGGATTCATCCGCTCGAGATAATTCCTGCTTCCCTCCGTCCGCTGGAAAAGGATCTGCCCGTGATCCCCAAAATGCGGCGTCTGTACATCAAAAATGCTCACCCTTGTTGCGGGCGAGCTTCGGTCCACAGGCGCCACCCACAACGGCGCCTGTCTGTCCGACGCAGCGGTTGCATAAAGCACTTGCTTGCCATCCGGCGACAGATCAAAGGCAGCCATGGAAATTCCAGGAAAGACCGCCTCGCTTTTTCCCGAGTCCACCATCGCGCGCCACAATTCCGCACCGGGACCCTCCCCTCGCCGCAGCAAGTAATAGAGGACGCTGGCGTCCGGGCTGAAGACGGGCCGGCTAACCACTTCGCCCTCCGATGAAAGCGCCCTTTGGCCATTCCCGTCGTGAATCCAGATGGCGCTCTCTTGCACTCCCACCGAAGTGATCAGGGTTCGTCCGCCGGGCTCAACCGCCACCCCTTCCTCTTCCGTTGCGCCAAACGTGATTTGCTCCGGAGCTCCTCCGGAAAAGCGCTGTCGCCAGATGTGGTTCTTTCCTTCTACCCAGGCAGTGAAATACATCCATTCGCTGTTCGGAGACCATCCTGCGGATGTGCACGCGCCTATCGGTCCAACCGATCTAGCCTGATGCTGCCCGTCCAGGTCAATCAGTTTGCACTGATCCCAGTCTCCATTCCCGTTCATCTCCACCACGAGTGCCCAGCGCCGATCCGGAGATGGAAAGGAGTAGTGAGCCATGCCTCGCTCATGTGCCGGGAAATAAATCTCGTGCTGGCCCGCGCGCGTCACAGTTGCTGTAACTACCCCCAGATGGACTCCCGACCGAATCTCGGAAAAGAGCAGCCGTTTCGAGTCCAGCCATACGAGCCCCGCTGCATTCTTCAGCAGAAGTTGAGGCTCACCTCCTAATGCCGACACCTCATAAGTGTTGAACACCGGGCCAGGCACGTCCATTACCGTGTACGCGATCTCCGACCCGTCCGGAGAGAAAGCCAGCCCGTATTTAGACCGGCTGTCGTCCGTCACCCGCCTGGCTTCTCCGTCCGGCAGCATTTTGACGTAGATTTGATCAGCAGTGAGAAACGCGTTCCCACCGCGGATAAATGCCAGCATATGTCCATCCGGTGACAATGTCGGCGCCACCGCCGAATCTGTGAAATCCGTTAGTTGCGTGTACCTGACCTCCAGGCGCCGATGAGGCCATCGATAAAGGACCACACTGCTGAGCGCGATGACCGTGCAGGCGCCCACTCCCATATACCAAACCAGAGCCTTCCGACGTGGAGGCGACACCGCAGCCGGACGAGCCGCGGGCGTGTCCCCAGGCGGCAAGGCCGGCTCCGCCGCTGAAACGGGCACATCGAGGGAAGCCGGAGCCACAAGCGAAACCGATGCCACGAATCGATAGCCCATCCCCGTGACGGTCTCAATATATTTAGGTGTTTCTGAGTCGTCCCTCAGCAGATAACGAAGTTTGCGGATGGCCGTATTGATGCTGTGATCGGTATCAACAAAAACATCCCGCTCCCAGAGCTTCTCAACGATCTCCCGCCTCGAAACCAGGTGCCCCTTTTGTGACACCAGCAGGATGAGCAACTCGAGAGGCTTGGGTTCGACGCGCAGCGGTCGTCCCATGCGGAGCAATTGGAATCGTCCGCAGTGGAGTTCGAACTCCTCGAATTGAAAAACAGGCTCAGGCACAGGAGGGGATTTGGAACCTCAATGAACAGGAAGTATAGACAGTCTTACGGAAATCGGCGATTTAAAGGGAGTTGCACGGTCATAGAATCTTTACCTCGCCATTACCGGACCTCTATTGCCCGGCAGATCGCACTTGGGGTTTGCTCCTTGTCAGCCGGCAACGGCATTTCTCGAACAGAACATGTCCTTTGACCGGACCCGGAGTTGGCGGATTCCCAGGGATGCGTCGGCTCCGGTTCTTCAAAGCGCGGCTTTTCGAGAATGCCGTTTTCCCCGGCGGAGGAGGAAAAGGACATGAGGTCAAGAAATCGCAGTTTCGCATCAATGTTGGTCGCACTGGTGCTTGGCTTTGCAGTCATCCCTGGGGTGGCGGCGGCCCAAGCCAGCGCGGAAAAGACACAGACGACTGAACTCTACAAGCTACAGGCGGCATTCCACCGGTACGCAGCGGTTCACGACCCCGTACTTGGAGACTCGCCAGAGGTCATCACGCAACGAACCCGTGACATGCTGTCTCTTTGGACTTCCAATGCAGTGCTGTCTGTCCAGGGCTTCGGTGCAATTGATGGGTATTACATCGGCAATGGCGATCCGGATGATCCGTCGTCGTGCCCCGAATCCTCGGGCGCGGCAGGTGCGTACCGCGGCACGCTGTGCACGTACTTCAAATGGGTTGCTGGATCGTTCCAGGTGCCAAACAAATTGATTGTGCTGACGCCTTCCTACAGCACGTCATTCGACATCAGCGGTGACACTGCAACTGGATATTGGGAGTGCCACTACTATGACGTCTCGACAACGCCGTGGACGGCCAAAGCAAAGATCCAAACCAATACGACATTTCAGAAGGTCAAAGGGCATTGGCTCATCGCATCCATCGATGCGACTCCGGCAGGAATCCCGATTCCCTGAGCGTACGAGGCTTCAAGGGGGCTCATGTGCCAATGAGCCCTCGCGCCTCCCAACTCTTTACGCCAGAGGCGCCGGGCCTGAGAAATCCAGGCCTGGTCTCTGCCAGATACCAAGGAACCCCCTTCACGCCTTCCACCCGCTGACTCCCTAACTTGCTAAGCCGCAACTTGCCGCGCACTCGCTCCTCCGCAAATCCTGTCAAGAGGTCTGGCTGAAAATAATCTCTAACTCCCTCATTCCATGCGTAATTCTCTTCCACCGGACTTGCAGTCTAATTCGATCAAAAGCGGATAGTGGAAATAGAGACAATCTCAGCCTCTCAGCGCAGCTTCTCAGCTCGCGAACACTCGCCGCCAACCAGCAAAAAACGTACCTCGGGCTGTGAAACTGTGAGGCTGTGACAGCGGGCCGTGCCCTTCTGCAGCAAATGTGCACATAAGTGCGGTATAGAACCGTTTTATTCGGCCCTAACCTCTCGGGAATGTTCAGGATAAGGGCCAAAAGTGGTACCCCCCCCTCCCCCCTACCCCCCGGGGGTTTGCCTGTTCACCGGATCGCAATTTCGGGCCTTGAAAATTCGACAGGATCAACGATGTGACCAATCCGGATACCTCAGCGAAATCCGCTGGCCGCGCCAACTCCGCTCTTCCAGGCTGTGAACCTGGGAACTGTGAATGCGGCGCGAAGCGCGGCTGCGCATATGGCAAATCCGGCCAGCACCTGTGAAGCTGTGAAACTGTGACACTGTGACAATGTGCCCGTTTGGCTGGGCCCGTCCATGCCCTACTCTATTCAAATGAACGGTTCCGCTTCCGCACAGGCCACCACGCAATCCTTCGATCTCCTCGTCGTCGGTGCCGGTCCCACCGGCCTTGCCTGCGCCATCGAAGCCCAAAGAGCTGGCTTTCGCGCCGTCCTCGTCGATAAAGGCTGTGTTTGCAATTCTTTGTATCACTACCCGTCGCACATGACTTTCTTTACCACGTCCGAGCTGCTTGAAATCGGCGACATCCCGTTTCCCAGCCCCAACGCCAAGCCCAACCGCAACGAAGCGTTGGAGTACTACCGACAGGTCGCCGCACGCTACAACCTCGACGTCCGTCAATATCAGCTGGTCGAGGAAATCTCAGGCGCCGACGGCGCGTTCGTCGCGCAGCTCAAAGACCGCTTCGGCCGCACCAGCACGCTCCATGCGCGCAAACTCGCCATCGCCACCGGCTACTACGACCTGCCGAATCTCATGAACATTCCCGGCGAAAATCTCAGCAAGGTGCACCACTACTACGACGACCCGCATCCCTACTTCGGCCTCGACATCCTCATCATCGGCGGCAAAAACTCCGCGGCCATCGCTGCCCTCGAACTCTGGCGTCACGGCGCCCGCGTCACCCTCGTCCATCGCGGCGCTGAGATGCACCGCCACGTCAAATACTGGATCAAGCCCGACATCGAAAACCGCATCAAGGCTGGCGAAATCAAAGCTTTTTTCCACTCCCGTGTCGTCGAATTCACGCCCGATTCAGCCATCGTCGAAACGCCCACAGGCCGCATCACCCTGCACAACGATTTCGTCTTCGCCCTCACCGGCTATCATCCTGACTTTTCGTTCCTCGAGAATCTCGGCGTGCGCTTCGAAGGTCCAGACCGGCTGCCGGTCTGCGATCCGGTAACGCTCCAAAGCAACGTTCCCGGCGTCTTCCTCGCCGGCGTCATCGTTGCCGGCTCGCGCACCAACGAGATCTTCATCGAGAATGGCCGCTTTCACGGCCGTCAAATCGCCCAGGCGCTCGTCGCTGCGCCCCGCTGAGACAGCCGATCCCGAACCGTTCTTCCTTAAACCGACATCTCAGTAAATGAGCCGGTCACAAGTCCGGCCGGATGTTCAGCTCTGCGCAAAAGTTGCTGCGCAAAGCCCTGTTACCTCGGGCGGAACTTTTGCCCGCGGCACGGGTTTAATCCGATGACACGCTTTGCGGTTTCTCGTCTAATGAGGTGAACCCAAAGCAGTATCTACTTGCAGGAGTTAAAGATGAATCGGCCAATGTTCAAGCGAGTGTTTACGCGCACGGCCTCATGGGTGGGAATGGCTGCATTGTGCGGCGTGGTTGCCCTTGCGCAGGACGCAGCGCCTGCGGACGGTCAACGCACCGACGGCCAGATCGAGATGGACGTCGTGCACGCTCTCGACGGTTCCGCAGCCTTGAAGAACGATCTCATCACCGCGGCCACCATTCAGGGAAAGGTCACTCTCGCGGGCACAGTTTCCAGCGATTCCTCCAAAAGCCTCGCCGAATCCATCGTTAAAGGCGTCCCGGGCGTCACCGGTGTGCAGGACAACCTGAAGGTTGGCAACCCGGCCGATGATCCGAACGCCCAGGGAATGGCCAACGCCGCGCCGGATGATTCGAGCCAGTCCGATGGCACCGACAACGGCATCGTAGGCCAGCAGGCGCCTCCGCCGCAGTATGGCCAGCCTGCTCCGCAGGACAACAGCCAGGCGAACGGGCAGCAAGCGCCTCCGCCGCAATACGGCGATCAAGCGCCTCAGCCGCAGTACGGCCAGGCAGGCCCTCCTCCGGGTTACGGCCAGCAGCAGGCACCACCGCCGCAGTATGGTCAGGCAGGTCCGCCTCCAGGCTACGGGCAGGCACCGCCTCCTCCGGGCTATGGACCGGGTCCGTATGGACAGCCGGCGCCTCCGCGCCCTGCGTACCGCTTCGCTTCAGCGCCTGTCACGGTTCCGAGTGGCACACTCATCCAGCTTCGGACCAGTGAGCCCGTCGGCAGCAAGCGCGCCAAGGGCGGCGAGCCCATTCAGTTCACCGTCATTCAAGACGTAACTTTCGGCGGAGTCCTCGCGATTCCACGCGGCGCAACCGTTCATGGCGTCATTGCTGAGGTCAATCATCCGGATTCCGGCTCGGTCAAGGGCAGCACCGAGTTGGGTCTGCAACTCACCGCGCTCGACCTGGGCGGCCAAACCTATCCGATCCAGTCCGACCTCTTCCGGGTCAAAGGACCCGGTAAGGGCGGCCGTACAGTGGAGAGCGGCATCGGTGGCGCATTGCTCGGCGCGCTCATCGGTGGAGCAGCAGGCGGCGGCACCGGTGCAGCGATCGGCGCGGTCGCAGGCGGCGGTGTCGGCACGGCGGCTTCGGCAGCCACCCCGGCGGCAGGCGTCTGGATCCCGGCAGAAGCACTCGTTACCTTCCATCTCGCAGCTCCGGTTACGGTCAACCCCGTCGGTCAGCAGGAAGCAGCGCGGCTGGCTCAGGGTCTCTACCCCGGCGGCCCCACGCTCTATCGCCGCAGCGCTTATTACGGCGGCCCTTATGCCTATCCGTACTACTACGCCCCGGTTTACTACCGGCCTTATTACATGGTCGGCGGTGCCTACTACTGGCGCTGAGACCCGGGCCATTCGACAAAAAACTGAACGGGCATCCTTCGCGGATGCCCGTCCTGTTTTGGGTCAAAATTCGCGTCAGTTCCAATCGGGCATTGGCAACAGTGGATTTAGCCCGGTCGTCTATAATGTCAGAGAATCGCGACCAGCGAGATTTGCGTGTTCAGGGTGACCTCCTGGCCGCTTTGCCCTCAGGAAATTGGGCAATTCAGGCCGGATTCGCATGCACGCACAGAGAGTAGAAGGCTCAAGCAACTCATGATTCGTTTCCTGCAAAAAGAGAATCGCCTCACCAAGGCTTTGTTCATTGTCATCATCGGCGCGGCTTCCGTCTCCATGGTGGTTTACCTGATTCCGGGGCTCACCGGGCAGGGCTCGTCGAGCGCCGATACGTTTGCGGTGGTCTATCCGCATTGGTACAGCCGTTTTCTCTCGGCCGGCGAAGTCATCAGTCAGCAAAAAGTGGCCCAGATCGCCACGCAGCGCGTACAGCAGCAGTACCCACAGTATGCCGGCAATCCGATGATCATGAACATGATCGAGCCCCAGGTGGGCCAGCAGTTGGTTCAGCAGCAGATCCTGCTCGATGAAGCGAACCGTCTCGGCATTCACGTCACCAACAGCGACGTGCGCACCTATCTGCAAACGGGACCGGCCGGCCAGGTGCTTTTCCCCGGCGGCAAATTCATTGGCCAGGATAAGTACGAGCAGCTCATCCAGCAGCGTTTTGAAACAACGGTTGCGGACTTTGAAGACAGCGTCAAGAACGACATCGCTGTCCGCCGCCTTGAATCACTCATCACTGCCGGCGTCAACGTCAGCGACAAGGATGTGCGCGACGCCTATCGCAAGAACAACATCAAGATCAAGTTTGACTACGCGGTCATCTCATCAGACGATCTCGGCAAGACGATCAATCCGTCCGACGCGGAACTGCAGGCATTCTTCACCAAAAATTCTGCTCGCTACGCGAAGGGCGTTCCGGAAGAGCGGACGATTACGTACTTCGCCTTCACACCTGATCAGGTACCGGGTGGAGTTGCCCAACCGACGCAGCAGGAGATTCAGCAGTACTACACCGCCCATCAGAGCGAATACGCAGCGCCAGAACAGGCGCGGGCGCGACACATCTTGATCCAGGTGCCGCAGGGAGCCGATGCCAAGACCGATGCAGCAGCCAAAGCCAAGGCCGATGGCCTGCTGAAGCAAATCCAGGGCGGCGCAAACTTTGCCGATCTTGCCAAGAAGAACTCCGACGACCCGGGAAGCAAGGATTCCGGTGGCGAATTGGGCTTTGCCCAGCGTGGCCGCATGGTGCCTGAGTTCGATAACGCAATCTTCACACAGAAGATTGGTGACACCAAGATCGTCAAAACGCAGTACGGCTACCACATCGTGCAGGTGGAAGAGCGCCAGGCCGCTCATACCCAGTCTTTGAGCGAAGTGCTGCCGACAATCCAGGCCACTCTCATCCGCCAGAAGTCGACCGCTGCTCAGCAGAGTTACGCACAAGCCCTCACCACAGAAGCCATCAAAGACGGTTTGCAGAAGACCGCCGATGCGCACCATCTTCAGTTGGTCACCACGCCTCCTGTCTCTCAACAAGGCGTGATTGCGGCGCTGCCAGACAGCACCGGCATTCTTAGCAAGGCATTCCAATCCAAGCAGGGAGACCCCGCGCAGTCGGCGCCCACCGGTGAAGGCTTTGCAATCTTCCAGGTCACCGGAATCACAGCCGCCCATGCTCCGACCTTTGCCGACTGGAAGAGCCACGTGCTCGATGACTACCGCGCCGAGCAGCTGCCAGTCCTGCTGCGCCAGAAGACCATGGACCTGGCTAACCAGGCAAAATCAATGAACGACCTCGCCAAAGCCGCCAAGGCTGTCGGCGCGACCGTGAAAACGAGCGACCTGGTCGGCGAAACAAGCCAGGTCCCCGACCTCGGCGATGTGGGCCAGCTCGCTCCGCAACTCTTCGAGATGGTTCCGGGCAACATCAGCGGCCCCATCAACGCAGGGCGCACCGGCGTGGTCGCCAAGATCGATATGAAGACTGAGCCGAGCCCCGATGATATTGCAAAAAATCTGGATCAGACCCGCGAGCAGATTCTCGATCAGCGCCGGGGCGAAGCTTTCCAGGTTTTTGCCACAAACATCATCAACGACTACAAGAAGCGCGGGCGCGTCGTGCTCAACACAAAAACTCAGAGCCCGCAACTCCCAGGCATGTAATCCAGGCGCGCAAGCGCAAAAGGCTCGCTTCCTCATCGGAGGCGGGCCTTTTGCTTCTGAATTCTGCAGTCCGGTCACGGCTCCGGCGATAATGCAGATATGCGCTTTCGGCGTTCTTCCGGCGTTCTTTTACATGTCAGCTCTCTTCCTTCTTACGGAGGCATCGGCGATCTCGGCCCCGCAGCTCACGAATTCGTGGCTTTTCTTGCAGCGGCCAGGCAGCACGTTTGGCAGGTCCTGCCGCTTGGTCCCACCGGCTACGGAAACTCGCCTTACGCCGGTTCCTCCGCGTTCGCCGGAAATCCCTACCTGATCAGTCTCGAGACCCTTGCAGACTGGGGATGGATTGATGCCGCGCGCATCGCGGGCCTCGCGGGACGCAACGGCAATGTGGACTTCGACCAGGTGGAGCAGCAAAAGTTGCCACTTCTTTATGAAGCGGCGGGAAACTTCCTAGACCGCGGGGTGAACGATTCAAAACAAAACACCCAGTGGCAGGAATTTGAGCAGTTCTGCGCCGCGCAGGAAAGCTGGCTCGTAGACTACGCACTCTACGCAGAGCTGCGCCGCCAATTTAACACCGGCGCGTGGACCCATTGGCCTGCGCCGATTCGCCGTCGCGAGCCGGACGCGCTCAAGCAGGTCATTGCCGAGAACGCTCGAGCACTTGCCCAGGAACAGGCGCTGCAATTCGCCTTTGCTGTTCAATGGAAAAATCTGCGCGAGTCTGCCGCCCGCAGCGGGATCCGCATCCTCGGCGACGTCGCAATCTTCGTCAACATGGATTCGTCCGACGTTTGGGTGCACCCCGAAATCTTTGAACTGGACGACGAACTCAAGCCAATCCGCATCTCCGGCGTGCCCCCCGACTACTTCTCCGCAACGGGTCAGCGCTGGGGCAACCCGCTGTATCGCTGGGATGTCCTTGAGAAGACCGGTTTCGAGTGGTGGGTTCAGCGCATCCGGCGCGCACGGCAACTCTACGACATCATCCGTCTCGATCACTTCCGCGGCTTCGAGGCATATTGGTCCATTCCGGCGAACGAAGAAACCGCGATCAATGGCGAATGGATCAAGGCGCCCGGATTGAATCTCTTCCGGGGCCTCGAAGCTGCGCTCGGCCCGCTGCCGTTGGTTGCAGAAGATCTCGGTCTCATCACTCCAGAGGTCGATGCGCTGCGATTGGCGCTGAGCATGCCGGGAATGCGCGTGATCCAGTTCGGATTCAGTGATAGCAGCGCGCATATGCACCTTCCGCACAGCTACACGCCCGACTCCGTCGCCTACACCGGCACGCATGACAACGACACCACTTCGGGCTGGTGGCGCACTGCGCCGGCACACCATCGCGCGGCCGTGGAGTCCTATGTGGGACCGGTGAATGATCAGCCGACCTGGGCCATGCTGCGCGCCGTGCAAGCCAGTGTGGCTGAGATCGCGATTGCTCCCGTCCAGGATCTTCTCGATCTGGGATCGGAGGCGCGCATGAATACTCCCGCAGTCGCGTCCGGCAATTGGTGTTGGCGCGCTCCTGAAGGCGCCTGGACGGCCAAGCTCGCAGAAGAGCTCGCCTCGCTCGTCAACGTCACCGACCGCGATAATGACCCTCTAGCCACATAGCGATTTGGCCCTCTAACCCGTCGATAAGTCCTGTTAAGGGACCGAATTGCAGCCTCTGTTTTCCCGCGGCCAGCTCAACCTTGGTATCCTTGCCCCACATGGAAACCGCGGCGATTCAAACGCACGGGCTGACACGGTGCTTCGGCGAACTGACAGCCGTAGAGAACGTTACGCTGAGTGTGGCCCAGGGCCAGTTCTTCGGTTTTCTTGGCCCGAACGGAGCCGGAAAATCTACCACGATCAAAATGCTCACTGGCTTGCTCGAGCCCAGTTCCGGCTCGGTTGAAATCCTCGGCCAGCCTTTCGGCTCTTCGGCTCTCGATTTGAAACGTCAAATTGGCGTTGTTCCCGAGGGCATGGCCCTGTTGGGCCGGCTGACGGCGTCCGAATATTTGCGGTTTGTGGGCCGCATGTACGGTCTCGACCGCGATACCGTTAACCGGCGCACCGAGGAACTCCTCGAGTTCATGCAACTGGCGCACGAGAGCCGAAAAATGGTGACCGACTTTTCCCACGGCATGCAAAAGAAATTGGCTTTGGCCGCCGCCGTCATTCATGGCCCCAAAGTGCTTTTTCTCGACGAACCGTTCGAAGGCGTCGACGCTATCGCTGCTGGAATGTTGAAGACCATGCTGCAAGGAATGATTCAGCGCGGCGCTACCATCTTCCTCACCACACATGTGCTCGAAATCGTGGAGAGGCTCTGCAGCCACGTGGCCATCATTCACCAGGGACGGCTCGTCGCGAATGGGTCTCTCGAAGAGTTGCGCACCGGCGTCGCCTCAACGCTGCCAGGCTCTGAGAGTGGCCAGCGTCTCACGCTCGAAGAGATTTTTCTCTCCATCGTCGGTGCCGCCGGAGGCGAGCCTGTGCAGGAGCTTTCATGGCTGACCTAGCATCCCAACGGCCAGACAATTCTCTCCCACTCTCTTCCGGTCCCTTCGGAAAATTTGCCCGCGGTCAGTACGCAGCGCTCATCCGGATGCGCGCTCGCATGATTGTGAATGGCCTGCGCTCAAATCAAGGTGTTTTTGAATTCAGCGCCCGCGCCATTGCCTATGGAGTCTATGCCCTGATCGGACTCACCATGGCAGTCGGTGCCGGAGGCGCAGCCTTTTCTCTTGTATTCAATGGAGAATGGCGCTTTTTCCCCATCGAGTTCTGGATACTTTTTTTCATCTGGCAGTCGATTGCCGTTGCGCTGGCGTCCTTTCAGGAGCAATACGATCTGGGAAGCCTGTTGCGGTTTCCCGTGAACTTCGGTTCCTACTACGCACTCTTTCTCATCTTCGGTTTCGTTGATATCACCACCGTGATCGGCGGATTGTGTTGTTGCGGCATTCTGGCCGGAGTGACACTGGCGCGGCTGGACCTGTTCTTGTGGACTGCCCCGATTCTTGTCGCCTTCGCTTTGTTCAATATCCTGTTAGCCCGCGCTGTGTTGGCATGGATTGACCGCTGGCTCGCCAAGCGTCGCTCGCGCGAACTGATCAGCGTTCTCTTTGTCCTTGCGTTGTTGAGCCTGCAACTGCTCAATCCCGCGCTGCATGCGCATGGCGATCATGGACTGGGCCACCATCGATCGAGTCCGGCAGATCCGAGCCAATTTATGAATCGCATCGAACCATGGCTCGGCGAGGCCAATGCGATCCAGCGCTGGCTTCCTCCAGGTCTCATTTCCCGCTCCCTTACGGCAGCCGGTTCGCGAGAGCTTTCCGGTGCGCTCGAGCCCATGGGCATCCTCTCTTTGTATGTCCTCGCAGCGGGTGCGATTCTCGGCATTCGATTGCGAGCGGAGTATCGCGGCGAGAGTTTCGGTGAAGCACCCGAGCGCGATCAAGGCAAGGCAAAAACAGCACATTGGCTTCTCGCAGGGGGCCCGGTGGCCGCAATTATCGAGAAAGACCTGAGAACCATGTCCCGCTCCATTCCGCAGCTCTATTCGCTTGCCATTCCCATGCTCATGGTGATCGTTGTTGGGGGTCTCTTCGGCAACAGCAGAATGGTCCATCGGCCCCAACAATTTGCCTTGCCGCTCTGTGTCGCCTACGGCCTGCTTGGGTTTACTCAACTCGTATATAACGCTCTGGGACCCGAAGGCACAGGCATTCAATTGCTCTTTTTTGCGCCAGTGAAGATTCGTTCCGTGCTCCTGGCCAAAAATCTGCTGCACTCCGCACTTTATTTGTTTGTCGCCATTGGATCTGGATTCCTTGCATGCCTGCGAATGGGGTGGCCAAGTCCGACCGTCTTGATCACGACGTTTGCTTGGCTCCTCTTCGCGCTTCCCGCCAATCTTGCGGCGGGCGATCTGCTCTCGATTACGATGGCCTACCGTGTTAACCTTGGACGGCTCGGACGACAGTCAGGCTCGCAGGGCAATGCCATTCTCAGTATGCTGATCCAGACACTGTTGATCGGAGTCGGAGCCGGTGTCATCGGTGTCTGTGCCTACATGAAGAAACCATGGGCTGCGACGCCCGCCCTCCTTGTATTTGCCGTGGCCGCGGTCTTCGCATGGCTCCACGTCCTTGGCAAATCCGACGAAATGGCCAATGCCCGCCGTGACACCCTGATTTCCCGTCTCGCCCGAGCCGAATAGCCAAATCGTTCAACGCTGATCGAGGCCAAAGCCGTCAACGAGTCCGTCAGAGCCCCTTGCTTCTGCGGAAATCGCCGACGACGTCTGCCGGATCGCGATGTTCGCCATCGACCGCCTCGTTCATTGCCCGCATGTCATCGGCGCTCACCTTTCCTGCCAACGCATCAAGCGCCTGCTGCATCTGTGGCCAGCGACGCAGGGCATCTTCGCGCATCAGGGGCACAGCCTGGTAAGGGGGAAAATAATGGCGATCGTCTTCGAGCACTTTGAGTCCGAATGCCTGAATGGGTCCATCGGTCGAATTGGCGGCGATCATGTCGACTTGGTGCGCAGAGAGCGCGCGATACAACAAGCCCAGATCCATTGTCCGGGGCGGCTCCGCAAACTTGAGTCCGTACGCCGCACTCAGGCCGTGTAAGCCGTCTGGCCGCTGCTCGAACTCATAGCCCACGCCGAGACGCCAGTGTGGCGTGTAACGGGCAGACTCGCTCAGCGTTCTTATGTGAAGCTGCTGCGCATCGTCTCCGCGCACGACCATGGCAAACGTATTTTCAAACCCCAGCGGTGGCCCCACTCTAGCCTGGAACCGTGATGCATAAAGTCTTTCCACGGTGTTCAGAACCGACGCAGGATCCCTGTCCAACGGTTGCTTCAGGATTGCCGTGAGTGCCGTGCCCGTATATTCGACATAGCCGTCGATACGGCCGGCCACCAGCGCCTGCTGGCAAATGTAACTTCCGGCCAGGTAAAAGCGCCGTTCCACCTTGAGATGCGTCTTTGCTTCAATCTCCTGCGCCAGCAATTCTCCCAGGACGACCTGCTCAGTGAAGTTTTTTGCCCCGATCACTGGATGATCCGGTCGCGGAGGCGAGCAGGCGATCACGAGCAACAACGGACAAATGAGCGTGACACCTGCCCAGCGCCGAATCATGCTGCGGGCACCCTGAACCGTCGCTCCAGCAGGCCCAGCGCCGCATCGGCTGCAAGGGCCAGGAGTGCCGCCGGAATAGCGCCGGCCAGTACCAGCCGATTATCGACGGAGGCCACCCCGCGGAAAATCAGCTCGCCCAGGCCGCCGGCACCCACCGCAGCGGCAATCGTTGCAATGCCAATACATGTGACAGTCGCCGTGCGTAATCCCGCAAAAATGAAAGATGCCGCCAGGGGCAATTCGACCTTGATCAGGCGCTGACGATCCGTGAGCCCGATTGCCCGCGCAACATCAAGAATTGCCGGATCAATGCCCCGAATTCCCGCATACGTGTTTCGAAGAATCGGCAACAAGGCATAGGCGGCTAGCGCCACAATCGCAATGCGCGCGGCGCGTTCGCCAAGCCATGGCAGGGGCAACAAAAAGCCGAACATGGCCAGCGATGGAATCGTTTGCAGTACGTTCGTAGCGCCGATGAGCAGCTTCGCCCACTTTGGCGCGCGTGTGAGCCAGATGCCGACCGGTATGGCTAGAGCTGTGGCGAACAGCAACGAAGCACCCGTGAGCCAAAGATGTTCGAGAGTTAATTGCCCGATCTCTTCGCCATACTGCGCCAGAAAGCTGCTATTCATGGGCATTCCCCCGACCCATCGCCGCGGCGCGAAGCCGATACGGGCGGAGATAAGCCGCAACGTCTTGCTCGTTCGAAGCGAGAAACTCGTGGGGAGCCAGATTCGCGACAAGTCGCCCCTCGGCGAGCAACACGATCCGGTGCGCAAGATAGAGCGCCTCATCCAGATCGTGCGTGACCAGAACAACCGTCTTTCGTAGCCGCTGAAGTAAATCGCGCAACATCTCCTGCATCTCGGTCCGTGTCAGTGGATCGAGGGCGCCGAATGGCTCGTCCATCAGCAGTATCGACGGATCTGCAGCCAAAGCCCTCGCAAGGCCGACGCGTTGGCGTTGGCCGCCTGAAAGCTGGTGCGGATACCGTTGCGCATAAAGTGCCGGATCAAGCCCGACGGAGGCGAGCAATGTGTCGCTTCGGGTTTTTCTTTCCGCGAACGGTCGGCTCATCGCCTCAAGAACTGCGCCCACATTGCGCTCTACCGTGAAGTGCGGAAACAATCCCGTTTCCTGAATCACGTAGCCGATCCCTCGCCTCAACTCGATAAGGTCCATCCCGCGCACATCGCCGCCCCGCACGCTTACAACTCCACTGTCCGGGTCAATGAGCCGGTTCACCGTGCGCAGGAGCGTGGTCTTGCCCGAGCCGCTTCTGCCGAGGATGGCCGTGATGGAGCCTTCTTCGACTGCAAGAGAAACAGGCCCCAGCAGGCGCTTGCCTTGCGGGCTTGCCACGGTCAATTCACGAAATTCGATTGCTGGAGCCATCGTTGATGGAGCAGGCACACCTGCCTTTCTCCAACATCCTATCTTTCAGACATGGGTTCAGCCGGCACTCAGGAACCAGAGCGTGCTGAAGTACCGCAGCGATGACGCTCTGTGACCGCAAACGGAGCACCACTGCCTGTCAGGATAGTAGAGTAACTCTATCCCCTCATTTGTGGGACACCCGCACCTAAACCTGAGATGCGTCGAGTCGCGCTGATCTACAATCCGGCTTCCGGCCAGTCCTCTGCGCGGCGAAGTGCCGCAGTCAAGGACGTAGCGGCCGTGCTCGAAAAAGAAGGAATTGAAGTCGAGGCGCTGGAAACCGATGCTCCCGGCAGCGCCAGAATATTGGCCCGTGCCGCCGCCCGCAATCGATTTGACACGGTCTTTGCCTGCGGCGGCGATGGCACGGCCAATGAGGTGCTGCAGTGCCTGGTCGGAACCGATGTGGCCCTCGGCGTCATTCCGCTGGGTACGGCAAACGCTCTCGCACAGGATCTTGGACTTGGTACGTCGCCGGTAGGCGCTATGCGCAAGCTTCTCAAAGCCATTCCTACACCAATTCCGGTGGGTCGCATTTCCTTTCGAGACGCCGCAGGCAGCGAGCGATTTCGCTATTTCACTGTCGCTGCGGGCATCGGAGCCGACGCCTTGCTGATGTCGAGCCTCGATCCGGCATTGAAGCGAAGATTCGGCTACGTGCTCTACCTGATAGAAGCGTTTCGCATCTGGGCTACAAATCCATTTCCCTTGTTTGGCGTCAACTTCACGCTGAATGGTGAAGCAGGAACACACTCCGCAGAGGTCTCGCAGTTATTGACAGTTCGGGTCCGCTCTTTTGGCGGCGTTTTGCGAGAACTCGTGCCTGGCGCATCGGTGCGCGGAGATACGTTGAAAACCATCACCTTCGAGACTCGAAGCCGGTTCCGCTACCTCCGCTTTCTGCTGGCAGTCGTCGCTAGCCGTCATACGTTTTCAAATCAAGTCGTGCTATACGACGCCCGAAAGATCGAGTGCGATCCACGCAACGGATCGCGCAAACCAATCTTTGTGGAAGCTGACGGCGAAGTTCTCGGAACGTTGCCGGCCAGGATCGAGATCGCGAAAGAACAACTCACTCTGCTTGTTCCTCCCGGTGTCGAGCCGTAGCGTCTCCTGTCTCGTGCCGATACCCCTGCCGTGCCTGTTGCGTTCACTCGATCCAAACTGCGATGATCGCTCCGGCAACCGACAAGGGGAAAATATCAATGCAATGGAAGTCAATCTTCATGGTCGCGGCGCTCTTTTCGCCGGGCATTAATTCGTGCGCCCAAAAGCTGGCTTGGGAGCCTACGCCTGGCCACCTCACCAGGCCACTCTGGCCCGGAACGGCCCCAGGCGCCCCCACCGACTTGCCGCCAGAAGTGGATACCACCACGCCTCAACAGAACCTGATAGCTGGCAAGCCGCTCGTTCGCCTCGGGAACGTTTCGAGGCCTACGCTCACCGTTTACAAGCCGCAGCAGAATGACTCTGGCGCGGCAGTGGTGGTCTTTCCCGGCGGCGGATACCAGATTCTTGCCATCGACCTGGAAGGCACGGAGGTCTGCGATTGGCTCAACTCCATCGGAGTAACCTGCGTCCTGGTGAAATACCGCGTGCCGAATACCGGTCCGTATCCAAAATCTCCAGCTGCCCTGCAGGACGCGCAACGCGCGCTCAGACTCGTGCGTGAACATGCCGAAGAGTGGAAGATCGATCCACATCGCGTAGGTGTCCTGGGATTCTCAGCAGGTGGACACCTGTCGGCTGCCCTCAGCACTCACTACGAACAACGGCTCTACGATTCAGTCGACGCTGCCGACAAGCTCAGCTGCCGCCCAGACTTCGCAGTCGTCATTTATCCAGGCTATCTCGCCATTGCCGAACAAAACGTGACTGCCAATCCCGAAGTTCGTCCCACTCCGGAAACGCCGCCGACATTTATTGTCCAGGCCGAAGACGATCCCGTGCATGTTGAGAATGCGGTCACATACTTCATGGAACTCAAGAGCGCCAAGGTGCCGGCCGAACTCCACATTTACGCGCAGGGGGGACACGGTTACGGATTGCGCCGCACCGCGCTGCCCGTGACCACATGGCCGCAGCGTGTCGAAGACTGGCTCCATACCATCTCCGTTCTTCCGGGCAAATAGCCTTTACAATCGCACCATGCTCATAGGCGTACTCACTGTCTCTGATCGCTGCTCGCGGGGTGAAGCTACAGACACTTCAGGTCCTGCCGTTGTAGCGCTCGTGCTTCAACTGTGGGCCAACGCCATCGTGGAGACAGGCCTTGTCGCCGACGAAGAGGAACAAATTATCGCTCGTCTTCAAGCATGGACCGACGCACATGCCTCACTGATTTTGACCGTCGGCGGCACCGGAATGAGCCCGAGGGATCGTACACCCGAGGCAACGCGCCGTCTGCTCGAACGCGAAGCCCCCGGTCTTGCCGAAGCAATGCGGGCGAAGGCTGCACAGAGGAATTCTTTCGCCTGGCTTTCACGCGGTGTCGCCGGATTGATCGGAGCCACGCTCGTTGTGAACCTGCCTGGCAGCAAGCGCGGCGCAGAAGAGAACCTTGCTTCGATCATGCCGTTACTCCATCATGCGATCGAAATGATCGAAGGCGGACAGTCTCACCCCTGACTCCACTGGCATGCATAGCAATGCCCACCTTCTTTCACCCAACACAGCCAAAGTTAGCAAACGCTTTCCGATTCGAAATTCGTGACGCCGCCCGCCCTCCCTCCGCCTGACAAGGTTCTCGGCCAAGTCGCTGGAAAATAGCACCTTTGCCAGTATCCAGAGGCGAAGAGGATTCAATTTCGGTTCCAGAAACACGAGAAAAGGGGTTAAAATCGACCCATCGCGATGAGTGACTCCAGCATGAGTTCGGCCGAGCATCGGCGGCACGGCGCCGTAAGCATTCGCGACGTCGCCAAGCGGGCTGGCGTTTCCATTGCCACCGTCTCCCGAACCGTCAATCAAATTCCTACCGTCAATCCCGAACTGGCAAAGAAAGTCTGGAAGGCCATCGAAGAGGTCGGATATCTCCCTAATACCCAGGCGCGGGCTCTGGTCTCGGGCCGCAGCCGCATGCTGGGTCTTATCGTGTCTGAGATCACGAATCCGTTTTTTCCAGAACTGATCCAGGAGTTCGAAAACCTGGCTGTAGCGCAGGGATACGAAGTGCTCATCGGGTCGACAAACTATGACCCGGCGCGTACTGAAAGCCTGATGCGACGTCTTCTCCAGAGGAACGTCGATGGCGTTGCGGTGATGACATTCGGCGTGGAAGAAGAGTTGGTAAAGAAGCTCGTGGAACGGGAGTTTCCTCTCGTGTTCGTCGATGCTGGTCCCGATCTGCCCAACATCCGCTTGGTTCAAGTCGATTATGGCGAGGGCATTCGCCAAGGCGTGCAGCATCTGGCGGCACTGGGCCATCGCACCATCGCATTTATCACTGGGCCGCTCAATCAGCGGTCGCCCCTGGCGCGGCGGGATGCCTACATTCGCGCCATGGCCGAACTAGGACTGCAGGCCCCGCCGGAACATGTAGTCGAAGGGAATCACACCATGGAAGGCGGCATCAACGCTATGGAGCAACTCTTGCTATTGCCTGAGTTGCCCACTGCTGTGATTTGCTCAAATGACATGACGGCCATCGGTGCTTTGCACGCACTGCATCGGACGACCTATCGCGTGCCGGACGATATCTCTGTTGTCGGGTTCGATGACATTCACCTCGCTCAATTCGCATTGCCTCCCCTCACGACAGTGCAAATGTCCTGCAAAGATCTCGCCGCCGCTGCGATTGAGAGCCTCCGCGCCGGCATCGAGCCCGATCACCCACGACAGCACAAGAAGGAATGGCACGTTTCCACTCGGCTTGTCGTGCGGCGTTCGTCGACTTTCCCGCGTGGGAGTCTCCCGGCGTTGGTTGGTCCTGCGGCGGGAAAAACTCCCTGATACAAATTCGGCAAAATCTGATCCCGTGTTGGCCGCGTCGCGTCTTCCACGCGCAGGGTAGTGCTGCTGCGAAATCGCTCGCCGTGCCTCTACGCATCCTTGCTCGCGCGGCGGGTGAGAGCCTAGATTAAGCCCCGGAAACAACAGCCTGCAGCGCGGAAATTGATGACGCAAACTCACCTCGGTTTTCGAAAGGCAAAAACGCCTGAGCAACCGGCGCAAAGCTTTTGCGGTGCAACGGTGTCGGGCCGAGGCGCTGAAGCGCAGCAAGATGCTCGGGAGATCCATAGCCCTTGTGGCTGGCGAGGCCATAGCCGGGATACTGCTTATCGAGTTCAACCAGTAAGTTGTCGCGATAGACCTTGGCCAGCACGCTTGCGGCGGCGATCGAAAGACTTGTGCCATCTCCCTGAATCACCGACTGCTGCGGACAGGGCCAATCGATGGCGTCAACGCCGTCGATAAGGAGAAAGTCTGGCGATAGCGTGAGTTGCTCGACAGCAAGACGCATGGCCAGCAGCGAGGCGCGGCGAATGTTGATCCTGTCGATGGTTTCCGCGTCGACTGCGGCGATGGCCCACGCAATGGCGCGCGCGCGAATCTCAATGTCGAATGCAACGCGCGTTTTCTCAGGTAGTTTCTTCGAATCATTCAGGCCGGATATCCGGCAAGTTGCTGGAAAAATCACAGCCGCGGCAACTACGGGGCCGAAAAGGGGACCGCGGCCGACTTCGTCCAGGCCTGCCACGTGAATGGCGCCATTCTTGCGTGCCGCGCGTTCCAGCTTCCATCCGCAGACCGGAGTCCTCGCCATAAGAGCGAGTATAGAAAGCAAAACCCCACCGTGAACGGTGGGGCCTGTTGAGCATGTGAATAACCGGGCTGAAACTACGCCTTGGCAGCGACGCGATCGACTTCCTTGAGGCGCGCGGCCTTCCCGCGAAGTCCGCGGATGTAAAACAGCTTGGCGCGGCGCACCTTGTAGCTGCGAATCTTTTCGACCTTGTCGACGACCTTCGAATTAAAGGGGAAAATGCGCTCTACTCCCTGGCCAAAGCTCATCTTGCGGACAGTGAAAGTGCCCTGTGGGCCCTTGTTGATGGCGATCACGAGGCCTTCAAATGCCTGCAAACGTTCCTTGTCGCCTTCTTTGATCTTGACCTGGACGCGGATCTGGTCGCCGGGGACAAATGCCGGCAAATCGGTGCGCTTGAGCTTGTCGGCCAGGCGCTGCATAACTGGATGAATTGACATGGTTTCTTCCTGCTGTTGAACTCAGAACTTTGATTTTAACAGAAATTCAGGTGCAGCGCCTAATCCCCAACATTAACAGGCTTTATTGTGCCCGGCACGCTTTGCTGGCGTCGCCCGGCCTGCGTTTCCGATCACCGGATCAGCGGGATATAGGCCTTGGTGCGGCCACGCCACTCGAGAAATTCATCCTGAAAATATTGCTCTAGCAGGCGCTCCTCCGCTTGGACGCGGATCTCGATGCCGATAAGGAGAAATAGCATTCCCGCCACAATCATTGGCCACCAGGTATAGATCAGACCGACTGACAGAATGAGGCCGAGCATGGACGCATAGATCGGATGGCGCAACCGCGCGTACGGTCCCGTTTTCACCAGGATGTGGCCCTCGCTGATGGCCGCCTGGAAGCGCCATTGCTTGCCGAGGTGCCGCGTCGCCCGCCAGGACAAAAGAACAGAAATCGGCGCAAGGGCCATTGCAGCAACAAGTTCCGGAACCGTCTTGACGAAGTCGGTGGGCCGGACATACACGAAGATGCAGCCAAATCCGATGAAGTTGAAAAAGATTCCCCAGCGCGATGCAGGCGCGCGAAGGATCTCTGTTTGCCCTGAGGCAAGTTTGCGCGGGCGCAGGAAACCGAAGATCCACACAATCCAGCAGACGGCGACTTCACCGAAAGCGATGAGCTGAAGCGGGCCAAATTGCGCCAGGGCGAGTTGGAGAAAGTGTTGAGGCATTTCAGTCCTGGTGCCAACCAATCGAGTGGAGCAGCTTTTTATCCGACTCGGTCAACATTGCGTGCTCCAAAAGATCGGGGCGGTTGGTGAATGTTTTGCGCAACTGCTGTTCGCGGCGCCAGAGGCGAATCTGTTGATGATCGCCATTGAGAAGCACTTCCGGCGCGGGAATCCCCTGAAAAACCGCCGGCCTCGTGAAATGCGGGTAGTCGAGAAGGCCACCCGCGCCATGCTGAGAGCGCGGAACGCCATCGATATCGATGGCAATTTCGTTATCCGCAGCGCCGAAGCTTTCGAACGCCCCCGAAGCTTCGTTACCCAGAACGCCGGGGATGAGGCGCATAACGGCATCGACGACGACAGCTGCGGCCAGTTCTCCGCCACTGAGCACATAGTCGCCGATCGAGAGCTCCATGTCGCAATAGAGCTGGCTGATGCGCTCATCGACGCCCTCGTAGCGGCCGCAAATCAAGACGACTTGGTCGACCGCCGCCAGTTCACGCGCGACGGATTGCGAGAAGGGGCCCCCCTGCGCAGAGAGAAGAATCACTTGCGGTGAGGCAGATGCCTGAAGCTCCCTGGCAGGGGAAGATTTCGGCTCGATGCCTAGCGAAGCAAGCGCTTCGGCCAGGGGCTCGGGCTTAAGAACCATTCCTTCGCCTCCGCCAAAAGGGCGATCATCAACG
The DNA here is from genome assembly GCA_035487015.1 of Occallatibacter sp. GTDB lineage: Bacteria > Acidobacteriota > Terriglobia > Terriglobales > Acidobacteriaceae > Telmatobacter. Next base: position 13,006 of record DATHMP010000009.1, on the reverse strand, counting down.
GTACGGTGCCGGTCATGAGTGAATGCCCGCAGATCGTGAAAGTTGACGGTCACCAATCCCTCGGCCTGGGCACGGCGAACGATGCCGTGCTCGAAGATTCCGGAGAAGAATCCGGGAAAGATGGTGACGATATCGAAACGCATGGCTTTGCTCTCTGATTTTAGAGGCAGGGACCGGAAGACCGGGAACAAGGAACCAAGGGGATGGGAAAACGGAGAAACGAAGAGCTGCGGACCTAGGGAGAAACGGTACTGCGAATTGGGAGCCGAAAGTAGCGGCGCGGAAAGTCGTAATTCGCTCGCAGAGTGCGAAGGACAGACAGCTCAATCAAGGCGTAACTCCTGCGGTTGAAGGGATATTGCCTGCAAAATCATTCAGCATGGGTAATTACTTTCTCGATTCAACTCAATGAGAACGCTGTGGTAACTTACCTCTGATTCTTGCTGGACCTGCCATGAACCAATTAACAATTCCGCCAATGAAGGGCCCCGGAAAGTCATTTGCGCTCCGCCTTCCGACTTCGATTCATGAACAGGCCGAGAAGTGCGCCGATCTGGATGGAACATCGTTGAACCGATTCATTACTCAAGCGGTTGCGGAGAAGCTCATTCGTATGGAAAGCCAAGCGGCACAGAATATAGAGGATAGCGATACATAAGCACCGGAGTAACTCGCCCAAAAAACAGAGCCGGCCGAGGCACTTTGAACGGACCCTTTTATAAAAACCCGTAGTACTATGGATCGGTGAGTTCCGAGCCCGAAATCGTTCGCGTGGAACTACCAGCCGACTTGGAGGTTGCGCTGCGCCGAGTATTGCGGCGTTGCGGGCTTTCTCCCTCTGAATTCATCACAGAAGCAGTGATCGAGAAGCTGGCCGCTCGCGATTTGAGCGACCGGGCTGGAGGGGCGGTCCCCCGGCATCGCTGCCTGCTTTATGAAGGTCCTCCGTCAAAGCAACTGCCGACGCTCGCAGCTGTGATTTGCCAGAAGATTGAGGAGAACTATCGTTGCCTCTACCTCAACAGTCCAACCATGGTCACCGGAATGGCGTCGTATCTCGCGGCTCAAGGCCGCGATGTGCTGGAAGATACGAAACAAGGCAGGCTGGTGTTGTCGTCGGACCAGCACAATGCAGAAGATGGCCTGTTCGACGTGGATGCGATGCTGCAGGGTCTCGGCGATGCTCTTGATCAGGCGCTGAAAGATGGATATAGGGGCCTCTGGGCGTCGGGAGACATGACCTGGGAGTTTGGCCGATCGGGAAATTTCTCGCGGCTCCTCGAATATGAATGGCGGCTGGAAGAATTCTTTGGGTCGCATCCCGAACTGGAAGGAATCTGCCAATATCACGTGGATACGTTGCCGCCAGAGGCGATTCAGCATGGGCGCGATGCTCATCCGGCGATCTTTGTAAACGAAACGCTTTCGCTGGTGAATCTGCACTACCATCCGCGGAACGCGCCTGCGTAGAGCGGATTGCCGGCTCAATCGGAATCAATGCTGTCTCGTGGGCAATTCCTAGAGTTGTGCTTGTCGCGCGCGCAGCTTGCATTGCAGGCGAGGATTACGAGGCGGCGGTTTTGAGCTGCGCAGCGAGTTTCTTCATGGCTGCATTTTCGCGGGCTACTTCGCCTGTGTCCTGGTTATGGAAGGCGATCTCTGCGGCGATGGAGTGGCCGAGAACCTGCTGATCGATGTTGCCGAACTTTCCGGGCACGAGGCTGCCGAGCCAACCGACCCAGGCCGGGGTGTGCGCGTTGCCCGCAATGATGCCTGGGCGGAAGATGGCGAGGCGGGGAAAGCCGATGGCGCGCACGGTGTCCTCCTTCATGCCCATGATGCGGGCATAGCGAATCCTGCTGCTGGCTGTGCTTCCTACGGCAGACAGAAGGCAGAACTGGGTGATGCCGGCGTTGCGGCAGCCACGCGCGAAGGCGCCCACGACACCGAGTTCAAGACGACGCAACTCTGCTTCGGACCAGCGCGCTGAACCGGCGCCGACACCCACGCAACTGACGGCGCCGGCGGGGCCATGGCCAAGAACGTCGCGGGCAATGTCGGCAGTGCGTTCGGCGAAGTCCGGTGCGGCGGTATCAAGCACTACATTGCGGATGCGCGTTCGCGGAGCAATGGGCTTTCGGGTAACCATGACAACTTCACGGCATTGCGGAATTGCCAGAAGCGCGTCGACGGCCGCGCCTCCGACCTGTCCGGTACCGCCGAGAAGGATTGCGGCGAAATTCTGATTCATCCGACGGACCTCTGCTTACAAGGGAATGCGAGAGTACGTTTCATCTCTCACCTTAGGTTCTTCGAGCCGCGAGTCGTCATGAAATGGGTTGTCGATCCGTCAAGCTGGGTAACATTGCCGGTCTGCAAAAAGGAGGTTGGCGTGACGTTCGACGAGTCTTTCCGCCGAATCATCAGGCTGTTCTCGAAATCCGGTTAACGATAGCAGAAATGAAAGCAGGTCGATTCAGGCTGGGGCTGGACGGTCGAGTTTCGTGCCTGCACGGGAGAAGGGGCCGCTGCGTTTCGTCGATGGGTGTGGTATGCGTGGAGCAAACAGGTAAAGTCATTTTGGATTGGCAGAAACGATGGCTCGAGGGTCGAAAGAGTTTGAGGGCCAGATGCGATGAGCGTGAAGCGGATGTCATCCTCGGAGGCGATTTGGCTTGCTCTTCTCAAGACGCGGCAGGATTTGGCCCGTGGAATTTCATTCTCCAAGTTCCTCAGGATTTACCTGGTGGCAGTGGTCGCCGAAGGCATTCTCGTGCCCTACCAGTACCTGATTCGGAACGACCTGATCGACGCGCTTCTCTCCTTGGATCTCCATCGTTTGTTGAATTCGGCCTACGTTCCGATGGCGATCTGGGCGATAGCTACGGCGATCGCGCTTCTATGTCCCATCTATTACACGGTCGTTCGAATGCGTTTTGTTCTCTTCCATTGCCTCGTATTTGGAGAACGCGATCTGGAAGCAGGTTGGCGGCCATACGGGCGAGAGACGGTTCAAATGGGAATCGTCTCTGCACTGAGCTGGCTTGTTGTTGTTGCGTGTCTAATTGTGCAGAGCCTGGTGCTGGCAGCGGGCGGGCTGAGCGTTTTTACGCTCAAGACCGACGACGGGAAGTTCGATCCGGGTGTGTTTTTGTTCATGTACTTCAGTTCGCTCCTCGTCGCTTTTGTGCTCGGGAGTTTTGTGGCGGTCATCAAGGTCATCCTCCACGATTTCATCTTGCCGCACATGGCTTTGGAGCACCTGTCTTTTTGGCGGGCTTTGGCTGCGTGCCGCAGAAATCTCGTCGCCGAAAGGGAAACATTCCTTTGGTATTTTGTCCTGCGCGTCACGGCGACCCTCATTCTGTGGGCGCTGCTTACTGCCATTGCCACAGGATTGGGACACATCGTTCTAGGCTTTTTAAGCTCAGCCTCGGCGGGGCTCGATTTGCTTTTGGCGAATGACCTCGCCTCGTTTCCCGGGTTGAAATTTGTTTCCGACTTCGTGTTTGGTCTCATTGGAGTGCTGGCCGGGGTTTTGCTCGCACTTGCTTTCGGCGGCCCGCTGGGGGTGTGGACTCGCAACTATTCGTTAATTTTCTACGCAAGTCGGTATCGGCAACTCGGCGACAGGCTTCCGGTGAGCCAAGAGATCTTCGCCAAAACGAAAGACAAGAGCCCGCAGGCATTCAAGAGGAGTGGTTGAGCAGTGGGCGCCGGTTTATTCGGACCGGTTGAGCGTGACGAGGCCTTCTGGGAGCGCCATTTCGATACGGCGTCCTTCGAGATCGAGCAGGCGCAGGTAGCTTTTTGCGAAAGGGATGAGAATTTCGCCGGAGGGGCCACGCACGATGAGGAGTGGAGCGGGGCCGGCGGTGCGATCGACGTCGTCGATGGGGCCGATGGGGACGGGTTCTGTTCCGGAGACGTCGAACAAGGTGCAGCCGATCATGTCGGCGATATAAGCCTCGTCGGAAGGAAGGGGAACTCGTTCGGCGAGAGGGATTGCGACGCCGAGTCCGGCGAGGGTTTCGGCGGCGGAGATGGAGTCGATGCCAGCGAAGTGGAGGACGATGCCGCCCTTATGAAGCCAATGGTCGATTAGCTCGAGGGAGCGGAGCGGTTCGGTTGAAGGAGAGGAATTGGCCGCAGGTTCACGAACGAGCCAGAGTTGGCGCCGCTCGGAGAACTTTTCAGGAAAGTCAGTAAGAATTTCGGCGAAAACTTCGCCTTTACGGCCCTGTGTGCGCAATATGCGCGCAAGCCACACGAATGCATTGGACGCAGACATCAAAGCTCCTGCGAACCGGGGCCCGGAAGATAAACGGCCACTAGGCGGGGTCGTCCTCTTCAAGGATGTCCAGCGTGTAGCGGTGGTGCAGCTTCATGCTGACGGCACCCAGGATGGTGCGAACGGAACGGGCTGTGCGGCCCTGTTTTCCAATGACCTTGCCCACGTCTTGCGGCGCGACCCGCAGCTTTAGGACCGTGTTCTCTTCCCGACCCACGGCTTGCACCTCTACAGCTGCCGGTTCATCAACGAGGGCCCGCGCGATTTCGCGGACCAGTTCTTCAACTGCGACCATATCGTGTTGGGTCATCTACTTGCCTCTGACCATCTGTGTTCAAGATCGTACATATTGAACACGTGGGCGAATGGTAGCACACCGCTTAACTGCCGTCAGCCCGTAGATGAACGGAAGATGACAGCAGTGCGCAAACGCGGGAAAAACAGGAAGCTGAGGCTAAACTGCCGCGGGTTCCGCAGCTTTGGCTGGGAATTTACCAACTAGCTTGGCCACGGTGGGCGAAAGCTGGGCCCCGACGCCGCGCCAGTAGGTGATGCGATCGTGCTTCAGGTCGACGGACATTGGGCTGGTGCGAGGGTTATAGGTGCCAACCACTTCGATGGAGCGGCCGTTGCGGGCGCGGTCCTTTTCAATGACAACGATGCGGTAGTAGGGCTGCTTGCGGGCGCCAACGCGCGCCAAACGAATCATGACCACGGAGATACGGTTCCTTTCAAGTCCAATGCTGCCTGTAGGTTGAGAGGTCTTTTAAGGCCACCCCGGAGAGGATCGGCCAGGTAGGGCCAGACCACAGGATCAAGCCGCACAAGACGCAACATCTAAGTATCGCTGAAAAGCGGTGTTTGGGGCAAGCGCGAGAGGGACCGACGGCTTGGTTCAGTGCAACTTTAGCTTGAAGGATTTGGAATCGTGAAAGGCGGCAAGCGGAGAGTTAGATCAGCTGTCCTGGATGGAGCGCTAGCCGCAGTGCCAGAGGTAGAGGTGAGCGGGAGCTGACTCGGAGAATTCTCGCAGCGGGATCACAGATCATGAATGGCTGTGCGGCGATAGTGATGACTGCTCCATTTGAGCTGACACTCGGATATTTCGGATCACGCGGTTGATCCGGACATATCGACTCGCCGAACTCGAAGTTGATCGTGACTTCGATTGGCTCTTCCGCACGGCAGCCGGTGCAGGCAAACCTGGCCTTCTGAACAAGTTCTGACGCCGGTTGCCGCAGCATTTGTGGGCCGCTCACAACTTCGACGGATATCGGAACTCCATCAGGGCTGAGCTTGATTGTGAGATGAACTTTGCCAATGACCCGTGTCGCGAGCGCCATCGGCGGATAATTCGCTGGTGGCAACTCAGTGATGATGAGTTGCGGCGTTTGGGGCGTTGGCATTGTCTGACAGACGGCTGGCATGCAGCAGAGGGGTGCGAGCGGCGCGATGACAAGGTTCGCAACATTTCCGCGAGTAAACGCCGGAGTCGCTTGGCTTGAATTGTTCTCATTTCGCCGGGAAGAGGAAGCGGAGCATGGGGCGGACGCGGGTGGACCAGCTGGCTTCGTCGTGTGTGCCGCCGTGCACCTTTTGGAAGTGGAGGGTCTCGCCGGAGAGCCAGCCGTTGCCCCTGAGGCGGCGGGCGAGGTGTTCTGCATCGCGCAGAGTGCGATGGCCTTCGCGGTCGCCGACATCGAGCCAGAGGTGCGGGCGTTCCCAGAGCTGCGGCGCGTGCTCGTTGAGGTAGCTGAGGATTCCTTTGTGGTTCCACCAGACGCTGGGCGAGAGGACGGCGAGCTTGCCGAAATGCTGTGCGTGTCGAATTCCAAGGAAGAGCGTGACCAGGCCCCCGAGCGATGAGCCGCCGAGACCGGTGGATGCGCGGTCGGTGCGAATGCGATAGCGCGCGGCGATGAAGGGCATGATCTCGCGGGTAAGCAGAAGTCCGTAGGAGTCGGCTTCGCCGCCGCCCATTTGCCAGTTGCGCTCGAACGTGTACTCGGCGAGACGGCGGTCGCCGGTGTTGTAGATGCCGACGATGATAAGCGGCTCGATCTCACCGGCTTCGATGGCGGCGTCGGCGTGTTCGCGCATTTGCCAGGTGCGGCCTTCGATGAACGAAGTGCGGCTGTCGAAGAGGTTCTGGCCGTCGTGCATGTACAGGACGGGGTAGGAGCGCTCGGGCTGCTCGTCGTAATCGGGTGGGACGTAGACGATGAGGTCGCGGTTATCGGGCAGGTAGATGCTGGAGAACGCGCGGTGCAATCGAAGGCGGGGATGCGGCGGGGATGCGACCGATGCCTGCACGTCTTCGGACGCGCCTGACTCTGATTGTTGCTCCAAATTCAAACTCTGTGGGCCTATCCTCTTTTGACTTGTTTTGACGCGCCGGGCAGGCGGAGGCCGAGTGAAAAAGTGCATGCCCGTGGCTGTTACAGTATCAAGAAACCTGCCGTTCTCCAATGCGACGAAGGTAAGGGGCGAGGCGCAAACGATGAATCGCGAGTATCACAAGTGGTATTCGAGCCGGCTGGGCCGCGACATGGAGTTGCTGGTGTTTGGGCACGCGGGCTTGCCGGTAATGGTGTTTCCCACGTCGGGCGGACGCTTCTACGAGTTCGAAGATCGCCACATGGTGAGCGCGGTGGGGGGACGCGTGGATGCGGGACATCTGCAGTTTTTCTGTGTGGACAGCATCGACATGGAGAGCTGGTATAACCGCAACGTGCCGCCGCGATGGCGAATTGCGCGGCATATGCAATACGAGGACTACCTGATCCACGAGGTGGTGCCGCTGATCCGGCAGAAGAATGGCGACAGGCACCTAGTTTCGCTGGGCTGCAGCTTTGGCGGGTATCACGCGACGAACATCGCGCTGCGGCATCCGGATGTGTTTACTGGATTTTTGACGATGTCGGGCGCGTTTGACCTGACGAATTTTCTGGGCGGGTACTACGACCAGGACTGCTACTTTAATCTACCGACGCACTATCTGCCGAACCTGAGCGATCCGTGGTTCTTCGATCGGTACAGGCGGAACACGTACATTCTCGGGACGGGATGGGACGACCAGTGCCTGGGACAGAATCAGACTCTCGATCGCATCATGGGTGCGAAGGGGATTCCGCACAAGCTTTATACGTGGGACTCGTTTAATGCGCATGACTGGCCGACGTGGCAGAGGATGATTCAGGAATATCTATAAGAGAGAACAACGGGCCAGGACAACGCTAAAACAGACATTGGGGAGTAACGAACAAGGAACGGCAATTCGGGGGCGCGGTTGAAGATGCGATGATGGGGAAGAAGGTTGAGTTGCGCTGAGATTTTTCCCCAAGAGGTCGTTGATGAGTTCGCTGAACCCCTATGAGTCGTTTCTTGATGGCCGTCCGCTGGAAGTCATTCTGCATTCAACTTCTCACGAAATTGCAAATATTCTTCAGATCCTGGGGCCGGAGAAGTCGGGAGACGCGCCCGCTCCAGGCAAATGGAGCCCCGCAGAGATCGTGTGCCACCTGGCGGACTGCGAGATTGCTTTTGGATTTCGACTGAGACAGACGCTGGCCGAGGATCATCATGTGCTGCAGCCGTTTGACCAGGAAGCATGGTCAGCAAACTACAAGGGTGTGTCAGGAATCGAGGCGCTGAGCACGTTTGGCGCGTTGCGCAAATGGAATTTGTTGCTGATCAAGAGTTCGCTGCCAGATGCTGCAAACAAACCGGTGACCCATCCGGAGCGCGGCACAATGACTTTCCAGTCGATCGTGGAAACGATGGCAGGTCATGACTTGAATCACCTGGAACAGTTGAGGCGCATCGCGGGCTGAAGCCGAGCGCAGCAAGGACGGAGGCAGATGAATCTGCATCTCGTCCTGCTGTTTCTGGTGGCTGAGGCCTGGTTATTTTGCCTGCAGAGTGTTGTTGGAGCGGTCGTCGTCGGGCAGCACGTGATCGGGGTCGACTGTAACGGATGCGATGGGTTTTTCTCCAGACCACTCCAGTTCGCCTTTCGACTCCCAGTTTTCCCAAGGCACAACGAAGCGGGTTTTTGTTCCGTCGGTATAGGTGACTTCGACGGTGGCAGGCAGCACGAGCTGACCCTTGTTGACGAGCGTGATGTGGTCGCCGTCGACGGATGCGACAGCGATGTCGAACCGCCAATTGTTCATGTACCAGCCGCGCCAGAAGAAGCTGAGATCTTCGCCGCCTTCGCTCGACATTTCGCGAAAGAAGTCGGAGGGCGAAGGATGCTTGAAAGCCCAGTCGCGTGTGTATTTGCGAAATGCCCAATCGAAGCGCTGTTTGCCGAGGATCTGCTCTCGGAGGAGAACCATTCCGTAAGCGCCTTTGAAGTAACTGACAGGGTGGCCGATTTGCCAGGAGTATGCGTCCGCAGGCATGAGGATGTTGGGTGCATCTGGATTGTCGAGCACCTTGAGAATGGTGTCGGGTGGCTCGCCGCCGGCGGAGTATTCGCCGTCGCGCTTGGGACCGTAAACGCCGCCCTGAAATTCGGCTGATTCGCTGATATCGATGAAGGTGTTGAAGCCTTCGTCCATGAACGCATTGCGGCGTTCGTTGGAGCCGACGATCATGGGGAACCAACTGTGACCGATTTCGTGAGCGGTAATCCAGAAGAGATCTTTGCTCTTGTCGTCGATGCCGTCGAAGACCATGCCGGGATACTCCATACCAGTGGAGAAGCCGGCAACGTTGATTGCTGCAGGCCACGGATACGGAAACCAGTCGCGGGAGAAGCGCTCGACGGTGTCTTTGACGTACTCGGTGGAGCGCGACCATGCTTCCTCGCCGGTGCTTTCGGGCGGGTAGACGCTTTCTGCCAGGCTGGATTTGCCGCCAGGCAAATTGATGCGTGCGGCATCCCAGACAAAGACGGGGCTTGCGCTCCAGACGACATCGCGCGTGTGGTCCATGTGGAAATGCCACGTGAGGGTGCCGCCGGTTTTGGGACGGCTGGCGGGGTCGGCCACTTCAGCGACGCTGCGGATGATGATGGTTTTGTCGCTTTTGCGCGCTTCGGCGAGACGAGCGATCTGTGTCTTGGTGAGAACTTCGGCGGGATTCACAAGGTCGCCGGAGCCGGCAACGATCATGTTGCTGGGGACGGTGACGTAGTAGTCGAAGTGTCCGTACTCGAGGTAGAACTCGTTGCCGAGATAAGGCAGCGTATCCCATCCGCGCAGATCGTCGTAGACGCACATGCGGGGATACCACTGGGCCATGTCGTAGATCTCGCCCTGCTTGGACATACCCCATGAAGTGCGTCCACCCCACACGCCGGGAATGGCGTAATGATACCGGATGTGAATCTTCGACACGCCACCTTTGGGTTCAAGTGGTTTGTCGAGGCGAATCTGCATGCGTGTGTCGCTGATCAAGCAGTCGGCTTTGGTGGAAGCGGTGCCGCGCTGGATCTCCACGGAGTCGAGCTCGAAGCCTTCGGTATAGTTGGTCGCTGGACTGGCGGCGCCCCCGCGGCGCATGCGGCGAAGCAGACCGCCGTTCACGATTTGCGCGCGTGCGTCTTTGCGGTAGATGTTTTGCTCCATGTGAATCCAGAGAGAAGGGAGCGCGTTGGGACTGTTGTTGGTGTAGGTGATGATCTCGTCGTTTCGCAAGATCTTGGCCTGGGTATCGAGGACGGCGTGCATTTCGTAGTCAGCTTCGTTCTGCCAGTAGGATGGGCCGGGAGCGCCATTGCTCGAGCGATAGGCGTTGACCGGATCGGGCAGTGTGAGCGGCGCAAACGTAATGCGCGGGTCGTAGCCGGTTGGAACGGATTGCGCGGCAAGCGGCGCGGCGCAGAGAGAAAAACGTAGGAGAGCGCAAAGACAAAGCAACATCCTCGATTGCAGGGAATGCATTCGACCAGACCTCCGGAAGCATTGCAGGTGAGTGCGAGTCTGCGAGCGCTCGCACTCTCAGCATAATGCCTGGATTTGGCGCGCCCGTCGTTGGGAAAGCTTCAGGCGCCGGCCATGGCGTTGAGGATCACGGCTGCGGTGGCGTCTTCGTCTTCTCGCGACGAGATCAACAAGTCGTAGAGGTGCAGATTGTGCCAGGGCTTGCCAAAACGCTGCTGGAGGTAATGTGCGCGTTCGCCATCGACGGCATGAATGCGTTCCTCGATGTTGACGCCGGGTCCGAGACGCGAACGCAAGCGGCTCACGCGATCCTGAAAAGGCGCATAGACGAAGACGTGAAAGACATCCGGCTTGTTCTGCAGGATAAATTGTGCGCCGCGCCCGACGATGACGCAATTGCCTTTGTCACAGGCATCCTGAATGACGCGGCGAGTCATCTGTGCCATGACTTCCGGATCGAAGCAGCTTTCGTCGTCGGGGATGATGCCGGCGGAAAGTGCTGCTCCGCGCATGGCGCGGCGGTTGATGCGCCCGAGCCAGGTTTCGGCGCGCTCATCGAAACGGCTGACGACACACGTATCCACATGCGCGGAGCAGGCGATGGATTCAATAATCTCGCGGTCGAGCAATTTCCATCCGAGCCGGTCCGCAACGATCTTTGCGATGCGCCCTCCGCCGCTGCCGAATTCCCTCGATACCGTTAATGCGCGGTAGTTCACAGGCACCTCCTGGAGTACCGAAACCAAAGAGGGTATTCCCGCACGGGAGGGCGTGTAAGTGAGGTGGAACACAGGGCTGGACTGGCGGCGGAGGAGGCTACAAGTGGAACGACCTGCGCGGGTTGGCGCAGGCCGCTGGGGGAGGAAGCCGGAAACGCTAGTAGATGAGCTTGAGCGCGAATTGAAAGATGCGTGGCTCAAGGGTGCTGGTAATCTGACCGCCGCCGGTGGGGTTGCCGACGATGGAGGAGACGGGAACGCTTCCCCCGGTGGAGGCGACGGCGGTGGTGGTTCCCTGCGAGCCGCTGATGTTTCCTGGGAGATAAAGATTGGTGTGGTTAAAGAGGTTGTAGATCTCGGTGCGGAACTCGACCTTGAGGCTTTCGATGGGAGTATTGAATTTCTTGTTCAGATCGAGGTCAGTTTCGTTGAAGGGAGGCGTGCGGCCGGGGTTGCGCGGACCATTGCCGAAAGGGCTGAGCACGTCGCCAGCTGCGTCCTTGATGGGAGGCACGACGAACGCGGAGAAATTGATGTAGTTGACATAGCCGGTATTGGCTGCGCGCGAGGAGCGGCCCTGCGTGATTTTCTTGCCGGAGACGATATCTGGCCGGTACTCGTTGGCGCCGCGATAGGTGGCGCTGATTTGGGGCGAAACCTGCTGCGCGGTGTTGGGTGTGTAGGTGAGGTTGAAGGGTGTTCCGGCCTGAGCGGTGTTGATCGCGCTCACTTGCCATCCGCCAATGATGGCATCGAGCGCGCCATTGGCGCTGGAGGCGAAGTGACGTCCGCGGCCGAAGGGCAGCTCGTAGACGAGGCTGGTGACGTTGGCGACGGGGAGGTTGTAGTCGGACTGACCGTAATCGGCGCGCAGGTTGTTGGCGTCCTGCGGCGAAGGCGTGTTGCCCTCGAGCGAGGCCGATGCGTTGTCGAGCGAATGCTCCCAGGTGAAGGAGTTCAGTAGGGTGAGGCCGGCGACGAAGCGCTGTTCGTAACGGACTTGGAGCGCGTTGTAGTTGGACCAGAATTCGTTGAGACCCTCGGTAATATCGCTAGGCCAGTTGGCATAAGGCCGGGCGAAGCCCAGGGAGGGGTTTTTCTGGTTGCCGTTGATGAAGCCCTGCAGCTTGAGTCCGTGGTTGCCCACATACGCCACATCGAGCAGCGTATTTTTTGCAAGTTGCTGCTGCACGCTCATGAAGTAATTTTCGACGTAGCTGTCGGGAGTGTTTTTTGGGACCCAGGTGATGTTGTCGGTGGCAGGATTGAAGGACGTGACCAAGCCGGAGGGATAACCCTGGTCGGCGGTGGCATAGCAACTGGGCGTGGTGGAGCCGGTGGCGATGATCTGAGTAGGCAGCGGGGTGGCGCAGTGATTGGTGGTGCTGGGCGCGATCTGTGTGACCGCGGCGAACTGTGCCTGTGGAGCGTTGATGGGAAGGATGTCGCCCGAACCGGCACGGGTGTAATGGACGTAGCCTGTGCCGAAGCCGCCGCGGATGGAGGTTTTCGCCGTGGGTGCGTAGGCGAAGCCGATGCGCGGCGAGTAATCCTTCAATTGCGGATTCATGAGCGTCTTGCCGTAGACGCCGCCTGTGGAGACTGGCGTGACGCCGGTGATGCCGGTGGCGCCAGGCGTAATGGTGAGGACGGTCTGCGAGACAGGATCGAAGTTGGAAACGTTGTTCTTCCACTCGGAGTAAGGCGAACCGTATTCCCAGCGCACGCCCAGATTGAGCGTGAGGTTGGGGAGAACTTTCCAGTCATCCTGGGCATAGGCGCTGTCGAGATCCTGGCGCAGATGCACGACGAAGTAGTTGGCGAGCTGGTAGGAACTGGTAGTGCCGAAGAGAAAGTCGGCCCAGTAGTTGTCAGACACCGTGGTGATATTGGTGCAATCGGGGTAGGTGGGCGTCTTCACGCCGCCAACCGTGGTGCTCGGGCACACGCTGTAACCGCCGCCGTAGGTGAACGAACCATAGAGTGGGTTGTTATCGTTCACGGCCATCCAGATGTGCTCGTACTCGTAGCCGAATTTGAGGGAATGCTTGCCCTTGATCCAAGTGAAGTTGACCTTCGGATCGAGAAGCGCGGGGTTCTGCCAT
>DATHMP010000008.1:0-127738 GCA_035487015.1 Occallatibacter sp. | reverse complement strand
TCAGTTTCTTCCACTGGGCATGGCAATTCCTGAAGATCATCCTGACCGTAACAGGTATCTCTCCATGGCCCCGCGGGCACACGGAATGCATGCATCGGAAATGTCAGACTTCCAGCTGATGCATTCGGGAGACATCCTCTTTATGTATACAGATGGAGTCTACGACGGCAGCGATGAACAGGACCGCCTTCAGATCGAGCAGGTAATTCGTGAACATCAAAACCAGCCGGCCAAGGCAATTTGCGACGCGATTCTCGGATACGCCGTTGAGCAGGACGAACGCTTGATGCAGATCGGCGAAGAAGATCGCCTGGACGACAAGACGGTCTTTATCATGAAGCGCACAGATTAACGTCGGGCATGGCGAGACGGTGTGCCGGCAATCGAGAGAAGCGAATGTCGATTCAGAGAAAACCCAATCGAATCTCGCGCAAAATGGTCTGTCGAAACAGGAGGAGATACGATGGGCGATCTACTTCAACCAACTCACCTGATGGTGATTGGCATTCTCCTACTGGTTCTTTTTGGAGCCGAGCGGCTGCCGGAACTCGGCAAAGGGCTGGGTGAGGGACTGAAGGGCTTCAAAAACGGATTCAAGGGACTAGTGGACGAATCGCCACCGTCGCCTGTACAGGAACACACGCCGGTCGCGGTGAACTCGATCCCGGTCGATCCCAAATAGCGAGGGCGGTGTCTTTTCCGAGCCACTCACCGAGGCTCAGCGACGCCGACCGAGATGCACTTTGAGATCACGCAGCACGCAATGCCTCGATCGCTCCGTCCAATTGCCGATCGATTCCAGCTGCTACTTCTTCGAATGACCGTGGGATGGAAATATCCGGAGTGATCCCGCTTCCCTCGATTTGAGTTCCTTTGGCGCTTATATAGGCGGCAATTGGAATCACCAGACGATAGCCGCCGAGATAGGCATGAACCAAGAGCAGCCTTGGCAAAATGGGTAGATTTTGGGCATTTCATCGGTTCATCCACAAGTAACCGCGTTTCCCGAAAGTGGGAAGGCTCCGTGGCGTTTTGGACTCACCCAAGAATTCACCCAAAATTGAGACTGCTTACACGTAAATACAGGTGCTCAGGCGGTATTCCGCGTGCGGTTAAGTTGTTGAAAGTAATGGTTAGATGCAGATTGACAGAGAGGAGGTCTTGGTGCGAATCCAACCACTGAGCATTATTGGCTAATAGGCCGTTGTATTCCTCCACTCAACGGCCTCAAACCTCTCCTAAGTAAGAATTCGACCTTCAGCAGAAGATTGCGCTCTCGTGGCGTTGATTCCACCTGTTGGAGTCATTACCTTAGCTAGTGGAGACCTTATGCGAACAATCGGCGAATACATCGGAGCCATAGTGCCTCGCGACAGTGAGAGCAATGTGCCCGTTGAGTATTGTGTTTTCTTTGCGCTGATCGCTCTCTTCATCGGCATTCGGGGATTCGCCGAGTCTTGCAATCATCGTGCCTTTCCAGCGATCGCGGTCACGATTCCGGCCCGCACCCTTCGTCCTGTGCCAGCGGAAGTGGCTCAGATCGATACGCGCAGCGGGAGTGATGCTGCGGTTGCAAGCAACCCAGTGTCCACGATGGCCGACTCCGGTCTTGCCCGCGCCGCCACTACAACCCCGGACCTGGTACCAACAGCACTCGGGTTAATGGGCAATGTTGTCTATTTGCATGCCCCGACCGGAAAACTCTTTTTGGAAGTCGGGAACCTATCGTCATCAGGGCTAGCAATGAAGCTGGATCTGGGCGTCATAAAAGCAATTGGAAATGAAGTTTTTGGGCCGGTCAGTAGCCAAATCAATCTGGTAAACGACAACGATCACCCACAGATTCACGCGATCGAGGACGCTTCCATCATTCGGACACCTATGTCCTCCGTGGGAAACCAAAAATACACCTCCGAATTCCTGATCCACAAGGGTCGGCCCGGATACAAGCAACGGGTGCGTAACCAAAGGGTCAAGATCGAGCCCGAGCACAACTACACACCAAGCGAGGTCGCAGCGGCGCTAAACCTGAGCTACGATGCCGCATTGCGGCGCATGCCGAAGATGAAGGGTGTATTCGATCTTGGAACGCCGCCACGTCGATACAAGCGGGGCAAGAGGAAGTTGCGAATCAGCGGCAAGAATCTGCTCGCTTTCCAACGTAGTAAGACGATAGTTTAGGGGTTGTTCTTCCTCGTTTCTGCAGTGCGAAATGACTTCTAGAGATGCTACATGTTCATTGGACAATCTCGTTGCCATTCTCGTCCAGCCCCATTGTCAACCACGCTTCACGCTGAACTTCATCCAAGCGGTCTTCAGCCTCCTTGATCCAATGACGGTAGGTTTTGCGGATTTCGTTGGGCGACGAGCCCACCATGTCCGCCACGTCGTCAACGCGCACGCCAGCCGAAAGCCACTCGGTGATTCTGTAATGTCTAAAGCCATGAGGGGTGGTCTTGACACCTGCATCCCTGATGGCCTTGTTGACCCGCTCACGCCACTGCGTATATGTGCCGGGGAAGGCAGGCTCGCCCAGATCCCCAAGCTGTTTCGCTAGTGACTCGCTGATGCGAACCCGGTAGCGTTGGTTAGTCTTCGTGCGATTACCACGGATAACCATCTCCTGAATCACGGGACATCGCTCAGGTTTTGACATTTCGTACTTTTCGGCGTCCTGCTGCGACATACAGTACTTCACGGCATCAACCAATGCCATCGCCGTTTCACGCATCAACAGGCACAAGAGTTGAACTTGCCCCGTCGCAGTATTCAGGATTTTCTCGACCTGCTTTTTGGTGGGCGGGATAACCTCCGTCTTCTTGTACGTGATGCGGAACTGTGGATTCACCTTGGGGTCCGGAATTGGTGATTTCTTGATGTAGCCCATCCCCACAGCCCAAGAAAAGAACCCACTGATCACAGACCAGTGGACGCTTAGGCTGCTGCTGTCCCCGCTACGATGCGGCAGCGTTACACGCCAGTTCATGGCCTGCTCGGTGGTGAAAGCGGTCAAAAGAAGGATGTCGTTCTTCTCGCACCACTCATCGAGTTTGCCGCCCATCTGTTTCGCCTTAGTATTTCCCAATTTGTTCTGGTCTCGGAATTTGTACCACTCTTGCAAGGCGGCTGCCACCGTCCTGCTTTTGGGCGCCACTTTGCCTTTGGCGAAGTCCTTCAGGCGCTTCTTCAAGGCCTTCACTCTGGACTGGGCTTCAGACCAGCTACGAGTCTCCAAAGACCATTTGTTTTGGTAGGCCAGCTTTTTACCTTCGAAAACGCCGGGGGTTCCCTTCCAGACGAATTGAACGTGCAACGGGCATTTGCACCGAGGCTCATAGCGGTTGGTACTGTCACAAATGTCCTTGTTGTGACGCCTAAAAACAGTGAAGTTCAAAGGGGCTGTCCTCCCCCTGCCGGATGTTGGGCGCTTTGGAAGGCCTCACAGCGGGTTTAGGACAATTTTAGGTACAGTTCAGAGGGTAAGTCAATAAAGTGCAGTGTTTATAGGGATAAAATATTGGCTCCTCAGGTAGGACTCGAACCTACAACCCTTCGGTTAACAGCCGAATGCTCTGCCATTGAGCTACTGAGGAGTGTCGGACGCAACTCGTCTCTTATCAAAATATCAGACCCCTTCCCCACCGTCAAAAGTCCGGCTCCATCCGCGCACCCCCGGGCGGTACCATAAAATCAACCCGCTCAGGAGCCCCTCATGTCCCGCATTTCTCGCCTCGACCGCAGCTCCGTCACGCCCGACCTGACTGCCCTCTTTGACAAGGTTTTCGCCCAGCGCGGCAACGTCCCCAACATGTTCCGCGTCATGGCGCACCGGCCCGAGATTTTCGCCACCATGCAGGCCCATTTCGGCGCCGTGCTCAACACAGGCACCGTCTCCACTCGGCTCAAGGAACTCATCATTGTCCGCACCAGCCAGATCAACGACACGCCCTACTGCCTCGCCAGCCACACCATCCTCGCCCGCAATTTAGGCTGGTCCGACGATCAGCTCGCCCACCTGGCCGAGTGGCCCACGCGCGAGGACTTCAACCCCGCCGAAAAAGCCGTACTCCGTCTCGCTGAAACCGTCACTCGAGACGCCCACACCGTCTCCAACGAGCAATTCGCCGAACTCCGCACCTACTACTCTGAAGGCGAAATTGTCGAGCTCCTTTGCGCCATCGGCCTCTTCAACTACTTCAACCGCTTCAATAACGCCCTTCAGATGGAACCCACTAAGCCAGGCGAAGGCGGATGTGCCGCACCGGAGCCCGCAACAGTTGCCATATCCGCAGCGCAATAGTTCCTGATCCCGATAATTCAATCGCCCGGCGCGCTCGCATCACGCGCCACTGACTTCTACTTCCAGGTTAAGGAGCCTTATTTTCCGCATGATTCTTTCCATCCCTCCCGGCGACTTCCGCGCCTACCTGTTCGACTGCGACGGAACCATCGCCGACTCCATGCCCCTCCACTACAAGGCCTGGAAACGCGCCCTCGCCGACTATGGCTGCCCTTACCCTGAAGATCTCTTCTATGCCTGGGGCGGCAAGCCCGTTCGCACAATCATTGCCGACCTCAATCAGATCCACGGCCTCCACATGCCCGTCGACGAACTCGCCGCGCTCAAGGAGTCCTACTATCACGAACAGCTTCCCCAGTTGCAGCCCATCCCTTCCGTCCTTGAGCACATTCACGCGCAGTACGGTCGCATCCCTTTCGCCGTCGTCTCCGGCAGCCGCCGTGCTTCCGTCATCGGCTCTCTCACCGCGCTCGGCATCCTCGATAAATTCCAGATCCTCGTTTGCGCTGAAGATTACATCCACGGAAAGCCCGCGCCTGATTGCTTCCTGCTTGCCGCGGAGCGTCTCGGCGTCCCTCCCGTTCATTGCCTCGTTTTCGAAGACACCGAGCTCGGCATCGAGTCCGCCACCGCAGCCGGCATGGCTTCTGTCCGCGTCCCGCAAACCCGCGAGGGAACTGAACCAGCCGTCACCGCGTAAACAACCCCAGGGCGTATTCTGCCTGCGAGCCTTTATGTCTTCTTTCCCCGCTGACACGCAAACTGCCCAGGCCCCAACCATCGATCGCGCCACAGCACGCGCCGACCTCTACATCCTCATTGCTCTCGCCGCGGCCCAGGCGCTTCTCCATCTCTTCACCAACGGCCGCTACGGGTTTCATCGCGACGAGCTGCAGTTCCTCAGCGATGCGCGCCATCTCGACTGGGGATTCGTTTCTTATCCGCCTTTCACGCCCTTCATCGAACACATCGGACTTGCGCTCTTCGGCCTTTCGCTGGTCGGACTCCGTCTGTTCTCCGTCGTCGCCCAGGCGATCGCGCTCGTCACCGTCGGCCTCATCACCCGCGAGCTCGGCGGCGCCCGCATCGCTCAGATCACCGCTGTCCTCGCCGTCGCGCTCTCCCCGGTCCCGCTTTTCAACGGAACCGAATTCCAATACACCAGCTTCGACTTCCTCTGGTGGGTGCTCATCGCTTACTTCACCGTGCGCCTCCTCAAGTCCGACGAGCCCCGCTGGTGGATCCCCATCGGTGTCGTCATCGGCCTCGGTCTCCTCACCAAATATTCCATCACCTTCTACATCGCCGGCATCCTCGGCGGACTCGTCCTTACTTCCGCTCGCCGATACTTAATCTCGCTCTGGTTCTGGGCCGGCGTTGCGCTCGCCCTGGCCATCTTCCTCCCCAACTTACTCTGGCTCGTACACCACGACTTCATCTCGTATCGATTCCTGCAGCACATCCACGTCCGCGACGTCGGCGAAGGCCGCGGCGACCACTTCCTTCGCGATCAGCTCATGGTCTGCATCAATCCCGCGGCAACACCCCTCGCGCTTGCCGGCTTGTTCTTCTTCTTTCGCGAAAGCCGCTACCGCCTGCTTGCGTGGATGTATCTCATCCCCTTTGCCCTTTTCCTTTTCGCCAAAGGACGTGCCTACTACGTCGCCGGCACCTATCCCATGCTCATCGCCATGGGTGCAGCCGGATGCGCGCGACTTCTCGGTTACTTGCCTAAGCTCGCCAGTCGTTCCATTGCTGCAGTCTTCTTCGGCGCACTCGCCTTCTGCGGCGCCGACATCGTGGCCATCGTCATCCCGCTCGCGCCCGAGGGTCCGCTGCGCGACTTCGCGCTGCAGCGTAATGGTGACTTGCGCGAAGAATTCGGCTGGGATGAACTCGTCCGCACCGTAGCTGGCATCCGCGATTCCCTGCCCCCTGACCAGCAAGCTCACCTCGGCATCACCGTCGGGAACTACGGAGAACAGGGGGCAATCGAGCTGCTTGGACCCGCCTACCACCTGCCGCCGCCCATCAGCACCACAAATTCCGCATGGCTGCGCGGCTATCCAACACCCCAACCCACCACGATCATTGCTCTCGGCCTCGATGCAGATCAGGCAAACCAGATCTTCACCGGCTGCCGTCTCGCCGGCCACAATGGCAATTCTTCCGGGATCAGTAACGAAGAGAGCAAGTACCATCCCGACATCTTCGTCTGCGGTCCACCACGTCTGCCCTGGCCCGAAGTCTGGAAACAACATCAGGACTTCGGCTGAGCCGCGAGAGCCGCTTCCGTCCGGCGTTGAACTCGACGCTTCGGCTTGACCTACCCTGGAAACTCGGCAGGCGTGCGTTCAACTTCTGCGTTGAAGCTCGTCTCAAGCTCTCTGAGTTGCCGCTCCAGCTTCACGCTCGCCGTCAGCAGAGCGCCCCGCCGAATCAGCGCTTCCGTTCGCCGTGTACTCGAAGTACAGGCAGACATGATCTCTCTCGCCAACGAAGCAGTTTCCCGCTCCCACGTGTTCAACTGCGCCGTCAATGTGCAGATTGCTAACGAATCAAGGGCCCGGTCCATACATACGCCTCAGGTTTGCAGATGGACCACGCTCAACCTGGAATCCCTGCGCCGTTGTTCTTCGCTGTATCGCTGAATCTGGCGCGTGATTTCTTCAGCCTCGACGATCAGTTGCTTCTGTACTCGGACTTCGCCGCTTTCAAGCGCCAACCGGATCGCGTGCAGCTTTTGGAGCAATGCAATGGTTTCCATCGCGTCCATACCTCACTACTTCAGCAAGCGTCCCACGGATTTTCTTTATCCAGTGTGACCTGAATCACAGCTCTGGATCGGCCGGCTAAAGCATTCTCACACCAGCCGCCTCATTCCATCTCTCGCCTTACTCCTTCTAATTCATTGAGTTCGAAAGTCAACCAAGATCCGCGTCAATCCATCCCCCATCCACCTTCTGCCGTCCCTCGCTCCTGACCTCGCTCTCCGGGTGTGGGCCTGGCGTAGAACACTGCCCGCGACGATATTGCCGTGGCGAACAACCCATCTGCCGCCGAAAAGCCTTGCTGAACGCGCTCTCCGACTCATAACTCAGCGACTGCGCAATCGCCGCAATCGCATCCTTGGAACCCGTCAGCTTTTCCCCGGCGACAAACATCCTCCAGCGCGTCAGATACTCCATCGGCGATGTCCCCACCGTTTCCTTGAACTTCATCGCAAAAATCGATCGCGACATACCGCAGCGCTCAGCAAGTTTTTGCAGTGTCCAGTCATGCCTCGGATCGTCGTGCATCGACGTAATCGCCAAATTCATCTGCTTGTCCGCCAGCGCAAACAGCCATCCCACGCCGCCTCGCAATCCCTCCGCCAGGTGCAGTCGCAGCGCCTGCACCAGCATCATCGTTGCCAGCTGTTGCGCCACCACTGCCGCTCCCGGCCTTTGCTCGCGCAACTCCAGCCGCATCCGATCCAGCCACCAGCGAAGCTCCGCCTTGTCTGACTCTTCTCTGATGTGCACAATGGCCGGCAGCTGTCCCAGGAGCATGCGCGCAGCTCCGCCCGTGAACGCGATATGGCCGCCAACGCCAAAACATTCCCCACCGCCGTTCCACGTCGCCACGCCTCCCTGCAGTGGCAACACGAACATTGCCCGAGCATCCATCGGGGGCAAACTCAAGTCCGTGGTCAGCCGGAAAGGCATCCCTCTCGGCAGCAAGAAGCAGTCTCCGGTGTGCAGTCGCACCGCGTCGGTAACACCCTCCACCACCAGTCAGCATTGCCCGGTCACAAGGGCATAACACTTGATGCCCTCGTGCTTCTGAAACTGCAGCGACCATTCTCCAGCCAGGTCAAACGCGCCTGCCATGGAACTCTTCGGCTTCAGCAGGCCCAGAACATCCGACAGTGGATCCAATTTGCCCCCGGACGATCGCGCTAGAATTACGGACTTACAGCATAGATCGTATCGCGCTCTCCAACATCTCTTCATTACACGCTGCGATCGACCAGACCGTCGCGCAGCCAAGGAGAACCTCTACATGCGCATCTTTCTTACCGGCTCTACAGGCTTCATCGGCTCTGCCCTTGTTCCGGAGCTCATCCAGGCAGGCCACCAGGTCATCGGCCTCACGCGGTCCGAAACAGGCGCCGCTTCTCTCAAAGCCGCCGGCGCCCAGCCCCATTCAGGCGACCTCGAAGACCTCGACAGTCTTCGCACCGGAGCCGCCCAATCCGACGCCGTCATTCATACCGCCTTCAACCATGACTTTTCCAAATTCGCCGAAAACTGCGCAATGGATAAACGCAGCATCGAAACCCTCGGCACGGCGCTCCAAGGCTCCAAACGGCCCCTCATCGTCACATCCGGACTTGCCCTACTGGCGCAAGGCCGAGCTGCAACCGAAGACGACGCTCCTGTTCCACCTTCCGACGCGTTTCCCCGCTCTTCTGAAACCACAGGCCTCTCGTTTTTGGATCGCGGAGTGAAAGTCTCCGTCATGCGCCTTCCCCAGGTCCACGACACCGTGAAGCAGGGCCTCGTGACCTACGCCATCGCGCTCGCTCGCCAGAAGGGCGTCTCGGCCTACCTCGGCCAGGGCCTCAACCGCTGGTCGGCCGCGCACGTAAGCGATGTCGCCCGCCTTTACCGCCTCGCAGTCGAAAAAGGCGAAGCAGGCGCCCGTTATCACGCCGTCGCTGAAGAAGGCATTTCCATGCGCGACATTGCCGAAGCCATTGGCAGTGGCCTCAAGATCCCCGTTGTTTCTCTCGCGTCAGAAGAAGCCCCTGCCCACTTCGGATGGCTCGCCCGATTCGCCAGCCTCGACCTTCCCGCTACCGGCACAAAAACACAGCAGGAACTGGGCTGGCATCCCACCGGCCCCACCCTGCTCACAGACCTCGCCAATATGGATTACGCCGCCTGATTTACCCTCGTGTCCGCGGCCCATTCCCGGCATCGTACTTGCCTCTGGGCCGCGACACTTTCCTTTTCAGAACGTCTTCACGTATTCGATCAACGCCCGCTTGTCGTCCTCCACAAGCCCAGCCCCGTAGGTGTGACCACGATCCTGCACAAAGTCAGGCGCGTTGTCCATCAGCAGAAAAAGTGGATTTGCCGCTCCGGAGTCGGTGATTCGACACAGAATGTTATCCATCAGCTTGTCCCGCCCAAAGTGCTCTCGCGGCGCAACCCGGATGTTCGTGATCAAGTCGATAGGCGTGTTCCGCGCAACGCAAAAACTGCTTCCTTCTTCAAATTCAAAACGGCTTCTAACCGTTGTCCGCCGAATAGACTTCAACCCCGCCCGGCGGTCGGGCCAAAGCAGTTGTTCCATACCACTCTCATAGGCCGCCAATCTTCCTTCCACCGACGGGTCCCCGTTGTACAACCCCACCGAATTGTTGTGCAAAAACGGTGCTGTCGCCCAGACATTCGCCAGCGAAGGCGTGCGGTAGTACCCGCGCCCGCTCGTCGCCTCCACGGCAGGCAGCGGCAGCAACAGGTTAAGCGGGTCGATAAGACCGCTAACCCGCACCGGCGGCGCATCTTTGTAGGTCTCCGATGAGAACTCTTCCCAGATTTGTCCTCGCTCTGCATTCGACGCCAGGGCGCGCTCCGCATTGGTGCCGATCTCCGACACGGGATGCTTCTCATCCTCTGAAAGAAAATTCCCATCGAGAAAATCCTCCCGCTGCACCGCTTCCCTGTACCAATTTGCTTCGCTTCCATCCAGGTCTCGCGGAGGCCGCTTGCTCGAGTGGCACCGCGCGCAGTTCTCCGCAAACACAATCTTCCCTCGCCTCAGAACTGCCGCGTCTTGCGTGAGATATTGGCTTCCACCTTCAGCGTCCGCCAGGTGCAACGGCTTCAAAGTTCGCAGAAACGCTTCAAGACCTTCCAACCGCGCCTCGGTTGCGGTCCAGCTCTCGTCGCAAGGCTTGCTTTCCTTGCGCGCGTTCTTCACATGGAATGGCGTCTGAGCTCGCTTCAACCCGTACACCGGATCCTGCAACGTCGTCCACACGCCTGCGCAGACACCGATATTCACGTACCCTCGCAGCGCGGCGCACGCCGTATCGTTCACTCCCGCTTTCTCCGTCGGATCGTCCAGGCACGCAGCGCCCACGGAGTCCGCACCGTCCTTCAGCACATGAAATACCTGCCGCGAAATCCCATCCGCTGTAACTTCGGTGTGCATCGGTCGAAAATTCAAATCCACAATCGTGTTAATCGTGCTCGCATTGTCGATGTGGTCCGTCGCTACCTGCGACGTATCCGACGTGCCCGGCGTTTCGGCATTCGCCACCTGCCAGCGAAAGTCACTCGGCTTCAATCCCCGCGCCGGCGGGTACTTCGCCGTATTGAAGATCTGCTCGCGAAAATATTGGTTCCCGATTCCCGGGTGCAGGTTATGCCACGTCGGGTGCTCCGGATCGGCAGGCGGATGCAGTGGATTGAAGCCCACATGACAGAAACCGCAAGCCACGCCGATAAGATAGGGCGGTTCGACTTTCGCCGGGTCGGCCAGATACTTCGCCAGGTCCCACGCCTTCCCGTCAAATTTTCGATTTCGGAACCGCCGCAGTCCAATCACCCCGGCCGGTACGCCCACAGGTGCCGTTGCGTCTTTCACCGCGCAGGTGTCCATCCACAACCCATACTCGTCCGGCGCATTCGCCGCCCTGCAGTCTGGATCATTGATCACACCAAAACGTTTGAACCGTTCTCCGCGGAATCGCGAGTCAATGGCTTGCAGCAGATCGACGGTGCCATGCGACCGGACTGCCAGGAACCGCCACAACGCCTGATCTCCAACAACATTTCCTTCGCCATCCGTGTCTCCCCCGGTCCAGAAGTACCAGGTATCGCGCCCCTCGCGCTGCAGCGGCGTCAGTCCCGCGTAGCCCGATTCATAGCAGCTCGCCTTACCACCCTCACACGCATCGATCCCATCGCCTCCTGCGCGCACTGTGTCTTCCGCCACCCATACCATCGCACCCAGAACGCAAAGCATAACCAAGCCGGACCGCAGTGTCACAGGACGCCTCCTCGCAATCATCCTCCATGACGAGCCCACCCACGACGGACGCCCCTTGGGACACTTCTCGAACTGTCTATTAAGCTGCGGGGCCCTTCCCTGTCGCACTCTGCAACTTCGTTGATTCAATCAACCCACCCAGCGCCTCCCGGCCGATATGCTGCACAAATCCCCAATTCTGCTGTTGCCGGGGAAGTTGCGACATCGCGTGAACCGCTGCATTCACCGCAGAGATCGCCACCCACGTCATCGCCGGATCAAGCCCGGGAACAACCTCGGTTCCCCTTGCATGAATCTGCCGCCTCGCACTTTGCGCCTCGGTCACAAGCTTGAGCCGCTCGAGATTTTGATAGACCACCCCACGCACGCGCGCGTTTTCCTTGTGAATCCGCAGGAGTGCATCGACCAGCGCATCGAGCAGGTCATCCAACCCCCGGTTCCCGTGCTCCTCGAAGATCCGCCCAAACAGCTCGGCATCTTGTCGCATATACATCAAGGACAAATCGGCCAGGATGGAGTCTTTGTTCGGGTAATACTTGTAAAGCGTCCCGACACTGATCCCCGTCTTCCTCGCAATATGGTTCGTCGAAACCTCGCCGAGCGGCCGGTGATTCAAAAGGCGAGCAGTCGCCTCCAGGATCTCCTCGCGTGTCCTCTGTGACCGCGCCTGTTGCGGCTTCTTCCTTGGCTGAATGCTCCTCTTCATCGCTCTCCACCTGGCCGCCCAAAGCGAGCAAAAAAGGCGAGTCATTGCTCGCTATTTCTCCTAGAATAGACCCGTGAGCTCAAACCGGCCGGATATCAATGTCGACATCCTTGTGCAGGGCGCAGGCATCGGCGGCTTGACTCTGGCGATCGCTCTGCTCCAGCACGGCTACTCCGTCCTGGTCGTCGAACGTTCGGCCAAGCTTTCTGAAATCGGCGCCGGCATCTGGATGGCCGCCAACCCGATGCAGGTCTTCGACAAGTTGGGCATCGCCGAACAAATCGCCGCCTCCGGCTGGATGGTCAAGCTTCTTCGCCTCCAGGACTTCACCGGTTACGACATTCAGATCACCGACATCTCTGAAGTTGCTAAAATCTTCGGCTTCGAAACCGTCGCTCTCCATCGCTCCCTGTTGCAAAAAGTCCTCTTCGATCAACTCCCGCCCGATACCGTCGTCTTCGGGACAGAAATCCGCGCGCTGTCTCAGTCCGCTGACTCCGTTGCGGTTCAACTCGAAAATAGCTCCGCCATCCATGCGAAAATCGTCGTCGGAGCCGACGGAATCAACTCGCGCCTCAGGAGCCTTGCAGCATTGGGCGGCGAAAGGCGCTATTCCGGATCCTCTTCCTACCGCGCCATCGCACGCGGTGCCCAACTCCCACTGGTTTCGGAACATGAAGCCTATGAGATCTGGGGCGAGGCCTGCCGCATCGGCTTTTCCAAAATCAATTCCAGTGACTACTACTGGTACATGACCTTCGAAAGTCCCGCAGGCCTCTCTTCCTCAGCAGAACAAATGAGGTCGCACGCAGAATCACTCTTCCAATCGTTTTTTCCCAGGTGGATCGAATTGCTTGAGAAAACACGCCCCAATGAAATTCTCCGGACCGACATCTCTGACCTCAAGCCCCTCAAAGCATGGTCGTCGGGGCGCGTCGGCCTCATCGGGGATGCAGCCCACGCCACAACTCCCAATCTTGGACAGGGTGGCGCCATGGCGGTAGAAGATGCTCTCGCACTCGCCCAGACCTTCAGCCAAGTTGGCCTGAATGCTGCGGCATTCGAACGCTTCGAGCAGCGCCGCCGCGGAAAAGTCGATTGGATCGTCTCTGCATCCTGGTCCATTGGACGAATCTGCCACTACTCCAATCCAATCGCTCGTCGCCTTCGAAACATCCTCCTGATGCACACGCCAAAGAATTACGGAAAAAAGCAAATCATGCGCGTCTATTCGATCCAATAGCCCCGTTCATTTTCGCCCAATTCATCGATAAAAAAAGAAGGGGCCGCAGCGCGCAACCCCTTCCTTCAACCAGTTTCCTCAACGGCTTCCCAAAAATCGGCCGCCTCTCGCTAACCCTTCGCTACCATCCCTCATGCCACCGACATTCAGGCTGATTCTCCACCTTGGTCAGTGCCAGGTTTGTGGCAATCAGCGTCCGCCCATAGCAATTGCCCAAAGTGTCGTCGTAGTGGTAAGTCTGCTTGCTGCTCTGCCCCGTGCTCGGTCCGAGAGAATACCCTCCATTCGCCAGCACAAACTCCGTCGAGTCCTGCGTCGAAACCTCGTTGCTCACATCCGAGTGAAACACCGGAAATCCTCCCAGCGTATCCGTCTCGCTTACCTTGTATTGCTGGTCAATCGAAGTTACCTGGGGCACATCGCCGCTCGCAAGGAACGTGTCCGACAGGTTGATCTTGAATGGATACGAAACACGCGTTTCCTTGGTCGTAAAGAGCGGCCCTTCGCGCGTTGTCGTCTTTGCGTCCACGGTCGAGCTCTGCACCTCGTCTTGAATCTCTTCGTTCGTGGCAGTCAGTGCAATGTTCGTCACATTTTTGAAATCCACTCCCTCTTGCACCGTCGTCGATACCCGTCCATGCGACGTGTTCACATAACCCGCAATCATGAAATTGTGCGAGTTCGTTGTCGTCACCGTCCCCGATCCAACTCCGCTCGCATTGAACGTCACCGTATTCACAACCGTCGGATCAGGAGCCGTCAAAGAATTCTCGGTCAGCGCGCCCGTCACCTTGCTGCTCCCATGATCCTCGAACAGCAGCAGCGCCGCATCCGTGCTGAAGTACGAATATGCGTTATATACACTCACGCCAATCGTGTGCTGCTGCCCGTTGCTCAGTTGCGCCGCAAACGGCGTCAGGTCCACGCGATAAGGCTTGAAGTTGAGCGTCTGCACTCCTGGAATCGGAATCCACAGGTACGGATCCACTCCGCCTGTGTAAATCCATGGAAACACCGGAGCCACTCCTGCCGGCGTCCCATCAATGCTGATCTCCACTTCCCGGAAGGACGTGTCCTGGCAATCGCCCAGCACTGGAGACAAACTATCCGGCACGCACAGAAACCACTGCTCTTCCGCATTCTGGCTCTGCGCAAACACATCCAGATACGCGCCTTCTATGTTGCTCGGCAGCGTAAACGTCTGCGTCAACTCCGGGCTGCCCGTGTCGATCGCGAACGTCCCGTTGGAATTGTTCGGAATCGGCAACACCACGTCCGCCGTCTTCGGAGCCGGGTTGCGGAAATTTGCCGGATAAAACTCCAGCGTAAATGTCCCATAGATAATCGAGTTCAAACCGGGCTCAATCAGGTTGCCCAGGCTCGCAAATCCCGTCTGGTTGCTCTTGAACAGAGAACTGTAGTCAGTCAGATCGCGTTCCACATGCCACGTATCATTCACTGATGAAAGCGGCTCTGCGGTCGTGCCAAAGTAAATGTCCACATCGCCCAGAAATACCTCGGCCGTGCGGTCATACTGCACTCCGGCCTGAATTGAAAAATCCCCTTCAAACACAACCTTCGACCACGGCCCGGGGCAATCTGCCGGAGGCGCGTAGCTAAACGGCTTGTTGCTGAAATCGTCAAACGCCTGCTGCGAGAGCAGCGTCACCACGCAAGGCTTCGTATTCGGCCGGGACACCGGCGGATCCGCCGTCGCTACCACCGACGACCCTGGCTGATATTGATTCGATGGACTGGAATCGTTCGTTGCTTGTGCACTCAGCAACGGCGCAACAATGACTCCGAGCAAGGGAAGGAGAGCACTCGTCGCCGAGCGCAAGGGGGAAAGTCCTCTTTGCATGGTGTCCTCTCATTCGTTTCGATTTTCAATGGTGTTTTCTGCTGGACCTCACGAGCGCCACACAGTCTACTCTGCCCCACCAATTCATGGGAAATCGAACTCACAATTCTCCGGTTCCTCACGCTCGCAACTAAAAATCCGGAACAAATCCATGTTGCACAAGCAGATCGTGCAGTTGCTTCAGCACCCCTGCATCGGGAGTTCCCGACATCGCCGGCACCCAATATTGCAGTTCTTGTGTACCCGTCTTCACAATCCGCCACTTCGCCGCGCCAATCACCTGCGCCAGTGGTGCCGGACTTCCACTCGGTGTCGTAACGCCAATCGTGTAACCCACAAAACGCTGTTCCACGTTAGGTTGGTCCTCATAGAAGCTCGGCGTGTCAAAGCTCTCCGTGCCGTCGCAATCCTGCTGGATATCCTGCTTCATGTAAAGATCGCTCGGCGGTTCGGCATCCGGAACCCAGTTCGGAGCCATTTCGTTCGTGGTCAGCGGAATGCACTGGTGCACGGTGCCGTCGCAGTCCCCGTTCTGCTTCCACGATGCATTCGTCGCCTGTCCCGCCGCCGCTGTGCCTTTTGCCGGCGGAGCCACCCCCTTGTTCTCGTCCTTCAACGAGGTGTACGCAAGATACGTCCCATCCGACTGCCGATTCGCCACCTCGTCGCCTGTCTTGTAGGTCTCCGTCAGATCGAAGTACGGCAGCAGCTGATATCCGTTTGCATCCGTCACGCCTGCAACCGGCACCAGCACCGTGCCCCCGGCCACGTTCTTTGTAATGTTCAACCGCTCCCGATAAAAAAACTGGAGAATCCGCGTAGAGGGATCCTTCATCCGAACAATGATCCCGTGCAGTGTCGTCGCCTGACTGCATGCCGTTTGCTCGCCACGATACACCGCAATATCCGTCACCACCTGCATCAGCGGGTCGTTCCAGATGTGCGTTCTCCAGTTTCCCTGGAACTGCACCCGGTCGCGCGGCTCGTTCGTCCCATAAAGTATTCCCGGCTCCGGCTGCCCCGTCACAAGATACGCAGTGTTGAGCCGCCAGAACACCCCTCCGTTATATGGGCTCCCGCCTGCCGTCGTGCCATAAAGATTGTTATCGTTGCCCAGCACCGGAGCCACGTCAGGCGCCGCACCCGATTGGCTGTCGAAGTTGTACACCGTCGCAAAGTCTGTTCCGTCCGCCCTCAACCGAAAAATAATGCCCAGGTCGCCGCCAAACGCAACGCCGTTCATCGTGGCCACACCATAGAGATAGTCAGCCGCATCCGCCGCTGTCGGTCCCGGCGCAGGCGCCGTAGACGCGCCCGTCCCGCAACTTGCCGCCGGAGGAGGCAGCGGTCGCACCGTCGGCACCTTCTGATGCACAAGCACCAGTCCCGCCCCAGGATTCGACTCGCGCCCGCCAATCGCGTAGAGAACTTTATACGTTCCTCCTTTTGTCAGGCTGAAAACAACGCCACGCCCATTCGGTCCCCCTAGCCGCGCCGTTCCATACAATGTCCCATCGCTCCCCTGGATCAGTGGATTCGCAATGTTCCCATCGTCATCGGACGCGTTGGTCATCCCTTCCCTGAACTTGTACAGCGTCTTGATTGCGTCAGCCCCTGACTTGTGTGGATCGAATTGAAAAATTGTCCCGAACCCCTGCCCACCCGATATCGTCGTCCCGTAGAGAAATCCATCTTTCCCAGCGCTGATCGTGTAGGGTTGCGTCCCATAATCCTTTGCACCCTGCGTCATAAAAAGGTAAAAGTATTCAAGATTGCCCGAGGTCGAGACGCGAAAAATGGTCCCCGTCCGCGCTCCGTTTGCTGCCGCAGTCACGCCATAAACATTGCCATCGTTTCCCATCGCCAGCGGCGACTGCGGATACCCCCCGTTCACGTTCTTCAAATCCTCCGCCGTCGGCTGGGGATTGGTCGACAACGGCACTGTGGCCTTCACATCGCCAAAGTTTGCCAGCGTGATCACCTGGGGCGGTCCTCCCGATCGCGAAATCTTGAACACTGTGCCGACATCATGCGTTCCGCCGCCATAGGTCGTGCCATATAAGAAACCATCCGGACCAACCACCACTCCGCCCTGCGGATTCGTGCCATCGGCACCGGCATTGAAGTCGTAATGCACAGTCGACCCATTGGTCGGCTTGCCCACGTCCTTTACATAAGGGATATGAAAGATCGCGCCCTCGCCGAACATTCCTCCTGTCGAAGCCGCGCCATAAAAGTCGTTATCCCCCGCAGGCCCCTGCGTAATCGCCGTGATCTCGCCCGGAATCATGTACTGCGAAGGATCAGCCTTGACCGCATTGAATTGGTGCAGCACACACAGCCGCAACGGCTCCTGCACAACTCCTCCCTGCCCCAGCGGATCCGCCGGCGGAGGAATTTGAGCGCACAGCGCCGTGCCGCATACGAGCCCAAACGGAACTGCTTTCCACCTGCAAAAGTCGATCGTCGGCAACAAGTCCTCCAATTTGCTACAGCGGTGCGGGGAGGTCTGATTCTACAGCGTCGCCCACGTTCAAACGCCTGCCTTTCCCCTAGTTTTCGCAATCCCGGACTAGCGGCCGCAATCCCTCATTCATACACTTAAAACGGGAGACTCCCTTGGTCGGAAAACGAGCGCATCAGAGCCAGTTTCATCGATCGCAAATCGGCCGCGCACAAAGATACATTCGCCTGCATTTGACGGAGCAGTTAACGCTCGCGAAAATTGCCCGCGAAGCAGGATCTTCCTCGTATCATTTCGCGCGACTCTTCGAGGCCTATATCGGAGAAACGACCTTCGCCTTTGTCCGGCGCATTCGCCTTGCCACCGCACTCCGCCTGCTCCAGGAAGATCCAGACACCACCGTCACCGAAATCGCGTTGAGCATCGGCTACGACACATCCGCTGCATTCAACAAAACACTCCGTAAAATGCTCAACCTCACACCGGGCGGTTTCCGCAAGCTGGGAAAAGAATCGCAAAATGCGCTCATCTACGATCTCAGTCAACCAAGGCTTCTCAAGGAGATCAAAATGAACCTCACTCCCGAATTCGAATCAATCACCCGCCCGCTCACTCACTACGTATTCCTCGAAAAGCGCGGCCCATTCGCTGAAGTGGCTCCGCCCCTTTGGAATGAGCTCATGCCTTTTCTTCAGCAAATGGATTCACAAAGTGTGCGGGAATACCTAGGCGTCAGCGGCATCGACAAATCCAGCCCCGGAGAAGATGCCATGATTTACCAGGCAGGTGTCGCTCTCCTTCACGACACAGACAGGCTCCCCTCCGGCCTCCAGAAGAAAACCATCCGCAGTGGCAATTACGCCCGCTTTCTTCTAACCGGACCCTATTCGCACATTTGGATGGCTTTCGACCGCATCTTCAAAACCCTGGCCGAGAAGCGCGTACCTTTGCGTCCGGAGTTCTGCGTCGAAAACTATCTCAACGATCCTCGCACCACGCCCGAAGCTGAGCTTCTCACCGAATTGCTGGTGCCGATCGAAGGTTAGCTAAGAACCGGGTAAGCACCGCGCCGCCTAATGCCGGGCGCTCTCGAAAAGATCCACGAACTCCTTGTAGCGCTTGGCAATCTGGTCCACCGTAACTTCGCGCGACTGCTTTCCGTTGTGCCACGCCGCCAGTGGATCCCAGAAGTCCGTGCGGCCCACCGCAAATCCGATGAACCCTTCTACCTGCGCGGCGGTCGTCAGCCACTCCCTCACTTTCTCGTCGTCCTCGCCGCGGCCCAGGATGATGCAACCAACTTTGTCTCGTCCGTTGCGCCGGGCTGCAATCACCATCTTCTCGCAGTCCTCGCGCCGGTCGAGCCCCTCAATCTTCCATAGATCCGGCTCAACCTGTGCGTCTTGCAGAGACTCGATCGTCTTCACCATCAATCCCGGACGTACCTCCCGGTCGTAGGCTTTTTTGTCGCCCTTCAACTTGTCCAACTGATCTTTCGTCGCCGGCACCAGCAACTCAAACATGAATCGGCTTCGCCCCGCGTTTTGCAGATAATCCGACAGCCGGCGCAAGCGCGTAGTCTGGCGCTTGTTCATCTCCGCATCGTCCTCCGGGTTATAGCGCACCAGCACCTTGCAGAACGTCGGGCGAAACGCCTCAATGTGCGCCGCAAAATCGTCGCCATATTCAAAATCAAACTCGTCCTGGCCGCTCTTCTCGGCGGGACAGGCAAAGTGATAGCCCTTCGCCGATGCATCGCGAAGAATCGCCGCTCCAAACTGCTCGTCCACAAGGATTCCCGCCGCTCCCTGCGCCACTCCCTCCGCCAGGGCTGCCTTGAATCCGTCGTAGATCACTTCCTTCGCGGCCGCAATCTGTGCCGTCTGGTCTGCATCCAGCGCACCGTGCCAGCCAAACATGCCTGTCTCAAACGAGCCTCGGTGATCGAACGGAAGAATATAAAGAGGACCTTCAAACCCACGCGGAATCATTGTTTCTCCTTTGGCCGAGCATCCGGAGCACGTCCGACAGACCAACAGTCTGCGATTGCCCCTCATCCTCTCAATGTCAGATGCATTCTACCGAGCCCGCCGCCCGCGGGGTACACCAGGTCCGGGCTCCCCGCCGACCGGTCTTCATCGCTGGGGCGGATGCCTGAGAGTGTCGTACATCCCTTTGCGTTCTTAGACCGGAGACATGGTTTACAAGCCCCCTCCGGTAAAAGTGGCCCGGATTGCGGATTTTCCGCGGGCTTTGACACTTGGACTGGTCTCATGAACCCGGGTTGAGCTCTGTCCGCTATTCCAACTCCGGCCCTCCAGGCTTCGGGCCCGCTGCAAGCTTGCATGGTCGGTCACGCTCTCTAGGCCGGGCGAAACCTCATCTCAGAACTGTTGAATTCGCCCCGCTCAGTGTTGCAGAAGAAAACGCGATACACGGAGTCGTCCACCGTTCTCGCCTGATCTCTTCGTTGCAGAAAACCGGTTGAGGAAAACCCGGCGCTGCGCCCGCGAATCTCCCCACTATTTTTCATCCGCCGAGTTTCGATGCTGTCAAGCCTCTGCCCTCAAGATTTCTCGTAAACCTCTCATTCCACACATGCGATTCTTCCGCCCGATTTGCATCCTGATTCGAGAAAAAGTTCACAATTGTAGTAGGTATCAGTCCAGTGCAAAACGCAAGTGCAGGCAAAGAGGCTGAATGAGGAACGAATTGATCGATTCCGCCAAACCGAGACTGCAAAAGTCCCGCTTAAAGTGCGGTTTAAAACCGCTTTTATTTGCACTAACCAAAGAGGAATCTGAAGGTTATAGTCAAAAAATGCCCCCCCTCCCCCCTACCCCCGGGGGGTATGCGACATCATATTAAATCGCATAAAATCGATCACATTCCGGCGAGTTATTCCCCACTCGTTGGCCGTCACCCGCGCGAAGCAAATACGCAGATTCGATTGGCCACGACCGGCGTCTTCGCCTCAAGCCACCGTTCCTCACCCACCGCGAGCGCAATCGGACCAAACGTACACACCCTGATCTTGCGCGCCATTGCCTGATCGCGGAGCGCATCCAGCACCGCGCGCAGCACCGTCCCGGTAAACGGCGTGTAGAGATAGAACACCGTGCCAATCGAAAAATCCGCGTCTCGCGCATCCGCTTCGATAAACCGCACCCGCTTCAAGCGCAGTCGCTCGGCGCATCGCCGCGCACTGGCCACATACGCATGCTCCAGTTCCACTCCAACCGACGGTGAACCCGTGCAGGCCGAAACCAGCAGAGGAACATGGCCAAGACCCGAACCAAGATCGACCAGCACATCCCTCGCCTCAATACCCGCTGCCGCCATCAACGCGAAAATGTGCCGTGCCGGCGTCGGCTGGTAGAACACACTCTCTGGGCCGGCACGCAGCGGCCCATCTTCCGGCTCATCGATCTGCAAAACTCCGCTGACCAGTTCGTCCAGCGCATCGTAGCCAATTCCCTGCGCGTTTCTGCACTCTTTCACCAGCTTGGCAAACAGCCCAGGACAAGCTCCCGCGTCGATCTCTTGCTGGATCGCCGCAAACACTCCGGCATTTGCAGCCTCCAGCCGCGCATGCAGCGCGCTCGCTCGCGCCTCAAGCCCTGCGCGTTTCCACTCCAAAGCATGGAAATCCAGCTGGTCCAGCACCTCAGCGCGCTCACGGAGCTGTCGCGGCGCAAGCAACGTTGCGTCGCTCTCCCAACGCTTCATAAATTGTTCCAGAGTCTCCTGCACGCTTGCGATTGTTGCATCTTCCATGGGCAGATTCGCGACGCGCGTCCACGCTCGCGCTCAATCCACCTGCTTCGAGATATTCAACAGAATTCCAATACTTGCCAAGGTGAAAAACAGGCTCGTACCGCCGCTCGAAATAAACGGCAGCGGAATCCCCTTTGTCGGGAGCAGCGAAAGCACAACGCTGATGTTGAAGAACGCCTGCAGCAGGATCGCTGTCGTAATTCCAAAAGCCGTCAGCCTCGCAAATGGGTCAGTCGACCGGTAAGCCGTCCGCAGCCCGCGATAGGCCAGGACACAAAACAGCATCACGATCGCCAGCGCGCCCAGAAATCCAAGCTCCTCGGCGATATTCGCGAAGATAAAGTCAGTCGAAGCCTCGGGGAGGAAAAAGAGCTTTTGCATGCCCTCCATGAATCCCCGCCCCGCCCAACCGCCTGTCCCCACCGCGATCAGCGACTGATTAATGTGGAAGCCGGCGCCTTGCGGATCGAGGTCCGGGTGCATGAAGGCCAGCATGCGCGCTCGGCGCCACGGAACCCAGAAGAGCAGGATGGCCAGCGGAGGCAGCGCAGCCGCGACAGAGAGCACAAGATAACGCCACTCCATCCCCGCCAAAAGCAACATCATCGCCGTCACTCCGCCCAGCACCAGCGCGGTCCCAAGATCAGGCTGCTTCACAATCAGCAGAATGAAAACGACCGGCATCACCGCCGCCCGCAAGAGAGTGTGCCGCCAGTCGCGCATCTGGTCGAGTCGCGTCGACAAAAACCACGCCAGAAACAAAATCAGCACCGGCTTCGCAATTTCCGAAGGCTGAAAACTGAACAATGCCCCAAAGCGAATCCATCGATGCGTATTATGTGAGTCCCGGAATAAGAACACACCCACCAGAAGCAATGTCGTGACGGCGAGCGCTGGAAAAATGAAGCGTGGCGAGTTGTACTTGGTGTAATCGACCGACATCAGCGCAACCATCAGCAGCACGCCGGCAAACGCCCAACCAGCCTGGCGCCCCACATAGGCATACGGCGAGTGGAACCGGTCCTGAGCTACGATGGCCGATGCGGAAAAGACCATGGCCAGCCCGATAACCACCAGCAATAGCGTGGTGAAAAAAATCCACTTGTCCACGCCGACACGTTTGGCCATGCTTTCATGGTTTCACGATCTGCCTGTCGAGATCCGCTCGCAGACGCGAACGCGAATCAAGGTAATCAATTCGGTCAATCGGCGAAAAGAACCGACTAGGCGTTCTGCCAAAGCTTCAGGCCTCGCCACTCAGCCACCAGCTCCTTGAAAACCCGCCCTCTGTGCTCATAGCTTTCGAATTGGTCGAAGCTGGAGCAGGCGGGAGCCAGCAGCACCACATCGCCTGGATGCGCAGCAGAGGCGGCAGCGCTCACTGCCTTGTCGAGTGTCTCGCACGAATGGAGCGAAACCACCCCGCGCAGATGCGACTCGATCTTGGCTGCGGCAGATCCGATGGTGTACACCGCACGGACATGTTGCCGAAGCAGCGGCCCCAGCTGCGTATAGTCGGAATTCTTGTCTTTCCCGCCGAGAATCAGGTGAATCGGCGTCGAAAAAGCCGAGACCGCCTTCATCGTGGCGTCCACGTTCGTCGCCTTGGAATCGTTGTAGAACTCGACACCATTGATGGTTGCCACATATTCAAGGCGGTGTTCAACTGCCTTGAACTTTTCAATCGCGCTGCGAATCACCGCGGGCTCAACCCCGGCAAGGCGCGAAGCGCAAACCGCGGCCAGAACGTTCTCCACGTTGTGCTCACCCTTCAGCGGAATCGTCTGGAGCGGAATAATGGTTTCGATGGGCGCACCGCTTCCGCCTCGATACACCACATGCCCCGCATCGACCCAGGCGCCTTGCGGTACAGGCCGTTCCAGCGAAAAGAGAGAAACGGGTGCACTGGAGCGCGCGGATGCGGCCGCCGCACGCGCATTGTCGGCGTTCAACACAACATGATCCCCGGCAGTCTGCGCAGCAAAAATGCGCTCCTTCGCTAGCGCATAATTCTCAAACGTACCGTGTCGGTCCAGGTGATCCGGGGTGATGTTCAGAATAACGGCGATCGCGGGATGGAACTGCTCCGTCGACTCAAGCTGGAAGCTCGAAACTTCGAGCACCGACCACGTTTCAGGCGTGCTTTCTTCAATCAGGGAAATGACCGGAGTGCCGATATTTCCGCCAATCAGCGTCGCGTAGCCTGCCTCTTGCAGGATCTCGCCGACCAGCGATGTCGTCGTTGTTTTGCCGTTCGAACCAGTAATTGCGAGTATTTTGCCTTGGAGAAAGCGGGCCGCCAGTTCCAATTCGCCGATGACCGTACGTCCAAAGGCTTTGGCCTGCGCGAGCTCGGGCGTATCCAGCGGCACACCCGGGCTCACCACAATAAGGTCCTGACGACGGAAAGTCAGCAGTCCGTGACCACCGGCTTCGACCATGATGCCCTCATCGAGCAACGCCGGAATGTCGTTGGCCAACGCCTCCGCCGACCGGACATCGGATACCGTAACCTGCGCACCCCGGCGGCGGAGAAACAAAGCCGCAGCAAGGCCGGATTTGCCAAGCCCAACAACCAGGACTTTTTTACCTTTGAGTTCCATCATTGCGTTCAGTCCAAGGATACTTTACCGGAACGCACCCCAGGAACGCAGGTCGCTATCGCAATTTCAACGTCGTCAGAGCGAAAAGCGCAAAGACCAACGCCAGGATCCAGAAGCGCACAATAACCTTCGATTCGCTCCAGCCAACTTGCTCAAAATGATGGTGCAGCGGGGCCATTTTGAAGATTCGCTTCTTGTTCCGCAGTTTGTAGCTTCCCACCTGCAGAACCACAGACACCGCTTCGAGGATAAAAACACCGCCGATAAACGGAAGAAGCAGTTCCTGGCGAATAATCACCGCAACCGTTCCAATGGCTCCGCCCAAGCTAAGCGAACCCACATCGCCCATGAAGATTTCTGCCGGATGTGCGTTATACCAAAGGAATCCGATCGATGCGCCCACCATGGCGCCACAAAAAACCGTCAGTTCCGCCACCATGGGCATGCGCTGCAATTCCAGATAGTCGGCAAACACCACGTGGCCGCTCACGTACGTCAGAACGGTAAGCGCTCCCGCAGCAATAATCGTGCAGCCAATGGCCAGGCCGTCCAGCCCGTCCGTCAGATTCACGGCATTGGTCGATCCCATGAGCACGAAGACGACAAAGGCCACAAAAGGTAGAAATGCGAGGAAACCGAGGTGCTGCCAACTGCCGAGCCAATGCCACTGCAGGTCTGGGTGCCAACTCTTGATAAAAGGCACGGTAATCTGCGTTGAGAACATCTTGAATTGCGTCAAAAGGCAGAGAGAACCGGCGACACCCGCCGCTGCCAACGTCTGCCAGAAAAGCTTGGCGCGCGCTGTCAATCCCAACGATCGTTTCTGAACGACTTTTATGTAATCATCGGCGAACCCGATCGCACCAAACGCTAGCGTCGAAAAGACCGTGATCCAAACAAAAGGGTTCGAAGGGTCAGACCATAACGCGGTCGGCAGAACAATGGCGATCACGATTAAAACGCCGCCCATCGTGGGCGTTCCCGACTTCTTCTGGTGAGATTTAGGCCCCTCTTCGCGAATATACTGGCCGATCTGGAACTCGCGCAGCTTTTGAATGACATAGGGACCGATGAAAAGCGCGATCAACAACGCGGTAAGAGAAGAAAATGCGGTACGAAACGTGAGATAGCGAAATATGCGGAATGGGTGAAAGAACGGGAACAGCTTTTCGTAGAGCAGCCAGTAAAGCAAGTGGCCTCCGAAGCGGAATCGGCACAGATTTCAGGTTGATTTTACAGGGACGGGCGCGCCAACGACGGTGGATGCGCCTTGTGCGGCCGACTATGCAACTGCTTAGTCAACTCAACTTGAAATGCCTTCTCACGATCGGCAACGTATGCCTTGTAGCCGCCCGGATCGATGAACGCATTGCGATCGCCCCCTTTAAACCGGGCATATTTCTCGTTCAAATCGAAATAGCCGCCATGTGCGCCGAGAAAGATATCGCAAGGTAGCGCCTTCAGAACCTCAAATTCGTGCCTGAAGTCCGAAGCAATCCCTGGATACCGCACGTTGCCCACCAACTTGTAACCGGGATTCACGTTCGGGCTGCCCACAATTACGACATGCAGCCTGCGACCGCCCTCAATTTCATCCAACGTCCAGGTCGTAGTACCCTTCGTGTGTCCCGCCGTCAAATGTGCCGTAAGAGTCGTGCCGCCTAGCGAAACTTCGTCGCCGTCATGCAGAATGCGATCGACATGAGTGGGAGGAAATTGCATCGTCTTGTCACTCGCGTAATGGAAGTCGGTGCGGCCGCCGGACTCAACAACGGATACGTCTTGCGCCATTACTTCGTAGCTGGCATGAGTTTCGCGCTTGATCTCCGCACTCCCCGCGCAATGGTCGTAGTGGCCATGGCTGATCAGGAGGATCTTTATGTCGCTGAACTTGAAACCGAGCGATTCAACGCTCTTGCGGATCAGCGCTGGCGATGAGCTGAGGTTGCTGTTGATCAGTATGTCGCCCTTAGGCGTAACAATCAGGTAGGAAGCCAGATCGGCAGTGCCCACGTAAAAGAGGTTTCCAGCGATGCGGAAAGCCGGAAATGGCTCTGTCCAATCCGGGCTCACGTCTGCGTGAGCCGGTAGGATCGACGCTACAAAGAAGACAAACATCAATATGTGGCCGTAACCGCGACTACTCAACGGGCCTCCGATGAGGATTGCGTCAGAATCTCAATCGCGCGCTCCAATCGAACCCCGCGCGACCCTTTGATAAGCACCACATCGCCTTTTCGTAGATTCTGCGCAAGCCATGTGCCTGCAGCTTCGGCGTTCGGCAAATAGAGGGATGCAACGCCACGTGCACAGGCTGCGGTTGCAAGATGTTCGGCATTTCCCCGCACGCCCACTACGATATCGATCTGCGCTTCGGCTGCAGCCATCCCGCATGCCGCGTGCAGCACCGAAGCATGCTCGCCAAGTTCTAACATTTCTCCTGCAACAAGAATTCGCCGTTTCGCCGGCCGCGATGCCAGCGTCTGAATCATCGATTTCAGCGCCTCGGGATTCGAGTTGTAACTGTCGTTCAACAACGTCCCGCCTTTCAATTCGAGCACTTCGCCCCGCTTGTCTCCGGCTGTCAAACTCTCCAAAGCCTTCGTCGCAGCCGCCAGATCCACTCCCGCCTCCAGGGCCACTGCAAGGCCGGCCATCGCGTTTGCCGCGTTATGCGCGCCCAGCAGATGAAGAGTGAAGTCCCCCTCGCACTCCCCTGCTCGATATCGAACATGAAGTCCAGAGAGATCCTCTGACTCCGAAATGATTTGAGGGTCCGCGCATGGACCAGCACCGAAATACACCACGCGGCCATGGAAATCTCGGCCAAACTGCGAGACAAATGGATCGCTACAATTCAGAAACGCGACGCCGTTTGTGGGTAAAGCAGCGACCAGCTCAAACTTGGCGCGAGCGATGCCTGCCTGCCCCTCGGCAAAGTTTTCAATATGGGCAGTTCCAACGTTGGTCACAACGCCCCAGTCCGGAGCCGCGATGCGTGCCAGCGCCGCAATCTCGCCCAAATGATTCATGCCCATTTCAACGACCGCATATTCGTGCTCGGGTTCCAGCCTGAGCAGTTGCAGAGGCAAACCAAATCCGTTATTCAGGTTTCCGTGTGACTTCAGCACGTTGAATTTAGCGCCAAGCGCGATGGCAATGGCCTCTTTGGTTGTAGTCTTCCCGGCTGAACCGGTAACGGCGACCACGTGCTTGCCCCACTGCCTTCGAACCCGGGCGGCAAGCGACTGCAACGCAACGAGAGGCTCTTCCGCAATCAAAAGAGGCGCGGCCAGCGCGCGATCGGGCAGTGTTGCCACGCGCGCACGAGAGACAACTGCCGCAAGCGCCCCCCTTTCAATTGCCATGGCCACGAAATCATGCCCATCCAGGTGTTCGCCGCGTACCGCAAAAAAAAGCTCGCCTGCTCCGACGGTGCGGGAGTCAATCGAATAGCCCTGCGCTACAAGAGCACCGGCATGCGCAACACTGGCCGGCGCCTCAAGCACAGCTCCCGCGCCAACTGCCGCCTCTGCAAGCGTCAATTTCATCACTTTTCACCGTATCCCAAGTCAGTGAGAGAGGAAAGTGCAACCTGCGCGTCGTCAAATGGAACCGTCCGATCGGACAGGATCTGTTCCTTCTCGTGGCCCTTGCCGGCAATCAGGACGACATCATTCGGTCTGGCGTTTTTCAGCGCCATAGCAATTGCCTTGGCCCGATCCGGTTCAACAACGTAATTCACCCCACTCGCGTCAAGACCCGGCACAATCTCTTGAAGAATTGCGAGCGGATTTTCAGTTCGCGGATTATCGCTGGTAGCCACAACGCAGTCGCTGCCTTCCCCGGCCGCCAGTCCCATCTTCGGGCGCTTCGTGCGGTCACGGTCCCCACCACATCCGAAAAGTGTAATGACACGGCCATGCGTTTGGGCCGTCATCTGCCGCGCCAGCGAAGTCAGGTTGCGCAGCGCATCATCGGTGTGCGCGTAGTCGACAATCACGGTGAAGGGCTGGCCAGCAAGTACCGGTTGGAAACGGCCAGGAACGGCTTTCAGTCGCGGGACCGCCGCCATAAGTTGATCGAAGCTGACGCCTCGGGCATGAGTTGCTGCAAGCGCCGCAAGCAGATTGAGGACATTCACTTCGCCGGCAAGATACGACGTCACTTGGGCCGATCCAGCAGGCGTTTGGAGTTCAATCCTTGTTCCGGTTGGCGAGAGATAGACTTCGTTGGCGCGCCAGTCACCCGATTTGATGCCATAGGTCAGAACCTCGGATCCCGAAGCACTAGCCACCGAAGTAATCCGGGAAGTATAGGTATCATGCGCGTTCAACACAGCAACGCGCGGTGCGGGATAGCGCGTCCCGTCAAAAAGCAGCCGCTTGGCGGCAAAGTAGTTTTCCATGGTCTCGTGGTAATCGAGATGATCGCGCGTGAGGTTGGTGAAGACAGCAACATCAAACTTGATCTGGTCTGCGCGCCCCTGATCGAGTGCGTGGCTCGATACTTCGCTCACGAACTCCGTTGCACCGCGCCCCGCCGCCTCAGCCATTAATTCGAAAAGGTCGCGCGACTCTGGCGTGGTGTGGAGCGACAATCGCGACTCTCCGGCAACGTGGTATTCGATTGTGCCGATCAAAAGCGTCTTGCGAGCCGCGATATTCAAAAGCTGCTCGATCAGAAAAGCAGTTGTCGTCTTGCCGTTGGTTCCGGTAATACCCGTCGCAGCAAGCTTCCTTTCAGGATGCCCAAAAAACGCAGCCGATGCCTGCGCGAGCGCATGGCGCCCATGCCCCACTTCAAGAATCGGCGTACCCGGCTTGTAAACTAGGAGATGATCGAAGGCCTGCACGGAGTCTGTAACGACGCCGAGAGCGCCCGCAGCGATTGCCTTGTCAATGAACCGATTACCGTCTGTGCTCCCGCCCTTCATAGCAACAAAGACGGCACCCGGGTGAACGCGGCGCGAGTCATATTCAATCCCGGTTATTGGCTGGGAAGAATTTCCCGCAGAGCCAGTAGCGGTAATCTCCGTAATGAGGTCGCGCCAAAACATGTCAGCTTTTGATTGTAGTTGGCTTGGAGCGCACTTCGCTCGACCCCCCGTCACCGGCCAAAGCGAACAACAATCTTCGTTCCAGTAGGCACTTGCGTTCCGGGCGCAGGCGCCTGTTCCCGCGCGGTACCACTCCCAACGATTTGGATATCGAGACTGGCCGCATCTGCTGCTTCAATCACCTTGCGCATCGGCAATCCAACGAGAGTCGGAACGGTGAACCGCTGGCCGTCGCTGATGGTGACCTGAGTCGGCGCCTTTTGAACGGTTGCGAGTGCAGGAGCGCTGAGTGCAGGAGCGCTGGCAGACCCGGTTCGCGCGGGCTGAGTGGTCAGTGCATTGGAGACAGTTCCCGACCCGACAGACGCCGAGAGTTGCGGACTCGGCGATGGAACTTGCACAGGCGGTGCGCGCAGAGGATCGTCTGCCGGCAGATCATTGACTGCCGCGAAGAGTGAGTTGACGTTATTCTGATCCGCATCCGCATCGTCCTCGGGTTCCGGCGTCTCTTTCTTAAGCTTCTGTGCGCTTTTAGGCAGCATATCAATGTCATGTGAGATGCGGAGGTATTCGAGAATTTGCTGTGCCACCTCTTTGAAAACCGGCGCGGAGACCTCGGTGCCGTAATACAGCGCGCCCTTGGGATTGTCCATGACGACAACGACTGCAATGGCTGGATTGTTGACCGGCGCAATCCCCGCGAAGGAGGCAATGTGCATGGTCTTGGAATAGGTGTGAGTCTGAGGGTCGATCTTTTGCGCAGTACCGGTCTTGCCGCCCGTGGAATAGC
Source organism: Occallatibacter sp. (assembly GCA_035487015.1). GTDB lineage: Bacteria > Acidobacteriota > Terriglobia > Terriglobales > Acidobacteriaceae > Telmatobacter. The sequence continues at coordinate 97,888 of DATHMP010000008.1, read as the reverse complement.
CATTCAGTTGAGCTGGCTTGCCCGAGCCGTAAAGGACCACACCCTCCATCATCTTGCGCATCTGTGCGGCGGCCATCTCAGAGATGACACGATGCGCTCCGGCCGGCAGCGGATTGGGCAGCTCGTCGGCCGCCCTAAAAGGTTGCGCAAATTGGGATGTGACGGGCTTCTGATCGGACGATGATGCCTGTGCTGCCGGGCTCGACATCAACATGCGCGGAGGCAGATAGGTGCCTCCGTTGGCGATCGTTGACACCATCGAAACCAGTTGCACGGGCGTTACGCCAACTTCCTGACCAATTGCAATCGATCCAATGGAGGAGCCATTCCATTTGTTTGTTGGACGCAGCAGTCCGCGTGTCTCGCCAGGCAATTCGATTCCGCTGCGCGAGCCGAATCCAAAATCACGGATATATTGATAGAACTTGTCCGGGCCCACGCGAAGAGCCAGCTTCACTGCAGCTACATCGCTCGACTTAGCCAAAGCAGTCGCTACGGTCACGACGCCCATGCCCCGGTCACTCTTGTCGTCGTGAATCACCCGCCCAGCCAAAGTGATTTGACCGCCCTGGCAATCGATCATGTCCTCGGGCTTTGCCACATTCGAGTCTATGGCCGAAGAATAAGTCACGAGTTTGAAAACGGAGCCCGGCTCGTACACATCGCTGACCGCATGATCCTTGAGCAGTTTCGCCGTGGTGTGACGAAAATCGTTCGGATTAAACGTCGGTCGAATGGCAAGCGCAAGAATCTGTCCGGTGTGCACATCTTGTACGACGATCGTGCCGTTGTCAGATTGTGTCTTATCCATCGCGTGATCAAGTGCGCTTTCAGCGATGTATTGAATATCTTTGTCGATGGTCAACTGCAGACTCTGGCCAGGTTCAGGTTCATGTTCAATGGAACCAAGCACGTGGCGGCGTGCATCCACTGCCGTCAAAACACGGCCTGGCGTACCATGCAACGGATTGTCAAACTTCTGTTCCAAGCCGCCCAGTCCGTTGTCGTCAAGACCGACATAGCCAAGAACTTGTGCAGCAACTTGGCTGTTGGGATAAAAGCGTTGAAATTCCTTTTGGAAATAGATGCCTTTCAATCCAAGTGCTCGGACACGAGCGGAAAGGCCCGGCGTCACGCGGCGTGCAACCCAGGCGAAGCCGTGCCCATTTTCGAGGCGCTTGGCAATTTCCTGCACGGTCGTTTGTGCGTCGGCGGGGTCGCTGTGAACGATCGAGGCGAGTGCACGAGCATCCGCTTCCTTCTCTTTTTCTGACATTTCCATCGGCACTGCATAGATGGAGTCGACCTGCACCGTCATTGCAAGTTCGCGCATATTCCGGTCGAAGAGCATCCCGCGACGAGGCGCAACTTCAAAGGTCCTTTGTTGCTGCCTCTGTGCACGTTCCACATATTCGGTATGGTGCACAACTTGCAGCCAGAAAAGTCGCGTCGTGATGGCAAAGGCCCAAACAAGAAAAAACAGGCAAACGATCCAAAAGCGCGCGCGCTTCATGGGAAGGACACGGGACACCACGCCGCGCGGTCTTGCGGTTCGTAGAGGAGGCGACACCTGCATTACTGGGAGAGGACTGGCCATTCCAGATTATCTTTCAGGAGATTGTGGAAGAGCGTTTTGCGCAAGAACAGGGCCGCTGCTATCTATTGGCGCCGAAGCATGCACCACTTGGCCCGGCTCTGGAAAAGAAAGACCCATTTGGCGGGCGAGCGAATCGATTCGCTCTGGCTGAGCAAGCTGCGCCTCGGAAAGGCGAAGCTGGCGGTTTTCTTCGCGCAACTGTTCAAGTTGCTGCTTCTCGGACTCGACCCGATAGGAGCCTTCGATGGCACTGAAGTGCTGAAGACCATAGATCATAACGAGCGAGAACAGAACCGTGACCGCAGCAGTGAACGTGCGCATCTGCCGGACCCGCACAGGATCGGCGGCTTTCACGAGACGCGAATTGTCGAAGTGTCTGGCAAACATGACCTCGGGGGTCCGGACGCCCCTGCGCCTGAGTGGCTGCTGGGCCATAAGCTCAGCATTGCGCTCAGCGATCTGCGAACCAATGCTGTTGCCGGTGTCGAAATACGTGGTGCACGCCGCCATGTTCACTCCTTGCCTCGCAGAGATCTAAGATCACTGCCTTTCTGCCGCTCGTAACTTCGCGCTTCTGGAGCGCGGGTTCAAATCAATCTCTTCTTCGCCAGCCGTAATCGGCTTCTTCGTCAATACTTGCCAGATTCCGCTATGTGCGCCGTCGCGCAGGCTGTCTTTTGCGATGCGATCTTCCAGAGAATGAAAACTGATGACGACGAGCCGGCCCGAGGTCTTAAGCAGAGCAGGTGCGGCCTCCAGGAGGGCTTTGATTTCATCCAGTTCACGATTCACATAAATCCGGAGCGCCTGGAAGGTACGCGTGGCCGGATGAATTCTGTCTTGCTTCATTGTCGGGGCGGCAGCAGCTACGATGTGGGCGAGTTGCCCAGTCGTTGTCACTGGCCGCCCCCGAACAATGGCTCTGGCGATTCTCCGCGACCTCCTTTCCTCTCCGTATTCGTAAATGAGGTCTGCAAGCTCGCGCTCGTTTGCCTCATTCACCACTTGTTCGGCAGTCAGGCCCGAACGCGGATCCATCCGCATTTCCAAAGGGCCGTCCGCCTTAAAACTGAATCCTCTGCGCGCCTCGTCGAGTTGCAGGCTGCTGACACCGAAGTCCGCCAACAGACCGTCGAGTGATGCCGGCTGTACGTATTCCTGAATGTTGCTGAACACCTCGTTTACCAAAGTGAATCGCGGAGTATTCTCACCAAGCTCGTTTGCCAACCGACCCAACCGAACTTTGGCGAGTGCGATGGCTTCGGGATCTCGATCAAACGCGATCAAGTGCCCCTGAGGTCCAATCCTCCGCGCAATCTCCTCGGAATGCCCTGCCAACCCAAGCGTGCAATCGGCAACGACGGCGCCGGGGCGCAGATTCAAAAGTTCAATCGCATCTTGTAAAAGAACAGGCACATGGCGCTCTGTCTGCTTCGTCATGCGCTCCCCCTGGGGGGTAAATCTCAATCCGGCTCGGTCAAATAGCCCGAGATCCGACTTTTCCGTTCAGGCGCCATGCCGTCGATCGAAACAACCTTGTCGACTTCTTCTCGGTTATGCACTGCTAGGAACTTGATCTGGCCCATCACCTTCACTTCTGCTGTGAGCCTGGCCTTATCCCGTAAAATCTGTGGCAACAGAATTCGCCCCTGGTTGTCCATTTCCACCTGCTGGCCGTAATAGTTCACCAAGTTCATGAATTCCTCCACGGCGTCATCCAGAGCGCTACGTTTTGCCAAACGAGCTTCTACCTTTTCCCACTCGGGCAGCGGCCAAATCTCGGCCCATTTCCCATTCGTGCTGGTCACGAAAAACTGAGTGACATTTGAGGCGTCCATGAGGGCCTTAAAAGCAGAAGGCAACTTGAGCCTTCCCTTTTCATCGATCTTGGCCTCATGACTTCCGCGAAACATTGCTTTCCTGCTTCCTTTGCCCTTAACGACTGTGATATCGAACCCGAATATGTTCGAAACTTGGTGTAAAGTGGGGGCGGCTGGTGCAATTTGGGTTGGATTCAGTGAATTGAACTCCCTTTTGCTCCCTTTCACTCCACTTTAGAAACGATATTAGCCCACATTGATGAGCGGTCCAATACGAAAACTTGGGAGGGATGTGCGAAAGTACCGGAGCAAAAGCTGGACGGCGTCCTTCGAAAGCCGCAAATCCGCCTAATGGGCAGAGGGAATTGCGGCATCGCAATATCTAGTGTTTAGGACTTTGATTCAGGGCGCTATTGTCGCTCTAGTCAAATGAGCCGGAAAGATGTATGGAGAACAAAAAGCGAAATCATGCTGAAGTGGGTGCTGACGACCGAATTTTGCGGTCGGCCACGATCTTTAACAGGTAGAGAAAAACCAGAAAATTGATGACCAAGAGACCGACGCGCACCAGCGTCAGGCGTCGAAAGATTTCAAAGATTTCCCATGGAAGAAAGGATGCCGTGATGGCGAGGGTCAGGATCTCGCCCCACGCCTTTTCAAGGTAGAGACCGATGCCTTCGGCAAGGCTCAATGCCGCATAGCTAAAGGCGACTGCACCAATTCGGCGCAAGAGCGGATCATTCACCAGAGTGGCCTTGTCGAGAAGAAAATTGATAAAGCGCGACTCGGGGTTGAAGCGGAGCGCGGAGGCCAACTGGCTCAAGACGTCGTCGATGTCCTTATGAAGTAAACGCAACGCTCCGACACCAACGGCAACAAAGAGCAAGGCCTGCAGACCCTTATAGGTCGCGATAAGGACTAACCACTTGTTGTGGCGGCCAGTTGCCGTCTTGCTCTGCGTTGAGGTGTCGATCATTCGCTCATGCCGGCGAAGGCCGGGCCCCTGCATCCCTCTTTCGATACGGTAAATGATTACCGCAGTTTTTCCTAAACGACTACAAATGGGCGATGCCCGGTTGGACACACTTTTGTCATGATCGGTGAAACTCGGCAATGTACACCAGAATGGGGTTTTTGTTCACTTTCGCAAATCTATTTTGCCTGCGAACACGTTCTCCAAGTTGTGGTGCATTTTCCGTGGCGATCGACCGCCGAGTAGAGAGTTGACGTTGTAGAGAATGATTGAACGAATTGTTACATGCCAGTGGGTTCCATACACGGTGGATGTGGTTTTTGCGTTTTTTGCGAATCCATATAATTTGCCGGCGCTGATGCCGGCGAAGATGAAGACGCAGGTTCATGAGGTACGTTGGGTTGGGGCGCCGCCCAGTCCAATTTCGTCCGGCGCCCAGTGGGTAGAGCCGACACTGGCAGCGGGGGTGGGATCGGAAGTGACCTTGAGTTTTTGTCCGGCTGCCTATGTGCCGATGCGTGTGCGCTGGGTGGCTCGGATCACGGAATTTGCGTGGTACAGCCATTTCTGCGATGAACAGATGCGAGGCCCGTTTGAGCGGTTCCGTCATCGTCACGGAATACAGTCTGAGATCCAGAATGGGCGCGTGGGCACATTGCTTACCGATGAGATCGAGTATTCCCTGCCCTTCGGTTCGGTGGGACAATTGTGGGACTCAGCGGTGCGGCGACAACTGAAACAAACCTTCGTGCTTCGCCAAGAGCGGTTACCCAAGATCCTGATGAGCGCCGTAAGACAGATGGCCTGAGGCTGTTATTTTTTGGGCTTGAGCAGAGCATCGCGGTCGAGGAAATTTCCGTCGACGATGAGGGAAGTGATGCGGCGCGCATTCCAGACGTTGATTGTCGGGTCGGAGTCGAGGACCAAGATGTCGGCTCGTTTGCCCGCGGCGATCTGACCAAGTTCATTCCAACCAAACTGCAGCGAGTAGTTGTTTGTGGCGGCGGCGAGCGCCTCACGCGGAGACAGTCCGAGGCGCACCATCATTTCGAGCTCCGTGTGTTCGGAGATGCCGGGCATCGCGCCGAAGACGGGTGCACCCGAGGCAACGAGGTAGTGTGGATTGGCTTGAAAGATGGACTGGTTGATTTGCCAGAGTCGTATCGCAGATTGATCAGCTTTCTTCTGCTGTCCTGATTCCAGCCAACGCTGCGCCGATTGCGGAAGATGATGGGCCCAGGACGCAATTGGGTACTGCAACTCGCCGGTGCTGCGATCGGGTGGTGCGTAGAGCCCAGCCGGATCGAGCAACGATGCTGCGGGCTCATGCCAGAGGTTGCGATGTCCGGGCAATTGCAGGAAGTAGATGCTGAAGGTGGGCATGAGCGCGGCGTGGTGCGCGGCGATCAGGCGCGCGTAGGCGCGCAGATGTTCATCGGAGGGCGGCAAGTGTTCCGCGTAGTCATAGGCCGTGGTGGCTGCTGCGCCATTGGGATCTTCGACAAGTGGGCGCTGCAATTCATCGGGAATCACGCCGAGTTCATAACGGCCCATGTGGAGCAGAGCATCTACGCCGGCATCAATGCCGACGCTATACGGTGTGGCGACGAATTCCCCGTAGGTGACGAGGCCCATTTGATGAGCGTGGGCGATGATCCATTGCGAATTTGCGGCGGTGAGATCGCGACCCAACCAGAGGACGCGCGTGCCGAGGTGAGCGGAGTCGGTGAGCTGGCGCGCTGTGTCTTCGGGGATCAATTCCGTGGGGTGCGGGCCTTCGCGGAGTTTCGATGTCCAGGCCGGCTGGCCGATGAGAAGGCTCCAATCATCTGTAGTTCCGATGGAGTCGAGGAGATAAAGGTGGGGATGCGGATTGGCAGCGAAGTCGATGTGGCCGCGGCGCGCGTCGGCGCTGACCACGACGGTGGTGACGCCCATATAAAGGAAGGCGTTGGCCTGGCCTTGTGAATTCATGCCGGCGAAGCCGTCGATCAGACCTGGAATCAAATATTTTCCGGTGCAATCGAGGATGCGGGCGTTCCTGGGAATCGGGATGTCGGTGCGCGAGCCGACGGCAACGATTTTGCCCTGGTCGATGACGACGATGGCGTCAAAGAGGTCTTTTGCGGAGTGACCCCAGTTGGAGACGTCGATGACGGTGCCGCCGGCGAGGACCAAGGGTGCTGGAGGCGTAATGATTTGAGGGGTTTGGGGCCTTGCTGACATGCCGGCAAGCGAAAGAACCAAGATCCAAGCCGGCAAAAGACGAGTAGCGCGCATAGAAGACTGTCTTTTGAGGATTGTCGCACACGGGACTGGGCGGGAGCGGCAAGAGGTTGGCGGAGCGAATGGGCTTGCAGGTGCGCGCCAACACAGCTTCACAGGTGCTGGCCGGTGCTGACCGCACGGGGGGCTGGCCGTCCAGGCAGCCGCGCTGCGCGCAGAGCGTCCACAGTTTCACAGGTACACAGTTTCACAGGTGCACAGTTTCACAGGTTCACAACCCGAAAAGCGGAGTTAGCGAGGTTAGCGGAGTTAGAGATGCCGGGCGGGCCGTTGATCTGGTCAATTTTTTGGGGGCCAGAATTGCGATTTTATGAACGGCATACCCCCCGGGGGTAGGGGGGAGGGGGGTACCCCATTTTGGCCCTTATCCTGAACATTCCCGGTTGGTTAACGCTGAAAAAGTGCGTTCTATACCGCACTTATGTGCACATTTGCTGCGTTGGCTCCAACGGAGAGTTGCTGCAAAAGGAAGCGGCGACCCGGATGGGATCGCCGCGTTTCTTTTTCTACTCCTGAACCAAGTCTACGCGTTCGAAGGGTATTGGACTGCAAGGGTGCGCGAAGGAATCGAACCGTTGGTCATGTGCGCGTTCCGTTTTGGGAATGGGCGCGAGTCAGCGGGCCAGCGAGTCGGCGAGTCGGCAGGGAAAGGTCGAAGGTTTCGCACCCCAAGTTCGTCGTCGATCGGCATCTCGAAGCGAATGGGTGCGCCACCCGCCAACCCTCACACGCACGAAGGCCGCACGACAAGCGTGCGGCCCGGGCTGCGTTCAACGGCAGGCAGCTAAAAGGAAAATCTCTGCGTGTTCTTACAAGAGGGAGTCGCATCCAGGTGCACCCCGAGCAAGCGTGCATCGCACTCAGGGCCCACGAACGCCGTGAGGCGTTTTTTCCTTTGGGCGCTGACTTCACGTTCCGAGTTACCCTGCAGCAACCGAAGTTCCTCTGCAGCTCCCAGCTGGGGGAGACGTGTCCTTGCTCAACCCGACGCCGAAGGCGGCGTGCCCTGCGGAGTCACGCCAAGGGCAAAGGGCGCCGGTTCTTGCTGGCTTACTCTGAAACAGAGTCTTTCTTGCGAAATGCCTCGGGAACATCCGGCAGCAGGGTCAAGCAGCCCAAAACAATCAAATCAATCGCGACGAGGGCATAAACCGTTTGGCGCTGAAAATCCGTGCTGACAAAATGCGCTCTGTTGGACATTTCCGAAAGATCCGAACCAATGACCGCGTTCACTGAGAAATAGCGAATCCACCGTAAAGCGGAAAGGCCGGAAGTCGCCATCAGCAGGTTGCGAGCCCACCCCTTAAGTGACCATAGTCCCCACCCAACAACTGCAGCATACGCAGCTGATAACGGTGTGAAAATACTCGGAAGGCCGCCGCCATGGGAGGCAAGGTACGACAGGGCCCAAAATGTCTGAGATCCCCAATGAGAATCCGAGTGTCCGAGTGCGAGAATCACCACCAAAACGAGGAACAGTGACTTCGCAAACTGGAAAAAAGCCAGCGCTGTAACCGCAGTTGGTCGTTCCATTTTCGTGCTGCTACGCAACTTGTTTTCGACATCACCCTGAATCGATTCCATTGGCTTCATCCTTAGCTTGCGCTTCTGCTCTCAATGGTTCGTCGCTCGCTCAACCAGTGCAGCCTCTGCTGTCAGATCCTATTCTTCCTGCCATGGAGTTTCTGGCCCGTGGGTTGGTAACGGATTAATTCCACCCCACAGAAGATCAATCTCGCATTCGTATGCCTTCTTGGTTACTGCTCCTGACTGGTTCAATCCGGCATCGACCGCGCTGCCAGTGCCTCTCGCCAATGACTTGATCAAGCTGTTGACACATCCCGCCCAATCGTTCGGCCCGGCAAACTTGTTGTATAGATCTAGCCTTTCCAACTGCTCGCCGACAAACTCTAGGACGTCATCCCTGCCAGTTGGGTCCCGACCATTCACCGGATCGCCTCCAACGTAGAGATACTTGTGCAATTGATTGGGATAGGCTGGGTCGTGCTCCTCCGGGTCTCTGCTCATGAACCTTCCGGTGAGCGGGTTGTAATATCTGGCGCGAAGATAATAGAGGCCAAGGTCTGCGTCATACTGCTCGCCGCGATAGATGACGGTTCGACGAGACATTGCACTGATGCGGTATGTGCTGGCATACGTCGTACCTGTATCCCACCCCGTCGTAGGTCTATTTCGATCTCTCCAATCCAGATGTGAGCCACTCTCCTGTTTCTATCGAACATGGAGTGAATGGCCAAAACTGACTGACGCGATTAGCGCACCAATCGCGACTCCCCAGAACAGCCAAAACATCCTCTCCTTCGGTCCACAGAAAAAAGTCGCTATGACAGAACCAATGAGTGTGAAGTCAACCACCGTCTTCGGTCGGTCGCCGTGCAACATCCATGCTGTCACACAAAGCATGAGAATCGCGTATGGCAGTCGCTCCTTATACGGATAGCTTCTTATGCTGCTTTCCAAGAACATGGCAGTCAACTCCTTCCAAGATTCAGATTTCCTTAAAGTCAATACACACCCTGTCGAAGAGCGTAACGATCGTCGTTTTTTGCGCTGAATTGAGGCGTTCGTTGCCAAGGTCTGGCATCTGTGTAAACGTCTGTTCGATAGCACCGGCCAGGACGAGGCAACCGACTTGTCTATAAATCCAGTTCAGTCTTTCGGAAGCAACAATCCATTGGATTAGATCCGGAATGCGTGCGGCGACGAAGCTTACTGGGCCTGATTCGAGCCATTCCGCAAAACCTGCTTGGGCTGCCTCAATGAAGAGAGTCGCTGGACCAGCGGCCGATCCCCCAATGACCAAAGCGCTTTCGAAGAGATCGCCGCGTCCAGTCGGGTCCATTGCGTTGACCGGGTCTCCGCTTGCATACAAGTATTTGTGCATTTCGTTTGGCGAGAGAGGACCGTGGTCGTCCGGATCACGTCCCATGAACCTGCCAGTGAGGGGGTTGTAGTATCTGGCGCGGAGGTAGTAGAGACCGAGGTCGGAGTCGTATTGTTCGCCGCGGGGGTACGATGGAGCCCACAAAACTTCCCGTGTTGCGCAAATCGCGGCAGTCGTCATGGATGTAGATGATTCATCGTAATGCTATCCCAGGTCTCAGAATCGAGACCTGGGTCACCCAAGTTAGTGGGATTTGAAGGGCGGGTCGCAAGGCAGTGCAGATCAAACCTGGGTGACGCGGCTGCACTCTTCCACGGGGACCGGGACCTGCTCGACGATTTCTAGGCCGAAGCCTTCGAGAGCCGGAACGTGCATGGGCGTATTCGAGAGCAGGCGGATGCGCTGAATGCCGAGGTCTGACAGGATCTGGCCGCCGAGGCCAATGGCGCGAAGAATCCGTCCTGTCCTTGCCTGAGAACCTTCGCGTTTGCGCAGTTCCTGGTGGAGCATGAGCCGCGACGCGCCCTGGTCTGGGGCCATGGCGGGCAGAGCTGCACCTGCCGCATCGAATGTGGGCTCGGGAACCGGCGCCTGGTCGATCTCAAAGCCGCGCGAGGTGTTATGCAGGTAGAGGATGACGCCGCAGCCTTCCTCGGCGATCATGCGCATTGACTGGTCGAGGACTTCGCGGCAGTGGCAGTCGGCGGCGAAGACATCGCCTGCGGTGCAGCGCGTGTGTACGCGCACCATGACAGCGTGCGGGCACGGCGGACGGCTCGCCGAAGCGCTGCCGGGAGCCGGTCCCTCATGAAAGGCAGGGCAGCTGGGGCACAGGTCGCCACGGACCAGCGCTATGTGGCTCTCGCCGCCGTTGACCACGCTCTCGTAGGCGATCATGCGGAACTCGCCATAGCGGGTCTGAATGCGGGTTTCGCCGGCGCGGACGATGTAGCGCTCGTGACGCAACCGGTAGCGGATCAACTCGGCCACGGTGAGAATGCGCAGGCCATGTTCCTTGCAGAACGGAATGAGGTCGGGGATGCGCGCCATCTCGCCGTCGTCGCGCATGACTTCGCAGATGACGCCAGCGGGATTGAGACCGGCCATGCGGGCCAGGTCGACGGATGCCTCGGTTTGGCCGGCGCGGACCAGAACGCCGCCCTTGCGGGCGCGCAGGGGAAAGATGTGTCCGGGGCGAGCCAGATCGCCGGGCGTCGCTTTGGGGTCGATGGCGGTGCCGATGGTGTGGGCGCGGTCGGCAGCAGAGATGCCGGTGGTGACGCCTTCGCGGGCTTCAATCGTCTCAGTAAAGGCGGTGCCGAAGCGCGAGGAGTTGTGCTGCGTCATGGGAAAGAGGCGCAGGTAGTCGGCGCGCTCGTCGGTGAGCGTGAGGCAGATGAGGCCGCGGCCGTAGCGGGCCATGAAATTGATGGCCTCGGGCGTGACGTGCTCGGCGGCCAGGGTGAGGTCGCCTTCGTTTTCGCGATCCTCGTCGTCGACCACGACGACCATGCGGCCGGCGCGGATCTCGTCGAGTGCTCCCGGCACATCGGTAAAGGGCGCCTCGAAGGTGCGTGCGGTCTCGGGCATAATCCTGACATCATTGTTACTGAAAGCGGCGCGGACGGCAAAGCGGCGTGATGCGAACGGGAATGCATTGGTACCAAAACAGCAAAAGCGCCACCCGAAGGCGGCGCTTTTGTTTCCACGGAATGTGGCGAACTCTACAACGTCGATTCGATCTCAAAGCCCCAGGCTTCGAGGAGTGCTTCTGGGATGTACTTTGAGTTCTTGTTCCGGCGAGCCCACTCACGGAGACGGGTCGACCGGATGTACTGGTCCGGGGTAAGCTTAAACTCCTTCACGATCTGTTCGAAGGAGGTCACAGTGGGCACAACAGGCCCGATGGGCTCAGGTTTGCCCCAGTTCGGATTTCCACGACGCTTTGCCATTGGTGTTTTTGTCCTTAAGGAAAAGGAGTTTGGATTGTCAGGTACCAGCATCGGACGACGGGCGGGGACTCACACAGTCCGGTGGCAACTCTAGCTTCTTATTTTAAGGATTTTTTCTTCAAAAATCAATAGTAAATCGTTATTTTTCAAGGCTTGGCTTCCCTTGCTGAACCAGAAGTGGTGAAAACCCGTATCTTATTGCGAATCAATGCTCTTCGAGCCACAAGCGGATAGGTCTCCAGGTAGGATGCCCGACGACGTGATGGCCGAAGCCTGCGGCAAAATTCCCGGTTATGCAAGGATTACTACTATGACAACAAGTTGGAGGCTTCTGGCCATGGCCCTCCTGCTGCTGATGGCAGGCGCAGTTCCCTGCCCGGCGGTCCAGCTCAAGGTGAGCCGCGACGCCCTGGAGCGCACGTTGAAGCAGCAGCTCTTCAGCGGACCCGGCGGCCGGTATTTTCTGAAGGGCAACGCCCAGACTGCCTGCTGGGTTTATGCGGATGACGCCAAACTGAGTTTTGTGCAGGATCGGATCGAGGTCGATATCAAGTCTCATGCCAAGCTGGGTACGGCTGTGGGCGGCGCCTGCATTGGTATCTCGCTGGCGCCCACCTCGGTGGTGAGCGTGGAACCCTACGGCGAAGGCGAGAGCATTGGTTTCCGCGACGCGCAGATGGTGAAGGTAAGCGATCGGCGGGAACTCAACTTTCTGCTGGCGCCGTTTCTGAGTCACCAGGTTCCCAAGAGCATGCAGGTAAATGCTGCCGACCTGCTGCGCAAGGCGCTGGAGGGTTCGTTCGCGTCGTCGGGGTATAAAGTTTCGCTGGCCCGGCTGAAGATTCACTCCGTTCAAATTGATGGGGAAAACCTGGTAGTGGACGCGGACGGCGACATCACGGTGAAATAGGCGCGGGTGGGTTAGAATCGCTGCCGTCGAAACAGCCTTGGCGCGTTCGCATTTTCCGCGAGCCGGCAATGAGGCTGACAGGTTCCTGCAAGGGAGGCAACTTGTGCGCTGGGCGGGCCTTGTTCTACTTGTCGCTGCAGCCTCTATTCCTTCGTTTGGTGCCAAGCCGGCCACGATCGTGCAGCTTGAGCAATTCCTGACCACATCAAATGGGAAATCGGATGCGGATTTCGCGTGGCAACTTGCTGACTTCCAACTCACAGAACGGATGAGCCCGGATCGCCTGACGACGCTGCAAAAGAAAGTCCCTGGAGAGCAAAGTCGTCGGGCGCTGATTGCACTGGCCGATGAGTCCGCGTTCTTCGCGCCTCCGTCTGCGGAGATTCCCGCCAGGGCCGCACCAACACTGGCCGAGCAGAGGCACATCATGGACGCATTGGTGGGGTATGTGAAGAATGCGATCCCCCAACTGCCAAACTTTATTGCGACAAGGGATACCGACCGTTTTGAAGCCACGCCTTTGCTGCAGTTCTCCGATGCGCCCTTTATTCCATTCCAGCCGATCCACTTCGTGGGCAGATCCGAGGCGACCATTGTCTACCGTGGGGGGCGCGACATTGCAACTCCGGTGACCGTGGCGGGCAAAAAACCGCCGACCGATGCGCCGGGGCTGACGACCTGGGGCGTCTTTGGGCCGATTCTGGGCGCGGTGCTGGTAGATGCAGCACACAGCACACTCGCATGGGATCGCTGGGAGAGCGGAGCCGACGGTCCGATCGCCGTCTTTCGCTTTGCCGTGCCCAGGTCGAATTCTCACTACGAAGTGAACTACTGCTGCGTTGCGGATCCCGGGTCGACTCGCCCCAACGGAGTTCCCTTCCGGCAGATGCCCGGCTATCACGGGGAACTGGCAGTCGATCCGGCGACGGGAACGGTGGTCCGGCTGATGGTGGTGGCGGAGTTGAAGTCGACAGACCCGGTTTCTGACGCGGCGATCCTGGTGGAGTACGGGCGCGTGGAGATTGGCGGCAAGAGCTACATCTGTCCGCTGAGGAGTCTCTCGCGCAGCCATGCGCAGGAGGTGCAGGTGGACCCGGTGTACCACCGGCCGCTGACGAACCAGCTGCAGCCCGTCCAGCTTTCACTGAATGAGTCCACGTTCCGGGATTACCACGTGTTTCGTTCGGAAGCGCGCATTGTTGACAGTGAGGCGAGTGCAGTTCCTGCGGCGACCGCTGCACCGGCATCCACCTCTGCGAACCCGGGCGAAGCTGCGACCGTTGCGCCGATCGAAGCGCCTGCCGTGCCGGTGACCGGAGCACAAGCGACGCTGGCACCGCCTGCTGTGCCGAAAGCCGCGGATCTGCATACGCCGGGCAGTGTGCAGGGCGATGCTGCGGCAGGACAGGAAGTTCGAGTGAGCGCTGCCGAGGCGTTGCCGGAAGATCCGATGCCGGGAAAGGCGGCGCAGAATTTCACTATCCGCACGACAACACGGCTGGTGGATGTAGCGGTTGTGGTTTACGACAAGGCTGGGCGGCCAGTGACAGATCTCAAGATCGGGGACCTCGAGATTTTCGACAACGGCCGGAAGCAGGAGATTCGGTCGTTCAACACAGCGGGAACACAGGAGACAGTTCCCTCCCCCGGAGTTGCTGCGGCTGCGGCCGAGATGTCCCCCGAACCGGAGTTTACAAATCGCGCGCAAGGAGCGAAGACGCGGCGGGTGATCGGCGCTACCGTGTTGTTGATCGATGCGGCCAACCTGGTGTTTGGCGACTGGACTCACGCACGCGCCGAAATGTTGAGATTTTTGCAGGCGATTCCCGCAGACGAGCCAGTGGGATTGTATGTGCTGCGCAGCCGCGGGTTCGAAATTCTGCTGGAGCCGGGCACCGAACATAAGCGCGTAGCGGACGCGCTGGCCAGGTGGATGCCGACGGCACAGGACCTGGCAAGGGCGCAAAGCGAAGAGGGACGGAACCGCCAGGACATTGAGTATGTTCACAACATTTCGGATCTCTTCTACGTAAACGGCAACAATGCGAACGGTCAATTCGATTCGAAAGCGTCGACCGATCGACAACTGAAAAGCGAAGGGAACAATCCGGAACAGGATGCTCTCGCAACACTGCCGGTGCTTGCGCGGCACCTGGCGGCAATTGAAGGACACAAGTCGCTGGTATGGGTGGCGAGCGATAACGTTCTCGCGGACTGGACAGACCAGGCCCCGAGCATGGAACGGGATATCAAGACAGCGGCGCCAATGGTTCTGCGCGCGCAGGAGGCGATGAACGATGCGCACGTCAGCATTTACCCGCTGGATGCTTCGCAACTCGAAGCGGGTGGAGTGAATTCCGCGCAGTCCCAGGGCAACGTGCAACTCACTCCAACGGCCGACACCAGAAAACAAATTTCCATCGAAGGCGCGGAGTCGCCACAAGACAAGCAGGAACTCTCCGAACTGCTTGAGGAGTCGAAGCACAATCTCTATCCCGGCCGCCTGAATGCGCAGATGAAGCAAGACCTGCATCCGATTGCAGCCGAGTATCGCGAACTGGCGGAAGCCACGGGCGGGCGTGTCTTTCGAAGGGCCGGCGATCTGGCCGCGGAAATGTCCGATGTAGTGGCGGATGGACGCGCCGCGTATCTGTTGAGCTTTACCCCGGACGCTCAGCCAGACGATGCGTATCACCACATCACGGTGAAGCTGACCGGCGCACGTCCGGGGACGCTTCGCTACAGGACGGGATATCTGTATGCGAAGGAACCGGAGACGATGAAGGACCGGTTGAACCAGGCAATCTGGCAGCCGGGGGACACGCGGGAGATTGCATTGGCGGCCACGCCCGCAAAAGAAGCTGGCGCGATCACGATCCACCTGACTCTGGATGCGACCGATCTCGCGCTCGCGCAGCAAGGCGGTCTGTGGATGGACAAGCTCGATCTGCTGCTGGTGGAACGCGACGATGCCGTGCTCCGAGCCCGGATCGACGGACAAACTGCGGAGTTGCGGCTGCGTCCCGGCACCTTTCAGGCAGCGTTGCGCGATGGGCTGGCAATCAGCGTTCCCGCACCTGCCGTGCCGCTGGGTGGCGTGCTGCGAGTGATTGTGATCGACAGAAATTCCGGACGCACTGGGTCGGTCACACTTCCGGCGGCTTCTCTGTCCACGACTTTGTAAGTACCCGCGATGCGATCGCTGGTTCTACCACCATTCCATGGAGCGGCCGAACGGTATTTTCGCAGTGGTCTCCGGCTTGGGGGTGCGCAGCAGCAGCAGTGGAATGGTGGCAAGCTTCACCACTTTTTCGGCGATCGATCCGAACACCTGCGGATACCAGCCGGAGAGACCGTGCGTTGTGATGACAACCAGGTCGGCCTTCTCGCGCTCAATGGCTTCGAGAATCGTGCCGGCCACGTCATCGCTGACATCGACGCTGGATTTCACGATGATTCCCTTTTTCCCGAGCGCACTCTGCGAAACGGCGAACCGATCGTCGGCCTCTTTGCGGGCATGTTCGATGACTGCGTTCTCGGTAATCGTGTCGGGGAGAGAAACGTTGGGGAACGATGGAATGACGCTCAACAAAAATATCTCCGCATGAAACTTCTCGGCGAGCTCGGCGGCAGCGTCCAGTGCAGCGTGCGAAGAGGGGCTGAAGTCGATGGGGACAAGAATCTTTGTGGGGACGACGCTGGTGACGCTTTTTTCAGACATGGGACTCTCCTAGGGAGGTGGCGCCGACGACGTGCCGCGCCCTTTCCGCAACCAATGGTAGCAAGCGGGCGCACGCAGCGGGTCTTGAGGTCGCGGGATGGGCTGATTGCGGCTTTGAACTCCAGGTTGGATGGATGCAGCTTGCCCACGCCGGGTGGTACGGTAATCGGATATGGCCTCAACGACTGCCGAGGTTCTGGGTGAAATCGGTTTGCCGGTTTCTGTGAGCGAACTCGCGGCCAAGACATGGGACGTGATCGTGGTGGGCGCCGGGCACAATGGCCTGGCCTGCGCCGCCTATCTTGCCCGCGCCGGAAAGAGCGTTCTCGTGATTGAGAGCCGGGCGCGTGTTGGGGGAGCCTGCACGATTGAAGAACCATTCCCCGGTGTCAGGATGTCGCCGTGTGCCTACCTTGCCGGCCTGCTGCATCCGCTGGTCGTGGAAGAGCTGGATCTGCCACGCCGCGGCTACCAATGGACTCCTGCGGTGAACGGCCTCTTCGTTCCCTTCCTCGACGGATCAAGCATTCAGCTGTGGGATGACGACGAGCGTTGCACCGAAGAAGTGCGCCGCCTGTCGCCGGACGATGTGGATGGTTTTAATGCGATGTGCGCTGTGGTGCGCCGTTTGCGCAATGCATTGCGCCCTGCGCCTGCGGCGGGAAAAAGCGGAGCCGCTGCCTGGTCCGGCGATGCATGGATCGGCGACCCACCCACGCGGGAGCAGATTGAAGACCGCCTGGGCAGTGACGATGAAGCGCGTGCCCTGCTCTTCGACTGGTCGATGGCCGAATTTGTCGAGCGTTACGTGAAAGACGAGAGACTCCATGTGGCCTATCTCGGCCAGGGAGTCATCGGCACCAACGCCAGTCCGTTTGATAAGGGCACCGCGTCGATTCGTTTTCATCACGCATCGGGCCGGCTGGGCGGCATGCCCGGCATGTGGGGCTATGTGCGCGGCGGCATGGGCATGGTGTCGTTCTACTTTTGCGATGCAGCGCGCGAGGCCGGTGCAACGGTGATTTCCGGCGTGCCTGTGGCGCAGATTGTGCCTGGGGAAGGCGTCCTTCTCGAGAGCGGAGAGCGCATCGCGGGCCGTGTCGTCGTGTCGAACGCCGATCCACGGCAGACGCTGCGCCTGCTCGACTCCGCCGCCGATCCCGCGTGGCGCACGCAAATTGAACGGGTGCCGATTGAAGGATGCACCGTCAAGCTGAACGTACACCTGCGCGAGCTACCCAACTTTACTGCGCGGCCCGGGACCAACGAGCCGCACCACTATGGCCAGATCAATGCGCCGCTCAGCAAAGACGAATGGAAGGCCGGCTATGCTGCTGCACGCCGTGGTGAGCTACCGGACCATCTCTGGTGCGAGCTCTATTTCCAGAGCGTGCACGATGCGTCGGTTGCTCCGGCGGGCACGCACACGATGAGCGTCTTCGCACAATACGTGCCCTACACCTTTGCCCACGGCGACTGGGATGCGCGGCGGGATGAGGTGAAGCGCGTTGCTCTTGCTTCCATTGGCCGCTTCTGCTCCAACATCGACACAGCGATCATCGATGCGCAGGTGCTGGGACCACCCGACATCGAGAAGAAAGTCGGTCTCACCGGCGGACATATCTTTCAGGGCGAGTGCCTGCCGCCCTACATGTGGGCGAATCGGCTGCAGGCGCGCACCCCCATGCCAGGGCTCTATCTCTGCGGCGCCTGCACGCATCCCGGCGGCAGCGTCATTGGCGTGAATGGACGGAACGCGGCCATGGCGGTACTGAAAGACCTGGGCACGATTTAGTTTCAACGCCGCTGCTCCCTCTGGTATTCTCCGCCGTACATGCCAGCGGCTCCTACCCTGAAGCGGGGCATCCGGTTGCGCGACCTGGTGCTCTTCTATGTTGTTGTCGTTCTCAGCGTGCGCTGGACGGCGACCGCCGCTGCTGCCGGCCCCAGCATCCTTGTCATATGGATCGCAGCGCTGACATGCTTCTTCATTCCCCTGGCCGCGTGCGTGATGGAACTCTCTTCGCGCCATCCGGAAGAAGGCGGCATCTACATCTGGACACGCGAAGTCTTCGGCGATTTTGCCGGCTTTATTGCAGCATGGGCTTACTGGATGAGCAACCTGCCCTATTTCGCCGGCGTGCTGTATTTTGGCGCGGCGTCGGCGCTTTTTGCCTTTGGTCCGCGGGCACAGGCACTGAATGCGAACCCGTACTACTTCATGACGTTTGCCGTCTTCTGGCTCGCTGTCATCACGATCGTCAATATCCTGGGCGTGGACGCGGGCAAGTGGCTCAACAACATCGGTTCGCTGGGCAGCATTCTGCCGCTGACTGTGCTGATTGTGCTTGCTGCAATCTCGTTCGTTCGGTTCGGTCCCGCGGTCCGGTATCCGGCGGCGAGCTTCGCGCCGCACTGGTCGTTCGACAACGCGGTGTTCTGGTCGAGCGTGTTCTTCGCCTTCAGCGCCATTGACTCCGTCTCGGCGATGGGCGACGAAATCGAGAATCCGCGCCGCACCATTCCCACGGCCCTGCTGGTTGCCGGAGCCATCCTCGTGATTGGCTACATCGGCGGCACTGCAGCGCTCTTGGTTGCGCTACCCACCGATGCTGTCGGCGGACCCGACGGGTTCGTGAATGGCATCCACATGCTCAGCGCACGCCTTGGCGTGGAATGGCTGCTCGTGCCTATGGCTCTGCTGGTCGCGTTGAACGCCGTGGGCAGCGCTGCAGGAAATCTGTCGTCCACGGCGCGGCTGCCTTTTGTTGCGGGCGTCGATCGCTATCTTCCCTCGGCCTTCGGCTCGATTCATCCTCGGTATCAGACGCCCTGGGTGGCGATCGGCGTCTATGGCGGCGCGGGCATCGCGATCGCGTTCCTGGGGCAGGCAGGGACTTCTGTGCGCGGAGCCTACGATGTGCTCGTCAGCATGGGTGTGATCGCGCTTTTTATCCCTTACCTGTTTCTGTTTGCGGCGATGATTCGCTTTCAGAGCGTGCCGGCGGGACCGGAAGTGCGACGCGTGCCCGGCGGCCGCCTCGTGGCGATCGCTTTGGCGTCACTGGGATTCGCCAGTACTGCGATCACGATTGTGCTGTCGACGATTCCCGGCGCCGACCAGACCAACAAGCCGCTGGCGGTTGCCAAGGTTCTTGGCGGAACCCTGGTGCTGGTGGGCGCCGGCATTGTCGTGTTCTTTGCGGAGAAGAGGCGCGCTGCGAAGAAGCTCGCACTTCGTTGAAGGCAGAATTCTCGCCCGCGTTTATTGAATGATTTCGGTTCCTGAGATGAAGACGCGTGGTGTTGCCGGCGAGGCGATGAAGTAAGCCAGCTCGCGGTAATCGTCGAACTCGTGGATGAGGAAGTCTGCGTTCTTTCCCGGCTCCAGCGAACCGGCACAGCGGCCCATTTCCACGCTCCACGCGGCGTTGATGGTGGAGGCACTGAGTGCTTCCGCCGGGGTGAGCCCCATCTGCAGGCAGGCCAGGGACATGACAAACGGCATGGACGTCACCGGCGACGAGCCCGGGTTGAAATCGGTCGCCAGCACGATGCCGAGTTCCAGCTCCACCATCTTGCGCGCAGGAGGATACTTCGTTCGCCCCAGGGCAAACACAGAAGCCGGCAGCATGACAGGCTGCACCCCTACAGCACGCAACTGGTGCAGCGATTCTTCCGTCACCGTCTCCAGATGATCCACTGTCGTCGCACGCAACTCGGCGCCCAGGGATGCGCCCGTATCGGGCCGGAACTGCTCGGCATGAATGCGCAGATGCATGCCCTGCCTCCGCGCCGACTCTAAAACGATGCGCGTCTCATCCAGAGTGAAGGCATGGTCGTCGCAGAATGCATCGCAGTAGCGGGCCAGTTGTGCTTGCGCAACTTCCGGGATCAGATCCTCGGCGATCCACATGATGTATTCCTTGCGCCGCTCGGCAAACTCGGGGGGAACCGTGTGCGCGGCCAGCAGTGTAGGCACGATGCGCGTTGGTCCCTCGGCTTTGAGCTGCGCCAGCACGTGCAGGGTGCGCAACTCGGTGGCGCGCTCGAGACCATAGCCGGACTTGGCTTCAATCGTGGTGGTGCCTGTGCGCAGCATCCAGTCGCGATGCCGCCGCGCAGCAATCAGCAGTTCGTCGCCGCTCGCCGCGCGCGTCTGCGCAACCGTGCGCAGAATGCCGCCACCCGCCGCTGCAATTTCCTGGTAGGAGGTTCCTGTGACACGCTGTTCAAACTCATTGGCGCGATTGCCGGCGAAAACGAGGTGCGTATGCGCGTCGACAAATCCGGGAGTGACGCACCGGCCGCCGGCATCCATCACTTCGGCAATTTGTGGAATATTGGCACACAGTTCAGAGTAGGGGCCCACTGCAACCACACGGCCATCTTCGATCAGCATCGCAGCATCTTCGATGAGACCCAGTTCGCGTAATTCGACGCCGGTCCGCGGACGCGAAGGTCCCGCCATGGTGACAAGCTGCCCGATATTGACGACTGCTGCGAAACCCTTCATTCGCTACTGCTCCGCCATGGGAATATGAATGCCACGTTCGCGCGCTGTCTTTTGCGCCAGCTCGTAGCCGGCGTCCGCGTGACGCGCCACGCCAATCCCCGGATCGTTGTTGAGGACACGCTCGATGCGCCGCGCGGCATTCTCGCTGCCGTCCGCCACCGTCACCTGGCCCGCGTGCAAAGAGAAGCCCATGCCCACGCCACCGCCGTGATGGAAGCTGACCCACGATGCGCCCGACGCCGTATTGAGCAGCGCGTTGAGCAAAGGCCAATCGGCCACGGCATCGGATCCATCCAGCATTTTCTCTGTTTCGCGGTAAGGGCTCGCCACCGAACCGGTATCGAGATGATCGCGACCAATCGCAATCGGCGCAGAGATTTCGCCCTTGCGCACCAGCTCGTTGATGGCCAGGCCCATCTTCGCACGCTCGCCGTAACCCAGCCAGCAGATGCGTGCCGGCAATCCCTGGTACGCAAAACGCCCACGGACCAGCTTGAGCCAGCGCGTTAAGATTTCGTTTTCGGGGAACAGCTCCAGCGCCAGCTCGTCGGTGCGGTCAATATCTTTGGGATCGCCCGAAAGCGCCACCCACCGAAACGGCCCCGCTCCAGTGCAGAACAGCGGCCGAATATACTCCGGCACGAATCCCGGAATCAAAAAAGCGTCAGCGCATCCCGCATCGAAGGCGAAACGGCGGATGTTGTTGCCGTAGTCGAAGGTGACGGCGCCTGCGCGCTGGAGCGCGAGCATTGCATTCACATGAACCACCATGGATGCCGTCGAACGCCGCACATATTCCGCCGGATTGCTCCTGCGCAGATCCGCGGCCTCGCTGGTCGAAAGCCCCTGCGGAACATAGCCGTTCAGCGGATCGTGCGCGCTGGTCTGGTCGGTCACCACATCCACCTGCACCCCGCGCCGCACCAGTTCCGGCAGCACATCCGCGCAGTTTCCGACCAGTCCGACAGACAAGGCCTGGCCTTCGCGACGCGCGTCTTCGCACAGCTTGAGAGCCTCGTCGAGGTTTTCCGACAGCCGGTCGCAGTAACGCGTCTCCACGCGACGTTCGATGCGGCTGCGGTCTACGTCGATGGCCAGCACCACGCCGCCGTTCAGGGTGACCGACAACGGCTGTGCTCCGCCCATGCCGCCCATGCCGCCGGTCACCGTCAGCTTGCCCTTCAGTGTCCCGCCAAAGTGCTGGTCGGCTAATGCGGCGAATGTCTGAAACGTACCCTGCAAAATTCCCTGCGTACCGATATAGATCCAGCTCCCGGCCGTCATTTGGCCGTACATCATGAGCCCCTTGCGGTCGAGCTCTTGAAAATGCTCCCACGTTGCCCACTTCCCTACCAGGTTAGAGTTGGCAATGATGACGCGCGGCGCCATGTCGTGGGTGGGAAAGACGCCGACCGGCTTGCCGGACTGGACCAGGAGAGTCTCCTCGTTGCCCAGACGTTCCAGCTCGCGCACAATCGCGTGATAGCAGTCCCAGTTCCGCGCGGCGCGGCCAATGCCGCCATATACCACGAGGTCTGAAGGCCGCTCGGCCACTTCCGGGTCGAGGTTGTTCATGAGGCAGCGCAGGGCTGCTTCCTGCTGCCAGCCTTTGCAGCGCAACTGCGTGCCACGCGGTGCGCGGATGGTTGGAGCTGTCGCGGTGGCCATGGTCCCTCCTCGGGCGCTCTGCACGCAGCGGAAATTCGACGAACAATTTCCCCGGTTGCTACTCAGAATACTACCCGCGCAGGAGTCCTTCTCCTTCTGCAAATCCACGGTGAAACCGACGCGATAACTGCGATTCCACCACAGAATTTTGTGTTGCCATGGATTCGTCCCCGCTCGTCGCCTTACGCAGTTCGCGCAGGAATGTGTGGTTGCCCCACCCGACATCCTCTCGCTATGCTCTTTTCGTGCCCAATACTCTGGTTGAATGCGTTCCCAATTTTTCAGAAGGCCGCGACAAAGCCAAGGTCGACGCGATTGTCGAAGCCATGAAGATTCCCGGCGTCTATCTCCTGGATCGCGAGATGGATGCTGACCACAATCGCTGTGTCATCACGCTGGTCGGCGAGAGAGAAGCCATTGAGGAAGCTGCAATTCTAGGAGTGGGCAAGGCTGCCGAGCTCATCGACCTCACGCAGCACCATGGCGCGCATCCGCGCATGGGCGCAGCCGATGTCGTGCCCTTCATTCCCATTGACGGCGTGACGATTGAAGATTGCGTGGCCATGGCAAAGCACGTGGGCGCAGAGATCGCCCGGCGCTTTCAAATTCCGGTCTACCTCTATGAAGCTGCGGCAGCAACACCGGAGCGTCAAAATCTCGAGAACATTCGACGTGGCCAGTTTGAAGGCATTCGCGATGAAATCGCCACCCATCCGGCGCGCAGGCCGGATTTTGGCGAACCGCGCGTTCATCCCACGGCGGGAGCGACGGTGGTGGGGGCGCGCAAGGCGCTGATCGCGTACAACGTGTTTCTGAATACGGGCGATGTGAGCATTGCCAAAAAGATCGCCAAGGCTGTGCGCTTTTCCACGGGTGGGCTGCGCTTCGTCAAGGGCGCGGGGTTTCTGGTTCGGGGCATGGCACAGGTCTCGATGAACCTGACCGACTTTGAACAGACGCCCATCCATCGCGTCTTTGAATTTGTAAAGCGGGAAGCCGAGCGCTACGGCGTGGTTCCGGTCTCCAGCGAGATCGTAGGACTGATTCCGAAACCCGCATTGGAGCAGGCGGCTGAGTGGTTTCTACAGGTGGAGAATTTTGACTCTTCACTGATTCTGGAAAACCGCCTTGCGGGCGTGATGAGCGGCAAGATGGCCATTGGCGGTTTGCGCGCCGGAATCGAGCCATTCATCGAGCAACTCGCCGCGCCCACGGCAACTCCAGGCGGAGGCAGTGCTGCCGCTGCGAGCGGCGCCATGGCTGCGGGCCTGGCCGCGATGGTGGCTTCGATGTCGCGGGGGAAGAAGGCCTACCTGCATCACGAGACGCAGCTCAGCGCGGCTCTTGCCCGACTCGCGCCGTTACGCGAAGAACTCAAAGCCGCGATTGATGCCGACGCCGAATCGTATAACACCGTGATGAAGGCATATCGCGCGGCAAAGGAGTCGGCCGACGGCGGCAAACTGATCAACGCCGCACTGCGCGAGGCGATAGAAGTGCCGCTGGTCGTCGCGGAGCGTGCCGCGGAGATCGCACGCATCGCGACGGAGCTGAAGCCCATCACCAATCCCAACATGAGCTCAGACCTGACGACGGCCATTGCCCTTGCCGGCGCAGCCATCACGGGCGCGCAGGCCAACGTCACCATCAATCTCGACGCCATCAAGGCGGAGAACCGGGAAGACGAAGCGTTTGTGGCTGAAACGCGCAAACGCGCTGCGGCCATTCAAAGCTGACTGTCGACCGCGCGGGCCGCCAGACTGACCGCGGATTGATCTCCGCGGGAGTTCAGTCTCCCAGCGCACTTTTTATCCCGGCACCGGCATTCAGAGCCATGGCGCCAGCGGTTCGACCCTGCGTTTCGCGCGCAAGCGCTCGCCGTTGTCCCTCGGCATAGGGCCGCCAGGTGCTCTCAGGGACGTCGCAATTCTTAACAACAATCTGGATCGAAAGATGTGGAATGATGGCTTTCGCCGTCTGTGCCATGACCCGCAGGTCTCTCCAGATTGTGGCCTGTTGCAGATACCCCTCGGACAGCTTCAATTTGTCGGGAGTGACCACGGTTTTGAAATGGTGCATGGGATTGGCGGAGACCGCAAGGATCTCGCACTCCCGGTAGTACTTCAGGGCGGCGGGATCGGTTAGACCTGGGCGTACGGTGAGCAGCCGCTGGTACTGGGCGCGAAACTCGCGGGTCAGCTCGGGGATCACTGGCCGCGGGCCAACCAGGCTCATTTCGCCGCGCAGGATATTCCAGAGCTGGGGCAACTCATCCACTTTGTACTTGCGTAGAAAGCGCCCAACGCGCGTGATGCGCGGATCGGCTCCTAAAGTGATTGCCGTTCCCGGCCGGTGGGTATCCATGGTTCTCAGCTTGAGTAAATGAAAAATCCGGAAGTCCCGGCCCATCCGTCTTTGGCGGAACAGGACCGGTCCCTCCGAATCGAGCTTGATGAGCACCGCACAGCACAGAAGGAGTGGCGACAAGAGGGAGAGAAGGCAAAAGGCAAACAGAACATCGATGCAGCGTTTCAAGAGCAACGCTCCAAGGTAGCTGGAAACAAGGCCCCGTGCAGGCAACATCGCCTGCACGAAGGCGGATTACGACAAACGCGCGGCGGGAACCACTGGGATGAAAGGCTGCGATGAAAGCAACGCATGCCCGTCGACTCCAACCCATCGGCGCAAGGACCCGAGACAACTCGGGAAAAGTTTTGACTGCTTGCTTTCCCCGTACGACATTTTTGATCAGTACTTGTAGGAAACAACCGGAGCGAAAGTGCGTCAATTAGCGACAATTCATTGACAAAAACTTTTGTGGCAGAACCGGGAACCCGGTGGTAACTCGAAAGAGTACGTGAGGAACAATTCCCTTCGGCGGCTCAATTTGATCAACAAATTTGCCGGTAGTTTTTTTATTTACCGAATAGCGTAGGCCCGTCGGAGTTGCGCTGTCTGAACCGCAGACAGCACTGCAGCAGAATGAGAATTGTGCGACAGTCCGTTCCCATCGCACCCTCACGGGGATTATTCTTCTCTGCAAGAAAAGATTTGGCTCCCTTGAGGTGCTGAGTGCGAAAGACAGGGTTTTTCCTGTTTGTTGTTCTTGTTGTTTTGTTTTCCGCCGCAACGTCACAAGCGAATGCAACCGGAGAGTCCCCGCAGAAGCAGGGGTTCGTCCGGCTGGACCGGGTCACCGCTTCCCGGGCAACCGCCAATGGCATCGAGATCCGCGCCGGCTCGGCCGTCGTGTTGATCGCGACTCTGCGCGACGACGTTGTCCGGATGCGTGTGGGGCCCGCCGGTCAATTGCCGGAGGACGCCTCCTGGGCCGTGCTACCCGAAGCTCGCACTGCCAGCGTTGCAGTGGCGGCGGAAGATTCTTCAAGCTCGATCGGCTTCAAGACAGCTAAGCTTCACGTCGCCGTGGAGAAGGATCCTCTGGAAATCACTATCCGCGACAACGAAGGTCACGTTCTATTCGCGCAACTTCCTGGCCGTCCTATCGAATACAACGGCTCCTCGTTCCGCATGTATATGAAGTCGCCCGAAGACGAGCACTATTTTGGCCTGGGCGACAAGCCGGGTCCGCTCGACCGGCGCAACGAAGCCTTCACCGACTGGAACACCGACGCTTTTGGCTGGCAGGAATCAACTGATCCAATTTACAAGTCGATTCCTTACTTTATGACGTTTCACAAGGGAGTGACCGCGGGCCTGTTCCTGGATAACACCTGGCGCGCGAGCTTCGACTTCAACAAGGAGTATCGCGACGGCTATTCCTTCGGCTCAGAGGGCGGTCCGCTCGATTGCTACTTCTTTTACGGTCCCGATCCGAAGACCGTCGTCGAGACCTGGGCGTGGCTCACCGGCCTCACGCCGTTGCCGCCGCTGTGGTCGCTTGGTTATCAGCAGTCTCGCTACAGCTACTACCCTGAGTCGGAAGTGCGCCGCATCGCCGCGCGCCTGCGCAGCGAACGCATCCCTTCCGACGTGATCTGGCTGGATATCGACTACCAGCTCAAGAATCGTCCTTTTACCGTCGATCCTGAGCGATTTCCGCACTTCGACCAGATGATCAAGGATTTGAGGGCCGAGCATTTGCGCACGGTTGTCATCACGGATCTGCACATCGCCGATCTGCCCAACGCCGGTTACAAGCCTTATGACGAAGGCGCTGCCGGCGACCATTTCGTCAAGAATCCCGACGGTTCGACGTACGTGGGCGATGTGTGGCCGGGCAAAGCCGTGTTCCCTGACTTTACGCAGAAGGCAGCGCGCGACTGGTGGGGCACACTCTACGCCGACTTCGAGAAGAAAGGCGTCGCCGGTTTCTGGAACGACATGAACGAGCCGGCAATCTTCCTCGTCTCGTCGAAGACCATGCCGGACGACACCGTTCACCGTATTGACGAGCCCGGCTTTGCCAGCCGCACAGCGACGCATCTCGAAATCCACAATATCTTTGGCATGCAGAACTCGCGAGGCACGCACGACGGGTTGCTCAAGCTCGAGCCCAATCTACGTCCGTTTGTGATGACGCGGGCAAGCTATGCCGGCGGCCAGCGGTACGCCGTGACCTGGACCGGCGACAACTCCAGCAACTGGAATCATCTTCGACAGACTGTTCCGCAGCTTCTCAATCTGGGCCTGAGCGGCTTTGCCATGGCGGGCGCCGATGTGGGGGGATTCGCCGCATCCCCGCAGCCCGAATTGCTCACGCGCTGGCTCGAAGTTGCCGCGTTCCAGCCCATCGATCGCGACCATACCTCGAGCGGCACCAACCCCCAGGAACCGTGGGAGAACGGCTCGGCAGAAGATGTGAATCTGCGCCGCCGCTACATCGAAGAGCGTTATCGTCTGCTCCCGTACATCTATACTGCTGCGGATGAGATGAGCCGCACCGGACTTCCGCTCGATCGTCCGCTGTTCCTGGAATTTCCCAACGGCGCTGTCGACGGTCAGCCGCTTGATTTGAGCGACAGCGGCTCGTTCCTTCTCGGCCGGGACCTGCTCATTGCACAGAGCCCGTTCCCTGACGAAGTCGACGACTACTCTGTGGCGCTGCCGCCGGTGGGCTGGTATGACTACTGGACCGGCACGCGCATTGAAAGCAATTCAGGCCGAAAAGGGATCGATAACGCGCCCATCGCGCAACCCGAGGTGCGAGTGCACCGCACACTGGAAACCTTGCCCGTGTTTGCACGCACCGGATCGATTGTTCCCGAGCAGCCACTGGTGCAAAGCACCGAGGAAAAACCGGAGGGACCGCTGACCCTGCGCGTGTATCCGCCGACAGCGGTGGGCAGTGACTGTGGCGGCAACCTTTACCTCGACGACGGTGTCAGCTTCGACTTCCGCAATGGCAACTCGCTGCGCATGGCCTTCAGCTGCCGGCTCACGGCGGATGGCATCGTCGTCACGGTCAAACCGCACGAAGGCAACTTCGCGCCCTGGTGGAGTCAACTCTCAATTGAAGTCTACGGCGCCGATCACGCAGCATCGGCCGCTTCAGCATCCGGCATTGACGGCTCTCGTGCGTCGCAAATTACGGCGGGATTCGACGCCGAACATCACCGCATCACCGCCCTGATCCCTGACAGCGGCAATGGTGTGGAACTCCACGTGACCTACTGATCGCGCGACCCGATCCGTGGAATGTTGATATCTTCCGCTCGCCTGCGGTCCGCCTGAGGCTTATTCCGTTCGGAGCGCCTGCATAGGATCCAACCGGGAAGCGCGCCAAGCAGGCGCCAGACAAGCCAGGACTGCGACAGCCAGCAATGTGGCGATCACGCCTGACAAGACAAGGGGATCGAGCGGCTTCGTCCCAAAAAGCATCGATTGAAAGATGCGCGTGGCCGCGAAGCTCGCCACGAGCCCCAACCCGAGCCCGAGCAGCGCCGGCCGGAGGCCATCGATCAGCGTCAAGCGCAAGAGTTGA
The DNA here is from genome assembly GCA_035487015.1 of Occallatibacter sp. Classification (GTDB taxonomy): domain Bacteria; phylum Acidobacteriota; class Terriglobia; order Terriglobales; family Acidobacteriaceae; genus Telmatobacter. Next base: position 69,596 of record DATHMP010000008.1, on the reverse strand, counting down.
TCGCGCTGTGCGCCGAGCGCCATGCGGATTCCCAGTTCTGAAGTCCTCTGCGTGGTCAGGTACGACAGAACGCCGTACAGGCCGACCGAAGCAAGGAGAAGCGACAAGACCGCAAAAGCCAGAACAATACTCGCGCTGAGACGGGCATTTACAAGGGACTCGCCGATCACCTCATCCATGGTGAGCACGTCGGAGACGGGGAGCGTGGGATCGAGAGAAGCAATCTGCTTTTGCACCGGCACGGAAAACTGCAGCGGATCCGTCGCTGTATGGACCGCGAGCGTGCCACCGGAGATTCCTTCAAGGAACGGGAAGTACAGAGCCGGCTTCGCCTCTTGACCGACCTGGTACAGAGTGTCGCCAACGACGCCGACGATTTCGTAGTCGACGAGGCCGGGTGCTCCCTTTTGTTCATGTGCCGGGACGTGCAGGTGCTTGCCGATGGGATTGTCCTCTGGAAAGTACTGCCGGACAAGTTGGCGGCTCACAATCACCTTGTAGGAATGAGCAACGCGATCGTCGCTCGTGAAGAAACGGCCGCTCACCAGCGGAATTCCAAGGGCGCTGAAATAGCCTGGATCGGCCCAGCGCATCAATCCGTCGGGCAGTTCGGCGCCCGCCTTCAGCGGAGGATGCTCCTTGACCGTGAATACGAAGTCTCCCCAGAACCCCGCGGCGGGAACCGTGTTTCCCAGGGCGGCGCCGCGCACCCCGGGGATGGCTCTTACCCGCTCCAGCAATGCCTCGTTGAACGCGTTGATCTTCTCCGGCGTGTCATATTTCTCGTCGGGCAGGCCGTACTGCAGGGTGAGCACGTTTTCAGTAATAGAGCCTACGTCGGCGGAGCGCAGGCGCAGAAAGCTTTTCAGCAGAAGGCCCGCGGACACCAGCAACACCACTGTGATTCCAATTTCGGCCGTGAGCAGCGACTTGCGCAGCACAGTGCGCGAAACACTGGTGGCTCCTGTGCGCGAGGAAGTCTGCAGCGCCTTCAGCATTGTCTTTCCCGTTGTTGACAGTGCGGGGAGCAAGCCGGACATGAGAGCGGCCGCGCACATGAGCAGAAAAGCGAACGCGATCACACTTCCATCGATGTGGATTTCCTTCGCAGAGGGCAGGTCTTTCCACGCATGCGCGAGGAACTGCGTTGAAAGCATCGAGAGCAGGATGCCGCTCAAGCCGCCGGCCGCGCAGAGCAGCACGCTCTCGGCCAACTGCTCGCGAATCAAAGTGGCGCGCTGTGCTCCGAGAGCGCTGCGAACCGCAACTTCTTTCTGTCGTGCCGCGGCTCGCGCAACCAGCAGATTGGAGACGTTGAGGCAGCCGATGAGAAGCATGCAGCCTACGGCGCTCAGCATCAGAGTCAGGGGCTTTTTTACGTTTCCGGCGAGATCCTCATTCAGCGAACGTGGCACAACATCTTCGTTTACAGGGTCGTGCGGGTATTGGAGGTGAAGCTGGTACTGTACGGCGCCCACCTGCGCAACGGCGTTGGCAAGGCTCACGTCGGGGCGCAACCGCGCCAACACTCGGCTCTGGTGCCAATCGTGATGCTGTAGAAGTTCCGGCGATGCATCCGTTTTGAACGGAACCCACAACAGAGTTCTGGTATCGGGGTAGGAGAACCAGGATGGCAGGACGCCCACCACCGTGAAAGGTCTGCCGTCGAGGTGAATCTGGCGGCCAACAATCGTCGCATCCCCGGCAAAGCGCCGCTGAAACACGCTCCACGTGAGCAGGACCACTGCGCTGCCGGGCTGATCTTCTGACGCAGTAAAGGTTCGCCCGAATGCGGGCTGCACTCCCAGGATTTGAAACAGATTCCAAGAGGCCGCAACTGCGTGGACCGCCTCGGGTAGTTCACCCCGTTCGCCGGTGAGGTTATAGCCGCCGGAGCGCATGATTGCCATGTCCTCGAAACCGTGGGTCTTTGAGCGCCAGTCGTAAAAGTCCGCGGGCGCTACCGGGTTGTACGTGGCTTCGCCGCGCGCACCTCCCTGGGCTACGGCGGATTCCGAAATGTTCGGCTCTCGATGGTGCTCGTAGAGCATCACGAGGCGTCCGGGATCGCGAAATGGAAGAGGTCTCAGCAAAACCGAACGCACGATTGTGAGCAGGGATGTGGCCGCGCCAATGCACAGCGCCATCACGACGACCGCGATGATGGAGAATCCCGGGGTGCGGCGCAAAGTACGAAATGCATATTTCAAGTCGCGGCCCAGGTGCGTGAGCGGCAGAAGGGAGTTCTGGGTCCACAGCGATTCGCGGACCGTTTGCGAGTTGCCCAACTTGACACGCGCCTGGCGTCGAGCCTCTTCGGGCGACATACCGCGCGCCTCGTTGTCCGCGGTCTCTTCTGCCAAAAAAGTGTCCATCTCGTGCTGCAATTCCGCGTCAGAGCGCTTGCGGCGAAAAAACCTCAGCCAGCTCATTGCGCGCCTCCTTCTTCGCCCATCACCAGTCCGATCGCGCGTGTCATTCGCCGCCAGCGGCTGGTCTCGCGCACCAGCTGCTTCCGTCCTTCTGCCGTCAACAGGTAGAACTTTGCCTTGCGATTGTTTTCGCTCACGCCCCAGTAGGAAGAGACCCACCTGCGGTCCTCGAGCCGGTGGAGTGCCGGATAGAGTGAGCCCTGCTCCACTTCAAGAAGGTCTTCTGAGGTGTGTTCAATGACTTTCGCGATCGTATGTCCGTGCGCATCGCCGCCGAGCAGCGTTCGCAGAATCATCATGTCCAGCGTCCCCTTCAGCATCTCGCTCTGGGACTGGGGCTTTTTGCCCATGAATCTCTCCCCTCGAACATCTATTGGAAGGGATGATATACCACTCGGAGTTCTATGGGAAGGGCCTTGCAAGAATCGGGAAGGGTGCCGCGCGGACATCTGAGACCGGCAAGGGCGTGGAATTAAGCGTGACATACTGAATCACGTGTTTTCGTTTTACAGACCAACAGACGTGGCGATTTCCAAGAAAGTCGGGGCATTCGACCCGGCATCGCGGTCCGAGCCACAGTACCTCTCTGTACACGGGCGCATCGCAACTCGCCCGCTTCCTTTGTTTTTTGTGCGCGATGCGACGGAGAGTTGCCTGGGGCTTGGAGATGCAGCCTTCGCTGCGGCAACGAGCGCCTTCCGGCAATGGGCCATGTTCGACCTGGGATGGATTCGAGTAGCGAATCCTTCAGCCGTTATTGCGCTTAGCCAGATCGTCGCCGTCGAAGCGCAAAGCCTTGGGCTCTGGTCCCTGAATCTCAGCACGATTGTGGATACCATTGACGCCTCAAACCAATTTGGCTTCGTTTACGCAACCACTCCCGATCATGTGGAAGAAGGCGAAGAGCGATTCCTCGTCGAGATTTCTCCTGATACGGGCCAGGTTACTTACAAGCTCGAGGCAGTTTCGCGCCCACGCGACGTAATGGCTCGCCTGGGTCTGCCGATCACCCGTGCATTCCAAAGAAAATTCGCAATAGACTCCCACAAGAGGATGCATCAGGCAATTCACAGACAGGCCGGATGAACGGCACCATTGCCCGGTTCCCTTCCCGTTACCCGGGTGCAAAACCGGCCGTTTTTCCGGTGCGCGCAACTGATAACCTAAATGCATGAAATTCGGCGTCCTGGTCTTTCCCGGCTCCAATTGCGACCACGACACATATAACGTGATCGCCGAGATTGCCCATCAGCCTGTCACTTTTCTGTGGCACGATTCTGAAGACCTGCAGGGCGTCGACGCCGTTCTTGTTCCCGGCGGCTTTGCGTACGGGGACTATCTCCGCACCGGCGCGATTGCGCGCTTCTCGCCCGTCATGCAATCGGTCCAGCGTTTTGCCGCGGGCGGCGGACTGGTGCTGGGAATCTGCAACGGCTTCCAAATTCTCACCGAGTCTGGATTATTGCCCGGCGCGCTGATGCGCAACGCAGGCCTCAAGTACATCTGCAAGCAGGTCCATCTGCGCACCGAGACCACTGACAGCGCCTTCACCAATCAGCTGGCCAAAGGCGAGGTCCTGCGGATCCCCATTGGTCACATGGAAGGCAACTACTTTTGCACGCCCGAAGAGTTGCGCCGTCTCGAGGCCGAAGACCGGATCGCTTTTCGCTACGCCACACCTGCCGGAGAAATCACGGCGGAGGCGAACCCCAATGGTTCCCTCGCCAACATCGCCGGAATTCTGAACGAGAAGCGCAACGTGCTTGGAATGATGCCGCACCCCGACCGCTCAAGCGAGCAACTGCTGGGTTCCGCAGACGGCTGGAAAATCTTCGACTCGATGATCCAAGCGCTGGCGGCGCACTGAGCATCCAAAGACATAGCGTGAACGCATGATCGACATCCATACCCATTTAATCTACGGCGTAGACGACGGCTCTCCAGATATCGACACTTCGCTCGAAATGGCCTCCGGCGCCGCCAATGAAGGCGTGACCCATATTGTCTGTACACCGCACTCCAGCGAACGGTATCCCTACCAGAAGGAAGTGAATGAAGAACGTCTCGCCGAGCTGCGGGCCAGGCTTAAGGGGATCGTCGAACTCAGCCTCGGCTGCGATTTCCATCTCGATGCCGGGAACATCATGGACGCGCTGAAGAATCCGCTGCGCTATTCGATCAATGAGAAGGGTTACCTGCTGATCGAATTCCCGGACTCGGTGATTCCGCCGCAATTGTCGGAGGCAATGCAGCGTTTACAGCTTGCCGGCTACAAGCTCATCATTACGCATCCTGAGCGCAACCCGGTATTGCAACGCAATCCAGAGATGCTGGCGGAGTGGATGCGTGAAGGCAACCTGGTCCAAGTCACTTCTGCCTCGCTCTACGGCCGTTTCGGGAACATTGCAGAGGCATTTGCCAACGAGCTTCTCAAGCGCAACTGGATTCACTTCCTGGCAAGCGATGCACACCATCCCGAGTGGCGCCCGGCACACTTGAAAAAAGGCTTTGACTACGTAGTGCAGTGCGCCGGCCTTGAAACCGCGCGCCGCCTTTACGTCACCAACCCTGAGGTCACTCTCGAAGGCGCGGCCTGGCCCGTACAACCCGAACCGCTTGGCTTGTGGGAGGGTGAGACCCTGACTTTCTCAGTGAAAAGCCCCAAAAAAAAGCGCGCGAAGGAACCGGGAAAAGAAGAAAAACGCGGCTTCTGGAGTCGTCTCTTTTCCAGCTGATTCCGGCTATAGCCCGAGTCCGCCATCCACAGCAAGAATCTGCCCCGTAACAAATCCGCTGTTAGTTGCGAAATAGATCACAGCCTGTGCCACGTCGTCCGCAGATCCATTCCGCTGAAGCGGAGTTTTGGCGGCAAAATGCGCGGCTGTCTTGGTGTCGATGTCGTCCATGGCGATCCAGCCCGGAGCCACGCAGTTTACGCTCACTTCCGGCGCAAATGCCTTGGCCATGGTTTGCGTGAGCATATGCAGGGCGGCCTTTGAGGCGCAATAGTGGGCGTGATCTGCCCACGGACGAATGCCGCCCAGCGAGCCAATGTTCACGATGCGCCCGCTCGATGCCCGCAAGTGGGGCAATGCCTCGCGCGCTACCAGGAACGGCCCGCGCGTGTTGGTTGCAAAGATCCGGTCCCACTGCTCCACAGTCATCGAGGCCAAGTCTGCGCGCTCAAACACCGCGGCATTGTTCACCACCACGTCGAGGCGCCCGTGGAAGGCCATTGTTGCAGCAATTGCAGCGCGCGCTTGAATCTCATCGCGCACATCGCAACGGACCGCTTGCGCCTTGCGGCCAAGCTTCTGGATTGAGGCAACGGTGCGCGCAGCATCGTCGGCAGACGCGAGATAGGTCAGGGTGATGTCAGCGCCCGCATCGGCCAACGCCAGCGCAATCGCTCGACCCAGGCGCCGTGCGCCCCCGGTCACCACCGCCGATTTTCCACTCAGGGGCAATGGGTGCATGACGTTCCTGCCGGGGAAGGATTTTCTTCAGAATCAGGCAAACTTACTGGGGCTGGGGCTGGCTCGCGTCGGGTTTGGAATCCGGTGTCTTGCTGTCACCCGAACCGCTCTTGTCGCCATCCTTGGGCGCGGCTTCGGGGTGATTGTCGTAAATCGAATACTGCTGTCCTGGCCGCTTCAGCTTGATTTCATAGGCCAGCTCGGTTTTGTCGATTGTGTAGTCACTGCCATAGGTCTGGTATCCCTTGGCAATCACCTGGATCAACACCTTGGAACCCGTCGGCAGCACATCGATCATCGTCTTGCCGTCCTCGTTCGTCTTCAACTCCATGTTGCCCTTATCGCCCTCGACGTGGAAGATGACGGATGCGTTCTCAATAGGCTTCTCGTCCTCGTGGCGAACGATTGTGACCTCAATCTTCGAGGTGGCGGCAGCGGACTTGTATTTGCGCCCCCGATGCGTCGTAGCTTGAGCAGAAAGAAGAGGGCTGGCTGCGATTCCAAGCAGCATTGCGAAGAGAACGATCGACAGAAAACGGCGAAACTTCATGATCTCCATTGTACCTTTATCCATTTCTTCAGACGGCGCGAGGCGGTGCGTGGTGAGCCGGGGCGCCAAAATCGAGCACGGTGCTTGTTGGGTTGAGCCACTGCAGCCTTAACTCGCTCATTCTAAAAAGAAAGCCTCCTACACGGGGACACCCGGTTTGAAGGCGACAGGAGCGTCAGGGAATTTGGCCCGATGCCCGCCGGCGTGCCTTTTTCGGTACCGCGGAGGGGCTCGAAACTTCGCGGTTTCTTCTGGAATCCAACCAGAAGGTAAACTGAATTCAGAGGTCTTTATGCCCGATATCCAGCGCAGAAAAACACCCACGGTCAAAATCGGTAACGTTCGCGTAGGCTGGGAGGTTCCGGTTGTCGTTCAGTCGATGACCAACACCGACACGGCCGATGTCGCGGGCACTGTGGAACAGGTTGCCGCGCTGGCTCTTGCCGGATCCGAGATTGTGCGCGTCACGGTCAACAACGAAGAAGCTGCCGCCGCTGTCCCGCACATTGTGGAAGGACTCGACAAGCGCGGCATCCGCGTGCCGATCGTGGGCGACTTCCACTACAACGGCCACCTGCTGCTGAAGAAGTACCCCGCGGCTGCCAAGGCGCTCGCCAAATACCGTATCAATCCCGGCAATGTGTCCGTGGGCCGAAAGAACGATGACAACTTCCGCACCATGGTGGAGTGCGCGGTCGAGAACCACAAGCCGGTACGCATCGGCGTCAACTGGGGCTCGCTCGATCAGTCTTTGCTGACCCGCATGATGGACGAGAACAGCAAGAAGAGCGACCCGCTCCCTGCCCGCGACGTGATGATGGAAGCGATGGTGGTGAGCGCGCTCGAGTCAGCCAAAGCCGCCGAGCAGTACGGGCTAGGCCACGACATGATTCTTCTCTCGGCCAAGGTTTCCGGCGTTCGCGACCTGATCGACGTCTATACCAACCTCGCCGCACGCTGCGACTATCCGCTGCACCTTGGCTTGACGGAAGCCGGGATGGGCGCCAAGGGCCTGATCGCTTCGACGGCTGCCCTTTCCCCACTGCTGCTCGCCGGCATTGGCGACACCATTCGCGTGAGTCTCACACCGAAGCCGAATGGCGACCGCACGGAAGAGGTGCAGGCCGCCCAGCAGATTCTGCAGTCGCTTTCCATTCGCAGCTTCATGCCCCAGGTGACAAGCTGCCCCGGTTGCGGTCGCACGACCAGCACCTACTTCCAGGAATTGGCCGAGCAGATTCAGACTTACCTGCGGACTTCCATGCCTGAGTGGCGCAAACAGTATCCCGGAGTGGAAGAGCTAAAGCTTGCCGTCATGGGTTGCGTGGTCAACGGGCCTGGCGAATCGAAGCACGCCAACCTTGGCATCAGCCTGCCCGGCACGTTTGAGGATCCGGTCGCTCCGGTGTATGTCGATGGGAAGCTGGCAACAACTCTCCGCGGCGATACCATCGTGGCGGAGTTCAAGCAGATTCTCGACAACTACGTGGAGAGCCACTACGGCCAGGGCGCCAAAAATAAAGAGCTCGTTGGCGCGCACTGAGGCGGTCGCTTTCTGTGGAGTACGGCCCATCCTCTACGCGATCCTTGCGTCGATGTAATTGAACAATCTATTTTTATTCAAACACGGCGGACCTCTTTGGTCCTCGCCGGCAATTTGCATTGAAGGGCGGCCTTTGGTTGCCTGCTTCCCCGTCGCAGGTTCCCTGTTCTTGCTTTAGTCGTCTTCGAGCGGCGGGGCAACGCGAGAGCCCGCAAACAAAATCACGCAGGAGATAACGAGGAAAATCAGCGTCGAGCCCAGCCCGATGCTCAGGGTTGAGTGGTCGCTGATTGCGCCGATAATCTGCGGCGAAAACGTGTCGCCGAAGAAGTGAATGATGAAAAGATTCAGCGCAATCGCCGTCGCGCGCACACCTGCCGAGACAGAATTAACAATGGCTGTATTCAGCGGTCCGGTGTTCAGAAAGAGAAAAAACTCCGCGGCAAAAAGCGCCGGCACGGCCCAACGATGGGGACCGAAGAAGACCAGCGCGCCAAAGGGCAGCGTGAGCACGACGCTCCAGAACGAGAGCAGGTACAACGCGCGGTGATTCGTGCGCAACCAGCGCTGCGCGATCCATCCGCCAATGAGCGTGCCCAAAATGCCGTCGACGACCGTGGCTGCGCCCACGATCTGACTAGAGCCTGCGACGCTCAGGCCTGCCGTGCGACGAAGAAACTCTGGCATCCAGGCGGAGATGCCGCCCATGGCGAAGGTCAGCGCGGCGAGGCCGAAGGTTCCTGTGAGGAAAGCCATGTTTGTGAGAAGACCCCAAAATGTTGCGCGGCTGGGTGTTGGCTTCAGATGGTCGCTTGCGCCGCGTACGGGCTCGCGGCCGAAGAAACCGTAGAGCACGGCAATGAGCAACCCGGGGATTGCGCAGATAAAGAATGGCGCACGCCAACCCCAGAGCGGCCCCATCTGGCCGCCCGCAAGATAGCCGAGCGCAGCACCGACAGGAATGGCGATGTAGAAGATCGAAAGAACGCGGTTGCGCTCGCGCTCAGAATAAAAGTCGGAGATCACCGCAGGCGCGAAGACTCCAAATGTCGCCTCGCCCACGCCGACAAGCGCGTGGCGGACATACAAGGTCCGAAAGTCGTGAACCCAGAAAGTCGCCAGCGTGGCCAGGCTCCAAAGAACTGCACCGGCAACAATCAGCGGCTTGCGCGGAAACCGGTCGCCCAGCCAGCCAGTGAGAGGCGCGGCAATCATGTAGCAGACGAACAGCGCGGTAGTCAGCGCGCCGATCTGCTGGTCGGTCGAATGGAATTCGCGTTGGATGAGGGAGACTTCGCCGGGGAGGATGTAGCGGTCGATGTAGTTGAGCAGGTTAAGGCCGAGAAGCAGCAGAAACGTCCCCAGCGCGGGGTGGATGCGAGTGCGATCAGACTGGAGAGTGTTGCTCAATCGAACGGGTCCTGACGGAAACGGAAACCCATCACGAATATCACATCGGGCACGGCAGGCAGGAGCAAGATTCGGCCGGTGGGTAAGTTTATTTCTTAGGGCGCGGCCAACGAGCTTCGACGGTGGTGGCGATACCGCCGCGTGGACGAAACACGCCATGCACGACGGCCCACACCGGATCGCAGGCCTTGACGACGTCTTCCAGCACCTGATTGACGATGTTTTCCTGAAATATTCCGAGATTGCGGTAACTGAAGAGATACTCCTTCAATGACTTCAACTCGAGGCAGCGTTTGCGGGGCATGTAGCGGATATTGAGACTTCCAAAGTCGGGCAGACCGGTTTTAGGGCAAACCGAAGTCAGCTCGGGATCATCAATTGAGATTTCGTAGCCGGGAAACTGATTTTTCCACGTCTCAATCGCGGGAAAGGCGAAGTCGAGCCCTGCTTTGGCATGGTCGTCGGTGTATCTGGGGTTTGCAGCCATACGGCTATTGTACGAGGATGCGAGGATAACTCGCATGCAGGCACAAAGTGGATTTTTGTGCTCCCTTCGGCATCAGAATGAGTCAGATATACTGACTCAGGTTAAAAGGGATGGCGAGAGAGAGTAAGGACTTCAACCGGCGCTGGCTGTGGCTTGTCACAGCGGTCATTCTGGTCGTTGTCTTCTTTTCCGTGCGGTCGCTCACCCGGCAGCGACTTGTGGTGCGCATCGCGCGTGTTGAGTCGGGACCGCTGGCCAGTACCGTGAGCACCAACGGCCGCGTGGAGCCGGAAGACAACCGCGAGTACACGAGCCCGGTCTCTGCCACGGTCAAAGGCGTCTTCGCAGAGCAGGGCGACAAGGTGCCGAAAGGCAAAGTGCTCATTGAGCTGGACGATTTGGAGGCACGGGCCCACCTGGCAGCAGCGGAGAGCGGAGTGAAGTCTGCCCAAGTGGCACTCGAAGCTGTTACGCACAACGGCACCCAGGAACAACGCCAGGCATCGGAAGCAGAGTTGGCACGCAATCGCATCGATCGCGACCAGGCGCAACGGAATCTGGACGCGCTGGTGAAATTGAGCGCGAGTGGAGCCGCGTCGCAGAGCGAGGTTGCCGCTGCGCGTGAACAGCTTGCCTCGGCAAATGCGAATCTCAACGCTTCGCAGCAGAGCGCGAGCGGACGATATTCTCCGGCTGAAGTTGCACGCGCAGAGGCTGCTCTGAGGGATGCGGAAGCAAATGCAGCTGCTGCTCGAGAGGTCGTAGCCAATTGCACGTACCGTGCACCCGTGGCGGGCACCGTTTACAGCATCGACACGCGGCAGACCGAGTTTGCGGAGCAAGGCAAGATCCTTCTCCAGATGGCAGATTTGACGCGGGAACGCGTGCGTGCCTATTTCGATGAACCGGAGATCGGGCGGTTGTCGGTTGGACAAGCTGTGCAGATCAGGTGGGACGCGCGGCCAGGTCAGCTCTGGACGGGGCACATCGTCCGCGTTCCCATCACTGTTATCACTTTTGGCAACCGCACGGTAGGCGAAACGATTATTCAAGTGGATGGCGGGAACGACGGGTTATTGCCCTCAACAAGTGTGACCGTGACCGTGACCACATCGAGCGAATCGAACGTGTTGAATGTGCCGCGCGAAGCGCTCTACTCCGAGAACGGCAAACCTTATGTGTTCAAGGTCGTCAATGACAGCCTGGTGCGCACGCCCGTGGTGACAGGGTCGTTGAATATGACCCAGATCGGCATTGTCTCGGGACTGAGAGAGGGCGACGTGGTAGCCACCGGAACAACATCGGGGCAGCCGCTGCAGATCGGCATCCCCATCCAGGTCGTGCAGTGAGAGTTTTCTATCCCATTGCCCTGTTTTTGTACGGGGTCACGATGCTCCAGGGCAGCGATCCGGGGCACGACAACCTGGCGCCGGCAACTGCAGCGTTGCAGGCGGGGCAAGCGGACCATGCAATGGAGCTGCTGAATTCCCTGCCCCAATCCGCGCAAGTCCACAATTTGAAATGCCGAGTGCAATTCACGCTCGACCACTGGGACGCTGCCGCGGAGGAATGCCAGCAGGCGGTGAACATGGATGGGAGCAACTCCGATTTTCACCTCTGGCTCGGGCGCGCACTCGGTGAGCGCGCGGATCACGCATCCTTTATGAATGCCTACTCCATTGGCAAGCGCGTGGGTGTGGAGTTTGAACAATCCGTGCAGCTGAATCCGCGGAATGCCGAGGCGCTGGCGGACCTGGGTGAGTTCGACGCGTCTGCGCCAGGCATCGTGGGCGGGGGGACCGACAAAGCGCAAAAGGTTGTCGATCAGCTCGACAAGCTCGACGCGGCCCGCGCGGAAGAACTGCGCGGACGGATTGCAGACCAGCAGAAAGATTTTGATGCCGGAGAGAAACACTTCAAACAGGCGATCAGCGAGAGCCAGCGTCCGGAGTTCCAGTGGATGACGCTGGCAAGTTTTTATCGCCGCCGGCAGCGCTGGAACGATTTGGAAAGTGCGGTAGAGAACGGCTTCAAAGCAGCGCAGCGCGATCGGCGCGGAGGCGTTGCCCTGTTCAACGGGGCTTCCGCCCTGATCCGATCGAACCGAAACCCAGCACTGGCTGTCAAGCTGCTTGAGACTTATCTGGCCGGCGGGTATCAAACAGAAGAGGCTCCGACTTTTGTTGCTCACACGCAGCTGGCTCGACTGAAAGCACAGCTGGGCGACAAGCAAGGGGCCCGACAAGAGCGCGACGCCGCGCTCGCCCTTGCACACGACTACCGTCCGGCACAGGAATTGAAGTATTGATCGAGATGAAGACCACAGCGATCAAGCCGAGAATCAACCGGTCCGCGCTTCGCGTGCTCGCGGGTGCAGCGCTGGGGATCGCCTGCCTTCCGGTCGGCGCACAGGTTTCCTTGGCGTCGGTGGTGGATCTATCGCAGCGCAACAGCGTGGCCGTAAGGATGGCCCAGGCCGACCTGCTCAAGGCTCAGGCTGCCTTGTCGCAGAGCAAGGACGTCTTTATACCCTCGATGTTGTTCGGCACCGGAATTCCTGCATTTCCTGAAGAAGGTTTTACGGGATCGCCGCCGACGCTGTGGAGCACGACGGTGCAGTCACTGGTCTTCAGCGTGCCGCAGAACCATTACATTCACGCGGCGCGGGCCGGGCTGGATGCTGCGACTGCTGCCCTGAAGGATGCAAAGGAGCAGACAGCTCTGGATGCTTCGACGGCGTATATCGAGCTCGACACGGTGAACCGCGAGCTGAAAGAAGCAGCGGATCAGGAAGCACTGGCCGGCCACCTGGTCGACATTGAACAGCAGCGGACCGAAGCCGGCGTTGATCCGCTCAACGACTTACTTGAGGCGCGACTGACGGCGGCCAACATCAAGCTGCGCCGCATGCACCTGGAGACGCGCGCTGGAACGCTTGCCGAACAACTGGCCGGGCTGACCGGGCTTTCAGCGAGCGTTATCGTTCCCGATCACGCGAGTATTCCCGAGATTCCCCAGATTCATGCAAGCGACGCCAAGCTTGAGGTGCTGGGGATTGACTCGGCAAAGCTGGTGGCAAAGTCGAAGCTCGAAGCGGCAAAGGGAGACAACGCTTTCAATTACTTTCCGCAGTTGAGCTTCTTTGCGCAGTACAACCGCAACACGACGGTGCTGAACGATATCAACTCGTTTTTTGCGCGGCCGCTGCCGGCAAACAACATCAGCTCTGGTTTTTCGATTCAGATTCCGCTGTTCGACATGGAACATCGCGCCAAGGCCCGCGGGTCGAGTGCCGATGCCCTTCGGGCCACTGTAGAGGCGGAACAGGCGCAAAAACAGAACGATTTGCAGATCGTTCAACTGAACGGCAGCATCAGAGAATTGGAGACGCTGGCTGAGATTGCGAGCCTGAAACAACAGATTGCGGGCGAGCAGTTGAAGACAGTGCAGACCGAACTTGATCTGGGCAACGGCAGCGGAAGCGCCCCTGGATCGACCCCGCAGGCCACGCCAAAGACAGAGCAACTGGCTCGCATTGAAGGCACGCAGCGGCTGCAGGAAGCGGACGAGGCGGGATTTGACCTGGCAAAGGCTCGTCTGGGGTTGTTGCGGGCACTTGGACACATGCAAGACTGGCTGAAAGAGCTGAACGGAAAGTAGCTCGTAACCCCTTTAGTTACTGGGGAAAATCGAGAAGATGGTAAACTTAGAGGGATGTCTATGCCTTTGAAAACTTTGCTTCTGAATCCCCCGTCGTTTGAGAATTTTGACGGCGGTGCGAGTTCGCGCTGGCCTGCCACGCGCGAGATCGAGTCGTATTGGTACCCTGTCTGGCTGACCTATCCTGCCGGACTTCTGGAAGGTTCGCGCCTGCTGGATGCGCCACCGCACCACATCTCCGCGGACGAGACCATCAAGATCTGCAAGGACTTCGAATTCCTTGTTTTGTTCACTTCGACGGTGGGCTGGGAAGGCGATCAGCGCCTTGCCGAAGCAATCAAAGCGGTGAATCCGACCATCCGCATTGCTTTCGTTGGACCGCCGGTCACCACGGATCCGGATCGCGCGCTGAATGAGTGCTCGGTACTCGACTTCATTTGCCGTCGTGAGTTTGACTACTCCGTTGTGGAATTTGCCAACGGCAAGCCGCTCGATGAAATCCTCGGCATCAGCTACAAGAAGGACGGAAAGGTCGTCCACAATCCGGACCGTCCGCAGATTGAAGACCTGGACGCCATGCCGTGGGCGACGAAGATTTACAAACGCGACATGGACGTGACGAAATACAACGTGCCGTTCCTGCTGCACCCGTATATTTCGCTCTATTCCACGCGCGGATGCCCGGCACAGTGCACGTTCTGCCTATGGCCGCAGACTCTGAGTGGACATGCGTGGCGCAAGCGTTCCACTGACGATGTGGCTGCGGAACTGGCATGGGCAAAAGAAAACTTCCCCGAAGTGAAGGAATTCTTTTTCGACGACGACACCTTCAACATTCAGAAGCAGCGCACCATCGAGCTTTGCGAAAAGTTGCAGCCACTCGGACTGACGTGGAGCTGCACATCGCGCGTGACGACCGACCGCGATACGTTGAAGGCCATGAAAGACGCCGGATGCCGTTTGCTGATCGTTGGCTTTGAGTCGGGTGATCCGCAAATTCTGAAGAACATCAAGAAGGGCGCCACGGTAGAGCGCGCACGGGCCTTTGCGAAGGACTGCCGCGACCTCGGGTTGACGATCCACGGCGACTTTATTCTCGGCTTGCCGGGTGAAACGAAGGAATCGATTCGGAACACGATCAACTTTGCGAAGTCACTGGACGTGGAGACCATCCAGGTTTCCATCGCTCATGCCTATCCGGGGACGGAGTTTTATGACTTTGCCAAGGAGAATGGCTTCATCACCAACGAGCGTATGGAAGACGGCGGCGGCCACCAGATGGCGCACATCGAGTATCCCGGTCTTCCCGTGGATTACGTGATGGAGATGGTGCACCGCTTCTACGATGAGTACTATTTCCGGCCCAAGGCTGCTGCCCGCGTGATTTGGAAAGCGATTATTAATCGCGACGTGCCCCGTTTGTACACCGAGGCAAAGGCGTTCCTGAAGCTGCGCGCGCAACGCAACCGCATGGTGAAGGAAGCGCGAAGCCGCCAGGCGGATCCTCCAGCGCCGGTGAGCGCTGGGGCCTGAAAAGGGGCTGGATAGCAATCGGGGCGGAACTCAACATGAGTCCGCCCCTGCTTTTTTGGGATTTTTGACACGGCACGCCTTGGACCGATGAAGCACCACAACCTGACGGCTCGACAATACGGCGTCCTTGGGCTGGTTGCGCTCTGCGCGCCACTTGGCGATACGTGCCTTTCGCGCGGGATGACTGAGTTGCCGCCAATCATCCTGTCACACCCGGCGACCCTGATCGCGGCGGTCTTCACGCCGTGGATTGCAACCGGCATTGCCTTGCTGATTGGTTTCTTTGCCAGCTATCTCACTGCATTGTCCTGGGCCGATTTGACCTTTGTGCTTCCTGCAACGGCCTTTGGGAATGTGATTGTGGCGCTCCTTTCCAGGTTCTGGCTGCACGAGCCCATTTCTGTGCAACGTTGGATGGGGATTGTTCTCATCACGTTGGGCGTAGGATTCGTTGCGCAGGGACCGTCTCTTACAGAGCGCCCCGCTCCGGCATCAGGAACACGGGATGAATCGCTGGCATCGGTCGAGGAGGAACAGTTGCGATGACTGTCGCCCCGTCTCTTCCGCTCACAGGGTTTTGGGCTTCCACCGCGATGATCGCGGCAATCATTCTCTGCTCGACGACGGGCGAAGTTCTGACTGCGGCCGCGATGAAATCGATCGGCGATCTTGACGAGATTCGCGCGCGATCGGGGATGAGGGGAGCAATTCGCGCGGTGGTGACGTGTCCGCGATTCTTTGCGGGGGTTGGCTTTCTCGCTCTGGCTTTCTTCTCGCTGTTGTTTGCGCTCAATCACCTGAACCTGAGCCTGGTAGCCCCGGCATCGGCATCGATGACGATGGTGACGAATGCGGTTGCGGCGAAATTCTTCCTGCATGAAAACGTGGACCGGAGGCGTTGGACAGCAGCGGTGCTGGTCTGTGTCGGGGTCTATTTCCTGGCGCACTGAAGAATGCAACTGCCAGCTTGGAACAAGACTCAGCCGAAGAAGCGCATCAAGCCAGTAGGCTCGAGGTCGGGGATGAGGAATGTCTTCTGCTGGCCGGTGGCTTTGGTGAGAGCTTCGGCGGCAAGATGACCGGAGCGTGCGGCGCTCTCCATGGTGGAAGGCCAGCCGGTAGCGGTCCAGTCGCCAGCGAGAAAACAGTTGGGCCAGGGCGATTGCGCATGCGGACGCAGCTCATCCACGCGCGGCGGCACGCCAAAGGTGGCGCGCATTTCCTTCACGAGAGCGGCTTTTTCGAGCTTTGCAGTCGCGACAGACGGGAAGAATTCCTTCAATTCGGCAATAGCCTGCGCAATTGCCTCTTCGCGACTCCTGGCGGCGAAGTCTCGCGATGCGCTGACGACTAATTCGAGATAGCTTCCCTTCTGGTCGCGCCACGGCTGTAGCCGCGTTTTGTTGTACATCCAGTGGATTTCGCGATCGAGCAGGACTGCGTGGTCGAGCTCGGTCACTTGCCGATCGAACCAGAGATGGACACTGCAGATGGGCCAATGCTCGAGACGCTGGATTTTGTATTGCATGGGACCGACGCCGTTTGCCTGAGGCAGAGCCGGAATCAGTTTTCCCATGGCTTCAAAAGGAAGGGCCAGCACAAGAGAATCTGACACGATATCTCCGCAGTTTGTTCCAAGAGTCCATCGAGAAGCGGATCGATCCCATTGCGCGCCCTCGACGCTCGTTTTCATCTGCAAAGTGGCGTTGTGTTTTTTCAAAAATGCAGCCGCATCGTCGTACAGTTCGCTAAGCGGAACGGTACTCATGCCCATGCTGCCTGCCTCGGCGGAGTTCATGAAGAGCTCTCGAACAACTTTGGCAGCGTAGGGCAATGCAATCTCATCGATGTCCGCATTCAAAGCGCTGGCAATCACGAGGCGCCAAAAATGCTCAATGGCTCCTTTAGTTTGCTTGTTACGGCGGAGCCATGCACCGAGCGATTCTTGTGCATTCTGAGGTATCGGTCGCCGGAGGGCGCTGAAAGCGCGCATCAAGGCAAGCCTGTCGGCAGAACTGAATGCAGGCGCTGAGAGAAGTTTGGGCAATCCGTGAAGCGGGGCAGGCAAACGCGATGGGCCGAGCTGCGAGCGGCGACCACCAGGTTCGATCATGGTCATCTTGCTCGTCCAATGAATCTTTGAGGCGGCACCGATGCGGCGATAAAAGCCAACCAGATTGGTGCAGCAACCGAAGAGCACGTGTTGGCAGTTGTCGATGACCTCTTTTACGCCGGGATGAAGATAAGACGATGCGCGTCCGCCAAGATAGCCGCGGCGTTCCACGAGGGTGACGTGGAAACCGGCTTCGGCAAGCGCACATGCGGCGCTCATGCCGGCGACTCCTCCGCCAACCACGGTGACCGATTTGTCGATTCCCTGCGGCAACTGAATTTCAGCCTTTCTGTGCGCCCGCCGAGGCGAGCATGCGCACGCCGGCCATGCGGACGAGGCCAACCGCCAGGATCGAAAGCTTCTGGACGGTTGGCACACTGGCCCGCCGCGTAAAGACATCGTAATCCGCTCGTTCGATGCGCTTGAGCAGCGAATGATAGATGGTTACAAGCACCCAGAGCGCCGGCCGGCTTTCGGGCTGAATGAGCGGCAACAGCGTGCTCGACGATTTGTAGTAGGCCTCTGCCCGGGCGGCGATCTCTGCAACCAGCGCGCGCTCGGAGTGGGTTGGGGGAGCGAGAGGCTCGCGTTTCAAAAGCTGGTCAAGGCTGACGCCGTGCGCTTCAAGATCTGCGACGGGCAGATAGACCCGGTTGCGCTCCGCGTCTTCGGCAACATCGCGCAGGATGTTGGTCAACTGGAACGCAATTCCCGTTTCCTCGGCAAGCTTTTCTGCACGGGGATCGGTATAGCCAAAGATCCGAATGCAGACCAATCCCACGACAGAGGCTACGAGATAGCAGTAGCGATAGAGGTCGGCGAAGGTCGCATAGGTGTCGGGCTGGTTCCCGGCTGGTCGATTCAGGTCCATGGTCGTACCGGCGACCAGCTCATCCAACAGCTCGAGCGGAATCTTGAAGCGGGTTATCGCGTCGTGAACAGCAAGGAAGATCGGATCGACCGTTTGGCCCGATTGCACGGAGGAGTGCCAAGCTGTGAGCCACGCATCCAACTGGCGGCGGCGTTCGTCGATCGACAAGCTTTCGTCGTCAGAGAGATCGTCGGCCTTGCGCATGAATGCATAGATGGCACAGATGGCGTTGCGGCGTTCTGTTGGGAGAGCCACGAAGGCGTAATAGAAGTTCTTCGCTTCGCGCCTGGCAATGGCCCTGCAGATCGCATACGCTTCATCCAATTTTGGTGCCTGGGTCAAGCCGCCTTCCCTGGGGAAGCTGCGCGCAGGCGCAAAAACGGAAATGCCTTGCCACTGACGGCGCGGAGGGCCAATGCAAGCTTGGTGCTTTTGCCGATCGCGGGCCTGGACTGCAATACGTCGAAATCTTGCCGCTCGACGGCATTGAGGATCTCGAGACCGCCGCGGCTGAACAGGTCGAGATCCACTGCCAGATCGCGACCGACCATTCCGATCAAGGGCACACCTTCTTGAAACATGCCTCGCGCAAAGTCGACTTCATGAGCGAGCAACTTGCGAAACTCCGGGGTGGCAATTCCCTGCTCGATCGTTTCGTCGCTGACGCCGAAGCGGCGCATATCTTCCTGTGGCAGGTAGACACGATTTTTCGCAAAGTCGACGCGGACATCCTGCCAGAAGTTGGCAAGCTGCAGTGCCGAGCAGGTTGCGTCGGAAAGGCGAAAGCGCTGTTCGTCGGCATAGCCGCAGGCGTACAGAACGAGTCTGCCCACGGGATTCGCCGAGTTGCGGCAATAGGCGAGGACATCGTGCATCGTCTCGTAACGGGTGACGGTCTGGTCCTGGCGGAAGGCGGTCAGCAGATCCGCGAATGGCTCTTTAGGAATTGAGCAGGCGCGAATGGTTTCTGCGAGAGCGACGAATACCGGATGCCGAGCTTGACCTTGATAGCAGGCATCGAGTTCACCACCCCAGAAATCGAGCAGCGCAAGGGCCTGCGCGGTGTTGCCAACCTCGTCGCCAAGATCATCGGAGACGCGGCAATATGCATAGATGGCATGAAAATGTGGTCGCAGGGCCTTGGGCAAAAACCAAGTGGCGACATGGAAATTCTCGTAATGCGACTCTGCAAGCTGCTTGCACCAGGCGAGAGCTTCTTCGAGGGTAGGAGTCTTTTCCGGCATGCGGTAAGACGGAGGCAAAGCGGCCCAGCCACGCGCGAGCAACTGCTCCTGCGACAGCGTATCGCGATCAGGTTGGAGAGCCGCAGTGGTCATGAAGCCTCAGGGAACGATTGCTGTCTTGATTTCGCTGCTGCGATTCATCAATCGCTCAAAGACGCGATTGAGTTCGTAGAGATGAGCATGGCCGGTGATGAATGCGCTTGCCTGGAATCGGCCGCCGGCGATCAACTCCAGCGATTTGCGGCACATGGCCGGGGTGTGGTGAAAGGTGGCGCGCAGCGTGATGTCGCTATAGTGAATGCGATTGGTGTCGAGTGCGACGTGCGTGCCAACCGCGCATCCACCAAAGAAGTTGACTGTGCCGCCCTTGCGAACCATTTCGACCGCTTCTTCCCACGCATCGGGAACGCCTACCGCTTCAATCGCGATGTCGACGCCGCGGCCTTTGGGCGTGAGGGCACGCGTTTCGCGAATCGCTTTGCGGATGTTGCTCGCCTGAACGACGTGCGCGGCGCCCAGTTGCTTTGCCGCATCGACCTGGCCATCGTGTTTGACAACGGCGATGGTCTCGCAGCCGGCGAGCGAAGCAACATGCAGCATCATGAGGCCGAGCGGACCGCCGCCGATGATGGCAACCTGATCGCCGGGACGGGGATTTGAGTCCTCAAACCCGTGGACGGCACAAGCAAGAGGCTCAGTGAGCGCTGCATGCTCGAGCGGAACATGATCAGGCACGCGCAAAGTGTTCTTTGCAACGATGCGCGCCGGGACCCGGATAAATTCGGCATAAGCGCCATTGTTGAAGAGCAGATCGTCGCAGAGATTCTCCTGGCCGCGGCCACAGAAGAAGCATTGGCCGCAGGGCGCGGAGTTGAGCGCTACAACGCGATCCCCCGTCGAAAAGTCTGAAACGCCCGTGCCTGCCTGCACAACAGTGCCCGCGAGTTCGTGGCCAAAGAGTGCCGGCGGCACGATCATGCGCGCGTGATAGCCGCGGCGAAAGACTTTCAAATCGGTTCCGCAGGTGAGAGCTGCGCCGACCTGCACAATCAATTCGCCCGGGCCGGCTTCGGGCACGGGCACGTTTTCGATGCGGATGTCTTCGCGTCCGTGAAGAATGGCGGCCTGCATCGTGGCACGGCCGTGATGAATCGCGGTCTCAACCGTCGCGCGGCCATGAATGATGGCACTCTCGACCGTGGCACGCCCATGATGAAGGGCGTCGCCGACCGTGGCGCGGCCATGTTCGATCGCCGTTTCGACCGTGGCGCGGCCATGCTCAATGGCCGTTTCAACCGTGGAGCGGCTGCGCTTGATTGCGTCTTTGACCGTGCCTGGAATGCGGAGCCTCCTACTTTGCTCCCATCCCGAGGTTTGGCTCGATCATGATCTTCATCGAGTCCGCCTTGGGATGCGAAGCCACCTCAATCGCTGCGACCGCTTCATCGATGGAATAGCGGTGCGAAATGAGCTGCGTCAGGTCAAAACCGTTGCGATAGCCACTGAAGACCAGCTCAGTGACTTCGTCGAGAATTGGAAATGAGGACGAGTAGGAACCGAGCAAAGTCTTCTCATCCACACAAACGGCTGCGGGGTCGATACCAACCTCGCCGTGCTGGGTTTGCGCGAACAGCATCACTTTACCACCGGGGCGGGCTGCATCCATGGCTGTACGAATCAACGCAGTACCCCCCACGGCAAGAATTACGGCATCGGCGCCGCGCCCGTCGGTCTCGGCCAAGACGCGCTCGACGACATTTTCAGTGCCGGCATGGATTGGATGCTTGAGACCGTATTTGGCTGCAATTGCATGGCGCTCGGGATACAGATCGGAGGTAAGCACCTTGCCGGCGATGCGGCTGGAGAGCACGGCGTGCATGAGGCCGATAGGACCTTGGCCAATGACGAGGACGGTGTCGTCCGGCTCGAGGTTGAGCAGCTTTACGCCTTTGAGCACGGTATTGACCGGTTCGACGAAGGCCGCCTGCTCGAAGGGCACGCCGTCGGGGATCTTCACAACACCACGGTTGGCTACCACGAAATCCATGACGCGGATGTACTCGGCAAAGCCGCCGCCGGAAGGCTCATAGCCCGCGGTGACGCCAGTCTTCTTGTAAAGCGGGCACTGGGCCGGGGTACCTTTGCGGCAGTAGTAGCACTCATTGCACGGGACGTGATGGAACGTCATGACGCGGTGGCCGACGGCGTAGTCTGAGACGCCTTCTCCCACGGCTACGATGACTCCGGCCATTTCGTGGCCGAAGATGCGAGGCGCGGAGTGAGAGCCGAAGTGGATCTTTTTGAGGTCGGTGCCGCAAATGCCGCAGGTGGCTACCTTGATGAGCAGTTCGCCGGCGCCAATGCGAGGAACGGGCACGGATTCAACACGCATGTCGTTGATGCCGTGATAGACGACGGCGCGCATGGTGGAAGGGAGTCGGGTTTCTGCAATGCTTTGAGGATTTGAGATTTGTGTTGCCATCGTTTAGCGATCAGACCTCGTCTCGGAGGAACTCAGCCAGCGACTCCGCAATGCTTTGGGAAGCCCTGCTACTATTTTCGCCCATCTTGACGAGTGCGGGCCAGTACCAAGGTTTGAGGAGTGCAGAAAGTGCAAATTGGGCAGTGTGGAACTGGCCATTGGCATCGATAAAACGATTGAAATCCGGGAGCTTAGCGCTCAGCGGATCACTGACGCCCTTGAGGCAATAGAACGGGATCCCGCGCATTTTGGCGAGGCGGGCGATGGCTGCTGCTTCCATGTCGACCAGGGAGGCCGAGTAGGCGGAAGCGAGGCGACGTTTTTCGGCTTCGTCGGCGACTTTGGGGCTGGTAGCGAGCCAGAGCGATCCCGCTCCAGCGTCGCAGCGGAAGCGTTCGCCGGTACGGACATCGATGACTCCGGCGACGTTGTGGGCAGAACCGGCGGCGAGGTCGGGTGTGAGGGCGCCAGCCCAGCCGAGAGAAAAGACGAGGTCAATGGGTGCGTCCTGCTCGACGGCGGCGAAGGCACGCGTGGCGGCGTCCTGGCCGGCCCCGGCGCAGGCGGCGACCCAGAGATTTTCGTCGCGGTGGGACCAGAGTTTCACCGTGCCGACGGTGGACGGTTTCCATCCGCGGACGATGGCTTTGAGTTCGCCGGGCATGGCGGCGATGAGAGCGGTGCGGGTCATGAGGCGTAGCCGTTGTGCTCTTCGGAACCGCAGAGATCAACTCGGGACGGTGTGAGGATAAGAGGGGCCTGGGCAACAATCAATACGAGTGCCGCTATTCCGATCATCCATAATTGCTGATCGATTTTGACTGCCCATGTCGCGAAGATCCACGGAAATGCTAGCGGCACCAGCCACCAGCTCCTCCAACCAATATCGTTCAGTCGGGCGATCATGGAGAGCGGAGTCATTAGTGCGCATAGAAGGAATAGAGTCAGGCGAGCGACGTCTAACCAGATTGGCTGATCTGGCCTGTCGCCCCCCAATGAGTCAATGGCGTAGGCAAAACTTGAAAACTGCGCAATATAGATCGGGCGCGTAAGTCGAACCCTTTTGAAAGAGAGCCGCCGCATTGGTTCCTCCGTACAGTTATGAATCGAAACCTCAGAGAATCGCTTCGATGCCTTTGCGGCGGATGACGTTGAGGAGCGCGAGCGATGGGCCTTTCGGCTCTTTCACGCCGCGCTCGAGTTGCGACAGGTAGCCAACGGTCAGGTTCATCATGCTGGCCATGGCAGCCTGGCTGAGGTTGGCGCGCTGGCGAATGGCGCGAATCTGTTTGGGACTGATGGGCGCAGACATCAAGCGCGCCTTTTCGCCCAGATGACGCACGGTAATCTTGCGATAGTCGGCTTCGTTCATCAGGCCAATGCGGTGCAGGTCCCCTGCGGTTTCCAGCAAGGCTTCAGCAATTGGACTGAGCTTTTTCTTAGTGACCATATGCAACCTCCTCCAGTTCTCCGTCGGCAACCTTGCGGGCAAGTACGTCATTTGGGGTCGCCATCAAGACCGCTGCAATTTCGCGCGTAGTACGGAGTTCATCGCGGCCTATATTTACCAGCTCACTCTTGGCAAACCCCAAAATGAAGAACGCGCGATGTCCTCTTCGGTAGGCAATGAGTGTGCGGTAGCCTCCGGAACGTCCTTTGCCGCGGCGAGCCACTCGCTGCTTCATGAGTCCCCCGCCAAGGTCGGCGTCGATCAGGCCACGTTCGGCTCTTTGGATGGCGTCAAGCAGGCTCGCGTGGGATATTCCCTCACGCCGGGAGAATCGAGCCATCCATTTTGTGAGGTAAACTTGCACGGGCCCAACTAACACTGAGAACTATAGCACTGTGGGTCATATTTGGCAATCACGGTGCGTAGCCATTGGCGCGGAACCAGTCGATGGCGGCGCGCATGGCGGGGTAGACAGGCGCGATGCGGAAGTCGAGTTCCTGCTGGGCGCGGGCGGAGGATGCGTACATTTTCTTGCGACCCATGCGGACCTCCTCGAGGGTGGCGCGCGGTTCTTTGCCGCGGATTTTGCCGGTGATGAGTTCCTCGAAGAAGGCGTAGCCGGCGGCGACGGCAAACGGAATCTTTGTGGTCGGCGACGGGATTCCGGTGATGGCGGACATCTTGTCGAGGATCTGTTTCAGCGTGAGGTTTTCCCCGCCGAGAATGTAGCGGCGGCCGGGCTTGCCGGTGGTGAGTGCGGCGACATGAGTGCGCGCGACTTCGGCGACGTCGACGAGGTTGAGGCCGGTGTCGACGTAGGCCGGGAACTTGCGGTTGAGGAAGTCGACGAAGATGCGGCCGGTGGGCGTGGGCTTGGCGTCGTTGGGGCCGATGGGCGTGGTCGGATTGAGGATCATGACCTGCTGGCCGTCCTGGGCCGCGGCGATGGCCTGCCGTTCGGCCATATACTTGGAGCGCTTGTAGTGGCCGACCATGTCGCCGATGGTGACCGGCGTGTCTTCATTGATGACGATGCCGTCGGTGCGGAAGTGCATGGTGGCGACCGACGAGGTGTAGACGACGCGCCGAACCTCGGCCTCGCGAGCGAGGCGGAGCAGATTGCGAGTGCCATCGACGTTGGCGCGATACATGGCGTCCGGATCGGGAATCCAGAGACGGTAGTCGGCGGCCACGTGCATCACAGCTTCACAGTTACACAGTGCCGGTGCGTAGGACTCGGGGTGGGCGAGGTCGCCGACGATGGTTTCGCCGGGAATGCCTTCGAGGTTTTTGAGGTTGCTGGATTTGCGGACCAGCATGCGGAGGTCGGCGCCATCGGCAGCGAGAGCCTTGGCGACGTGATGACCTACGAATCCGGTGGCGCCGGTGAGGAAAACTTTCATGAGAGAGCTGGGCTAGCGGCGTTAGGTGTGCTAGCGGAGTTAGTGGAATTCGCGGTGGCAGCGCCGGTAGCAGAGACCTTGCGTCTGTCGCTCAGGGAAGCAATCAGACCGTTGAGCAAGCGGGCAACTTCGTGGGCCTGCGACCTCAGATCGCTCCATGACCTTTCATACAGGTATCCGAGTTGATATGCCAGTTCGAGCTGTGTCTGCAGTTCGCAGAGCGATCCTCGCGCATTCCCGAGGAAGTGCCGGAACTGATTATCCGTAAGACGGCCATGTCCTTCAGCGATGTTGCTGGGAATCGACACCGCTGATCGCCTGATTTGGTTGAGCAATCCAAACGCCTCGGTTCTGGGGAAATCCTGGCTCAGTTTATACGTGTTGCACGCCAGTGACATCGCCCTTTGCCCAAGTACAAGATCTTGAAAACTTCTCTGTCGGGCCATTCGAGAAGAGTAATGTTGACGCTCCAGCTGAGTGAAGTTCAAGCGTCACGCCTTAGTTGGATCGAGTCTGCAACGCGGTGGTCTCGGAGCCAAAAATTGGCGAAGAACGTACGAATCGAGAGGGGGAGGGGGTACCCCGCGATCCCATAACTTATTTATTTTCATTCTGCGGGTTGGGACGCGACACGAAAAGGCAAATTAAGTACGAATGGTGGAATGGGTATGCGCTTCCGGCTAATCGAGAGCTTCGGGGTGCAGGGCGAACTTTTCGCCGGCGGCTTTCTTCTCGTTGTAGGCCTTAACCCAGTCCTCCCAGTGCTTGCCGGCGGCACGATCTTTGCCGGTGAACTCGAGGCGCGCAATCTCAGCGTAGCTGACTTTGCGCTTGTCGGCTGCGGACGGCGTGAAGTACTGGAGGAAGGAAGTAGCGAGTGTGGCGCCGGGAAGCCGGTTGAAGATGTAGGCTTCGATTTTTTCTCCGGACTTGAGCGTGAGGGTCACGTCGCCGCGATAGTCGAAGGCTTTCTCGAGGGCCTGGCGGAGTTCTTCTTCCGTGGCGAGTTCAGGAACCCAGCCTTCAAGTTGCTGATGTTCCGTGCCGGGGGCGATTTCGAGGGCTTCAACCTGTTCGATGGTGTATTTGGTGACTTCGGCGGTCATGGTTCTCCTCGCATGTCGAGCTCGGGATTTCGTTAACAGCAAATCCTTCGCTTCGCTTACCCACCGGACTTCGTCCGTCGGGGCCCAAGCGTGCTCCGCTCAGGATGACAATTTCAAACATCGTGGCAGCATTCCCAGGGTTACCCCGTCGCATTCGCTCCGGATCCACCCTGGGCTACTTTCGGAGCTCCCTACGGGAGCGGATGCTACAGCCCGTGATCTTTGACATCCAGCGGTACGAGTAAAAATGCGACCGCTCACAAAACAGAAACCCTGCAATTTCATCGAGTGCGGTTCCCCTCTTACCGTCAAGAAACGCGGTTAGAACAGGGCACCAGATTCGACTTCTCAATTACATCTTGGCGAGTTCGCGGTCGGGATGTTCGATCTGCACCAGCGACGACGGGCCGCGGGGCGTGGGTTCATTGAGCAGGTTGAGCGCGTGCTGATCCTTGTATTTGCTGAAGGTGCCTTTGACCATGCCCCAGAAGCCGGAGAGCGAACCGAAGCCGTCCATGACTGCTGTGGGCTCGTAGCCGCAGCTGACCATGCAGTTGGCGCATTTGGGGTTGCCGCTGGCGACGCCGTACTCTTCCCACTTCGTGGTCTCAAGCAACTCCTTGAAAGATTCGGCGTAGCCATCTTGCAAGAGATAGCAGGGACGCTGCCAGCCGAAGATGTTGTATGCGGGTGAGCCCCAAGGAGTGCACTCGTATTTGCGATCGCCCATAAGGAATTCGAGGAACAGGGGCGACATGTTGAATTTCCAGTTCGGCTTGCGATTGGAGAGGATGGCACGGAAGAGGCGGCGCACGCGCGCGCGGCCCATGAAGTGCGTCTGATCGGGCGCCTTCTCGTAGCTGTAACCGGGCGAGAGCACGATGCCTTCAACACCCATAGCCATGACGTCGTCAAAGAAGCCGCGCACGTTGTTGGGATCGGTGCCGTCGAAGAAGGTGGCATTGGTGGTGACGCGGAAACCGCGCTTGACGGCTTCCTTGATGCCCTCGACAGCGATGTCATAGCCGCCTTCGCGGCAGACGGAGAAGTCATGGTGATCGCGGTCGCCATCAAGGTGCACGGAGAAGGTCAGATATTTCGAGGGCGTGAACTCGGGCAAGCGGCGCTTGAGTTCGAGCGCATTGGTGCAGAGGTAGATGTACTTTTTGCGCGCAATGAGGCCGTTGACGATCTCGACGATCTGGGGATGGAGCAGCGGTTCTCCGCCGGGGATGGAGACCATGGGCGCGCCGCATTCGTCGACGGCGCGGAAGCACTCCTCGGGGGTGAGCTGCTTCTTGAGGATGTGCGGCGGATACTGGACCTTGCCGCAGCCGGCGCAGGCCAGGTTGCAGCGGAAGAGCGGCTCAAGCATGAGAACAAGCGGGTAGCGCTTATTTCCGCCGAGGCGCTTCTTCAGGACGTAACTAGCAACCGTCCACATCTGGGAGATCGGAACAGCCATACTGTGTACTTTCCTCCGGTGCAAATCGACCTGTCCACAGGATAACGAATTTGCCGAATTAGGATGCAATTTGAAGCAAAAAACAAATCGTTCAGAATGAGGCAGTTCAAAACTATTTTCCATTGCCTGGTGTTGGCAAAAAAGCAGTGTCCCAGGAACAGCGACTTATGCGACCTTCTCCATGGCCCGCTTGTAGGTGGTGAGCGCCAACAGCGGAAAATATT
This sequence comes from Occallatibacter sp., assembly GCA_035487015.1. Lineage (GTDB taxonomy): Bacteria > Acidobacteriota > Terriglobia > Terriglobales > Acidobacteriaceae > Telmatobacter. Next base: position 42,147 of record DATHMP010000008.1, on the reverse strand, counting down.
GCCGGTACATGGTGTAGGCCAGGTAGAAGACTTTTGGAAATCCTGTGCCGGTGATGATGCTTTCGCGGCGCGCGCCCTCGCGTAGGGTTTCGTCCCAGCTGCCGTCGGGGCGCTGGCGGGTAAGCAACCAGCGGATGCCCTTGGCGACGGAGTCGGAGCGGTCGTCGCCTGCGGCGAGCAGGCCGAGGACGGCCCATGCGGTCTGGGACGGCGTACTGACGCCAACGCCGCGTGTATCGGGCTCGTCGTAGGTGCCGCAGCTTTCGCCCCACCCGCCGTCTGGATTCTGCACCATGCGGATCCACTCGGCGGCCTGCTGCACCTGGGGCTCATGCTGATCGAAGCCGATGGCTTCGAGTCCACGGAGGACGAGGAATGTGCCGTAGATGTAATTGACGCCCCACCGGCCGAACCAGCTGCCATCGGGCTCCTGCTCTTTGAGGATGAATTCGATGGCCTTCTGCACGCGCTTGTCGTCGCGGGTGTAGCCGTAGCTTGCCAGCATCTCCAGCATGCGCCCCGTGATGTCGACGGTCGGCGGATCGAGCATGGCGTTGTGATCGGCGAAGGGGATGTACTGGAAGATCATTTTGGTGTTGTCTTTGTCGAAGCTGCCCCAGCCGCCGTTGCGGCACTGCATGGCAAACTCCCAGCGGATGGCGCGCTCGGCGGCCTGAATCTGATTGCGTTCGCGGGGATGGTCGACCTGTTTGAGGGCGAGAAGAACCTGCGCGGTGTCGTCGGTGTCGGGATAGAACTCGTTATTGAATTCGAAGTACCATCCACCGGGTTCGCAGTTGGGAACTTTGACGGCCCAGTCGCCGATTTGGCGAACTTCTTTCGAAAGCAACCAGTCGGCGGCTTTGATCATGCGCGGATCGTCGCGCGGCACGCCGGCTTCGCCGAGCGCATAGACCGCTTGCGCGGTATCCCACACGGGGCTCATGCAGGGCTGCATGCGGAAGGTGGCCTCGGGCATGTCGGAAGTTGGAGTTTGTTCGATGCCGAGTTTTTCGAATTCGTCGCGGGCGCGAATGACCTGGGGATCATCTTCGGAATAGCCGAGGCAGCGCAGGGCGAGGATGGCGTTCATCATGGCTGGATAGATGGCGCCGAGGCCGTCGGACATTTCGAGGCGCTCGAGCATCCATTTTTCCGCTTTGCGCAGCGCAATCTTGCGCAGCGGGCGGAGGTGCACCGCTTCAGAGAGGTGCATGAGGCGATCGATGATGATGAAGAAATTGCGCCAGGAGAGGAGATGTTTGCGATCCATGCGAAGGCGCAGGATGGAGTTGGCGCGTCCGCCGACGAAGAGCTCGTCGATGCTCTGCTCGGGGGGAATTTTCTTAAATGGCTTTTTGGCGTAGATGATGGCCAGAGGAACGAGGATGGAGCGCGACCAAGCAGAGATCTCGTAGATGTTGAAGTAGAACCATTTGGGAAAGAGGACGATCTCCGGTGGAATGGCAGGCACAGCGTCGTAGTCGTATTGGCCCAGCGCGCAGAGATACATCTTGGTGAACGTGTTGCATGCGATGACGCCGCCGTGCACGAGAATCCATTCGCGGCATTTTATGAGGCGGGGATCGTCGGCACCGACGCCCATCAGCTTTGCGGAGAAGTAGCACTTGACGGAGAGGGAGATGTTGCCGGGACCGCCGGGAAAGATGCTCCAGCTGCCGTCGTCGTTCTGGTAGCGCATCATTTCGACGAAGGCGCGATGCAGGCGTCCGGGATCGCCGGAATCGAGCAGCACATGGAGAAAGATGTAGTCGGCTTCGAGCATGGAGTCGGCTTCGAGTTCGCCGGACCAATAGCCGTCTGGGTGCTGGAGGGAGAGAACGTGCTCTCGGGAGCGGTGCAAGGCTGATTCGACGTCAGCGAGATCGGCGTCGATACGGCCGAATCTAGGCGCAGCAGATTGCGATTTTTGTTGCGGAAGGCTCATACAAGGACCCATGTGTGCGTGCTGCTATGGGAAGAAGATGCTGCAGGCGCCGTCCACGCCGCGAAGAAATGATGGGCTAAAGGTAAACGATGGGCGGCAAAAGGCAAATGCAAATCCTCCCCTGGATGTGCGGAGACCACAGTCTTGCCGGGTGGGCAAATGTGCCGTCCGGCAGCTCGGATCAGCGCACCGGAACGGACTCAGCCCCGTCTGTGCTGCCGATAGCCTGGATGATCTCTGGCGGGAGGCCGAACCGGACATTTTCCGGCATAACCTCAACTTCTTCGACGCTGGAGAATCCGTTTTGACGCAGATAATTGACCACGTCTTCTACCAGGATTTCGGGGGCTGACGCGCCGGCAGTTACAGCCACAGTAGATACGCCCTCGAGCCACTTGGGGTCGATGGCCTGGGAGTTATCAATGAGATACCCCACCGTGCCAAGGTTGCGGGAGACCTCGACCAGGCGGTTGGAGTTGGAGCTGTTGGTAGAACCGACGACGAGAACGAGATTGGCATTGTGGGCCACGTTGCGGACGGCGACCTGGCGATTTTCGGTTGCGTAGCAGATGTCCTGCGAGTGAGGTCCGACGATGTTGGGAAACTTGAGTTTGAGGGCGGAGATGATGTCGCGCGCCTCAGAGAGGGAAAGCGTGGTCTGGGTAAGGTAAGCGACGCGATTGGGATCGGGTACCTGAAGGGTCTCGACTTCCTGCACGCTTGAAACGACTTGAGTTACGTCGGGTGCTTCGCCAAGGGTGCCTTCGATTTCGTCGTGGTCACGGTGGCCGATGAGGATCAGCGAGTAGCCTTGTTTGGCAAACTTGACGGCCTCAATATGGACCTTGGTGACGAGGGGGCAGGTTGCGTCGATGACCTTGAGATTGCGGCCTTTGCTGCGGTCGCGGACGGCCGGAGAAACTCCGTGGGCCGAGTAGATGACGCGCTGGCCATCGGGGACATCGTCGATTTCGTGAACGAAAATGGCGCCCTTTTCCGCTAATTCATTGACAACGTAGCGGTTATGCACGATTTCGCGGCGGACATAGATGGGAGCGCCGAAGGTTTCGAGGGCAATCTTGACGATATCGATGGCGCGCACCACACCAGCGCAAAAGCCGCGCGGCTTGAGCAGCAACACCCTCTTCTGGCTAGGGGAAGCTTCGGTCTGGTTGCCGATAGAGACGGAATCAAGGACAGAAGTGGTCACAGGAACAGTATACCTGCAAGTGAGATGAACGTGGCTGGATTTGGGACGCTGCGGAAGCGTTGCAGATGGCTGAAGTTGCGAGGTAGTAGTGGTGCAGTTTGGCTGCGATTTAGACAAGGACGGATCTGGTCTCGCAGTCACCGGACGAAGTAGTTGTATTTGCAAATGCACCAAAGGGCACGGACACCATCGCGCCAGCCAATCTTTTTCCCTTCTGCGTAGGTTCGACCGTTATAGGCGATGCCTACTTCGAAGATGCGGACTTTTTCGCGGGCCACTTTTGCGGTGATCTCCGGCTCGAAGCCGAAGCGGTTTTCCTGGATTTGGATCTTCTGCAGGATCTCTCTTCGAAACGTTTTGTAGCCGGTTTCCATGTCGGTGAGATTCAAGTCGGTGGCCATGTTGGAGCACAGGGTTAGGAATTTGTTTCCGACGGAATGCCAGAAGTAGAGGACGCGATGAGCACCGCTGCCGCCGAGGAAGCGCGATCCGAATACGACATCGGCTTTGCCGGCGAGGATGGGCGTGAGGAGCAGAAAATATTCGGCGGGATCGTATTCGAGGTCGGCATCCTGAATAATTACGATGTTCGAGGTGGCGTGGGCAATGCCGGTTCGCAAGGCGGCGCCCTTGCCTTGATTGATTTCGTGATGGAGCAGCTTGATGCGGGGATCGCTGGGCGCGAGCGACTGCAGCTTGTTCCAGGTATCGTCGCGGGAACAGTCGTCGACTATGATGAGTTCGGCAACGGGGGGTTGGGCCAGAACTTCGTTCACGATCGCGCTCACGGTGCCCGCCTCGTTAAAGACGGGCATAACGACCGTGAGGCACGGCTCGATATCGTTGTTGGAATTCATCGCGGACATCGTAGCAGGTTTGTGAGCGCGCAAAACCATGACTTCGGTTTCGATGAAACGAGTTGGGAAACAAGCCGTCGCTAGATGATCGTGGTTGCAATGATTTTTACGAAGCGCAGGTGTGAGCCAGCAAAGGAGTGCGATTGACGGATTTGGCAAAAGCCAAGCAGGAGCGCAGAGACGCGCTGTTGCTGATGGGACTGGGGTGCCTGGTTTTTCTGCTGCTGGGATTTGTGCTGCGGTCGGTTTCTCCCGAGTCGATGAGCGACTTCAAGACGCCGTTCTATGGAACGCGCTGCTTGTTGCAGGGCTGCGATCCATACGATCAACAGGCGGTCACACGGTTGTATGACGCGGATGCGCGCGTGGCTCAGAATCACCCCACGTGGGGGGCGGGGCTTCTATTTCAACGGCCGCTGTCGATTCCCTTTCTTTATCCGCCGAGTATTTTTCCAGTGACTGCGCCCCTTGCGCTGCTTTCGTATCCCTTGGCCAGCTTTCTTTGGACTCTCATTCTTGTGGCGGGACTGATTGCGTCTGCATTCCTGATGTGGACGATGGGGGCAAAGTGGTCACCGTTGCCGGCTGGTGCACTGCTTGGCTTTCTCTTAGCGAATTGCGAGTTGCCGGTGGTGACGGGGAATCCCGCGAGTCTCGCAATCGGTCTCTGCGCGATCGCGCTCTGGTACTTCCGCAAGGATCGGCATGGTGCAATCGGAGCGATCTGTCTGGGTATTGGACTTCTTGTAAAACCGCACGACCTGATTTTTATCTGGATGTACTGTCTGCTTGCGGGAGGCAAGTATCGTAAGTACGCAGTGCAGGCGGCGCTGGCGGCTGCGATTCTTGGAATTCCCATAGTTCTCTGGACCACGCATGTATCGCCACATTGGGCCCAAGAACTTCAGGCAACGCTGGCGCAGGCGGATGCACCCGGCGGAATCAACGATCCCGGTCCCAACGCTCCCAAGGCGCATGGGCTAGCGATGGTGATTCACCTGCAAACGGCGATCAGCTTGTTCAAGGACGATCCGTATTTTTACAACATCGTGTCGTTTCTAATCTGCGGGGCTCTGCTGTGCATGGGGATGGTTACGACGCTGCGGGTGCAAACAACGCCGCCACGGTTCCTGATCGGACTGGCCTCAGTCTCTGCGCTGACGATGTTGCCGTTCTATCACCGCGTATGCGACGCCAAGATGCTGATGTTTGCGGTACCGGCGTGCGCGATGCTCTGGTCTGAGCGAAGCCGGACCGGGAGGTGGGCAGTTTTTTTCACGGGCGTAGCGATTGTGTGTACCGCAGACTTGCCCTGGCTGGTTGTTCTGGCGACAATTTCGAAGCTCCATCTGCCAACCTCGGCGTGGGCACACCAGGTGATTGCCGCGGTGCAAATTCTGCCAGCGCCTCTGAGCCTGTTGGCGGTGGGCTGCTTTTACCTGTGGGTGTATGGGAAACGCGTTTCCGGAGACGGGACGGCATTAAGCTGAGGCAAGGTAGAAAGCTCAAAGGCAGCGGACCTGCACCGCAACCAAGTCGAACCTAAGCACTGGCAAATACCAAAAAGCCTGTTTTCCCGGGGTGGATGGGATAAGGGCGCGTCCGTTCTGCAACAAAGGTAACCTGTGCGATCGAGCAACCCATCCACAAAGGCTGCGTCCTGCATCTAAGACGGCCAGTGGGTGAATTACGGCGGCCAGTGCGGTAACGGACGTAGGACGTCAAAAAACTCCCCAAGGGAATGGGGAAGCGACCCAAAATGTAGCCTGTTGCCGTGTGCTGCTGTGGGCGCGAAACCGTATTTTCCTCTTCGAAGCGGAGCACTCGAGTTATGCCTGCACTGGAATCCAAAAGCCGGATCTTGATTGTGGACGACGACATTTCTGTTGCAGAGTCGCTCGGCTTGATCTTCGAGAGCCGTGGGTACGAAGTGCGGGAAGCTTTCTCAGGGGAACATGCGATTGAGTTGGTTGTAGACTGGCACCCGGATGTGGCCATTCTGGATGTGATACTGCCCCATATGAACGGCATTGAGCTGGCTCGCGGGTTCGCAGAGATTCTGCCCCGATGCGGAATCGTTCTCGTGTCAGGCCATCCAGCCGCTCAAGAGATCCTGACAAGGTCAGAGATACTGGGGCACAGCTACGACATTCTTGCCAAGCCCTTGCACCCGGCGCTGCTGCTGGATCGCGTCGCTGAAATGCTGCACGGCGAGCCTGTCCGCCTGAGCGCTTAAAGAAGGCTGAGCTGCGCAGAGTAGCGTGCGTTTGCTGTCGCCCGCACTTCACTTCCACTTCTTGAAAGTTCCTTCAAATACGAATGAACAGACGCTTGCGCCACATCCAGTGGAGGATGAGCCAGTAGATGAGCATGACGGTGACGCCAAGCACGAAGGGTTCGAGGCCGGTTCCGAAGATGCGGAAGATGCCGTAGCCAAGATTGATGTGGAGATTGTTGATGATGAATTCTTCCCACAGATGGGCGATGAGGTAGGCGGCGATGGAGTTCATGCCGACAACGATGAGTGGGAAGGCCCAGCGCTTGTATTGCTTGACGTCGATGATCCAGGAAAACGCGGCAAGGAAGGCGAAGCAAACGCCACCGCTCCAGAGGGTCCAAGCGGGAGTCCAGATGCGCTTGACGATGGGGCAGATTCCGGTGAAGTGAAGGAGCAGGCCGGCGGCGCAGAGCGCGACGGCGGCGATCATGAACTTCTTCATCGGTATTTTCGGAGAGGCCTCGCGAAACCACTCGCCCGCCCGCAAACCGAGGAGCATGGTGGCGAGCGTAGGGATGAAGCTGAGGGTCAGGTAGCCTCCGCCGTTGTAGAGGAAGCGCGAGGGACGCGGCAGAAGGTTGAGGAACCAGACGTCGAAGGCCTGTCCGAGGTTGGAGTTCTTGTTCCAATGGGACATAAATCCTGTGAAGTTGTAGGGCCAGTTCTGCGGAACGCCGACAGCAGGCCAGTTGAAGTTGGGTCCGGGCGCAGGGTACAGCGCCCATGCGAGCCAATATCCGAAAAGCAAGACACCGATCCCGGCCCATTGCCAGCGCGGACGGCAATGCGCGAGGAGCCAGCCCAGCGTGTAACCTAGGCCGATCTGGGTCAGCGTGTCTTCAAAGGTGAAGTTGGTTTGCGTACTGTCGATGGAGCGGAGGAAGATGCCGAGTGCCACGAGCAGAAGGCTTCTAAAAATGGTGTGAAGCAATTGGTGGCTGAAGGTTTGGCCCTGCTTGACGCGGCTGGCGATGGAGTACGGCAATGCGACGCCGACGAGGAAGGTGAAGCCGGGCTGAATGGTGTCATGAAGGCCCATGCCGGACCACTCGACGTGGGTCTGGTTGTAGCCGAGGATGTGCCAGAACATGCTTTGCGGATACGCAGCGGCCACCTTGGCGAACTGCATCACTTCGCCCATCATGAGCAGCATGACGAAACCGCGATAGGCGTCGACGGCAACATTGCGCGGCGGAATGGCAACGGCAGCAAGGCGCGGCGTGGGCGATTGGCTCGTTTGGGACGGCTTGGTGGCAGCAAGTGTGGCGGACATGAAACCCCCTCGGAGGGCGATAAGTCGGGGCCAGAATTGGGGGACGCAACTGGCCGTAAGCGTTTTCATTCGCACGATAGCACAGGGATATTAGGGTGGGCTACGAGATTTGTTGCGGTCGGGGAGAGGGAGTCGATCAGGCCGCTTTCCTGTTGCGCGCCATCGGGGTCAGCGGCTGACGGCGATCATCTGAGCGGCGTGTTGCAGGCTGGTGTCGGTGACCTTGGCGCCGCTGAGCATGCGGGCAACTTCGTGGGTGCGGGCACGGTCGTCGAGGACGCGAATCTGCGTTTTGGTCCGGCCGTGGTCTTCGCGCTTTTCGACGGCGAGATGCGTGCCGGCAAATGCAGCAATCTGGGGCAAGTGGGTGACGCAGAGAACCTGCTGTCCGCGGGCGAGGGACTTGAGCTTCTGACCGACAGCTTCGGCTGCGCGGCCGCCGATGCCGATATCGATTTCGTCGAAAACCAGGGTGCGTGGAGTTGGGTTCTTTTTGTTGGTTTTGGACGAAGTTTCTTCGACTGCGACTTTGAGAGCCAGCATGACGCGGGACATTTCCCCGCCCGAGGCAATTTCATGAAGGGGCTTGAGCGGCTCGCCGGGGTTGGTGGCGATGCGGTACTCGACTATGTCCCAGCCGTGTGCTGTCCACGCGGATTCTTGCTCGTCGGCAGCGACGGCGATTTCGAAACGCACTTTCATGGCAAGCGCATTGATCTGCGCTTCGGCGAGCTTGGCGAGTTTGCCGGCAGCGGTTTTGCGTTCGGCGGTGAGAGAGGCGGCAGACTTTTTATAGGCTTTTGAGGATTCGCTGACTTCTGCGCGGAGTGTCTTCAGGATTTCGTCACGGTCTTCCACTTCAGACAATTTGCGGGCAACGTCGTCGCCGAATGTAATTACTTCGGTGACAGTGTGGCCGTATTTGCGCTTAAGACGATCGAGAAGGGCGAGGCGGTCTTCGATTTCGGCGAGGCGCTCGGGCGAAGCGTTGATGGCCTCGGCATAATCGCGCAGCGACGATCCAACATCGCCGACGATGGCGCGAGCAGAGGCGAGTTGCTGAGCGGATTCAGTGAAGCGCGCATCATAGCGAGCAAGTTCTTCGACATTGCGAAGGGCGGCGCGCAGTGCGGTTTCTGCTGAGACGCCGCCCTCGTAGAGCTGCTCGAATGCGCCCATGGCCGCAGCGTAGAGTTTTTCCGCATTGGCGAGTACACGTTTTTCGGTCTCGAGAGCTTCATCTTCCCCGGCTTCGAGGCGTGCCGCTTCGATTTCCTTGTGCTGATAGCTCCAGAGGTCGACCATACGGAGGCGGTCCTGTTCGCCCTGAAGGAGGTCGTTGAGTTTGGTCTGGGCATCGCGCCAGCGGGCGTGGGCCTGCTCGACTGCGTCGGTGGAGAGGTTGCCGAAGCGATCGAGGAGGATTCGCTGCTGAGCCTGATCGAAGCTGGAAAGCGTTTCGGTCTGGGCGTGGACCAGAGCGAGTTCGGGAGCGAGCAGGCGCAGGACGGCGACAGTGGCCGGCTGATTGTTGACGAAAACGCGGCCTTTGCCGTTGGCGAGAATTTCGCGGCGAAGGATGATCTCAGGACCTTCGGAGTCGATGCCGTTTTCTTCGAGGATGGTTTCTGCGGAGGGTGTGGACTCAAAGACACAGGCGACGACGGCTTTGTCTGCCCCGTGGCGGACGACTTCGCTGGAAGACTTGCCGCCCATGAGAAGCGCGAGGGCATCGACAAGGATAGACTTTCCGGCGCCGGTTTCGCCGGTGAGGAGATTGAGGCCGGGACCGAACGTGGCGATGGCGTGATCGATGACGGCGTAGTTTTCGGCGCGCAGTTCGACAAGCATGATGGGAGTCCGCGATACGGCGAATTCGGGCTCAGGCCTCACGGAGCGAGCCGGGAGCATCTATATCTGACAAATCCCGAATCCGTGCGCAGCATAGCATGACCGGGACCGGCCAAGTGGAACAGCACCAAGGTGATGGGTGCACCGGCACCTGATCGATAACTTGGAGAGCGGTTTTTCGTCTGATACCGTGATACATGAGGTGATTGCGATTTTACCCTTTGCTTTTGTCCTGGCATTGCAGGCAGACGGCGGCGCGCCTGCGGTAGAGTCCGCTGCGGCGCAGGCGCCTGGCGCTTTGATGGACATGCTGCACAACATGGGAGGGGTAGCGCTCTGCGTTCTGGTGGTGCTTCTCTTCGCCAGCCTCTATTCGTGGACCGTAATCCTGGGCAAGATGTCGGCATTTGGCCGCGCGACGAATGAGAGCCGGAAGTTTGTGCGTGCGTTCAGGAAGGCTTCGCGGCTGCAGGAGATTTCGGCGCTGGCCGAGACCTACAAGGCGAGCCCGCTGGCGCAAGTCTTTGTCGATGTCTACGAAACGTACAAGAGGCAGACAGGCGGATCGGGTCCACCGCGCAATGTGACGGCGCTGGAGCGCTCGGCCCAGACGGCGGCGAGCGAGTCAATTACCTCTCTTGAGCGGCGCATGACGTGGCTGGCAACGATTGCTGCGACGAGTCCGTTTGTGGGGTTGTTCGGCACAGTGATGGGCGTGGTGGATGCGTTCCATGGACTGGGCACGGCCGGCGCGGCAACATTGCGGGCGGTGGCGCCGGGTATCAGCGAGGCGCTGATTACGACGGCCGCGGGATTGTTTGTCGCGGTACCGGCAGTGGTGGCTTACAACCAATTCACAGCGCGCATTCGCGTACTGGCGTCGGCAACGGATGACTTTTGCCGTGAGCTGCTGAACTCGATGGAAGAGATTCCTGAGCGTGGTGCGCGCGCGATGGCGCCGGATCCAGCCGAAGAGCTGCAACGCGGGCAATTCAGATAAGAGCGGCTGGCGAAGGCCAGGACAATCAGCGAAGCATTCTTCCCAGGTGCAGAAACGACGACCTGGGACACCCAGCGCAACGGAAGACCCTGAGGATTGAAAATCGTGGCTTTTACAACCAGCAACGGACAAACGCGATCGTCCCTGGCGGAGATCAACATTACGCCCCTGGTGGACGTGGTGCTGGTGTTGCTGGTGATCTTCATGATCACGGCGCCGGTGCTGCAGTCGGGGATTGATGTTTCTGTGCCGAAGACGCGCACAGTGAAAGAGATTACCGAGCAGCGCCTGGTGTTGACGATTGACCGCGATCAGCAGGTATTTCTCGGGGACAAGCCGGTGAACATTCATGATCTGCCGGCGAAGCTGAATCAGACGGCGGGCAGCGACACGAAGAGGGTGATTTATCTGCGGGCCGATGAGCGTGTGCCGTTTGGCGCGTTTGCGTCGCTGATGGATGCGGTGAAGCAGGCAGGGATCACGAACATCTCGATTGTGACGCAGCCCCTGGACACAAAGGGACGGCAGTAGAAGCGAGAGTATTCGAGCAAGACGATGAGCTATTTGCTGGAAGGAACGGAGCATCTGGAGCAGGAGCTGACCCCTGAACGTCTGACGGGGCCGGCGACGGGCTCGGTGATTCTGCACGTGGCCTTGCTTGCGAGTATTTTGCTTTACGGCATCATCGGCGGATTCTTCCATCACACGTTGTGGGGCGGCGCAGGAGCCAACGGCGCGATCCAGGTGAACCTGGTGAGCAATACCCTTCCCCTCCCGACGAACCAGCCAATCAACCAGAATGTGCTGTCGACGGAGAAGCCGAGCGAAGCGCCGGCGCCGCCGCAACCCAAGGCCAAGCAGGCCGAGGACGAAACGGCCATTCCGCTGGAAGGCAAGCCGAAGAAGCAGCAGCAGCAAACGGTGCAGCGCACGCCTCCACAGAAGCAGCAGCCGGTCGAAGACAACAAGGCAAACTATGGCGAGCAAGCCGGCACGAATATGGCGCGGTCGACACAGCAGGTGTTCACCAGCGGCCAGACCTCGGTAAATGATGCGAACTTTGGAAGCCTTTTTGGCTGGTATGTGGGGCAGATTGATCGCGCGATGAATCAGAACGGATTCCGTTCTCTGGCCGATCCACGGACGCCGAAGGGCGCGAAGACGAGTATCGAGTTCAAGATCAACCGCGACGGTTCACACGCTGATATCAAAATGGATCAATCGAGCGGCAGCCCTTCATGGGACAGCGTTTGCGTGCGCGCGGCGCAGCGTGTGGACGCATTTCCACAGCTTCCAGCCGGGTATCGGGGGAGTTACCTTCAGGTTTTTTACGATTGCACCTACTAATTGGTCTGAGGCGGCTGCATCCAATAAAATGGAGACGTTCCTGGAGCGCATCTCGCGAACCCCGCAGCAGATAAGCGACGATCCGCCTCAAAACTAGAATCGCTCCGCACGAACTGCTAGACCCACCGAGCCCGGTAGACTGCGTGCTTCGGAAAACGCGAACGGTCCGAGCAACGCAGACTTGATGACGACGTGGCTTGATTCGAACGAGTCAAGCGTGTCAAAGAACGTGGTCTCGGGAAGAGGAAGGATTGCGTAACGCATGAAATTTTGTTTCCGCTTTTTAACTCCCTCACTTCTTTTGCTGGCGAGCCTGATTTCGATTCCTTCGAGAGCACAGGACTGGGTTCGCACCGGGTCGGGCCTGGGCAATTCAAAGATTCGCCTGGCCGCCGCCGATTTCAAGCCGGTAGGCGCAGATCCACAGACACCCAACTTAAAAGCAACGTTTGACGCGACGCTCTACAGCGACCTGGGCAATGCAGGCATTTTTGACCTGGTGTCGAAGAGCTTTTCGCCGGCGGGAACGCCGGGGTCTCCGCAGGAGATCAACCTGGCGCAGTGGTCGGCAGCTCCGGCAACGGCGTCTATGGTGGCATTTGGCGCGTTGTCAGTGACCAACGGCCGGCTGGCCGTGTATGGCTGGCTCGACGATACGAGCAATACGGCGAATCCGCAGGTGTTGGGCAAGCAATACAACGAAGCGGCCAGCAATGACATGGCGCGGACCATTGCGCATCGATTCGCCGATGAGATCATTGCGCGGCTGGGCGGCGGCATCAACGGGATCGCGGAGACGAAGATCTTTTTCATCAGCTCGCGCACAGGGTCAAAAGAAGTGTGGGTGATGGATTACGACGGCGAAAACGAGCATGCGATTACGCACCTGGGCAGCATTGCGCTCTCGCCACGAGTATCGCCCGACAACTCGCGCGTGGCGTTTGCGGCGCTGGGCAATGAGGGCTGGTCGATTCGGATGTACTCGCTGGACCTTGGCCGGCTGGTGAGCTTCCCGGCGGGCTCGGTGGGCGGATCGAATCAATCACCGGCGTGGTCGGGGGATGGAAGCCGGATTGCGTATTCGTCCTCACGGTCGGGAGATCCGGAGATCTGGATTGCCGATGCGAGCGGGGCAAGTCCCCACCGGGTGACTTATTTCAAGGGACCCGACGTGGGACCGACATGGAATCCCAGGACCAATGCGCAGCTGGCATGGGTGAGCGGAAGGACAGGTCTGCCGCAGATTTACGTGATGGACCAGGACGGCTCGAACGTGCAGCGGCTTACGGACAGCGGCTATGCAGTTTCGCCTTCGTGGGCGCCCAACGGCGGCTTTTTGACGTTCAGCTGGAACCGCAAATACGGGCCGGGGGCGCCGGGTGGGCAGGACATCTACGTGATGGACATTGGAAGCAAGCGTTGGCTACAGATGACACATGATGCAGGGAGCAACGACTTCCCTTCCTGGTCGCCGGATGGACGGCATATCGTGTTTGAGCGCAAAGTGGGCAGTCATACCGAGATTTGGACGATGCTTGCCGATGGAACAGAGCAAAAGCAGCTGACCCACTCGGGCAACAACTTCATGCCGAACTGGAGCTGGAAGTAAAGCAGACGTTGCGCAGAATGGTGCCGCTGCGCAAGACCCGTGCAACGTGCATGAGACATTGCACTATCATGAAGAATGTTACCGGATGCTGCGGTGCGACTCGCTCCCGCAGGATCCAAGAATTTTCGCCGTGCCGACCCGGCCTCTGCCAACCGTTGTGGAGACCGAGCCGACCAAAACAGAGCAAATTTTCGGGCGGCGTTCCTGGCATTCGCGTTGAACAGTGGGTACAGAGCCGAGAAGGCCTGTACCGGCTGAGTGCGGGCATAAAATGGAAGAGTCGAACGAAATTTGCAGAAGGAGCCTTGCATTGAACCGACGTTCTCGAGTGGTATTGCCAGCAACTGTCCTGATTGCGCTGCTTGCTGTGGCGGGCTGCAAGAAGAAGCCAGCCCCGACGCCGATGCCGGAGACAGCACCGCCGGCGACGGCTGAAGCACCCACGGCACAGATGAGCGCGACACCCAGCACGATTTCAGCCGGTGACCAGGTAACCCTGAGCTGGCGAACGACCGACGCGACGAGCGTGACGATCGATGGAGTCGGCGACGTGCCAACGACCGGTGTAAAGACGGTGACGCCGACTGAGTCGATCACCTATCACCTGGTGGCGCGCGGCACTGGCGGAACAGCCGAAGCTACGGCGCATGTTTCAGTGAACGGTGCTCCGGCGGTCTCGGTTCCCTCGAGTTCGATGTCGGCTGAAGAGGAGTTCAAAGCGAACGTGCAGGACATCTTCTTTGACTACGACACCTACGACGTACGCAGCGATGCGCAGTCGACCTTGTCGAAGGACGCGGCGTATCTGGGCAGTCACTCGAACATCAAGGTGGTGATTGGCGGCTACTGCGACGAGCGCGGATCGGATGAGTACAACCTCGCGCTGGGACAGAACCGCGCAGATGCGGCGAAGAATGCCCTGGTGAGCGCGGGAGTTTCGGCCAGTCGAATTCGCGTGGTGAGCTACGGCAAGGAAAAGCCGTTCTGCTCTGAGTCGACCGAGGACTGCTGGCAGCAGAACCGGCGTGCCGGCTTCACGATGGACAGGTAGAGTTCGATTCCCGGTTCCGGAACCATGGACCCTGGGGCGCACACAACTCAACGTTGGGAATGCCGCAGCCAGACCTGACAACTGGCTGCGGTAACTTCTACAGGTGATCGATGCTGAAACGAGTGACAAATCGGAAGAGTTTTGTGGCGGCGGCCGTGTTGCTTCTTTTCCTGGGCGCAGTGCCGCAGCGCGCACACGCTGTCTCGAAAGAGATGGTTCAACTGCAGACCCAGGTGCAGCAACTACTGGACATGGTGCAGCGCCTTCAATCGACCATGGACACGAGGTTTGCGGTGTTGCAGAACCTGGCACAGCAGACGGCCGACCAGGCAACGCAGATGAGCAGCACGGTGAACGCGATGCAGCAGAAGCTGAACACGCAGGTGGAAAGCCTGAGCGGCAAGCTGGACACCAGCCAGGGGCAGGTGCAGGGTCTAAATGACTCGGTGGACGAGCTGAAGACGCGCATCGACAAGCTGCAAAAGACGGTTTCGGACATGCAGAACCAGCTGCAGAATGTGCAGCAAGCTCCGCCTGCCGGCGCGCCCGCTCCGGGAGATAATGGCCAGCCGCAGCAGCAGAATCCGGGCGGCCAGGGAATGCCTGCGAATCAACCGGCACCGCAGCCTCAGGCGGTGAACCAGGCTCCGCCGCTGGAGCAGACATATCAGGCCGCAGTGAGCGACTTCAACGCGGCCAAGTATCAGTTGGCGACCAGCGAATTTCAGGATGTGATTCGCTATTACCCGATGGATACTTATGCGGGCGGCGCGCAGTTCTACCTGGGTGAGATTGCCTATCGCCAGAAGAACTACGACGACGCTGTGAAGGCCTACAACGTGGTGTTGGAGCAGTTCAGCGGCAATCCCAAGGCGGCCACGGCGCAGCTGCACAAGGGCCTGTCGTTGATTGCGTCGAACCGACGCCAGGCGGGTGTGGAAGAGTTGCGGTCGCTCGTACACCGCCATCCGCAAACACCCGAGGCGCAGATGGCACGCGAGAAGCTGAATGCCCTGGGTGTGCGGATCAATCCCACGCACTGAAGCTGGGCTTTGACGCGTGGAAGGCAGTTAGCAGCCTGAACGCATTCACCCGATCAATCCGTAGTCGATAGCAATTCCCTTCTGACCGTCGCACTTCCCCGCGACGGAGTTCAGCTCCCCCAAAAACTCAATCGTTGACTGCAAGAGGTGCGGTGGAATTTCGTGCGTGCGCTCGTGCCGGCGGAAAACACCGTAGACTGTAGGGGTCGTACGGCAGGAGCTTGTGCCTTCGCTTCGCGCGATGGCGGCAGAAGCGAAACCCCCATGGGAGGCGTGAGCCGGATGAGTGCGGGATTCAAGCGAAAGACGCATTGGGAGAAGTTCTGGGGCTACTACGTTCTCGCGGCCGCAGTGCTGCTGTTTGTCCTCTACGTCTATCCTTCGAACGAGAAGGATGTGGGGTGGCCTCTGGTTGCCGAAGCCCATCCTGCACCCGGCGCTTCTGTGGTAGCCACGCTCAAGAACAACCAGTTACACGGAGTGGACGAAGCGGTTGTCACGGTTCAAGCGTCCAGCAATCCGGATACGCAGATCGAAAACATGAAGGTGTGCGCGGATGCTCCGGAGTTCCGGGTTGACCCGGAGGACGGCGCGCGCCACCGCTGCGTGCCCGTGATCGTCTTCGACAAAGGCGATGTGGCGGAGAAGCCTGTGCCGGCTGAGCTGGATTTGATTCCAAGAGCGACGTGGGGAAACACCAAAATCCTGCTGACGGTATCGTGGGTGCGCTGGGTGGAAAAGCCTGGGCCGCCCGTCAGCGGAAAAAACAAGGCTCCGGAGCCAACAAATTGCGTGAAGACTCCGGGGCAATGCCAGCCGCTGGAAGAGAGCGGGGCGCTGACGCTGGGACCTGTGAATCTGGGCGTGAACCGCATGACTCGCTTTGCAAGCAGGCTTTCGAGCTTCCTGAAAGACCTGACGCTGCCCATCATCCTGATTTTTCTGGCGAACTGGCTGACGGGTAAAGCCAGCGTTCACGAAGAAGAGAGGCAGATTGCGCATATCCTTCTGCCCAAGGTGATGCGGCTGGCGGGACGTTTTTATCTGCCGATGGCGCACAGTGCAGGAGCGTTCATCAAGAAGTCGACAGATAGGAAAAAGAATGCCCAGGAACTAATTTTCTATTTGCTGAGCTTCTTTCAGGTGGCGCGCGCGTTGAAAGAGAAAGAAGGCGGCGTTTTCTTTGTGGATATGGCGGCAGAGCAGATTTTCATGATCGCGAACAATCTGATTCGCGCGCAGCTGGTCACGGCTCTGAACGGAGAAAAGGAGTTTATGAAGTGCCTGGATCAACTGGATGCGTGGCCGGGAGCAAATGTGAAACGCTGGGCACGCTTCTCTGACTGGCCGGCGACACCAGACCAGACAGTAACCGACGCCGAAAAATGGATGACGGATTTGACGGAACCAAAGTTCAAGGCGGTTCGCTACCTGATGGGCAATGTGGCGGCAACGCTGCGCTACGAGTCGAATGCGCCGTTTGCCTCGTGGTACAGCAACTCGCGCGGCGAGAATCTATTTGTGATTGCGCAAGGGCTGGAGCGGCCAGAAGCCAAAGTGTTTGGGGACGAGAGCACGGCAGGTCTGTTACGGGACTTTGAGAAGCAACTGGCGCTCTATACACCGGGCAAAACGGGATCGTAAAACACAAACGCCGCCCATCTTGAGAGATGGCGGCGCCGTAAGGTCTTGGATCGGTGATTAATTAGTCGAAATCGTGTCCGCGCATGATGAACCTCCGTACCGATGACTCTACACCGTTGATCTTAATCCAGGTGCGCCATAAGAGCAAGGGTGCGCAGGGTGGATCGGCTACCGATTTGAATCCCCTGCACAGTGACTTAGATGCCTGTTCTTTCAATCGGATGCAAGAGATTTGGGGCGGGATGGCGGGAGCGCCGAAGCGCTGAAGGCAAAGAAGATGGGCCTTGGGTCCAAGCGCTCAATCCGTTGCCGAAGTGGCGCAGGACGTTACTGCAGAGGGTTCAAAGCGATGCGTCGAGATAAGCGGTCAACATCAGGATGAGTTCCTGCTTCAGGGGCATGAACTGTTTGTCGGGGGAGGACGATTCGAGGAGCTTTCGACTGACGCCTGCCATCGCGCTCTGAATCATGGAAGCGACGAGTTGCGGATCCTTTTGCAGCGGCTCGCGAGTTGTGGCGAGCATGCAGGTGATCGCCTTATTCATGCGGGCTGCCGTTTTTTCCACGATCTTTGAACCTTCCACGTCCGAACTGACGGAGTACAACGCGACGCTGGTTTTGATGTCTTTCATCTTCGCTTCAAGGAATTTGTCAACAATGCGGGTTACCATCTGTGAAGGCGGGCCGCCTCTTTCTTCTCGACAAACTCTTTCAACGGCATCCGCAACCAGTTCGAGATGATTTTTGAGAGCTGCCTGGAGAAGCGCGCCCTTGTTTGGAAAATACTGATAGAGAGTTCCGACGGAAACTCCGGCGCGATAGGCCACGCGCGTCGTGGTGAGCCGTTCTTTGCCCACTTCGAGCAAAACCTGAATCGTGGCTTCAAGGATGGCGTTTACGCTGGCGGTGGAACGGGCCTGAACCGGCGTTTTACGCGGTTGGAGGACCGCTTTGGATGCACTCGGCAAATGCGAACTCCTAACCTGAAGCTTTCTTCATCTAACCATGGGAGCGCGGAAAACGCGAATCACCTATCGGAGGAAACACAGCATGACGAAGCAAGCCAATCTTGGCGGCAGCTTTACTTTTCCCGGGACTACGACGACCGTGAACCGCGTTGGCTATGGCGCGATGCAGCTTGCGGGTCCGAAGGTGTTTGGACCCCCGCGGGACAGGGATCAGGCAATCGCAGTACTGCGCGAGGCAATCGAAGCGGGAGTGAACCACATCGACACCAGCGATTTTTACGGACCCCACGTGACCAACCAGATCATCAAAGAAGCGCTTCACCCCTATCGGGAGGGCCTGGTAATCGTGACCAAGGTTGGCGCCCGGCGAGGCGACGATGCGTCGTGGATGCATGCGCTTTCGCGCGAAGAATTGATCAGTGCCGTGCACGACAATCTCCGCAATCTTGGCGTCGCCGTTCTCGACGTGGTCAACCTGAGAGTGGGTGGAATTATGGGGCCGGCGGAAGGACCGATTGAGGCCTACTTCAGTGTCCTTGCCGAATTGAGAGAGCAGGGCAAGATTCGGGAACTGGGGGTGAGCAACGTAACCGCTGTACAGGTAAAACAAGCGCAGAAGATTGCGCCTGTTGTGGGCGTACAGAATTTCTACAATGTGGCGCATCGCGAGGACGACGCTTTGATCGATGACCTTGCCGCGCAGGGCATTGCCTTTGTTCCGTTCTTTCCGCTGGGCGGATTCACTCCTTTGCAGTCGTCTGACCTGGACTCGACGGCAGCCTCAGTGGGAGCGACGCCCATGCAGCTGGCACTCGCGTGGCTGCTGGAGCGCAGCCCCAATGTTCTGCTGATTCCGGGTACGTCGAGCCTCAAGCATCTGCGTGAAAACTTGAAAGCAGCGGAGTTCAAGTTGTCGCCGGCGGTTCTGGAGAAGCTCGATTCCATTGCGTCCGATGCAAAGAAAGCGGCGCCTGCGGCTCACTAACAACCTGGGCGGAGCGGGCGGTGTGAACTGCCGGATTCGAACTCGATCTGCGACGCGACTTCCGGTGGACGTGGCTGGAAGTCGGGCCACGCGTTACTCGGAGTGGAGTGTCGTAATTGGATCGAGACGCATGGCGCGGAGTGCCGGGATGTAGCTGGCCGCGAGTGCGACCGTTGCGAGCACAACTGTGACGGTGGCGAAGGTAGAGAGATCGTTTGGAGACACGCCGTAAAGCAGACCGGACATGAGGTGAGACACGACAAGCGCCCCGGCCACACCCAGGCCGGCGCCGGCGGCGGACAGCACCAGTCCACGGCGGAGAACCATCCTGAGAATGTTGCTTCTCTGAGCTCCCAGCGCGAGGCGAATGGCGATTTCGCGACTTTGTTCATTCACAAGGTAGGAGATGGTTCCGTAGATTCCGAGACCGGCGAGGAGCAAAGCCGTAGCCGCGAAGAATGCAACCATTTCCATGGAGAATCGCCTGACCGAAAGCGAGGCGGAGAGGACTTCATCCAAGGTGACCGCATGGAAAACGGGAAGCTCCGCATCGATGGACTGGACCTGCGCGCGCACCTGCGCGGAGATGGCGCTGGGATCGAGCGGTCCGCGCAGAAAAATGGCCACGTTTTTGGCAGGGTGCTGGTACACGCTGCGGTAAATCTGCGGGATTGCCACGTCTGACAGCGACTCCGTGCGGGCGTCGGAGATCACGCCGATGATGGTGGTCCAGGCGGGCCCGGTTGGACTCGACGGCTCGCGGGAATCCAGGCGCAAACGAACGTGTTTGCCGAGGGGATCCTGGTTGGGCCACCAGGTGCGAGCGGCAGCCTGATTGATGATTGCAACCCGAGGTGTGTCTTCGAGGTCGCGGTCGTTAAAAAGGCGTCCACGCAGCAGCGGCATGCCCAAGAGGTGGAAGTATTCCGGCGAAACAATGGGACTATCGATGATTGGGGCCTGATTGTCCATGGTCTCGACGCCTTCGCGAAGCAAGGGCAGCGGGTTGAGATCGCCGTGGTTGTGGCCCAGAGGAAGAGCAGCTACGTCGCCGATGGCCGCTTCTTCCACGCCAGGCAGAGTTCGGCTGCGGCGAAGAATTTCGCGGAGCAGGACCGATTCCTGAGTGGCAGTTCGATAGATATCGGCGCTGGGATCGTTCGGTCCCGGCAACCAGGTTTGAATGGCCATGACGCGGTCAGGATTGAAACCGGGCTGGACCTGAAACAAGTCCCAGAAACTGCGCAGAAGCAGGCCGGCGACGACCATGAGTACCAGGGACAGCGCCAATTCGCTGATGACCAGAACTTGGCGCGCACGTGAGCGTTCCCGTGAACCGCTGGAGCCGCGGCCTTCCTGGCGGAGAGTGCCGATCAGGTCGGAGCGGCTCATGAGCCACGCGGGAGCAAGCCCAAAGACGGTTCCGGCGGCAACAGAGACGGCAAGAGCAAACCCGAGCACGCCCCAATTGACGCCAATCGCGTTGAGGTGCGGCAGGCTCTCGGGAACAAGGCGCAGGAGGAAATGTCCGGTGCAGAAAAGCAGGCCGAAGCCGGCAATTCCGCCGAGCAGGAAGAGCAGCAGGCTCTCGGCAAGAAATTGGCGGATGAGGCGCGTTCTCTGCGCTCCCAGCGCCTGGCGCACCGCGATCTCGCGCCCGCGGACGCTGGCGCGGGCCAGCAGGAGATTGGCGACGTTGACGCAACTGATCAGCAAGACCAAACCGACTGCGCCGAACAGCAGCATGAGAGACTGGCGGATGCTGCCGACCACGCTCTCGCTGAGCGGAATCAGGCGCACGGTCCAATTGACCTGCGGCGGGTAATCGGCCGGATATTGTTTCTTCAGCGAAGCAGTCAGGGCATCGAGGCGTTCTTGCGCGGCCGCTACCGAGAGACGGGGCTCGAGGCGCGCGAGGACGGCTCGGCTCGCCAGACGAAAACTGCGCCGCGGAGGTGGGAACGGCAGACCGGCAAAGCCGGCTCCGAGCCACAACTCGACATTTTGCTCGTCGCTGGTTGTGCCCTGATCGCGAAAGCCGCGCGGCATGACGCCCACGACGTGATAGACGTCGTTGTCCAGGCGCAGAGCTTTGCCGAGAATGCGCGGATCGGCTCCGAATTCCCTTCTCCACAATCCGTCGCTGATCACGACCTCAAGGTTGTAGCCCGGGGTGGGATCAAGCGGATCAAAGGTGCGGCCCAACTGCGGGTTGACCCCGAGGATTGCGAAGTAATTCGGCGTGACCTGTTTGAAACTGAGGCGCAGGGGCTGCGCGGCGCCGGTGAGGTTCACATTGGCGCCGGTACCGGTGATGGCGAGCGATTGAAAGATGCCGGAACTTTGCAAGTCTTTCCACTCGGGGATGGAGATGCCGACTCCCTGCGCGCCCACGCCGGAAAGGTCATCTTCGACGCGCACCAATTCGGAAGGACTTGGAAACGGCAAAGGATGCAGGAGCGTGGCGTCGATCACGCTGTAGATTGCGGAGGTGGCTCCGATGCCGAGCGCCATTGTTGCGATCGCGATGAAAGCGAAGCCGGGGGAACGGACGAGCATGCGAGCCGCGTACTTGAGGTCGTGCGAAAGATTTTCGAGAAAGGGCAAGCTCTGTTCGGCGTGGTGCTGTTCGCGGATGGCCTGGGCCGCGCCAAGTTTGACTGCAGCCTGCCGGCGTGCCTCAGCATGCGACATGCCCGCACGCAGATTCTCATCGGTCTGGAGGGCAAGGTGTTCGGCGATCTCTTCCTGCAGGCGTTGGTCGGCGTTCCGTGCGGCAGCGAGATTCGACAGGCGTAAGAAGAAGCGTCGCAGGAATTTCATGCCAGATCCTCCGCCTTGATTTTGAAGAAGCGCGCGATGATTGCCGCGGTTTGCTCCCATTCGCGCGCCTCGGCCTGAAGCTGCTTGCGGCCGGACGCAGTAAGACGATAGAAGCGTGCGCGGCGGTTGTTTTCCGATGCGCCCCATTCGGAAGCAATCGAGCCTTCATGCTCCAGCTTGAGCAACAGTGGATATAGCGTGCCCTGGTTGACCGCCAAGAGGTCTCCGCTGATCTGCTCGATGCGGCGAGCAATCCCCCAGCCATGCTGTGGTCCCAGAACGTCGAGCGTCTTGAGGACCATCAACGCGAGAGTGCCCTGCAAGACGTCGGGTTTTTCCCTCATGGCGAAACAACCTCCAGGTGAAGATGAAATGGTTCGCTACCGTGGACGCACGGCAACCAGGTCGATTTCAATCAATGCGCCGCGAGAAGCAGCGGGCAGAACCACCTGCAGTGTGGTGCGCGCGGGCTTATTTGGCTGGTCCCTGGTTCCGAAGAATTGGGAATAGCCTGCCGTCATGCCGGCGAAGTCGGGCTTGCCGTCATTCGCCGGATCGCTGCCAAGGTACACACGCATCATCACCACATCGCTCAGCGTGAGCTTTTGCGATTCGAGGAATTTCTGGATGTCTCTGATCAAGCCCACGGTTTGGGAGGTGATGTCGGTGTGGGCTTTCATCTCGGGGTCAAGCCACCCACTCACATAGAGGGTGTCACCGGCCCATACCGCCCCCGAGACCGGGAGGTTGGCGTTGGAGGGATTTTGGCTGGCCGGCAGCGGGATGTCTTTTCTTGTTTGCGCGAAGACTGCCTGGGAAAATGCCAGCGCGGCCGCCAAAAGGGGAAGGCACTTGTTCATCGTGAAGTCATGAATACCATGGCTCCTTTTGGAAAGCAACAGGAGATTTGTATTTTGTGACGAGCAAGTCCAGCGTGGCCGTTGGGAACAATGAGGGGATGCCAGGTATGGAAGCGGCTACTCGGTTTTCTTAGCGAGGAAACGCTCCATGAACTTGGTGTCGAAGTTGCCGGTGCGGAAATCCTCGTCCTGGAAGATGGCCTGGTGGAGCGGGATGGATGTGTCGATGCCCTGCACGATGAATTGAGATAAGGCGCGCTCCATGCGGGCGATGGCCTCTTCGCGATCGACGCCATAGGTGATGAGCTTGGCGATGAGCGAGTCGTAATAGGGCGGGACGACGCCTTCAGCATATTGTGCCGTGTCGACGCGGATGCCATTGCCGCCGGGCACATTGAAGACGGTGATTTTGCCCGCGGAGGGCGTGAACTTCTGCGGATGCTCGGCGTTGATGCGGCACTCGATGGCGTGACCGCGGAGTTCAATTTTGGCGGGAAGAATTTCGCTGAGCTTTTCGCCCATGGCGATGCGCAACTGCGCTTTGACGAGATCGACGCCCGTGATGGCTTCGGTGACCGGGTGCTCCACCTGGATGCGCGTGTTCATCTCAATGAAGTAGAGCTGGCGGTCCTCATCCATGAGGAACTCGATAGTGCCGGCGTTCTGATAGCCGATTTCCTTGAGGCAGCGCGAAAGCGTATTGCCGATCTCTTCGCGCATCTGCGGCGTGACCTGGAGCGATGGTGCTTCTTCAATGAGTTTTTGATGGCGGCGCTGGATGGAGCACTCGCGCTCAAAGAGCGTAGTCACATTGCCGTGTTCGTCGGCGAGGATCTGAAACTCGATGTGGCGCGGCTGCTCAATGAACTTTTCCATGTAGAGCTCGCCATTACCGAAGGCGTTGGCGGCCTCAGTGGACGCAGCGTGAAAGAGGTTGGGCAGATCGTCGGCATTGCGAACGATGCGCATGCCGCGGCCTCCGCCGCCGGCCTTGGCCTTAAGAATGACGGGGTAGCCGATGGTCTTGGCAATGGCCAGGGCATCGTCGGTATCGGCGATGACGCCGTCGGAGCCGGGAAGGATGGGGACTTTGGCCTTCTTCATAGCCTGGCGGGCTTTTTCTTTTTCACCCATGAGACGAGTGACTTCGGGCGGCGGACCAATGAACTTGATATTGCTGGCGCGGCAGACTTCAGCGAAGTTAGCGTTCTCACTCAGCAGGCCGTAGCCGGGATGAATGGCGTCAACGTTGGCGATTTCAGCGGCGGAGATGACGGCGGGGACGTGAAGGTAGCTGTCTGCCGGACGCGGCGGACCGATGCAAATGGCTTCGTCGGCAAAGCGCACGTGGAGCGAGTTGCGATCGGCTTCGCTGTAGATGGCGACGGTGCGAATGCCGAGTTCGCGGCAAGCGTTGAGTACCCGCAGCGCGATTTCGCCACGATTGGCAACCAGGACCTTACGAAACATGCATACCCTTCAAAAGCAAGCCAGCAAGTTAGCGAGTCAGCGGGATCGTGCTGCCTCAGAGTCGATGCGTCTCCAGCCGGATTCGCAGCGATTCGCTTTTCTAGTTCACGCGAATGGAAAACAGAGGCTGCCCGAATTCGATAGGCTGCCCGTTGGAGACGAGGCACTTGACAATTTCGCCTGCGGCGTCGGCTTCGATCTCATTCATGAGCTTCATGGCTTCGACGATGCAGATGACCTGACCCTTTTCCACGCGATCGCCGGGATTGACGAAAGCTGAAGCGCCGGGTGAAGGCGAGCCGTAGTAGGTTCCGACAATGGGCGACTTGACGATGTGCAGGTCTTCTTCGGCAGCGGCAGGCGCGGGTGCGGGAGTTGCGGCTGTGGGCGCTGCGGCCGCATGCGCCGAGGCTGGAACCTGTGCAGCACCTGGCGAATTTGCCAGCGCGCGAGCGAGATCATTGAGCGAAGCGGAAGAAGCCGCCGGCTGGCTGAATTTAAGTCGGATCTTGAGGTCGCCACGGTCCAGATCAAACTCGGCTACCTGGTATTGCTTGAGGAACTCGATCAGTTCCTTCAGATCCTGCATGTCCTGTGGTTTCATTCTTTCCTTATCCCTCTCGCTCACGGGCTGTGTCACAGCTCGATGAGCGCCTTGGGAGCGGGCGTTAGGATCTGCCCGCCAGTTTTTGTTACAGCCACCATATCCTCAATACGAATGCCGAACTTCCCTGGCATGTAGATGCCTGGTTCGATCGTTACCACCATGCCGGACAGGAGCCTTGCGGCCTGCCCTGCGCCGACGCGCGGCGACTCGTGAATCTCAATCCCAACGCCATGCCCCGTGGAGTGGGTAAACCATTCAGCCAATCCCGCCTTGCGCAACACACTCCGAGTGGCCTCGTCTACGTCTCCGCATCGGACTCCTGCAGCTACGGCTGCAACTCCGGATTCCTGAGCCTGGAGCACCGCCTGGTAGGCCTCGCTTTCCTCAACAGAGGGCTTTCCCAGGTGGATGGTACGGGTCATGTCAGAGCAATAACCCTCCCGGATTATACCGAAGTCGAGGGTGACAAACCCCTTGCGGGGGAGCCTGGAGGTGGAGGCCCGGCCATGGGGCAAAGACGACCGAACACCTGACGCGACGATGGTTTCGAAGGACATGCCCTCCGCTCCCATTTTGCGGGCCTGGTACTCGAGCTCCGCCGCGACCTCGTACTCAGCGAGCCCGGGCCGAAGGAAGCCCAGCATGTGGTCGAAGAGGCGGCAGCCCATGTGGGCGGCCTCGGTCATGATGCGCAGCTCGTCTTCATCTTTGACGAGGCGAAGGGGTTCGACGAGCGGTGCGGCCAGGGGCGTGAGAAACGCGCGGCGCAGATGAGACGGAAGAGCGGCGCGGAGCCGGGTGATGTCGGCGACGGACGTGAAGGTGGGATCGAAGCCAGCCGAATCGACTCCGGGCTGGGCGGCGAGCCACTGCGTAACGTTGACGACGGGTGAGCTTGCGACGATCTCGACCTTGGCGCCTTTCACTTCTTCGGCAGCCTGGGCGATGTAGCGACCGTCAGTAAAGAGACGCGCTGCGCGGCGGGTGATGGCGAGAGCTGCGCTGGAGCCGGTGAATCCGCAGAGATAGCGCACATCGGGCAGATGCGTGACGAGCAGTCCGTGCAGACCGGCGCGGGTGATGCGACGGCGAAGCTGACCGATGCGACGAAGATGGTCCACGGGGATTGGTTATATCACGCGAGGGGATCGCGGCTGATAGCGCTCAAATGCCGGAGGCCCAGATTTCGAGGCCGGCGAAACCAGTTGTGCGGGCGGCAGTCGATTTTCACTTTAACCATTCAGGCGACCGTCTGCGCGTCGAGCAGTTCAAGCCGGGCAGAGCAGTCCCTAGTTCTTGGCGCAGCCTTCACAGTTAAGCCACTTCGGCGCACAGGATGCGCCAGGACTAGAGTGCGGGGCGGACGGGCTTTTTCAGGTGGGGATCGAGCTCAGCTTCGGCGGCGTGCTGGTCACTCTGACGATCCATCCACTCATCGAGGCGCGAGCGCTTGAAGCGCCAGCGGTTGCCGAGCTTGAAAGCGGGGACAAAGCCCTCGGAAGCGTATTTGTAGAGGGTGTCGGGCGAGATACCAAGGTAGTCGGAGGCCTGGCGGATATCCATGACCTCACGAATTTCCGGTACCAGCAAGTTGGAACGAATCGCAGCGTTAGGCATGTGTTTTCCCCGGTCCTGAAAGGCAGACACGCCCCAGGTGATGTCCCGGCCGGTAGGCCGGTACCTACTGTCTGTATATAGCGCGATTTCACCTGTGGCTTCAAGGTTTTTCAGGAAGTTAGGGGAAATTCACGGGCTTTTCAGTACCGTGACCTGCGCGCAAATGTACTGAAAACCCGGCACTTATTCAGCCCGTTGGGATGGTTGGGAGGACTACCGCAAGGGATTGGGGGATTGCGGTGCTTGGTGCGGGTTTGAGGGACCGCCAGAGCGCCAATCCTTCGGCACAAAAAGGAGCCGCGGCAGGGACCTTAGGGGGGTCGGCCTGCCGCGGGGATCTGTGCTCAAGAGATCTTCCAAACACTGAGATGCGGGAGGCTGGGGTGGAGTTGTCCACCCCAGAATGAATTTTGAGAATTAATTCTGGTCGTCGCGGCGGTGGAGCGTGGGCCGGTCGTCGCCGTTGGAACCGGACTGGCCTGAGCCGTCGTCCTGGGTGCTGCCTGTGCTGGCACGGCGCAGGGAAGGCTTTTTGCCGTCCTTGTTGTCGATCAGGCGGCGTTTGTTCTCAATGCGGGCCAGGCGGGCCTTCACGTCGTCAAATTCGGAGGTGGTGACGGTGTATTCGTCCTTGGCCGGAAGAATACGAGCTATCTCCTCTTGCGAGTGCAGGATACGGTCGGGTGTCTGGGGATGGTCAGAGAACGCCTTGGAGACCAGGCCGGGTTTGCGTTTCTCAAGAGCCTGCACTTTCTCAAAGAAGCTGATAAAAGCCTGCGGATCGTAGCCGGCGCGGTACATGTACTGCACACCGAGGTAGTCGGCCTGGGCTTCGAACTCGCGCGAGAACATGAGGAAGGTCATGGGGACGGCGAGCTGGGCCGCTTCGTAGATGCCGTAGCCGGTCCAGGAATAGCCGGTAAGCATGATCAGCGGAATCATGCCGAGCTGGGTGTAGTTGAGGCGGGTCATTTCGCGGGCTGCGTGGTGCGCGCAGACGTGAGCGACTTCATGAGCCATGACGCCGGCCAATTCGGCTTCTTCATCCGCGTTGAGGATGAGGCCGGAGTTGACGTAGAAGAAGCCGCCCGGTAGAGCCATGGCGTTGATCTCGTCGGAGTCGATGACCTTGATGGTGAAGGGGACCTTGCAGTCGGAGTTCTTGACAATGTTTTGCCCGACGCGGTTGACGTATTCGGTCACGACCGGGTCGGTGATCATGCGGGTGCTCTTTTCGATCTGGTCCGCATATCCCTTGCCCATCTTGATTTCGGAATCGGTGGAGTACCAGTTGCCCATGCCGCGGGCGCCGATTTCACGATTTCCTACAGCGCTAACGTCTTCAATGCTGCCCGGCTTGACCTTGACCATGTCGCCGCCGACGGGAACCACTTTGTCGGGGTCAACATCTTTTGCAGCAACGTCGCCCTTGACTGGGTCTGTACCGGGAGCGGGATCGTCGGCATCGCCCTTCTTGTGCTTCTTATCCTTCTTATTGTCGGCTGTGGTCTGGGCGGGAGCGGGAGGCGGAGGCGGAGTATCGCCGGCAACCGGAGTTGTTCCGGGCGCTGGGGTCTGAGCAGAAGGTGTGCTGGAGGCGGGAGTTGTGGTCGGAGGTGTGGAAGCCGGAGGGGTTGCCGCAGGAGTTGAAGAGGGCGTGGAGGCAGGAGGCTGCGCAGTGGCGGGCGTCGATTGCGAGTCCGTGGTGCCGGCGGGCTGCGTTGTGGATTGCGCCGCGAGAGTGGTGGCGATGGCCAGTGCCAGGGCGGCCAGGACACCGGTCCTGATTCCGCTGAACTTTGAACTCATGGTTAAACCTCCGACGCGGACAGCTTTGGATGGACGTTCCCGCTTCGCTCCAACTCGTTAGACGCTAGTATCCGCCTATTTGGCAGCGAAACGGAAGTGAAAAACCGGGCGGCCGTGCGAACCGGGCTGCTGCCGGCTAAGACGCACGATGGGGGTACGCAGGAAGAAGAGGCGCGGATGTGCTTGGAGCACTGGGACCCCTGCATTAGAGTGGATAAGACCTGAGAACCGGAGGGTTTGTGCGGAGAAGACTTGTGCTTGCGCTGCTGCTGACCGTGGGGAGTGCCCTGCCCGCGGCGATGCACGCCCAGGCGCCGCCACCCGGTCACGGAAGAAGCGCGCTGGGCGCGCTGCTGGGAGCCCATGGCCACGCGCCACCTGCTGCAGCGAACGCTGCCAAGGTTCCAGTCACGCCTGTAGATGCCACCAATTTAGGATCTCCCCTCGTTTTGGACAAGAATTGGCGGGTTGGCGTCACTTCGAATCCCGACGCGGCCAAGCCGGAGTTTGACGATTCAGCATGGCCCACGCGGGATGCTACAAGCGCTATCGCCGATGTGCCCGACGAGGATCATGAGGCCAGTGCGACACATTCAAATGGCGGTCAGGATGCGGATGAGCCGCCTTCGGGCCACAGACGCCCGTTTATCTGGTTCAGAGTGCATCTGAAACTGGCGCCCAATCACGGGCCGGTCTCCCTGCTGATCGAATTGCCAGTGACTCAGGCCACGAGCATGACGCTGGGCGCTTCAGGCCCAGGATTGGACGTGTATGCGAATGGACAGCTGATCAAGCCGGAGGGTCCGCATGGCGATGCGACCTTCAAATACGAAGAGATTTCGCGGCTCTATCATCTGAACGTCGCGGCCAACGAATCGAACGTGACCCTGGCGGTCCGCACCATCTATATCCCGTTTGGCTTTTACGCGTATACCGGCTTTTTTGCGAAGCGAACGTTCCGTATTGGGAATCCTGAGGATCTTCGGCGCTCGTGGGATTTGTGGTTTTTGCGAAGCCTGCTGGAGCGCCTGCCGCGATTGGTGAATGCCGTTCTGTTCACGGTGCTGTCGCTGTTTCTTCTGGCGCTCTATTTCACACAGCGCGGACACAAAGAATATTTGTGGCTGGCATTGCACGAGTTCCTGCAGGCGCCGATCGGGTTCATCGATCTGGCGGGAAGCCTGGCGCGGCTCGATCAGCTCTGGTACCTGGCAATCTGGGCGCAGCTGGTGGCCATCTCGGCCTACATCTACTTTGAATTCCTTATCGCGTTTTTGGAACTGAACACGAAACGTTGGTACATCCGCGCGTTGCGCTGGACGGCTCCGCTGCTGGCCTGCATTGGGCCTGTGACGTTGCTGCTGGGCGGTCACGGGATGGCCATCCTGCTGTCGCTGGGCATCGTCGTGGTGGGCAGCTTGTTTTGGATGATCGGGTGGGGACTGTTCATCTTTATCACGTTGATCTCGGCAACGCTGCGGCGCAACTTCGAGGCGGGTCTGCTCTTAATTCCGCTGCTGCTGACGATGGTGGGCATTGTGGAACCGATCATGATGGGCGGATTGAACGAAGCGTCGGGCCACATGTATCGATCACCACTGACGATTCAGGCCGGCCCCGTGCCCATTCACTTCTCGGCAATTGCGGACTTCACGGGATTGCTGGCGATTGTGCTCATCATTTTTGTGCGTTTCCTTCGCATCCAGCATGACCAGGAGCGCGCCAAGAGCGAACTTGCGGCAGCACGCAGCGTGCAGGAGTTGATGATTCCGCAGGAACGGCCGGAGACTCCCGGTTACGAGGTGGACTCGGTCTACAACCCTGCAACCGAAGTGGGTGGAGATTTCTTCCACATTCAGCCATTCAAGGACGGCGGCCTGCTGGTGATTATTGGCGACGTAGCCGGGCACGGATTGCAGGCGGCGATGAACGTATCGATGCTGATGGGCGCGATGCGGCGCAATCCCGAGACGCGACCTGCCAAGATTCTGGAAGGGTTGAACCGGGTGCTGACGGGAAGCGAGAGCCTGACGACCTGCCAGGCCTTGTGGTTTGGGCCCGACGGCGAATTGGTGATTTCAAACGCCGGACATCTGCCGCCCTACCTGAACAGCCAGGAAATTCTGCTGCCGGGTGGGCTGCCGCTGGGCGCAATCCCTGACCAGCATTACGAAGAGGTGCGGCTCTATCTCCATCCCGGGGACCGGCTGCTGCTGATGTCGGATGGCGTAGTCGAAGCTCGTGAACCCTCGGGAGAGTTGTTTGGGTTTGAGAGAGTGCACAATCTCAGCAATCAATCGGCGTTCTACATTGCCGATGCGGCGCGGGAGTTTGGCCAGGAGGACGACATCACTGTGCTGACGGTGCGACGCCTTGCCGAGGCAGCCGCGGCGTAGGCTGGCTGGGTCGCGGAGACCGGTCGTTGAAAGTCTCATGCGCGCGGGACACCGCAGAACCCCGGGATCTCAAGGCGAGTGCGCAGCATTGCAATGCGCGCAGGGCGCGTGAAACTCGACGCTAGAACGGTTTTCCTTTAAAGAGGAAAACCAGTTCGATCAGCAGGATGAGCACGACAGTGACTTCGAGGAAGAAGCCGCGGCTCTGGTTGAATTGCTCGACCATCGAGTCATAGAGGTCTTCGGCTGTCTTGAGCTTCTGCGCCACCAGCGCCTTGTAGTCGGGCACGCCGACTTTGGCCGCAGCCAACTTGTAAAAGCGGGCTGCGAACATGTCGCTGAGGAACTTGATGGCGTTGTCGGCGCGTTCAGTAAGCTCGGCCACATCAAGCAGGACGGTTTGCAGGCTTGTGGCGGAACGTGCCAGTCCCCAGCGCGCGAAGTAACCGGTCTTCTGACCCAGCAGGTCATACACACTGTCGAGGATTGCGGTCAGCAGTTCATCGTAGTGACGAAACTCGAGGAGCTGTGAATTGGCGTATTCGAGAAGCTGGATCGAAGTTTCGGCGCCGGCAATACTGTCGAAGACGAACGCGGCATTCCAACCAATGACCGCGAGATCTCCGGCGTAGTAAGAGATTTGCGATTGCAAAACCTCGCGCATTTCGCCTTCAGAAAGGTTGAGCTTGTCGCCGCGAACCACCTGGGCAATTTCGCGGCCGTGGTCGCGAATCAAATCTGCTCCATTGGGCGAGCCGGTAATTTCACGCACATGAAAAATGAAATAGTCTTCGCTGAGCCAGCGGGCATAA
This sequence comes from Occallatibacter sp., assembly GCA_035487015.1. Classification (GTDB taxonomy): domain Bacteria; phylum Acidobacteriota; class Terriglobia; order Terriglobales; family Acidobacteriaceae; genus Telmatobacter. The sequence continues at coordinate 10,689 of DATHMP010000008.1, read as the reverse complement.
GGCTTAACCATGGCCTTGCCGGCATTTTCGAGTTTCTGGCGAACGATGGGCTCGACACGCGAGGGAAAGTCCACGTCCCAAACCCAGCGGCTGGCGATGCGCACAAGGCTCTCCCAATCGCCGGAAAATGGGAGCTGATAACTCACGCTGACGACACCGTAGTCGTAATACTTGACCTCGCCCTCGAGCCGTTCTCCGCTCTCCAGGACGAGCGATTCGAGCGGTCCGATAACCGGTGGCCGATGGTAGCGCACGTAGGCCGGGGCAGCGTGTTTCATGCTGGGCTGCTGTTGCGTGCGGGCGTTGACCGCGTGCTGCAATAGATCGAGCTTGAGCTCTTCGCTGACATCGAACTGGATGAGCACCTGCACGGAACCGCTGAGGCACGACAACGCGGGAATGGCCGATTCAGTTGTCATCGCTCCTTCGCATGGTAGCGCATCCACGCCGCGGCAAAGGGTTTGCGGACACCGAGTGCGGATCGGTTCAACCGAGTATGACCTGGCGATGAAAATCGAAGGCGCACGATAGAAATCGTATTGCCAAAACGCGGGACCGGCAGAGTATGCTTGTCGAGCGGTTCGGTTCGTTCCAGTGTGCTGGCGGTTGCCTTTTCGTGGAAAATCCGGCTGCAGCAAATATTCCTTATCGATTGGAGAACGACATGGGTGAGATTGCGCAATTGCTGCAAGAGAAAGTGGGCCTGAGCCCCGATCAGGCACAGTCAGCCGAAAATGCAGTCCTGGAGTACGTGAGGGGCAAGGTGCCGCCCGAGTTTCAGGGCATGGTCGGTTCGGTGCTCGGCGGTGGACAGACCGCGTCGGGCGATCAGCCGGCGGCGGCGGGCGGACTCGGCGGCCTGCTCGGCGCTGCTGAAGGTTTCCTGAAATAAGCAGGCAGATGCAGCGGCCGCAGGACGCTGATTGCGCTCGCGATGTGGCAGCGCGGCCGCGAAGAATTTGAACGAAGCGGAATCGCAATTCCGTTAACTTGCAAGGACGAACAAGGAGAACGTATGAAAGTTTCCCGTCTCACATCCCTCATTCTGAGCGTGGTTGCGTGTTCGTTGCTCGGATTCGTACCCATGGCCCAGGCGCAGAGCAAGCCGGCGACAGCCAAAGCTGCTCCGGCATCCAACCTGGTCGATATCAACTCGGCAACCGCCGATCAGTTGAAGGCACTGCCGGGTGTCGGCGATGTCTACGCACAGAAAATCATTGCCGGACGCCCCTACGCGAACAAGACACAGTTGAAGACCAAGAGCATTGTTCCGGCCGCGACATACACGAAAATCTCGAGCCTGATCATTGCGAATCAGCCTGCGAAGTCCAAGTAGGTCGAATCCAAAACCTTATGTTTAACTGAAAACGGGCGATCTGCTTGCGGGGTGAAAACTCGACAACCAGACGCCCGTTTTTGCATTGCGGCAAAGATTTGGGGACTTGAAAGAAGCCCCTGGCGCGGGAGCACAAGACAGCACGGCAAGGATGAAGCGCGCGGCCCGTGGGCACCTAGATATACAAAATAAAAGCCCCATCCGGAGATGGGGCTGTGCAATGCGGTTCAAAATTCTAAGGAGTGGTCCCCGAGGGCGAGCTTAGTCGTAGTATTCCAGGCCGAGGTGGGTGATGAGGCCTTCGCCCATGATGTGGCGTAGCGTGTTCTTCAGCTTCATGGATTGAATGAAGAGATCGTGCTCGGGGTAGAGCCCCTCGCGCGTCTGCGGAGACTTGAGATAGAAGCTCAGCCACTCTTGAATGCCGATGGACTTGAGAGACGGCGTGCGCTTGGCGAGATCGAGAAAGAGGACCAGGTCGAGGGCTATGGGCGCGGCGAGGATGGAGTCGCGGCAAAGGAAATCGACCTTGATCTGCATCGGGTAGCCGAGCCAGCCAAAGATGTCGATATTGTCCCAGCCTTCCTTGTTGTCTCCACGCGGCGGGTAGTAGTTGATGCGGACCTTGTGAAAGATGTCTTTATAGAGGTCGGGATAGAGTTCGGGCTGGAAGATGTATTCGAGCGAACCGAGCTTGGACTCTTCCTTGGTTTTGAAGGATTCGGGATCGTCGAGAACTTCTCCATCGCGGTTGCCGAGGATGTTGGTTGAGTACCAGCCAGACACCCCGAGCAGCCGGGCCTTGAAGGCCGGAGCAAGGACGGTCTTCATAAAGGTCTGACCGGTCTTGAAGTCCTTGCCGCAGATGGGAGCCGCATTCTTCTTGGACAACTCGATCATGGCCGGCACGTCGACGGTCAGGTTGGGTGCGCCGTTGGCAAAGGGCACGCCTTCAGAGAGTGCCGCATAGGCATAGATTTGCGAGGGTGCGATGCCGATGTCGCTGGCTTCAAGACCCTTTTCAAAGGCTTCGATGGACTGGTGGACGGCAGTGGGTTCCAGAAAGATTTCCGTCGAACCGCACCAGATCATCACGACGCGATCGACGGTTTTCTTGAACGCCTGAATGTCGGCGCGTACCTGCTCGGCGAGATCTTTTTTGTTTTTGCCTTTTTTAACGTGCGTGCCGTGCAGGCGCTTCACATAATACTGATCGAAAACCGCAGGCATGGGCTTGATGGTTTCGAGAAAAGGCTTGAGTTGCTCGACCAGATCTTTGTCGAGCACCTTGGCATGCGCGGCGGACTCGTAGACGTTGTCCTCGAAGATGTCCCAGCCGGTGAAGACCACATCGTTCAAGTCGGCCAAGGGAACGAAGTCCTTAATCCTGGGGGAATTGTTGTCGGTGCGTTTGCCCAGGCGGATGGTGCCCATTTGCGTGAGCGAGCCGATGGGCTTCGCGACCCCGCGGCGGACTGCCTCAACTCCGGCAATAAACGTGGTGGCGACGGCGCCGAGGCCGACGACCATAATTCCCAGCTTGCCCTTCGCGGGCTCAACGGCGGTCTGCCGCCCCTCGGACGAAGACCAGTCCGCGGGGGCTCCGGTATTCTGGCCGCCTTGTTGTTCAGTACTCATTGCTCTCCTATCCTTCCTTTGCTTGCCGGGGAAAGTACATCCACCCCGAAAGAACCGAATTGTACCGGCGCGTCGGCGCCTGTCTGACGGAGCACCTTAATCCTCGTGTCCTGCAAGTGCTGCGCTGTTTTCGCGCCGGCGATCGAGATGCGACCACACAAACCAGATGATTCCGATGACGAGCGCAATCTCGACAGCGAGATGAAAGCGGTGAAACGCCTGCTCGAAGCGCGGATCGGTGTGCCACTTTTCGCCGAGTTTCATGCCGGCGTAGGCCAGGGCGAAACACCAAGGCCACGACCCGACAAATGTGTAGATGTGAAACTTGAGCTGCGGCATTTTGGCGATGCCGGCAGGGAATGCAATGAACGTGCGGACTACGGGCAGGAGACGACCGAGCAGCACAGTGATGGAACCGTACTTATCGAAGAATTGCGTCATACGGTCCAGGTCGTGGTGGCTCATGAGAACCCAGCGTCCGTAGCGTTCCACGAGCGGACGTCCGCCTTTTGCGCCGATCCAGTAAGCGACCACGCTGCCGAGGTTGCAGCCGATGGCGCCGGCGGTCGCGGCCCAGATGAGCTGCATGTGGCCGAGATAGACCAGGTATCCGGCGAACGGCATGATGATTTCAGAAGGGAGCGGGATGCAGGCCGACTCGATGCCCATAAGCGCAGTTACGCCCGCGTAGCCGCCCATGTCGATGACGTGCGTGATGAATTGAACAAGAACTGCAAGAATGCGTTCGCTCATGAATGGCCTCAACAAGTATATAGGGCGGGGTTGGAGGCAGGTTGCGGCCCGCGAAATGACGGGGATGGCGGAGTTTCCAGCCCGAAAGCGAGTGATTTATGGCACTCAAGCGAAAGGAGCTGGTTGATAGGATAAAGGTGATTCCAAGAAAGATAAAAGGTGATGAAGTTGGCTGATTTTCCTCCGGTTCCGCTGACGCTTGAAGGCTCTGCAATGCTCCATCAGTTCTTCCGGTTTGACTGGGGGAAATGGAGGTCCTGCGCGGACGGCGAACGCAAGAAGATTGTCGATCAGTTTGTGAGTGCGCTCGGGAAATTGGAGAAGGACGCGGAGGGAAAAGTTCGGACAGGCCTCTATTCGCAGTTGGGACACAAGGGCGATCTGATCCTGGTGCATTTTCGCGAGTCCTTTGAGACGCTGAACCAGGTGGAGCTGGACCTGGCGCAAACGGCGCTGTACGACTTTCTGGAACTCAAGCATTCTTACGTTTCGGTGGTGGAGCTGGGCCTTTACGAATCGAGCCGCAAAACGTATGAGGCAGCCGCAGCTAAAGGAGCGGCGACCTTTTCGCCAGAGTGGCAGGCAGAAGTGGACGCCAGCATGAAGCGCGGAGCGGAAGCAATGAAGCCGCGGTTGTGGCCGGCGGTTCCTGAAGCGAAGTATCTCTGCTTCTATCCCATGGATCGCAAGCGCGGCGAGCAGGTGAACTGGTACTCGGTTCCGTTTGCAGAACGCCAGCGCATGATGCACGAACACGGAATGATCGGGCGGCGCTACGGCGATGTGGTGAAGCAAATTATCTCGGGATCGATCGGGATGGATGACTGGGAGTGGGGCGTGGATCTGTTTGCCGAAGATCCGGTGGTCTTCAAAAAGCTGATTTACGAGATGCGCTTTGATGAAGTGAGCGCGGTGTATGCGCTGTTCGGGCAATTCTACCTGGGCGTGCGCTTGCCGGTGGAGAAGCTGAGCGGTTGGCTGGATGGGAAGCTGTGAACGGGATTCGAGACCATGGTGACGAAGAAAGCTGCGAAAAAGGCACCAACGATCAGGCCTCAAACGAAGGGTTTTGCGAAGAAGGCAGCGGCTAAGGGGTCGGCGCGCGCCCGGAACAACGATCTTGCGCCGGAGCGTGTGGCCGCGATTCTGAAGACGCTCGATGAGGCGTATCCCGATGCGGTATGCGCGCTGCATCACAAGACACCGTGGGAGCTGCTGGTGGCGACGATCCTGAGCGCGCAGTGCACCGATGTGCGCGTGAACATGGTGACGCCGGAGTTGTTCAAGCGCTTCCCCACTCCGGCCGCCATGGCCAAGGCGAAGCTGCCGGAGCTGGAAAACCTGATTCGCACCACGGGCTTTTTTCGCAACAAGGCCAAGTCGATCAAAGGCGCGGCCGAGAAGATTACCAGGGAATTTGGCGGCAAGGTTCCGGAGACGCTGGCCGAATTGATTACCGTTCCGGGGGCGGCGCGCAAGACGGCGAACGTGGTGCTCGGCGTGTCGTTTGGCAAAGCGGAAGGCGTGGTAGTCGACACGCATGTCTTTCGCATTGCGCATCGGCTGGACCTGGCCAAGGGCGACACGGCACAAAAGGTGGAACAGGAATTGATGCAGATTTTACCGAAAGATCACTGGATCCGCTTTTCGCACCAGGTGATTCATCACGGACGGCAAGTCTGCATTGCGCGCAAGCCGAAGTGCCATGAATGCACGCTGGAGACGCTGTGCCACTCGGAAGACAAGACGTGGAGTTCGTGAGGCAGCCGCACGCTCCTAGCCATTAGCTCAAGATTTTTGGACTCTTACCGGAAAATCTTTGCTCAACAGGCAGAGAGAAAAGCTTTGACTGCGGCAATGAGGCCGGGAATGTCGTGCGGATCGGCTTCTGCAACGGGCGGCCAATGGGCCTCGCGTAATGTCTGCGATGTGATGGGTCCGATGGAGATGGCCGGAACACCCGTGAGCGGAAACGGTATACCGGCCTTTTCGGCCGCTTCGGCAAGATGCGTGACGCTGGACGAGCTGGTAAATGTGGCAGCATCGAGACCGTTGACCAGCGCGGCTTGGAGTTGTGCGGGCGCTTCCAGCGGCAACACGTTCCTGTAGGCATCCACAACGTCGACGGTGGCTCCGGCGGCACGGAGGGCATCGGGGATGACGTCACGAGCGATGGCGGCTCGGGCTAGGAGCACGCGCTTGCCGGCGATCTGGTCTTGCAGAGCGTCGACGAGAGACTCGGCGACGTAGTCCTTGGGGGTCAGGCTGACTTTCATTCCGGCATCGCGGGCGGCTTCTGCGGTTGCCGAGCCAATGGCGGCGATTTGCGGCGACGATGCAGGAGCGACGATGCCTAGATAAGCAATGCGCTCGACGAGAGCGTGAACGGTGTTGGTGCTGGTGAGGATGAGCCAATCGTATCGATCCAGATTTTGAATTGCATCGTCCAGCGGCTCGTAGCTTGCAGGCGGGACGATTTCGAGTACCGGCACTTCGACAGGGATGGCGCCGAGGGCGCGAAGCGAGTCGCTGAGTTTGGGTGCCTGTGTTGCGCCGCGCGTTACGAAGATGCGGCGTCCCGCGAGCGGCTGCTCGCTCACTGCGCGACTCCGCCGACGGCGGCGAGTAGCGGGCCGGCGCCGGCATCGAGAAGCCGCTGAGCGATCAATTTGCCCAGGGCCTCCGCGCCGATTGAAGCCTTCGGCTCGCGTTGGTAGACGCGCACCACATTTCCCGTTGCGGGATCGGCAACCACGCCGTAAATCTCATCGTAGGACGCTTCGCTTCCCTGCTCTTGGCGCAGACGGCAGTGGACGCCGATGGGCACCTGGCAGCCTCCGCCGAGGGCGGCAAGAGCGGCACGCTCTGCAGTGACCGCGAAGCGTGTGGCCTCGTCATTGAGAAATGCCAGCGCCGCGATGGTCGCGTCATCGCCGAGCCGCGTTTCGATTCCCAGTGAGCCCTGGCCGGCAGCGGGACAGAACTGCTCGGGCTCAAGCCGTTCGCGAACCCACTCGGTCTTTTGGAGCCGATCGAGACCGGCGGCGGCGAGAAGAATCGCATCGACCGTGCCCTCGGCGAGTTTGCGCAGCCGCGTGTCGACATTGCCGCGAAATTCTACGGCCTCAATGTCGGGCCGCAGTGCTTTCAATTGAGCGCGACGGCGCTGGCTGCTTGTGCCCACTTTGGCGCCTTGAGGCAGTGTAGCAAGGTTCGCGTATTTCGCCGAGACAAGCACATCGCGGGGATCGACACGCGTCGGTGTCGCGGCCAGCGCGAAACCTGACGGCAATTCGGTGGGCAGATCTTTCAGCGAGTGCACGGCAAGATCGACGCGACCCGCAGCGAGGGCCTCTTCAATCTCCTTGGTGAACATGCCCTTTGACCCGACTTGCGCAAAGGTGACTTCCTGCAGGCGGTCCCCTGTGGTCTTAATGATTTCGATTTCGACTTGATGGCCCTGCGCACGCAGGAGCGCGGCGATGTGATTGGCTTGCCAGAGAGCGAGCTGCGAGCCGCGACTGCCGATGCGGAGATTCATTTTCCACCTACGGCGCTGGTTTCGTCGACATGCGCGAGTTCGGACTTCTGGGGTTCCGATTGCGCTGCGATGGGCTTCTCTTCTTCTGCGGGAGCGACCGACGGCAGCGACCATGTTTCGCACAGCGCTTCAACGCGCGTTGAATCGTTTTCGCGAGCAGCCTGCTTGAGCGCTTGCATGGGCGGGTGGAGGAACTTGTTCACAAGGCCGCGGGTCAGGGTCTCGATGGCGGCAAGCTGCTCTTCGCTCAGTGTGCCGAGCTTGGCGTGCATGCGCTTCATCTCGTTGAGGCGAATCTCCTCGGCCTGGCGCTGCAGGCTGACGATTGCGGGCGCCACATTGACGGCGCGGCGGCGCTGGTGGAAGCGCTCCACTTCTTCAGCAACGAGGGATTCGGCGTCGCCCGCCTGACGGCTGCGCTCTTCCATGTGCGAAGCGGCCACTTGCTGCAAGTCGTCGATGTCGTAAACGAAGATGCCTTCGAGATCGTTGACGGCGGGATCGACGTCGCGCGGAACGGCGATGTCGATAAAGAACATGGGCCGGTTGCGGCGGCGATGCAGAAAAGCCTGCGCGTGTTCGCGGCGGAAGATGGGATGCGGCGCGCCGGTGGAGCTGATGATGATGTCGGCTTCAGCGGCGGTTTCGTGCAGCTTGTCGAATGGAATGACGCGGCCATTGAAGGGTTCTGCCAGCTGCCGTGCGCGCTCCATGGTGCGATTGGTGACGAGAATGGCTCCGGCGCCCTGCTGCACCAGGTGACGTGCGGCAAGCTCGGACATTTTTCCTGCGCCGACGAGAAACACGGTGCGGCCTTGGAGCGATCCGAAGATTTTGCGGGCCAGTTCAACGGCGACCGACGCGATGGAGACGGAGTTCGAACCAATTTCGGTTTCGCTGCGCACACGCTTGGCGGCAGCGAAGGCCGACTGCAGCAGATGCTCGAGCTGGCCGCCGACCGTGCCGCTGGCGCGGGCGACGGCGAAAGCTTCTTTTACCTGGCCGAGGATCTGCGGTTCGCCCACCACCATGGAGTCGAGGCTGGCGGCGACGCGGAAGAGATGACGTACGGCTTCCTGATCGTAATGCTGATAAATGTGCGCGCTTAGCAGCGCCGGATCGAATCCGAACTGGCGATGCAGAAAACCGGCGAGGTCCGTCGAAGGCGACTCGATGGAGGCGACGATCTCCACACGATTGCAGGTGGAGATGATCATGCATTCCGATACGCCGGGCTGCGCGGCAAGGGCGCGCGTCGTGTCAGGTAGCTCATCGCGCGAAATCGCGATGCGCTCGCGCAGCTCGATGGGGGCCGTTTTGTGGTTGACTCCGATGAGCGCGAGCGTCATGGGGCACCGAACCTATGGACGTGGCTGACCATGTTGGCGGCCCAAACAGCCAACATCAGGACGAGCACGGCGCCTGAAAGATACGCGGCCCTGCGTCCGCGCAGGCCGGCGCTTTTGCGCAAGAAGATGAGCAGAACGTAGAGGCCCCACATGCCAAACGAAGCCAGCACCTTGGGATCGAGAAAGTAGGCAGCTCCGAGCGAGGTTTCCTGCACGAGGACCGCGCCCAGCAGCAGGCCGACGGTCATGCAGGGAAAGCCGAAGAGCAGCATGGCATGGGCAAGGCGCTCGAGGGTATCGAGGGGCGGCAGCCAGTCCAGCGGAGCCCACCAAGTGTCCTGGCCGGGTTTGATTTTTGACTTGAGACGGCGCTCCTGCACGAGATAGAGAACGGAGGCGAGCAGGCTGAATCCCAGACCGGCATAAGCGGCCAGCAAAGCAAAGATGTGCGCGACAAGCCAGCTGGTGCGCACGCCCTGCGAAGGAAATGTGTAGCCTGCGGTGCCGAGAGCGGGAACAAAGACAAGGAAGAAGGTTACGGGTAAGGCGAAGATGCCCAGAGAGATGGCGTCATAAAGCCACCAGGCAAGAAAGAACAGCCCGGCGATCAGGAATCCAAAGAGCGATTCGGTTTCGCGAGCGCCGGCCGGGACGAGGCGGTGATTCAATGCCAGCATTTCTACGACGGATACAAAATGGAAGAAGAAGGCCATGCCGCCTAGGTGGACACACCACCGGCGTGCGCGCTCCGAAGAGTTGAGGACCGCGGGGAAGATTGCGTAGCCTGCTGCCGCGTAGAGGATGGCCGCGACTCGGAGCCAAAGCAGATGCATACCGTTCACAACCTTAAGGCCTTAACTCTGAGTATACTGTGATGCAAATCACCCAAAGTGCCCCTGGGATTGTGCGCCCGAGAAGAGCCAAACCGCCCGGAATCAGAGATTCGGACCCGGGTCGGCTATGCTTGGTAGCGGTCGCAAGAGTGGCGCGCGTTTACCCATTTATCTGGAGGATTCCCGAGCAATGCTGAAGCGGTTCTGCGGATTCGGATTGGTTCTATTTGTGTTGGCTGCAGGTGGCAGCCTGGGCTTCGGCCAGGGCGCACGTGCTCCCCAGTGGGTGGGCACCTGGGCCACCGCGCCCATGCTGGCCGATGGCGGGTTTCGCGTGCAGGCGTTCAGTGCGACTACGCTGCGCGAGGTGGTTCACATCTCGATTGGCGGAAAACAGCTGCGGCTGCGCTTCACCAATGAGTTTGGACTCGAACCGCTGACGCTGGGCGATGTCCATGCGGCGGTGAGCGCGGGGGCCGATGCGACAAAGGCCGGCACGGATCATGTGGTCACTTTCGGCGGCGAGACCACGGTGCGTATTGCTCCGGGCGCAGTCGCCTATTCCGACGCGGTGGATTTTGCGACCGATCCACTGTCGGACGTGGCGATCAGTTTTTACCTTCCGTCGCAGGTGATGAGCAAAGAGACCTTTCATGACTTCGCCGATCAGGACAACTACATGGCGAACGGCGATGTCGCAGCCGCTGCCACGCTGATGGATGCCACGACGCTTCGCTCGTGGTATTTCCTGGACGGCGTGGATGTGCAGGCAACCGAGGGCGCGCGGGCGATTGTGACGCTGGGCGACTCGATCACCGACGGCGCTTTGTCGAAGAAAAATGCGAACCTGCGCTGGCCCGATATCCTTGCCGCGCGGCTGAAGCAGGAACATGGCCTCGAGAACGTGGGAGTCCTGAATGAAGGCATTGGCGGCAATCGCGTTCTGAACACGGGCTACGGGCCGGCTGCCGTAGCGCGCATCGATCGCGATGTGCTGGCGCAGAGTGGCGCGAGGTACGTCATCGTGCTCGAGAGCATTAACGATATCGGGCGCCTGGCAGAGTTAGATGGGCCGGAAGATTTGGTGACAGCGCATCAACTCGAGAACGGGCTAAAGCAGATTGCCGACGCGGCGCACGAGCACGGCATGAAGGCGCTGGGCGCGACGCTTACTCCCTACGGCGGCGCCGGCTATTATTCCGATAAGGGCGAGCAGATACGCGAAGACGTAAACCACTG
>DATHMP010000007.1:0-38884 GCA_035487015.1 Occallatibacter sp. | reverse complement strand
CTGGGAACGCCGTTTTCGCTGAGAAAGAGCGTGACGGACTGGGTGTCGTCGCCGCCGAGCGCGATGAGGGCGTCGATCTTGTTGGCCTTGAGGACTTCCTGCACCTTCTCGATGCCACCGGGGATTTTTTTGACATTGGTGCGGGAGGAATGAAGGATGGTACCGCCCTTGAGCTGGATGCCATCGGTGCTTTCGAGGGTAAGCGGAATCCAATTGTTATCGAGTACGCCACGCCAGCCATTGAGGAAGCCGATGAACTCGTCGCCGTAGGTCTGGATGCCCTTGCGCACGGCGGCATAAATCACCGCATTCAAGCCGGGGCAATCGCCGCCACCGGTCAACAAAGCAACTCGCATTGCAGATTTCTCCTGATCGATTTGGCGCGCGCCCCAAGGCCGGGTCGGGAGAATGTCCCATGATGGGGGCGAGACCCAAGCGATTGCCGGGCCTGACACCATTAACAGTGTACTCCGGCACTGTAAAGCGGAATCGTGACCGCGCTCACTCGAGTCTGCAGTGGAGTCGGCAAAGCATTTCGTTCTTTGGCAATAGGGACTTAGGATGATTGAATGGGAGTTATGCCTGGAACGGGAGCACTGCTGTTGCTGGTGTTTGCCAGCATGGTTGTTGTGGTGCTGCTGGTACTGCTGCAATTGACGCGGCTGGGATTTCTGATTCGGTCGACGATTCCCGATCGGCCGCGGCGGCGCATGTTCATCGCGTCGGTATCCTTCCTGATTACATTTCTGGGCGTGCGGCTGCTGGTGAGCCTGGTGATTCACAACCGCGGACCGTTTGAGTGGGTAACGGTGCGGGGTCTCCATATTCATCACCTGGTATGGGGGATCCTGATCCTGCTGCTGGTGGGTTATGGGTGGCTACTGGACCTGGGCCGGTCGCACTCGCCAACGGCGATTTTTTTCAGCCGGCTGATGACGGTGAGTTATGGCGTGGGCGCGGCGTTGACGCTCGATGAGTTTTCGCTGTGGCTGAACCTGGAGCCGGATGCCTACTGGAACCGGTCGGGACGCCTGAGCATTGACGCGGTGATTTTGTTTGGCGCGATTCTGGCCATGGGGGCATGGGGCGCGCCGTTCTTTCGCGCACTGCAGACAATGTGGAGCAAGCGGCTCTTACTGCGGCGGGACTGGTCGACCGCAAACTCGCCTATTCGGCGCGTGCGGTTGCTTCGTCCGCGTAGAGTGCGGCGACCTCACTCGCGTACCTGGCAGTAAGGACGCGACGCTTGAGCTTCATGGATGGCGTGAGTTCGCCGGTCTCCTGCGACCATTCATCGGGAACCACACGAAAGCGCTTAATGGTTTCGAAGTTGGCGAGGCCCTGGTTTGCTTCGCGGACGACTTCTGCGTAAAGCGCCGTGACGCGGCTATCGGCGACCAGCTCTGCGCGATTGTTGGCTGGGATGTTCTGCTGCGCGGCCCAGTCTTCGAGGGCGACGAAGTTGGGCGAGATGAGCGCAGAGATAAATTTGTGTTTGTCGCCCACGAGCGCGGCCATTCCAACAAAGCGGCTGTTCTGAATCTTGTTTTCGATGGGCTGCGGAGCGACGAGTTTGCCGCCGGAGGTCTTGAGGAGTTCTTTCTTGCGGTCGGTGATGTAGAGGAAGCCGTCGGCGTCGAGGTGGCCGATGTCGCCGGTGCGGAAAAATCCTTCCGCGTCGAAGCATTCGGTGTTGGCGGCAGGCTTTCGCCAATAACCGGGGAAGATGGATGGACCGCGAAGGAGCAGTTCGCCATCTTCAGCGAATTTGAGCTCGACGTTGGGCATGGGTTTGCCGACCGAGCCCATGCGCTGACCGGCGGGGGTGTTCAGGGAGACGACCGGTGATGTTTCGGTGAGACCGTAGCCCTCCCACACAGCGATGCCGGCGGAGGCAAACCAACGGGCGGTGTCGATGCCGAGCGGCGCGCCGCCGGAGACGAAAACGCGGACGCGGCCGCCGAAGGCTTCGCGCACCTTTCCATAGACCAGCTTGAAAGCGATCTTCCAATTGACAGTGTTGGGACGGCGGCCGGAGTAGACCGCATCCTGATGCTTGGCACCGGTGCGGAGTGCCCAGTTGAGAATGCGCTTTTTGACAGGCGAGACGGAGGATTTGAGCTCGACGGCCTGGCGTATTTTCTCATAGACGCGAGGGACGCCGACGAAGACGGTGGGGCGCACGTCTTTCATGGATTGCGGAAGCTTGTCGAATTGCGAGCAATAGACGATTTGAGCGCCGACGGAGTACATGACGTAATCGAGCGCGCGCGCCGTGATGTGCGACAGCGGGAGAAAAGAGATGCAGGCGTCGGCGGCATCGAACGGAACATCTTTGGCGGCAACGTTCTGGTTGGTGGCGATGTTGCCGTGGGTGAGCATGACGCCCTTGGGCTCGCCGGTGGTGCCGGAGGTGTAGATAAGGGTTGCTAAGTCGGCGGGTTCGACAGAACGGACCAGTGCGTCGAAGACGGGGTCACGCTCTGCGCCATGATCGTCAGCACCTGCGATCAATTCGCTGAAGGCGACGGCGCCTTCGGGCGGCGCGGCGGAGTCCATGATGACGATGCGTTCGAGGCCGGTCTGACTGCGGACAGCGTTGAGCTTGTCGAATTGCTGACGCGTGGAGACGATGGCGATTTTGCAGCCAGCATCGCGGATGAGCACGGCGATCTGTTCCCCGGTGAGCGTGGGATAGATGGGTACGTCGGCCGCGCCAATAGCGAGGACGGCGAAGTCCGTTACCGCCCATTCCCAGCGATTTTCGCTGATGAGGGCAATGCGCGAACCCTTGGCGGCACCCCAGGCGAGGAAGTTTTCCGCCAGTTTGCGGACGCGCTGGTAGATCTGGGTCGAAGAAATCGGCTGCCATTGGCCGAACTCGTCCTGCCATAGCACGGCGCGGGAGTTGGCTGCCTCGGCAACACGAAGAAAAAGGTCATTAATAGTAGTAAGCGGAGAGGATTTCATCATGTTTTTTGGCGCGCCGAACCGTGGATTTAAGAAAAGCGCAGCCAGGGGAGAGTGTAACAGCGCAGAGGAGACGTGTGCTCGGTGGAGAATGAAGTACCACAAGGCATTGGAGGTCACGGGACGGCACAAAAACACCCATTGCGTGAGATGGTGCGTGTGACCAAAAGTGACCTATCTTTGCAAGATTCAGGCTGCTATAAAAGACTCGTCTCCCCAGGAGTAAAGAGGTTGTGCGCGCAGGACTCCGTACGCGCAAAATTGAAATGCGAGATCGCAACTCTAATCTGCCGCCGAATCACCAAGATCCCAACTTGCTGCACCACTTGTTTTTTGTGCAACAGGTTGGCCTGATTTTAGTCGGACAGATTGCGCTGATCGTCCTGCTCAGTCAGGGATGGGCACACGCGCACGAATGGATTCCCGATGTACTGCTGCGCACACGGCCGTCTACGGCGACTGCGTGCCTGTTATGCGCCGTGGCGCTTTTCCTAGCGGAGCCGGAACGGTCGCTGCTGCTGCATCGGCTGGCCAAGGCCCTTGCCGTGGTGGCTGCGTGCGAAGCAGCTTTCGACTTCCTGTCACGGATGTTTATCCTCTCGATTGCCTTTCCGGCGTTTCTTTCGGATACAAACGGTGTGCGGATGCAGCAACCGGCGCTTTCTCCGGCTCCGCCGCTGGCGCTCTTTCTGATTGCAGCGATTATTTTGCTGGCATCCGCCGAAGGGATGTTTTTGATTCGGGTGGGGGACATTCTCACCACGATTCTTTGCTTTCTGGTTTTGATGTTGTGTTCCGCGGAACTTTTTGCCCAGGTCGGGATTCCGGGAGCGGCGAACCACGGGATGGTCTCGGGCGAGACGCTGCTGTGCCTGGTGCTGCTGACAGTTGCGGTGGTCCTGCGACGATCGGACCAGGGTTTGTTCCGCATCTTTCTAGGGTATGGACTGGGAAGCCGGCTGGCGCGTGCCTGGACGCCCATCATGCTTTTTTTGCCGCCGCTGCGCGAAGTGGCGCGAGCCCGGCTGGGCAGTACGCATCTGCTTGCAGCCCAGTATGCGCCGGCAATCTTGACGGCAGCGGGGACGGTGCTGGGTATCGGGCTTCTTTTTTGGCTTGGATCGCGCATCAATGGCATGCAGGGCGAGATCCAGAATCTGTCGCTGCGCGATGAACTGACGGGCTTGCACAACGTGCGAGGCTTCAACCTGCTTGCGGAACAGGCAATGCGCATGGCCCGACGCGCGCAACAACCCTTTGCGGTGATCTTCTTCGATCTCGACAATCTGAAAGTGATCAACGACAAGCTGGGTCACAGCGCAGGTTCGGCAGCGCTCGCGGAGATGGCGCGAATCCTGACCGACACTTTTCGCGAGACCGACGTGATTGGGCGCGTGGGCGGCGACGAGTTTTTGGTGGCGGGCCAGTTTGAAGAGAGTTCGATTGAAGGTGCGATCGATCGCCTGAATGTGCGGGCTTCCGAAGCGAAGCAACGTGCGGGATCGATTGAGACGCTGCATTTCAGTTCGGGCTATGCCACGATGCGCAGTGATTTTCGCGAGACGCTGAAAGACATGGTTACCCGCGCGGACAAAGCGATGTATGACGAAAAGCGTTTGAAAAAGCCGGGCGCGGCGTAAGCCGGCTCAATACTCACGTCGGGATTAAGCCTGCGGGCGCGGCGTCATCCGCACAAACTTTTCCGCTTCTTTCTCCCAATGGGACAAGAGCCACCGGGCGCGCGTGCTGGCGGTTTTTGCGGCGTGCAATTCGACGAGTTCGCGGATCGACTGGCGCGCGGCATGATCGAGGTCGGCCCAGGATTCGGGTTGCAGGAACGACTGGTGGAACTGGGTGCGCGCGAGAAAGCTGCCGTCCTCATCGTAGATCCAGGCGAGGCCGCCGGTCATGCCGGCACCGAAGTTAATTCCCGTGGATCCGAGGATCACGGCGAGACCGCCGGTCATGTATTCACACGCGTGGTCGCCGACGCCTTCGACAATGGCGAGCGCTCCGGAGTTGCGCACGGCAAAGCGTTCGCCCGCACGGCCCGCGGCGAAGAGCCAACCACTGGTGGCGCCATAGAGCGCGACATTACCGAGCAAGGTGTGTTTTTCGCTTTCGAGGGCGGCACGGCCGATGCTCTTGAGGATCAGTTCGCCCCCGCAGAGCCCTTTGCCAACGAAGTCGTTGGCGAGCCCTTCGAGTTGCAGGGTTATGCCGGAAGACACGAAGGCGCCGAACGATTGGCCCGCTGTGCCTTTGAGAGAAAACGAAAGATTGGATCCCGCAGCCGTTGGATTCTGTGTCTTGAACAGAGCGAGCTCACCGGACAAACGGGCGCCGAGAGTGCGATCGGCGTTGGTGACGCGTGAGTCGAGCCGATAAGGCTGGCCGGTCTTGAAGGCTTCGAGCGCCGGCTGAACCCAGGCGTTGTCTAACGGCGGATGCTCCTCTGGACGGTCGTTGCGACCACCCATCCAGCGCGCAGGGCCTCCGGTTTTGGGGGCGATCGCGGTGGCGGCGAGAAGCGGTTTGAGGTCGAGGCCGCCATCCCAGCGAACCTGCTCGAGCAGATCGGTGCGGCCGGTGGCGGCGGCAAGAGAGGGCAGGCCGAGCGTGGCGAGAAGCTGGCGGATCTCCGCGGCCAGTTCATCGAAGAAGCGGACCACATGTTCAGGCTTGCCGCGGAATTTGGCACGCAGTTCAGGACGCTGCGTGGCGATTCCCGTAGGGCACGTGTTGAGGTGACACTGGCGCGCCATGTCGCAACCGAGCGCCACGAGAACGGCAGTGCCAAAGGCGAATTCGTCAGCTCCGAGCAGCGCAGCCATGACGATGTCTCGTGCGGTGCGCAGGCCACCATCGGTGCGGAGACGAACACGGCCGCGTAGACCGTTATGGATGAGCACCTGTTGCGCTTCGGCGAGGCCCAGTTCCCAGGGATTACCGGCATACTTGATGCTGGAGAGCGGCGAAGCGCCGGTGCCGCCGGAGTGGCCAGCGATGACGATGTAGTCGGCATAGGCCTTGGCGACGCCCGCGGCGATGGTGCCCACTCCGCAACCTGAAACCAGCTTGACGCCCACGGCGGCGCGGGGATTGACGCGCTTGAGGTCGTAGATCAACTGGGCGAGATCTTCGATGGAATAAATGTCGTGATGGGGAGGCGGCGAGATGAGCTGCATGCCGGGCTGCGCGTGGCGCAGGCGCGCGATGAGCTCGGTGACTTTGTGGCCGGGAAGTTGTCCGCCTTCACCGGGCTTTGCGCCCTGGGCAACCTTGATTTCGAGTTCTTCGGCATGCGCGAGGTATTCGGCAGTGACGCCGAAGCGCGCGCTGGCCACCTGCTTGATCTTGTTGTTGAGCAGAGAAGGCGCACCGTCGAGGGGCGCGTAAACCGCCGGGTCTTCCCCGCCCTCTCCGGTGTTGGAGCGGGCGCCGAGCAGGTTCATGGCCTGGGTGATGGTCTGATGTGCTTCCGGCGAAAGCGACCCGAAGGACATGGCGCTGGCAATGAAATTGCCCGTAATGTCACTGGCGGGCGCGACGCTTTCGACGGCGAGCTCGGGACCGGCCGGACGAATCTCCAGCAGATCGCGGAGATTGGTGGGCTCAGCTTCAACGGCTTGCGATGCGAACGCGGAAAACGGCGTGAGCGCAAGGGCTGCGCCCTGCTTGGTGGATCCGACCACAGTTTGCAGAGAGCGAACTGTCTGCGGTTGCCAGGCATGGGATTCAGACACGTCGGCTTTGCGAAAGCGGATAAAGCCGTAGTCGGGCAGTTCCTGAACCTTGGCCGCCGAGATTACAGCGCCTTCGCCTTCGGATGGTTCGTCGGGTGTGTCGTCGCCGAGCCAGAGATGGCGAACGTAGGCTTCGATCTCCGCATAGCCGAAGCCGGCGATGGGCGCGGGAACACCGGTGAAACATTTGTCGACGACGTTTTGAGCGATACCGATGGCATCGAAGAGATGGGCTGCGTTGTAGCTGTCGAGAACGCTGATGCCCATCTTGGACATGACTTTGGCGAGCCCGAGTTCGAGCGCGTGAAGAAGATTCTCTTCACCTTTCGCGGGGTCGAGGCTGCGGGCAGTTTCCAGCGCGAGCCAGGGACAAACGGCTCCGGCGCCAAGTCCGAGCAAAACGGCGATGTGATGAATCTCGCGGCAGTCTCCAGCATCGACGGCAAGACCAACTTCAGCACGAACGCCGGCGCGTGTGAGCGCCATGTGGACCGCGCCGGTAGCCATGGCCATGGGGATGGGCAGGGCCTCGGGCGATGCGCCACGATCGGTAATGATGAGCAGTGAGGCACCGGTGGCGACAAGTTCGACGGCGCGCTGCGCGAGGATGTCGATGGCAACTTCGAGCGTGGTGTCGGGCGCGTAAAGGCAGGTGAGAACGGCGTGCGGCATGTTTTCAGCCTGGCCGTGATGTCCATGACGAAGGGCGTGTACCTGTCCCAGAGTGAGAATGGGCGAACGCAGGGAAAGGCCGGGCAGCGGCTCGCGGGTTTCAAGCAGGTGCGGCCATGGTCCGAGGCGTGTGTGCATCTTGAGCACAACCGACTCGCGCAACGGATCAATGGGCGGGTTGGTGACCTGAGCAAAACGCTGACGGAAAAATGCGTAAAGCGGGCGCGGGGCGCGGGCCAGCGGAGCGACGGCGGTGTCGTCTCCCATGGACCAGACGGCGTCTTTACCTTCGACGGCCATGGGCTGCAGGATCATGCGCACGTCTTCGCGGGTATAGCCGAAGCGGCGCTGCAGGCGATTGAGCTCGACGGGATCGGGCGAAGGCAGAGGATCGGACGAGTCTTCAAGCGGAGTATCGAGCTGGATGAGGTCCTGGTAGTGGCGCTTGGCGTCGTAAATGCGCAGGATTTCGTCGTTCTCAAAGAATTCATGGAAGTCGAGGTCGGCAACGATCATCTGGCCGGGGCCGAGACGGCCACTGTGGATGATGTGCTCCGGATCCATGTCAACGAGACCAGCTTCTGATCCGGCGACGACAAGGCCGGAGTCATCGAGCGCAAAACGGCAGGGGCGGAGGCCGTTGCGGTCAAGAATGGCGCCGACCTGATGACCGTCGGTGAAGGCAAGGGCGGCTGGACCATCCCATGGCTCGATGCAGTCGCCACAGTATTGGAGAAACGCCGAGCTGTCGCCGGGATTGGCAGGGGGCAACATCATGCGCACGGCCTCGCCCACGGTACGGCCGTTGTTGGCAAGCAGTTCAACGATTTCGTCGAGCGAAGTGGAGTCGGAACCTCCGGTGCTAAGGACGGGATGCAGGTCGAGCGACATGGTGGCCGCGCGGGCTTCCATGTTGGCGCGATTGCCCCAGATGGTGTTGATTTCGCCGTTGTGGGCGAGCGTGCGGAAGGGCTGGGCGCGGTCCCACGTCGGCAAGACATTGGTGGCGTAGCGCTGATGGAAGAGCGCAAGCGGTGTTTTGAATTCGGGATCGGCGAGGTCGGGGTAGAAATCAGAAAGCAGGCGGCCCGCGCAGAGCGCCTTGTAGACGATGGTGGCCGACGAGATGCTGGCGATGTAGCCACCGAGCCCCGCACGTTCGAACTGCTTGCGCGCGAGGAAGAGGCGGCGGTCGAAGGCGACTGGATCGTCGCTCGTACAGAGTAGCTGCCAGATATCGGGACGCATGGCATCGGCGCTTTCGCCAAGGACTTCAGGACGCACCGGAACGGGACGCCAATGCAGCGCCTCGATTTCCTGGGCGGCGAGGGCGGCTTCGAGCTCGATTTTCTGCGTGGCGGCGTCTGCAGGCAGGAACACGACGGCGACGCCGAGCGGCTTGCACTCGAGGAGCGTGATGCCGGTCTGGGCGAGGAGCCAGTCGCGGGGAACGGTGGTGGTGACACCGACGCCGTCGCTCGATTTGCCGTCGGCCGCGACCGCGCCACGGTGGGCCAAGCGCGCTAGAGCGGTGAGTGCCTTCTGCAGGATGGCATGGGAGGGCTCGGCAGAAAGCCGGGCGACGAAGCCGACTCCGCAGGAATCAATGTCGAAGCGCGGGTCGACGAGGCTTTCCCGCAGATGCGCGGGAAGCGCGGCCCGTTCGGCACGCGCATCCGCAGGAGCGGAAATAGGGGTCGGGGATGAGCGCTTGAGGATGCCCATGCGTTATTCTACGTCCTTTGTTGTTGAAAAAGTACCGCGAAACTTCAGCGAATTCTGCAGAGCAGCGATGTTCCGGGGGGAGTTTCGCTGCCTCATTCTGTTTTTTGTCGAGGCCGCAAACGGCGGTTCGCGGCGGGGAATCAAAAGTTACAAATTCGGCCATGGGGGAACGGACAACGGCCCTTGCATAGTTATACAAGCGGATGTATATTTATTCAAGCGCGGCCGCCTTACTGCGCGCCGCGCTTTCGCTTTGCCCGGAATGCAGATATGAAGTTTCAACGTCACAACGCGATCAAGGAACTGGTGGGGCACTCGCTGGTGGCCAACCAGGACGAGCTGCGGCGCAAGTTGCGCCGGCGCGGCTTCGAAGTGACGCAGGCGACGTTGTCGCGCGATATTCACGAGTTGAGGCTGTCGAAGGGGCCGGGCGGCTATTCCCTGCCCAACGGCAACGGGAACGGCGGATTTGCAACAGCGGAAGCAGATGAGGGGCCGCCCTCGGTTTCAGAGGTGCTGGAGAGTTTTGGATTGCGCGTACGGCAGGCCATGAACCAGGTGCTGTTGCGCACGGTGATGGGCGGAGCGCAGCCGGTGGCAGCGGCGCTGGATCACGAAGGATGGAGCGAAGTGCTGGGAACGATTGCAGGCGACGATACGGTGCTGGTGATCTGCCTCGATCCTAAGCGCGCAGCCGAAGTGGAGGCGCGGCTAAGAAGGATGCTTGAGTCATGAGCGGCTCCGTACAAACCGCGGTTGTGGGAGTGACTGGATACGCGGGCGCGGAGCTGGCGCGGTTGCTGTTGCATCATCCTCGCTTGAAGGGCAAGCCGCCGGTGTTTGCGGGCAGGCTGGAGGAGAAGGACGTGGCGCGCGGAGGGATTGCGCTCACCGAGATTCACCCGCAACTGGCCGGAAGCGCGGGCACGGGACAGTTGAAGCTGGAGCCCTTTACCTGGGAGCTGCTGGCGGCGCGTGGCGTTGAGGTTTTATTTCTGGCGACGCCGCACGAGCAATCGCGCGAGTGGGTTCCGGAGGCTCTGGAGCGCGGGTTGCGTGTCATCGACCTGAGCGGTGCGTGGCGTTTGACCGAGGCAGCGCATCGCGCGGTGTATGCGTTCAAGGATGACGGGGCGGAGGCGGCGGAGAAGACGCAGGCGCAAGCGGTCTACGGTATGCCTGAGCTGCATCGGGCGGAAATTAAGGGAGCGCGTCTGGTGGCAAACCCCGGATGCTATGCGACTTCAGTGATTCTGGCGCTGCGGCCACTGGTGGCGGCAGGGCTTGTTGATCTCGATGTGGGGATTGTTGCGGATGCGAAGAGCGGGGTGAGCGGAGCAGGCAAGGCGCCGACGGCAAAGACGCATTACATGTATGCGGCGGACAATCTTTCGGCGTACGGCGTTTTTACACATCGTCACACAGGCGAATTGCTGGAACAAATCCGGGTGACGGCGCAAGAGATTGTTTTTACGCCGCACCTGCTGCCGATTCCGAGGGGGATTCTGTCGACGATTTACGTCCGGTTCAAACAGGCGCAGACACACGAGAGTATTGCTGGGATTTACAGGAAGTTTTTTGCGGGCAGCCCGTTGGTGCGGTTGTATGACAACACGCTGCCGCAGATTCAGTATTCGGTGCGGACAAATTATGCGGACATCGGCTTTCAGCTGGGACCGGATGGCAAGCGCGCGGTGATCGTGAGTTGCCTGGACAATCTGCTGAAAGGTGCGTCGGGACAGGCTGTACAGAATTTGAATGTGATGCTCGGATGGGGCGAGGC
Organism: Occallatibacter sp.; assembly: GCA_035487015.1. GTDB lineage: Bacteria > Acidobacteriota > Terriglobia > Terriglobales > Acidobacteriaceae > Telmatobacter. Next base: position 27,988 of record DATHMP010000007.1, on the reverse strand, counting down.
GGAGGGGCTCGAATGAGGTACGTAGTCAAACTTGGCGGCGCCGGCCTGGAGAATCCAACTCTGCTGGACGGATGCGTACGCGCAATTGCCGAGCTGGTGCGCGACGGCAATCAGGTGGCAGTGGTGCATGGCGGCGGCGTGCAGCTGACCAAAATGCTGAAGGCACTGGGCAAGCAAAGCGAGTTTGTGGCCGGACTGCGCGTGACGGATGCTGAGACGCGGGATACTGCGCTGATGGTGCTGGCCGGCAAGGTGAACAAGAGCCTGGTGGCCGCGCTGGGCGCACTGGGTCAGCCGGCGGTTGGACTTTCCGGCGGAGACGGTCTGCTGTTTCGCGCGCGCAAGAAGCGGACAGCGCCGGACCTGGGCTATGTAGGCGAAATTGCTTCGAGCGATACCCGTTGGCTGGAGGCGATCTGGCATTTGAATGGCGTGCCGGTGATTTCGTCGATGGCACTGGGATTCGACGGCGAGTACTACAACGTGAATGCCGATGAGATGGCTGCGGCGTGCGCCGTGGCGTGTCATGCGGATGCGCTGGTGTTTCTGACGGATGTGCCGGGCGTAAAGGGGTCGAACGGCGAGGTGCTGCGCTGGCTCTCCATTGACCAGATTGCAGAGATGGCGAAAAGCGCCGTGATTACCGGCGGCATGTTGCCTAAGCTGAGCGCCTGCCGCGAAGCTCTATTGAATGGCGTGAAACGCGTGCGGATACTACCTGCGGAGGCTGCCGCTTCCCTGCCCGACCTGTGCAGCAGCCGCGTAGCCCATGGCACTGAAGTGATGGTGGCCTGAGGAGAGAATGCTTTGACGAGACTTGAACAGATTCGCGCAGCCGAGGAGAGGCTGCTGCTACAAACCTACGAACGAAACCCCATTCTGTTTGTCGGCGGCAAGGGCGTGCACCTTGTGGATGAACAAGGCCAACGCTATCTCGACCTGCTGAGCGGCATTGGTGTGAATGCGCTGGGCTACGGCCATCCGGCGATTGAAGAAGCGATTGCAAAACAAAGCCGCGCGCTGATTCACACATCGAATCTGTTCTTCCACGAAGGACAGGCGGAACTCGCTCTACGGCTGACAGAACGCACTGGGATGGATCGCGTGTTCTTTGCCAATACCGGCACGGAAGCGTGGGAAGGCGCGTTGAAACTGGCTCGCGCGCACGCCGGACTTTTGCGCAGCGAAGGCAAAAAGATTGGCACGAAGTTTCTGGCGCTGGAGCAGAGCTTTCACGGACGGACGTTCGGATCGGTGTCCACGACCTACAAGGCGAAGTATCGCGAGCCATTTGGGCCCGTGGTGCCGGGCGTGGAATTCGTGCGGTTCAACGATGTTGCAGACCTGCGCGCCAAGTTTTCGGACGAGGTCTGCGCAATCCTGGTGGAGTCGATCCAGGGCGAAGGCGGAATTCGTCCGCTGACGCAGGAGTTCTTTGCCGAGGCGCGCAAGCTGGCGAGTTCGACGGGCGCGCTGCTGATTGTGGATGAGATTCAGGCGGGCATGGGGCGCACGGGTAAATGGTGCGGCTACCAGCACTACGGCATTCAACCGGATGTTACGACGTTGGCGAAGCCGCTGGCGGGAGGCATTCCGCTGGGCGCGATTTTGTGCACGGAAGAGGCAGCGCGAGCAATTCATGCCGGCATGCATGGAACAACGTTTGGCGGCGGACCGCTGGCATGCGCCGTGGCCAACGCAGTGATCGAGGCAATCGAGAAGGAAGGCCTGCTGCAGCATGTGACAGAAGTTGGCGACTACTTCCAGGCGCAGCTTCGCGGATTGGCGAAGAAGCATTCGGCAATCGTGGATGTCCGCGGCAAGGGTCTGATGGTTGCGGCGGAACTGGATTCTGCCGAACTGGGCAAGCTGGCGGTTGCGGAGATGCTGAAACGGCACATCGTGATCAACTGCACGAGCGACACAACGCTGCGCTTCCTGCCGCCCTACATCCTGCAGCGTGAGCACGTAGACACTGCCATTGCTGCGCTCGACGAAATTTTTACTCAAAATGCGGCGCAAGCTGCCGCGACCACTGCAGGAGGACACAGCCGTGGCTAGCAAAACAACCGTGGAACGCCAGGAATCGACGATTCCTGTGCAGAAAGACCCTGACGTTCTTGCCGCAGCAGCGCGGATGGCGGGCGAGGACATGTGCTCGATTGCCGATCTCTCCAGCGGCGAAGTGCGAGCGATTCTGAAGCTCGGCCACGAAGTGAAGCGCAATCCTCGCGAGTTTCGCCATGCGCTGGATGCCAAGCAGCTGGTGATGATGTTTGAAAAGGCAAGCCTGCGCACGCGGCTGAGCTTTGAAGCGGGCATCAACACGATGGGCGGCAATGCCATTTTTGTGGACCAGACCAATTCTGTGCTGGGCGAGCGCGAGTCGATTGCCGATGTGGCGCGCAATGTGGAGCGCTGGGTCGACATCATTGTGCTGCGCACCTATGCGCACGACACCATTACAGAGATGGCCGCGAATGCACGCGTGCCAGTGGTGAATGCCCTGTCGGATTTTGAGCATCCCTGCCAGGCTCTGGCCGATTTCATGACATTGCAGGAGCATTTTGGAACCGTGACTGGCCTCAACTTTACCTACGTGGGGGACGGGAATAACGTGTGCCACTCGCTGATGCTGACAGGGGCGCAACTGGGCGCGAATATGACGGTGGCAACGCCACGCGGCTACTCGCCGGACATTGAGATTGTGACGATTGCGCGCGAGATGGCGGAGAAGAACGGCGGCGAAGTACGACTGCTGCAGGATCCGCAGGCTGCCGTGGAGAACGCCGATGCCGTGTACACCGATGTTTGCGTGAGTATGGGTTTTGAGCATGAATCGACCAAGCGGGCGCCGATTTTCAGGCCGTTCCAGGTGAACGATGCGCTGATGCAGAAAGCTTCAGAGCATGCAGTCTTCATGCATTGTCTTCCGGCGCGACGCAACGACGAAGTGACGGACGCGGTGATCGACAGCGCGCAGTCGATTGTGTTTGACCAGGCAGAGAACCGGCTGCATGCGCAGAAGGCGTTGCTGCTCCTGCTGCTGGGCGGGCTGGCGAAAGTGCCGGGATTTGAAGTGCAGGGACTCAGAAGCTAGGGACATAGGGACCGGGGACATAAGGACTAGAGTCTGTTCCTCCAAATTTCGCCAAAATTTTGGCAAACAGCAGTTTGATTCTTTTGAGGTTTTGGAAGCATGTCGGTCATTCTTGAAGATTTGCCTGTCGGCCAGAAGGTCGGTATTGCTTTTTCCGGTGGGCTGGACACGTCCGCTGCACTGCATTGGATGAAGCAGAAGGGCGCGATCCCCTATGCCTATACGGCCAACCTCGGCCAGCCGGATGAGAGCGACTACGACGAGATTCCGCGCAAGGCGCTGGAATATGGCGCGGAGAAGGCGCGTTTGATCGACTGCCGCGGACCACTGGTGCGGGAAGGGATTGCCGCGCTGCAGGCCGGTGCGTTCCACATTACGACGGCGGGCGTAACGTATTTCAACACCACGCCGATTGGCCGCGCTGTTACCGGCACCCTGCTTGTAGCCGCGATGAAGGAAGACGATGTCAACATCTGGGGCGATGGGTCGACCTTCAAGGGCAATGACATTGAGCGGTTCTACCGCTATGGATTGCTGGTCAATCCAAGCCTGCAGGTTTACAAGCCATGGCTGGACGCGGCGTTTATCGACGAGTTGGGCGGGCGCGCGGAGATGTCGGAGTTTATGCAGAAGGCTGGTTTCGCCTACAAGATGTCGGCGGAGAAAGCCTACTCCACGGACTCGAATATTCTTGGCGCAACGCACGAAGCCAAAGACCTGGAGCTGCTGTCTTCGTCGATCCGGATTGTCGAACCCATCATGGGCACGGCTTTCTGGCGCAATGAGGTGGAAGTGAACCGCGAAGAAGTTTCGGTGGGCTTTGAAGAAGGCTTTCCGGTCGCGTTGAACGGGATGAGCTTCGATGACCCGGTTGCGCTGTTTCTCGAGGCCAATCGCATTGGCGGGCGTCATGGGCTGGGCATGTCGGACCAGATCGAGAACCGGATTATTGAAGCGAAAAGCCGCGGCATTTACGAAGCTCCGGGGCTGGCGCTGCTGTTCATCGCATACGAGCGCCTGATCACCGGCATCCACAACGAGGACACGATTGAGCAGTACCGGGACAATGGACGGAAGCTCGGACGGCTGCTCTACCAGGGACGGTGGTTTGATTCGCAGGCCATCATGCTGCGTGAGTCCGCGCAGCGCTGGGTGGCGAAACCGCTCACCGGCGAAGTGACGCTAGAACTGCGGCGCGGGAACGACTACTCGATTCTGAATACCGAGTCGCCTAACCTGACCTTCCATCCCGAACGGTTGAGCATGGAGAAGACGGAGTCGACGTTCTCGCCTCGTGACCGCATCGGACAACTGACGATGCGGAATCTCGACATCACGGACACACGGGAAAAGCTTGTGACGTATGCGAAGGCCGGACTGCTGACGCTGAGTAAAGGCAGCGAAATGCCGCAGCTGGATGGCGGCAAGGAGAAGCAGTAGCGATGGCGAACGAGCAACAATCCGGAAAGATGTGGTCGGGACGCTTTCGCGAACCGCTGGACGCGGAGTTCGAAGAGTGGCAGCGGTCGATTGGTTTTGACTGGCGGCTTCTCGAACAGGAGATAGCCGCGAGCAAGGCGCATGCGTCGGCGCTTGCAGCCGCGGGTATCCTGACCGCGAGTGAAACAGCGGAGCTGCGCAAGGCGCTGGATGCGATTGCTGCCGAGCATGCTTCCGATGCGGGCAAGGCGCAGGTGGGTAGGCATCCGACTGCCGAAGATATTCATCACTTTGTGGAGTTGTCGCTGGTGGAGCGGGTGGGATCGCTGGGCTTGAAGTTGCATACGGGGCGCAGCCGCAACGAGCAGATCGCAACGGACGTGCGGCTGTACGTCAGGGAATGCATTGAGAAGACGACGTGCGGATTGGCGGAATGGGCTGGGGCGCTGATCGAGCAGGCGCAGAAGGCCGGTGAGGCGGTGATGCCGAGCTATACACACATGCAACGCGCAGAACCTGTGCTGGCAGCGCACTGGCTGCTGGCTTATGTCGAGATGGCATTACGCGACGCGACACGGCTGAACGATTGCATGGAGCGGCTGAATTTTTGCCCGCTGGGATCGGGTGCCGTGGCGGGGGCGACGCTCAAATTGGATCGGACGATTGCTGCACGCGAGTTAGGCTTTACCGCGCCGACAGCAAACTCGATGGATGCGACAAGCGATCGTGACTTTGTGCTTGAGTATCTACAGGCGCTCACGATGGTTGGGCTGCACCTGAGCCGGTTTGCCGAAGAGATCACTTTGTTCGCGACGGCGGAGTTTGGATTCGTGATTTTGCCTGAGGCTTTTTCGACGGGATCGAGCGCGATGCCGCAGAAGAAGAATCCCGATCTGACGGAGTTGCTGCGCGGAAAAGTGGGTCGTATTCATGCGGCGGCGGAAGCGGTGACGCTGCAATTGAAGGGCCTGCCTCTCGCCTACAATAAAGACATGCAGGAGACCCAGGAGCCGGCATTTCAGGTTGAGTTTGTGCCGCAGATGCTGGCGCTGGTGGCGAGGTTCACGGCTGCGCTCAACTTTAATTTTGCGCGGATGCGGGATGCTGCACAGTCGGGCTATCTGAATGCCATGGCGGCGGCGACTTATCTTGTGCACAAGGGAGTTCCCTTCCGCACGGCGCACGAAAAGATTGGCAGCGCGGTGCGCTATGCCCTCGAAAAGAGTGTGGAACTCGGCGAGCTATCGCTCAAAGAATTGCGGAGTTTTGGCGCCGAGTTTGACGAAGACTTTTTTGATGCGGTCACTGTGGAAGCCACGCTGGATTGCCACGATGTGGTCGGTGGAACGGCACGCGCGCAGGTCCGCGCGGCGCTGGTGGAAGCGAAGGCACGGATAAGAGATCTTACGCAGGAGACGGCCCATGCAAGTGCGTAAGGCGCTATTGCAGGATGCTTCGAACGTCTACGACCTGGTGAATTCGCTCTCGGGCGATGGCACACTGCTGAAGCGGGCGTTTGCTGAGATCTGCGAAAACGTGCGTGACTTTACGGTAGCCGAGTCCGACGGTGGGGTCTTTCTGGGTTGCGGCGCTTTGCATCTTTATGGACCGCATTTATCGGAAGTGCGTTCGATCGTGGTGAAGCCGGAAGCGAAAGGTCAAGGCGCGGGCGGACGAATTTTGGGCGCGCTGATTGAAGAAGCGGAACAGCATGGCATCCAGTCGGTGTGCCTGTTTACGCGCATTCCCGACTTTTTCTTCAAGTTCGGCTTTCGCATTGTCGAGGATAAGGCGGAGTTGCCCGACAAGATTTTCAAGGACTGCCAGATGTGCCCACGGCTGCACCGCTGCGATGAAGTGGCAATGGTGCGCGGGCGGATTCCGCGGATTTCGATTCTGGGACCGCGGCACGAAGCGCAGGAGCTGGTGCGGTTTTCCGGCTGATGGAGTATCAGGCCTTCGCGGCATGCGGGACACTGTTGCGATCGAGAACGATGGTCAGCGCGGTCAACAGAGCGACTCCCCAGGCAGCCAGAACGGTGCGAATCTGCAGCGTCGCGAGCACTGTATCCAGAACTGTGCCACAGTAGCCGAGCGCGGAGCAGGTTCGCCAATTGAGCATGGAAAAGGTAGTAAGGTAGCCGGCAGCGATGACGGCTTGGAGCGCCAGCTCCAGGTGCGGCCGTTTGACGAGCGCGAAGACAAAGATGCTGAGAGTGGGAAGCAGGAAGAAAAGCGTGGAGACGATTGGATTGACACGCAGATCGAGGCCGTAAAGGGAGAACAGGCCCAGGAATGACACATACATGCAGAGGATTCCGGTGATGGTCCTGGCGGCGAGCCAGATGTTTTCTTTCAGCTTCATTCTTGTCTCCTGCGCCGGCCTAGAGCTTACCGGTCTTGCTGCGCTGATAGATCGCTGCGCCGACAACGGCCTGGCCGTAACTGAGACCGCCGTCGCCGGGACTGACGTTTTGCTGCTGGATCACTTTGAATCCCTCCTCTTCCAGGCCAGTGCGCAGCAGGTGCGCGAGGCGGCGATTGTGCAGGCAGCCGCCGCTCAACGCTACTTGCTTGATTCCCGTGACCGAGCGGGCAGCAACGGCCGCTTGCGCGAACGCTTCGGCTACGGTTGAGTGAAAACGCGCGGCGATGCGGGGTTTTGGAACACCCCGGCGAAGGTCCTCGACAATCGCCCGCCAAAGCGTGTGCAGCCTGATCTGCAAGGGCGAGCCTTCAAAAAGCATGGGCACAATGTCGGTGCGACAGATACGGTCCGGCTCATCGACGCAGATGCCTTCGAGTTCGATGGCAGCCTGGGCATCGTAGTCGACGGTGCGCCGCTGAAGCACCACCGCGGCGACGGCATCAAAAAGGCGGCCGCAACTTGAGGTCTGCGGGGAGTTGAGACCGCGATCCATCATACGGGTGAGAACGCGGACCTCTTCGGCGCCGGCACCGACCAGCTCTTGAGCGATTTCTTCATCGACTCCGGCGGCAACCAGATGACTGAAAGCCATGCGCCAGGGTTCGCGAATGGCGGCTTCGCCTCCGGGCATCGGCACGTATTCAAGTTGAGCGTAGCGCTCAAAGTGGTCGAGGTGAGTAATGAGCACTTCCCCGCCCCAGATGCGCCCGTCTGTTCCGTAGCCGGTGCCGTCGAGACTCAGCCCGATGACTGGTTCGGAAACGCCATGCTCGGCCATGCAGGCGGCGATGTGCGCGTGATGATGCTGCGCGGCGATGAGCGGGAGATTGCGCTCAGCGGCCCATTTGCGCGCCCAGGAGGTCGAGAGATAGCCAGGATGAAGATCGTGGACAACCAGCTCCGGTTCAATCTCGAAGGTATGCGTGAGATGGGCGAGCGCTTCGTTGAAGAATTCGAGGCCGGTCAGGTTTTCGAGATCGCCAAGATGCTGGCTTTGATAAGCGAAGCGGCCGCGCGCCAGCGTGAAGACATTTTTGAGATGGCCGCCGACGGCAAGGAGCGGCGGAACTTCGAACGGCAACTCTATGCCGAGCGGGACATAGCCGCGCGCACGGCGCAGAAACTGCGGAGCTCCTTCAACGATCGCCGTGACAGAGTCGTCGCAACGCTGCAGGATTTCGCGATCGTGCATAAGGAAAAAGTCAGCGATGGCAGCGAGGCGGGTCCTGGCCTCGGCATCGTCGATAGCGATGGGCTCTTCGCTGAGGTTGGCGGAGGTCATGACCAGCGCGTCGACACGCGGATCGGCGAAGAGAAGATGTTGCAGCGGCGCATACGGGACAAAGACTCCCAGCCAGGGAATGCCGGGCGCGACGCCGGGAGCGATTCCATTGGCCGGGCGCGCCCTTGCGAGCACGATGGGATGCGCGGGCGTTTGCAGGAGCGCTTCTTCTTCCGGACTGAGAACGCAGAAGGTGCGGGCAGCGCCGAGGTCGCGCACCATGATGGCGAGCGGCTTGCCGCAGCGATGCTTGCGGTGACGCAGTTCGGTGACCGCGCTTTCGCTGGTCGCGTCGACGGCGAGGTGAAAGCCGCCGATGCCTTTGATGGCGGCGATGTGGCCAGCGAGAAGGCGCTCGATTGTGTCGGAGACGGGGTCGGACGAGTCGATGCGTGCGCCGTCGGGCGTTTCGAGCCAGACGCGGGGTCCGCATTGCGAGCAGGCATTGGGCTGTGCATGAAAGCGCCGATTGAGCGGATCATCGTACTCCGCCTGGCAGGGTGCGCACATTGTGAAGGCGGACATGGATGTTTGTGGACGATCGTAAGGGATGCTGCGCGTGATGGTGAAACGCGGGCCGCAGTTGGTGCAATTGAGAAACGGATAGCGGTAGCGGCGGTCGGCAGGATCGAGCAGCTCGCGGAGGCAGTCGGCGCAGGTGGCGGCATCGGCGGGTATGCCGGTGCTGACCTGGCCTTTGATTTGGCTGGCGACGATGTGGAAGCCGGATTCGCCGGTGGGTGGAAGATCGCGCAGAGTTACGGCGTCGATGCGGGCCAGGGGAGGGATTTCGGCGCGGAGGCGCATGAGGAATGCGTTGACGCGAGCAGAAGGGCCTTCAATCTCGATGGTGACGCCGTCGGTGTCGTTGCCGATGGAGCCCGCGAGGCCTTCTTCGAAGGCAAGCCGATAGACGAAGGGCCGGAAGCCGACTCCCTGCACTACGCCGCGCACGAAGACCGCTCGGCGGACGGGACTCGTCGCAGAGATTGAGGCGTGCGGCACGGGATCTCCGGGAAGACCTTTGTCGGTCACGAATTGCCTCATAGCGCAGTCAAAGGATAGCCTATGCGCTTGTCTGCACACGAGATGGGTGCGGAAGTGGACGGCTGTGTGACGGCAATCGGCGCGGGACGGGACGAAAGCATCGAAGATGAAAGAGGCAGCACGAGGTGAAGACGGTTTGGGATTGAAGGGTTGGACCTTTCGGGCAGCGGTAGGCGGGGTGTTCTGGGCGATGTTGTGTGGTTTGTCGCCGTCACGGGATGTGTCGGCGCAGATGGACGCTGCCGCAGTAGTGCGCGGGATCGATAACGCCGTGAAATACAGAATCGACCACGTTGCCGGGTATACGGTGACGGAGCATTACCGGGTGTTCCGCGGAGACGATCAGAGCGAGCCGGTGGCCGAGATGACGGTGAAGACAACCTATAAGAAGGATGTGGGCAAGAATTACGACATTGTTTCCGAAAGCGGCTCAGTGGTGATCCGGCACATGGGACTTTATCCCATTCTCGACCGCGAAAAGGAAATCAACCTGCCCGGCAATGCTCCGCACGCGTGGATCACCTCTGCCAACTACGACATGACGCTAAAGCCCGGAGTGCAGACGATGGACGGCCGCATCTGCCTGCAAGTGGCGATTCATCCGAAGGAAAAGGCGCCGAACCTGATTGACGGCACGATCTGGGTGGATGCGCACGATTTCACCATCGTGCGGCTGGAAGGCGTGGCTTCAAAGGCGCCGTCGTTCTTTGCCGGTCCCACGCACATGATGCGCAGCTACGCCGACATGGAAGGGGTTTCGATGGCGACGCACGCAAGGGCTGAGTCGAACACCTTTGTCTACGGCAAAACCGTGGTGACGATTGATTACACCGGCTACGAGATTCAAAAGGCCGGGTGATTTCGGGAATACTTGCTTCGGCCGGGACGCAATGCGCGGTTCCGGACCAAACGCGGCGTGCTTCGAGTGATGCAAAGCACCCACGTTGCACCCGAAGTGACTTATACTGGCCTGCGTGACGCCCCTTTTTGGTGATTGGAAGCTTGATGCTGCGCTTGGTTCCTGCCTGGTGCTGGGGTTGCGTCACGGCTTCGATTACGACCATCTGGCCGCCATCTCGGATATCACAGCGGTGCAGCGCGACTGGTGGAGCGGTCTACGCCTGGGCATGACCTATGCACTGGGCCATGCATTCACGGTGGCGGCGCTCGGTGTCGCGGTGTTGCAGATGCACCTGGGTCTGCCCGAGGGTCTGGATCACTGGACGGAGCGGCTGATTGGTCTGACGCTGATTGTGCTGGGCATTGGCGTGGTTGCCGGCATTCTGCGCAGAGACGCTCACGGGCATACGCACAGCCGCGTGGAAAGCCGCCTGGCGATCGCCATCAATGGCTTGCTGTGGCTGGCGTGGCGGGTTCGGCGGATGTGGAACCCGGCAGCGCCGCGGCCGGATCGCTTCCAGTGGATGTACACCGGCAAGTCAGTCTTTTTGATCGGGATGCTGCATGGGGTTGGCGCAGAGACGCCGAGCCAGCTGGCGCTCTTCTTCCTGACTGCGAATCTGGGCGGTACGTCGCGCGGCATGCTGGGGCTTGGAGCGTTTGCCGTAGGTCTGGTGGCGATGAATGCGTTGATGACGGCGTCGATGGGCGGGGCGTTCCACGCGACGGGGCAGCACCCCCGTTTCTACCACGTGATCGCGTGGACGGGTGCGATCTACAGCTGCGGCATTGGACTGATCTTCCTGCTGGGAATCTCGGACAAGCTGCCGGTGCTCGGATAGTCGAGTCAGCGGAGCTCACCGAGTTGGCGCGCTGTGGGAAACCCGCAGGCGCCCCATCTGCCTGAAATTTTGCAAAAACGGATCAGAAACAATGGGGTACCCACGGGCAAAAGCTAGCGTTTATGGGAGTGGTCGGTTTCAGTGAGTGCGACTTCTCCTGTTTCGAGATAAGACTTGAGGTTGGAAAGGACCTTCGGCCATCCATCTGTGACTGCCTGGATGAATTTGGAATCGGCGCGCTCGATGGAATGGGAAATCGTGAGCCGCACGGATGAGCCGTAAGATTCAAGTTCCATTGTGCACAGGGAGTAACCTTCGGCTTTCAATTCGGGCCGGAACTCGTTGCGCCACTTGATGCGGATCCGTTTCGGCTTTTCGACCTCAAGGATTTCACCGGAATCGGCTAGCGTTCCATCGGGGAGAAACATCTTCCATCCAGCTCCCGGATTCCATGCCGATTCCACATGAACGCCGAACCAGTATTTCTTCATCTGGCTGGGGTCAGTCAGGGCGGACCACAGCTTTTCAGGGGTGGTGCGAATAAATGTGACGTAGACGTAGTTGCTTTCGGCTTTCGCAGTCATGGATTCTCTCCTTCCAGATTTTTTTTGAGGTGGAAGAGCGCCTGCAAATGAGGCTCTTCAAATTTGCGAATCCAGCGCTCCGCGATTTCGTGAATGGGTACCGGATTGATGAAGTGAAGGCGTTCCCTGCCTTCGCGCTTCCAGGAAATAAGATTGGCGTTTTTGAGGATCGCCAGGTGCTTGGCGACTGCCTGGCGGGTCATGACAAGGCCCGTGCAAAGGTCACCGAGGGTCTGCCCGTTCTTCTGGCGCAAGCGGTCGAGCAGGAGACGGCGACTCGAGTCGGCCAGGGCCTTGTAGACCGCATCGTCGTCGGGTTTGGAACGTGCAACCATTTAGTTCCCTTATCTAATTTAGGGAACTTTTTGGTTGCATGTCAAGGGGTGCGTTGCGTGGGGCCGGCGCAACTTTCAGCCATTTCGGGGGAAGAGCGGGGACTATCGGCGTGAACGGGCGTTCCAGGAACCACCTGGATTCGAATCGGGTATCTGATCGAGTCGAACAGGATTGTGCGAACAGACTACTCCATGCCCTATTCGCGTTCCCTATCTATCGCTTGAAAAATCGCGCCCACTTCGCGGAAATGAAACGAGTTGGGTTCGCTGACAGGTCCCAGCTTCTGCTCGGCGCGATGAAGAAATTCGAGATCCTTCTTGTCGACGGTTCGAATGCCCTTTTGATCGAGGTGCGTGCGAATTTCAGTCTCGCTCCAAGTGCCGGTGTCGGCTAAGTCCTTGAGATATTCGAGCGCCTTTTTTGCACCGACTTCTCCATCGTGGCGAGCCAAACCAGCAAGGCCGGTGCTGGCCTTGCGCGCCCAGCCTACGACAAAGTGTCCGGGATGGGTTGCACTGGCCGACGGATCCCAGACTTCGTACCCGGGTGTACCGGTGTCATTGGGGTCGGGCCGGGTGGCATAGCCTTCAGGGCCCATGGGCAGTCCGATTTGGGGATCATGCTTGTCGCCGATGGCGAAGAGGACGGTATCGACTTCGATTGTGGAGCTGGCGCTGGTCGAGCGTGCCGAGGTGCCGCCGTCTGCATTCAGAACCAGATCGTTGTCCGTCACGATCATCCGGGTGACGCGGCCTGTGTCGTCGGCTTCAAATGCCTTGGGTGAAGAAAGAAAGCGGAAGGTAAGCCGGGGTGGTTCAGAAACGAAGTCAGGAGAAGCGAGACGAGGAAAGTGCTGCGCGAAGATTTTTTCGGGCGAGACGTCCTGGTTGCATTGAGCGCAGCGTTCTTTGACGCGGTTCAGCTCCTCAGCGAGCGCGTCACGATCGATGTGGGGCGCGACGTACTCAATCTCTTTTTTATCGAATTTGACTTCGAGCGGGCCGCGTCGTGCAACGATCACGACGCTCTCGGTATTTTTGGCGGGTTTATCGAGGAGCAGCCAACGCGCAATGTCGATGGCCACATTGCCCACGCCGACGACGGCAATGCGGTGGTGCGCTGAGAAGTCGCGGCCAGCGTAGGATTCCAGTTCGTTGTAGTTGTAGACGTAGTCCTTGGCGGCGTAGACCCCGCGGAGCTCTTCTCCGGGCAGGCCAAGTTTTTTGGCGCCTTGGGCGCCGGAGGCAAAGATGATGGCGGCGGGATGCATGGCCTCCAATTCGGCGAGAGGCAGGTCATAGGCTGCGCCGATCTGAACGTGGCCGAAGTAGTGAACGTTGGGCAACTCAAGCGTCTGGTCAAACTGCTTGCGCAATCCTGACTTCATCTTGGTCTTGAGGGGGTAGATGCCGTATTGGGCGAGTCCGCCGGGCCGGATGTCGCGGTTGAAGATGAATGTTTCGTATCCGGCGAGAGCGACCTGCCGCGCGGCAAACATGCCGGCCGGCCCAGCTCCCACAACAAACACACCTTTCATGCTGACCCCTTTCGATCTCTCCGACCTTCGGCCGCAATAACTCCAGGACGCCCAAGGACAGAGCGAGCGACATGGGCCGCGCCTCCCCCGGCCTGCAAGTGCATTATCGCAGGGATGGAAGTGCCGGGAAAAGCGGCAATTGCTGCAGTCGACTGCGCCGGGCAACTGGGCCTTCTCCCAAATTAAGACACATTGCCAAACGGAGTGACCGCTGTCACTATGGTTGCCAAGACCGCCGTTCTACAACAAGGCTAGGACACCGGGTCGAAGCGCCTCCATAGTTTCCTCGCACCAGATGTCCGGATAACGGAGGGATCGTGCCTGCACTTGCCCCACCACCGCTTCCCAGCGACGATAAACGTTGGAAAATCGTGAACGGCACCATGCGCAAGAATGGGTTTGCCCGCCACGCGCTTATTGAAACCCTGCACACGGTGCAAACTTCGTTCGGTTTTCTGGACGATGATGCCATTCGTTTCGTAGCCAAATCGCTGCGCGTTCCCTTGAGCCAGGCATATGGTGTGGTGACGTTCTATCACCACTTCAGTTTGAAGCCGCCGGGCAAGCACACCATGACGATCTGCACGGGAACGGCCTGCTACATCAAGGGCACGGACAAGCTGCTGGCGTCGGCCGAGAAGCGTCTTTGCGTGGCGCAGGGCCATACAACGAAGGACGGAAAAGTGAGCCTGATGACGGCTCGCTGCGTGGGCGCATGCGGCCGCGCACCCGTGGTCTTGACCGATGGCGAGTTGCAGGGGCAGATGTCGGGCGAGCAGATGCTTGAGCAACTGGAAAGGTGGGTCGTGGAATGAATCTCGAAGAGCTCGAGCAAATTAAAGAGAGTGTGCACGCCGAAAACGCAAAATTTGATCACGAGATCAATGTGTGCATGGGCACGGGTTGCCTGAGCCAGCACTCGGACAAGCTGCGAGACGCGCTGACAGACGCTGCGAAGACATCGGGCAAGAACGCCTTTGTCCGCCGGACGGGCTGCATGGGACTGTGCGCGGCGGGTCCGCTGGTATTGGTCGATCCTGAAGAGACGCTTTATCAACATGTGAAGGCAGAACATGCCGAGAAGCTGGTTGGCGCGCTGGGAGGCGAGCCGGTGGCTGAGCTGCAATGCAATCTGCGCGAGCACTTTGACCAGCAGGTGCATATTGTGCTGGAGAACTCGGGTCACATCGATCCAGAGAAAATTGACGACTACATTGCCCATGACGGGTACCAGGCCCTGGTGAAGGCGCTGACGGAAATGACGCCGAATGAGGTTGTGCAGCAGATCGTGGAGAGCGGTTTGCGCGGGCGCGGGGGCGGCGGTTATCCCACCGGGCTGAAGTGGAGCACGGTTGCCAAGGCTGTCGGCGATCTGAAGTACGTAATCTGCAACGGAGACGAAGGCGATCCTGGTGCATTTATGGATCGCAGCGTGCTCGAGAGCGATCCGCAGCGTGTGATTGAGGGCATGGCGATTGCAGCTTACGCTGTGGGCGCAAGCAAGGGCTTCATCTATGTGAGGGCGGAGTATCCGCTGGCTGTAAGCCGTTTGACAACCTGCCTGCGCGATGCGCGCCGTCGAGGCTTGTTGGGCAACAACATCTGTAACACGCAATTCAATTTTGATGTTGAGATTCGCCTGGGCGCGGGAGCATTTGTGTGCGGCGAAGAGACGGCACTGATTGCATCGATTGAAGGCAAGCGCGGCACGCCGAAACCACGGCCGCCGTATCCGGCCGTGAGCGGTCTGTGGAACCGGCCTACGCTGATCAACAATGTTGAGACGTTTGCCAACATCGCGCCGATCGTTCGCAAGGGCGGCAAGTGGTTTGCGAGTATCGGTTCGGAGAGAAGCAAAGGGACCAAGGTATTTGCGCTGACCGGCAAGATCACCAACACGGGTCTCGTGGAAGTGCCGATGGGCATCAGCTTACGGCAGATTATCGAAGGGATCGGGGGCGGTGTTCCGGATGGACACACCTTCAAGGCGGTCCAGACCGGGGGGCCTTCCGGCGGATGCATTCCGGCAGATTTGCTCGACATTGGGGTGAGTTATGACGCGCTGGTGAAGATCGGCTCCATCATGGGCTCGGGCGGCATGATCGTAATGGACGATACGTCGTGCATGGTGAATGTGGCCCGGTTTTTCATCGAGTTCTGCATGACCGAGTCGTGTGGGAAGTGTATTCCCTGCCGCGCAGGCACGGCGCAGATGTTTACGCTGCTGTCGCGCATCTGCGACGGCACAGGAACGATGGATGACCTGGCGCTGCTAGAGGACTTGTGCGTGACGGTAAAGGAAGCAAGCCTTTGCGGGCTTGGCCAGACTGCACCCAATCCCGTGCTGAGCACGCTGAAATATTTCAGGCAGGAGTACATGGACCACATTGTGCACAAACGGTGTCCCGCCGGCGTATGTACCATTCAGGCCCCAGCGGAGGTGCTGGCATGAGCGAATCTGTCGACGTCAAAACACTCATCATCGATGAGAAAGAAGTAAGCGCGCGCCGGGGCCAGACCATTCTGGAAGTGGCACGGGAGAACGGCATCGACATTCCCACTCTCTGCCATCTTGACGGGTTGAGCGATGTGGGAGCCTGCCGTCTGTGCATGGTGGAGATCAAGGGCAGCAACAAGCTGTTGCCCGCGTGTGTCGCCACCGTATACGAAAGCATGGAAGTGAGCACGAATACGGAGCGGTTGCAGAAGCATCGCAAGATGATTCTGGAGCTGCTGTTTGCCGAGCGCAACCACATCTGCTCGGTTTGCGTTGCCAACGGGCATTGCGAACTGCAGACACTGGCACAGGAGCAGGGCGTGACGCATGTGCGGTTCCCGTATCGCAACCCGGAACTGCCGGTGGATGCATCGCATGAGCGATTCACGGCGGACCACAACCGTTGCATTCTTTGCACGCGCTGCGTGCGGGTATGCGCAGAGGTCGAAGGCGCGCATGTGTGGGATGTGATGGGCCGTGGCATCAACTCGATGGTGATCACCGATCTCCACGACGACTGGGGCAGCTCAAGTTGCACTCGTTGCGGCAAGTGCGTGCAGGTGTGTCCGACGGGAGCGTTGTTCGACAAGAGCAAGATTGGGTCGGATCACCCCAAGTATCCAGACTTTCTGCCCTACCTGAACATGATGCGGGAGGCGAAATGAGCAAGTTGAAACTGGCAACGGTGTGGCTCGACGGATGTTCCGGCTGCCACATGTCGTTTCTCGACATGGACGAGCGGCTTTTGGCACTGGCAGAGCTAGTCGATGTGGTCTATAGCCCCATCGTGGACACCAAGGAATTCCCTGACAGCGTGGACATTGCGCTGGTGGAGGGTGCGGTGGGATCGGTGGATGACGAGAAGAAGATCCGCAAGATCCGCGCGCACTCCAAATTGCTGGTGGCCATGGGGGATTGTGCCATCACGGGCAATGTGACGTCGATGCGGAATCCCTTCGGTCCGGAGGCCATTCTGGACCGCGCATATTTTGAGAATGTGACCGCGCAGCCGCAGATTCCATGCGTCGTGGTTCCGAAACTGCTGAAAACGGTGCGGCCCATTCAAGAATTTGTGAAAGTTGATGTTTATCTGCCGGGATGCCCGCCCTCGGCTGATACCTTCCACGCGGCGCTGACGGCGCTGGTAAAAGGCGAACCGCTGGATATTCCAGCCCTCACGCGATTTGGAGCCTGACAGATGAGCCAGACCATCACCATCGATCCCGTCACTCGCCTGGAAGGACATGGCAAGATCACTATCCAGTTGAATGACCAAGGCAACGTTGAGACCGCCAACTTCCATGTAACCCAGGTGCGCGGCTTCGAAAAGTTTTCTGAAGGCCGGCCCTTTTACGAGATGCCGAGCCTAATGGCGCGCATCTGCGGCATCTGCCCGGTTTCGCACCTGATTGCTTCGGCACGCGCCTGCGAAGCGATCATGTCGGTCAAGATTCCTTACACTGCCGCGCATTTGCGGCGCATGCTCAACCTGGCGCAGATGGTGCAGTCGCACTCGTTGAGTTTCTTCTATCTCTCCTCGCCCGATCTGTTGCTGGGCATGGAATCTGACCCTGCGACACGGCATCTGTTTGGCGTAGTGGCGGCAAAGCCGGAGTTGGGTCGCGCGGGCGTACGGTTGCGCCGCTTTGGGCAACACATCATCGAGCTACTGGGTAAAAAGCGCATTCACCCCGGCTGGGTTGTCCCCGGCGGCGTGACGGAGCCGCTCACATCGGCCAAGCGGGATGAAATTCTGAGCATGATTCCCGAGGCCTATGCGGACATCCGGCTGGCGCTCGACTGGTACAAGCAGATTGCCGACAAGTTCCGGGCGGAGATTGAAGTCTTCGGAAACTTCGCTTCGAATTACATGAGCCTGGTGAACGAGGACGATTCGATTGAATTCACCGTGGGCGCGCTGCGCCTGATTGATGCGCGCGGCGATGTGATTGAAGACGGGATTCGAGCCAAGCGATTCACCGAGGTGATTGGCGAAGCGGTCGAGCCATACAGCTACACAAAATTTGCCTATTACAAGCCGCTCGGGTATCCCGAGGGCAGTTATCGCGTAGGTCCATTGGCCCGTTTGAATATTGCCAAGAAAATGGGTACGCCGTTGGCCGAAAAGGAACTGGTCGAGTTCAAACAACTTGCTGACGGGCCGGTGCAGAGCTCGTTCTACTACCACCACGCACGGCTGATCGAAATTCTGCATGGCATTGAGAAGATCGAGCGGATCTTGAATGATCCACGCATCCTGGATACCCATGTGCGCGCCACGGCCGGCGTGAATCAGCTGGAAGGCTTCGGCCAGGCCGAAGCTCCGCGTGGGACCTTGCACCACCACTACAAGGTGGACGAAAACGGGCTGATCACCTGGGCGAACCTCGTAATTGCTACGGGGCAGAACAACGCCGCGATGAACGAGGGCGTGCTGCAGGTGGCCAAGCACTACGTGAAAGACGGAAAGATGTCGGAAGGCATTTTGAATCGCGTGGAAGCTGTGGTCAGGACATTTGATCCGTGCCTGAGCTGCTCGACGCATGCGCTGGGACAGATGCCGCTGGTCATTTCTCTAGTTGCCGCGGACGGAAGTGTCGTGGACCGTGCAATGCGAGGCTGAATTGACGGCATTCGGGAAGCCTGAGGTTCGTTTCTGAGACTCGGGCTTCTCTTTCGGTCGCGTCGCCTATACTCCCAATCATGACGTCAAAATCCCCTCGAATTCTCATCCTCGCCTGCGGCAATACACTGCGCGAAGATGACGGCGTGGGGCCATGGCTGGCCGAGTGGTCCGACGAACGCTTCGCTGCGAGGGCGAAGGTGCATGTGATCAGCCGACATCAATGGACACCGGAACTGACCGATGAGATCGCCGCGGCGTGGGCCGTTTTGTTTGTGGATTGCGCAATGGATGCCGAACCAGGTCAGATTCGATGCGGGCCGGTCCAATCCGATGATCAGGAGCCGGCACTCGCCACGCATCATCTGGATGCAGGGCAACTGTTGCGCCTGACGACGGAACTTTACGATGCGCGACCGACATCGTGCCTTTTGCTCACGGTCGGAGCGGGTTCGCTCGAATTGCGCGAGGGATTCAGTGCGGCGGTAGAACAGGCACTCCCCGAAGCGTGCCGGCTCATCGAAACTACGATTGCCGAATGGCTTGCGACGACAGAAATTGCCTAAAGAACGCAATTCCCCGCTGTCGACCTCGCAAAAGAAGGCGGCGGCACTGGAGGGTGCCACCGCCGATGGAGAGTAAGCGGACCTGCGTTTTAGAATGCAGCGACGGTTTGCCGCAGGCTGTAAGAGCTCAGGGTCTTGATGTAGTTACCGCGATCGAAGGGTGAAGTGTCGGGGACGGATCTACGGCTGAGGCAGCCGCGGGTGTCCCAAAGTGACTCGTATTCCCGCCGTTCGAGCCAGTACTGCATATCGGCCAGGACTCGGCCGATGTGGTCGATGCCATGAATGTGGAGCGCCGAAGTCATCATCGTCATAGCGGCGCCGGCCATGATGCTCTTGAGGACGTCTTCGGCCGAATGCACGCCACCGGTGATAGCCAGATCGAAGTTGCTGTGACCATAGAGAATGGCAGCCCAGTGCAGGCGCGGCAGCAGCTCAGATGGTGTGGAGAAGTGCAGCGAAGGCTTGACTTCAAGCGACTCGATGTCGAAGTCGGGCTGATAGAAGCGGTTGAAGAGGACGATGCCTCTTGCACCCACGTCTTCGAGCCGTGCGACCAGATGGGGCAGGCTGGTGAAGCTCTGCGAGAGCTTCACCGAGACGGGAATCTTGACTGCCTTGCAGACAGCGTCGACCAGTTCGAGGAGTTGCAGCTCGATTTCGTTCGAGGTCTGGCTCCGGTCTGTGGCCAGCGCATAGGTGTTGAGCTCGATGGCATCGGCGCCTGCGCTTTCCATTTCCCTGGCGAAGCGGACCCATCCGCCCACGCCATTGCCATTGAGGCTGGCGAGGATCGGAATGCGCACGGCGGATTTGACCCTCCGCAAGTACTCGAGGTAGACCTCGTGGGTCATGCGGTAATCGCCTTGCTCGGGTAGGAAGTCGAGCGACTCGGCAAAGGAATTGGTACCGCGCGAGAGGTCGTCGTCGAGCGCGCGCGACTCGAGGGCAAGCTGCTCTTCAAACAGGGAGGTGAGCACGATGGCAGCGGCACCGGCATCTTCCATCCGGCGGACGTTGTCGAGCGATTCAGAAAGCGGGGTGGACGAGACCACGATCGGCCCGCTGAGTTTGAGTCCCAGATATTGCGTAGAGAAGTCGATCATTCTTTCCCTCCAGCCGGTGTTTCGGCCAGTTTTTCTTCAGGCTTTTCGATGGGCGCGATATTGGGGGTCTCGCCGCGCCCCGGCATGGTTGCACGGGCCGAGTAAACACGCCACTGGCGCTCGACGTCGTCCTGTGCGTCTTTGAGGAGGTCTTTGGCCAGATCGGGGTTGCTGCGCGCGAGCATGGTGTATCGTGCTTCGCGATAGGCATACTCCTTCAGCCGGATGGTGGGCGCCTTTGAATCGAGCTGGAAGGGGTTCTTGCCCTCTGCACGAAGATTCGGGTTGTAGCGCATGAGCGGCCAATAGCCGGACTGTACAGCCAGCTTCTGCTGTTCGAGTCCGTGCACCAGGTCGTAACCGTGAGCAATGCAACTGGAGTAGGCGATGATGATCGACGGCCCTTCGTGCGCTTCGGCTTCCTGGAAGGCCTTGATCACATGCGTGTCGTTGCCGCCGAGGGCGACCTGTGCCACGTAGACCGAGCCATAGCTTACCGCTTCCATAGCGAGATCTTTGCGGCTGTTTGGCTTGCCCGCTGCGGCAAACTTGGCCACTGCGCCGCGGGGCGTGGCCTTGGATGCCTGGCCGCCGGTGTTCGAGTAAACCTCGGTGTCGAGGACAAGCACGTTGACGTTCTTACCCGAGCCGAGCACGTGATCGAGGCCGCCGAAGCCGATATCGAAGGCCCAGCCGTCTCCGCCGAGGATCCAGACACTTTTGCGGACCAGGGAATCGGCAATCGCATTGAGATTGCGAGAGTCGGAAGAATCGATTCCGGCCAGCTTGACGCGCAACTTGTTGACGCGCTCACGCTGAGCATCGATCTCCGCTTCTGTCTTTTGCGGAACGCTGACCAACTCCGCGGCGAATTCAGGACCGATCTCGTCGGCCAACCGCGCGACCAGGGTCTCGGCGAAGGCTTTCTGCTGATCGAGCGCGGTGCGCATGCCAAAGCCGAATTCGGCGTTGTCTTCAAACAGCGAGTTGGCCCAGGTTGGACCACGGCCCGCGGCGTTCTTGCTGTAAGGAGTCGTGGGCAGGTTGCCGCCGTAGATCGATGAGCAGCCCGTCGCATTGGCGATGTAGAGCCGGTCGCCGAAGAGCTGGGTGAGCAGCTTGACATAGGGTGTTTCGCCGCAACCGGCGCATGCGCCAGAGAACTCAAAGAGCGGCTGGAGCAGTTGCAGGTCCTTCACCTGGCCATGCGAAAGCTTCTTGCGATCGACTTCAGGCAGGGAGAGGAAGAACTCCCAATTCTCGCGCTCGGCCTCGCGCAGCGGGGCTTGCGGCGCCATGTTGATGGCCTTGTGGCTTGTGTCGCTCTTGCTCTTCACCGGGCAGACTTCCACGCAGACGGCACAGCCGGTGCAATCCTCGGGCGCCACCTGGAGGGTGTAGCGATCCTGCTCCATTCCCTTCCACTTGGGCTTGGCCCACTGGAAGGTGAAGGGAGCCTTGTCGGCAAGCTCCTGACCGTAGACTTTGGAACGAATGACGGCATGCGGGCAAACCATAACGCACTTGCCGCACTGAATGCAGAGGTCCTTGTCCCAGACTGGCACGAACTGAGCAATGTTGCGTTTCTCCCATTGCGCCGTGCCGGTGGGGAATGCGCCGCCGGCGGGGATAGCGCTGACCGGAAGTTGATCGCCCTGGCCGGCGGCTATTTTGCCGAGCACCTGGGATACGAAAGCGGGTGCGTTGCTAGAGATCGCCGGAATCAGGTCGAAATCGGCCGAGGCGGCGGTGGGGATCTCAACTTTCTCGAGATGAGCCAGCGCGGCGTCTACCGCGGCGTAGTTCTTTTGCACCACCGCTTCGCCGCGTTTGCCGTAGGTCTTGTAGATGGCTTTCTTGATCTGAGCGATCGCCTCTTCGCGGGGCAGAACTCCGCTGATGGCGAAGAAGCAGGTTTGCATGATGGTGTTAATACGCGTGCCCATGCCGGCTTTGCGGGCGACTGCGTAGCCGTCGATGACGTAGAACTCAATCTTCTTCGCAATCATCTCCTGCTGCATGGTCCTGGGCAGCTTGCCCCAGACCTCACCGGCAGGATGGGGCGAGTTGAGCAGGAATACGGAACCGGGCATCGCGGTTTCCAGCACGTTCATCTTCTCGATGAAGCTGAAGTTGTGACAGGCGATGAAGCTTGCGCGGGTGATCAGGTAAGTGGAGTGGATCGGTTTCGGACCGAAGCGGAGATGCGACGTCGTCATGGAGCCGGATTTTTTCGAGTCGTACACGAAATAGCCCTGCGCGAAGTTGTCGGTCTCAGTGCCGATGATCTTGATGGAATTTTTGTTGGCGCCGACGGTGCCGTCGGATCCGAGGCCGTAGAACAGGGCACGGACGGTCTTTGGGTCTTCGGTTGAGAAGGCGGGATCGTAGACCAGGCTGGAATGGGAGACGTCGTCGTCGATGCCGATGGTGAAGTGATTTTTTGGCGCGGACTTGGTCAGTTCATCGTAGATTCCCTTGACCATGGCGGGGGTGAATTCCTTGGACGAAAGACCGTAGCGTCCGCCGATGACTTTCGGCATAGCGGCAAAAGGCAGCTTCGCGGCGTTCTCTGCCAGCACGGTCACGATGTCCTGATACATCGGCTCGCCGGCCGATCCGGGCTCTTTGCAGCGATCGAGCACGGCGATGGACTTGATGGTCGACGGCAAAGCAGCGAGGAAGGCACGAGAGTCGAAGGGCCGGTAGAGGCGAACTTTGAGCAGGCCGACTTTTTCGCCCTGACGGTTGAGTGCCTCGACAGCTTCTTCCGCGGCTTCGGCGCCGGAACCCATCATGATGATCACGCGCTCCGCGTCGTCGGCGCCTACGTAGTCAAACAGATGGTATGCGCGTCCGGTCAAGGCGGCAAAACGGTTCATCACCGACTGCACGATCCCTGGGACCGCCGCGTGGTAGGGCGTGCAGGCTTCGCGCGCCTGGAAGAAGACGTCGGGGTTCTGTGCCGACCCGCGCAGGACGGGGCGATCGGGACTGAGTGCGTTCTGACGGAATTGAATGATGTACTTGTCGTCGAGGAGTGCGCGAATGGTTTCGTCGGCGATGGGGAGAATCTTGCCTACTTCGTGCGAGGTGCGGAAGCCATCGAAGAGATGAATGAAGGGAATGCGCGATTCAAGAGTGGCGATTTGGGCGACGAGCGCAAGATCGGCGACTTCCTGAACGGAATTGGATGCCAGCATGGCCCAGCCGGTTGATCGGCAGGCCATTACGTCGGAGTGATCCCCGAAGATGGAAAGCGCGTGCGTCGCCAGGGTGCGGGCTGTTACGTGCATCGTGGCCGGGGTGAGTTCGCCGGCAATTTTGAACATGTTGGGGATCATGAGGAGCAATCCCTGCGATGCTGTAAAGGTAGTGCTGAATGCGCCGGCCTGTAACGCGCCGTGCAAGGCACCCGCCGCACCGCCTTCGCTCTGCAGTTCTTCCACAATGGGCAACGCGCCCCAGATATTCTTTCGGCCTTCAGAGCGCCACTGATCGGCCCACTCGGCCATGGGCGACGAGGGTGTAATCGGGTAGATCGCAACGACTTCAGAGAGCCGATATGCGACCGATGCCGCAGCCTCGTTCCCATCCAGAATCACCATTTTCTGTTCGCTCATTCGCTTTGCCTCGCACCGCGGCTAAGGGAGAAAAACCGCTAGGGCAAGTCTCTTCGCGGGGCGCATTTGGGGCTGTGATGCGAGACACACGGAGGCGGAGCGAATTCATTATGTGGGACGTGTGATCAGGGAAATGCAGCGCAATCGAAGTGCGCCCAAGAGGCCTGGCGGGAAAACGGCTGCAATGCAAGGCTCGCGGCGGAATTCCGTTTTGCGTGCGGCGGTCCGTGGTGCGAAATGCCAGACCGGCTCGGGTGGCGAACGCGGGAACTGCGCTGTGCAGCGCGAAGCATCCTGGGTCAGACAAGTGTCTCTGCCGCGCGGCAATCTCCGCTGCACTCGGGAATCGAGGTGCGCTAAGAGCTCAACCCTTCGACAAGCGCTTCCCATTCGGCGTCAAGCGAATTCCGGTGGAAACTTTTGCCGGCTCGAACGTACCAATAATTCGCATTCGATACCGAACCTTCTTTACGGTGAAGGTAGGCATGGACGGCCATGCCCTCTTTGGTTTCCAGTTCGTCGACCAGGCCGTGCGCCTGAGCCCAGTCGCCTTTGCCATCCCACCAGAGAGCGGCCAGCGGCGCCGGCAACCCAGTGGGCGGAAACTGCTGCTTCAAGGTCTCGCGGAATGCCTTTACGTCCATCGCTCGCTCCCAAAAAAACCACCGCGTTCCATCGTGGCACAACGGTCTGACAAAGTCCCGAAAAGGGTGATTCAAGTCACATCCATGAAACACATCCATCGCTAACAATAAGTCGACGCGCCGATGAAGAAAACGTTGATTTCGAACGGCGCTGAGTGGCAATCGGATTATCCATTGGCGGGGGTCGATTCATGGGTTTTCGGGGTTTGACAGCTTTATCGACAGCCATTTGCAACTCAGACCGAATTAGTCCTATACTGAACTCAGACTATTCCGGTCGTAGTTTAAGGGTGCTTGCTTTTCGGCGGCCCTCGGGAGTCCGGCGGTTGAGCGTGCTAAGCGAGTTAAATATTGGCGAGAGCGGAGTGCTGGTAGCGCTCGATCTTCCCGAATCGGTGCAGAATCACCTGATGCATATGGGCTTTGTGCCCGACGCGCACGTGACTGCCCTGCGCCGCGCCCCAGCCGGTGATCCCACGGTGTATGGCATTGACGGCATGGAGATTGCGTTGCGCATCGAGACGGCCAAAGCGATTCGCGTGCGCAATGCGGACGCAGTTCAGAAGCCCTCCCCCAAGACTCCTGGCCTGGCCGAGGCCGCTCGATGAATGCCTGCTGCGAAACGCCGGTCTTTGAGCCGCCTGTAGCTTCGCCGAATAGCGGAACGCTGCGGACGATTGTTTTGATTGGGCCTCCGAACTCGGGCAAATCGACGTTGTTCAATCGGCTGACAGGCTTGCGGCAGAAGGTGGCCAACTATCCCGGTGTCACGGTCGAGCAGCGCATGGGCATGATGGCCGGCGTGGGGCGCGACGATCTCACGCTGATTGATCTGCCTGGTATCTACTCGCTCTCCCCGTATTCCGAAGACGCGCGGGTTTCGATCGATGTGCTCAAGGGAAAGATGCCTGGCACGCCGAAGCCCGACGCCGTGCTGCTAGTGCTCGATTCCCTGCACCTGACGCGACAACTCATGCTGGCAGCGCCAGTGCTGGCACTGGGATTGCCGACGCTCATCCTGCTCAACATGAGCGATCTGATGGAGTCGCGGGGCGGCGTCCTTGATCCCCTGAAGCTGGCGCGGGAGCTGAACGCGCCCGTCGCGCAGATTAGCGCGGTGCGTGGCACAGGACTCGATTCCGTTTCACTTTTCCTGAATCAGTGTGCGGTTCCATTTGCCGCGGAGAAGGCCGAACAGCGTTTGACGCTGCCCGTGCTGGGCAATGCTGCCAGTACGCACTCATGGGCTGCACAGGTGAGTCGCCGCACTGGATATCGCGCGCCGCTCTCGGCGGAGAACAGCCGCAAGCTCGATAACGTCTTGCTGCACCGCATCTGGGGACCGCTGCTGTTCCTGGTCGTGGTCGTCGGTGTCTTTGAAGTGGTCTTCTCGATTGGCCAGCCGCTTTCAGACGGCTTTGGCGATCTGCTGGCGCATGCCGGCAATCTGGTGCGGCCACTGTTGCCTGCTGGATGGATCCAGTCGCTGCTTTTGGATGGCGCGTGGAAGGGTATTTCGTCGGTCCTGGTATTCCTCCCCCAGATTCTGCTGCTCTTTCTCTTTATTGGTGTGCTTGAAGACTCGGGCTACCTGGCCCGCGCTGCGCTGATTGCCGACCGCGTGATGCGCACGACCGGCCTCAACGGCAAAGCATTT
The DNA here is from genome assembly GCA_035487015.1 of Occallatibacter sp. GTDB lineage: Bacteria > Acidobacteriota > Terriglobia > Terriglobales > Acidobacteriaceae > Telmatobacter. Next base: position 1,776 of record DATHMP010000007.1, on the reverse strand, counting down.
ATTCCGCTGCTTTCAGCGTATGCCTGTGCGGTACCGGCCATCATGGCTTCGCGCACCATCGAGAATAAGCGCGACCGGATGGCGACGATTCTGGTGACGCCTTTCATGACCTGCTCGGCACGGTTGCCGGTTTACATGCTTTTGATCGCGGCATTCATTCCGAACATTGCTTATCTGCACGGCTTTCTCGGACTGCGCACGCTGGTGATGCTGGGCCTGTATGTTGCGGGCTTCGTCGCGGCGATGACCACGGCGTGGCTGCTGAAGAGCTCCATCCTCAAGTCCAGTGAGACGCCATTCATTCTCGAACTACCGCAATATCGGATGCCGACTCTCCGTTCGCTGGCGATGCGCCTGGTGGATCGCGCCAGGGTGTTTTTGCGCCAAGCAGGCACGGTGATTCTGTGCGTAACGCTGGCGCTTTGGGTGCTGGCACATATTCCGCCGATCCATATGGGTGGCGGTAGCTGGGCTGCGCCGGAACTGGCTGACAGCGTGATCGGACGCCTGGGTCATTTCATCGAGCCGGCGATTGCGCCGCTGGGCTTCAACTGGAAGATCGGGATCGGCCTGCTCTCGAGCGTGCTGGCACGCGAAGTCATGGTGAGCACCATGGGCACCCTTTACGGAGCCGATCCTCAGACGCAGACGATGCACCTGCAGACTGCCTTGCACCACGACATGGCCCTGGGTGGCGCGCTGGCGCTCATGATCTTTTTTGCCTTCGCCATGCAGTGCACCTCCACCATGGCAGTTGTCCGGCGCGAGACCAACAGCTGGAAGTGGCCGGCACTCCAGTTCACATACATGCTGGTACTAGCGTGGGTTTCGGCCTTTGTGGTGAACCATGTGACCATGCTCTTCCTCCGCTAGCGAATTGCGGGGCATTGACCCAACCCCTAATAGACCCCGCTCCTGTGAGAAACTAGTAAAGGATTGATCTGCGGGGCTGCCGCGCGCGCTCGCCTTCACAACCACCATCCTTATTTGATTCTTTGGCCTGCAGAGCCACGAGCCTGCTGCGGCCTGACCCAGGACTGCGAAACGAATGATCAGTGTCAGCAATGTAACCATGCGGTACGGCTCGAAGGTACTTTTCGAGGAAGTAAGCACCACATTTACGCCGGGACGGCGCTATGGACTAACCGGGCCCAACGGCTCCGGCAAGTCCACCTTCATGAAGGTTCTGACGGGCGAACTGGACGCGCAAAAAGGCACGGTTGTGCGCCCGCGCAAGTTCGGCGTATTGCGCCAGGACCAGTTTGCATTCGACGCCTATCGCGCGATCGATACGGTCATCATGGGCAACAGGCCTCTATGGGCGGCGATGGAAGAGCGCGACCGCATTTATGAAAAAGCCGAGATGACCGACGAAGACGGCATGCGGCTCGGCGAACTCGAAGGCGTGATCGGGGATGAAGACGGCTATTCCGCGGAGAGCGACGCCGCGGTCCTGCTGGATGGCCTCGACATCACTGAAGAACTGCATCAACGCAAGATGGGCGAGTTGCAAGGCGGGCAGAAGGTGCGCGTGTTGCTTGCGCAGGCGCTCTTCGGCAAGCCCGAAGCCCTGTTTCTCGATGAGCCCACGAACTATCTCGATCTCGATTCAATCCATTGGCTGCAGGATTTTCTGCTCAAGTACGACGGGACACTCATCGCCATTTCGCACGACCGGCATTTCTTGAACAGCGTGACTACGCACACGGCCGACATCGATTATCAAACCATCATCACCTACACCGGCGGATACGACGAGATGGTGATGGCCAAGAC
>DATHMP010000006.1:0-7239 GCA_035487015.1 Occallatibacter sp. | reverse complement strand
GAAGCATGAATGGAGAGACGAACAGGAATCTCAAAAGAACCGCGGCAAAGATTAGGGCGATTGCCTTCATCTGACACCTCGTGCATGCCTCGGGATGGCGGTCCTCAAGAGCGCTTACTTCAGCGATACCAGCCGCTCCACCAGCTCCGAATAATCCTTCTTCTCGATGCCGTGTACCTGCTTGTTGTACTCGTCGACCTTCGAGGAATAATTCATCGAGCAGAATTTCGGGCCGCACATGGAGCAGAAAGCTGCTTCTTTGTAGAAGTCGTCGGGCAGGGTTTCGTCGTGCATCGAGCGCGCGGTTTCGGGGTCGAGGGAGAGCGCGAACTGCTTTTCCCAATCGAATTTGTAGCGGGCGTAGCTGAGGGCGTCGTCGCGGTCGCGTGCGCCGGGGCGTCCGCGGGCGATGTCGGCAGCGTGGGCGGAGATTTTGTAGGCGATGATGCCGTCCTTCACGTCTTTCTCATTTGGTAAACCCAAATGCTCCTTAGGCGTGACGTAGCACAGCATGGCTGCGCCGTACCATCCAATCATGGCCGCGCCAATGGCCGATGTGATGTGGTCGTAGCCGGGAGCGATGTCGGTGACCAGCGGGCCGAGTGTGTAGAACGGCGCTTCGTAGCAGAGCTCGACTTCTTTCTCGACCTGCTCCTTGATCTTGTCCATGGAGACGTGGCCGGGGCCTTCGATCATCACCTGCACGTCATGCTGCCAGGCTTTTTTTGTTAACTCGCCAAGCGTACCCAGTTCGGCGAACTGAGCCGCATCGCTGGCATCGGCTACGCAGCCGGGACGAAGACCGTCTCCCAGCGAAAAGCTGACGTCGTACTTCTTGAAGATTTTGCAGATGTCGTCGAAATGTTCGTAGAGGAAATTCTGTTTGTGGTTGTACGCCATCCACTGCGCGAGGATGGCTCCGCCGCGGCTCACGATTCCGGTAATGCGTTTCGAAATCAGCGGCAGATACTGGATCAGCACGCCCGCATGAATCGTCATGTAATCGACGCCCTGCGCGGCCTGCTCTTCGATCACTTCGAGCATCACTTCGGCATTCAAGTCTTCGACGCGCTTCACGCGCGCAATCGCTTCGTAAATCGGAACGGTGCCGATGGGAACCGGAGAATGGCGCAGAATGACTTCGCGAATCTCGTGAATGTTGCCGCCGGTGGAGAGATCCATCACGGTGTCGGCGCCGTAATGCACGGCGGTATGCAGCTTCTTCAGTTCCTCGTTCACTTCAGAAGTGACAGCCGAGTTGCCGATGTTGGCATTGATCTTGCATAGCGACGCCACGCCGATCGCCATGGGCTCCAGTTCCGGGTGATTGATGTTGGCTGGAATAATCATGCGGCCGCGGGCGACTTCGTCGCGCACCAGCTCGGGCGTGAGCTTTTCGCGATGGGCGATGTAACCCATTTCTTCCGTGACCACGCCCTGCCGCGCGTAATGCATCTGCGAAAAGTTGCCGTCGGTGTTCGCACGACTGCGCTCGGCTAGCCACTCTGCTCGCGGCTTTGGAACCACGTGGCCGTTGCCGGAATTTCCGTTGGTCGGGGTCATGTCGGAGCCAGCTTTCGTCTGGATTCTACTGGCCCCGATTATACCCGCACGCGCCGGGAGAGTGGTACGTCGGCAAATCGAGGCGGCGCTTAGATCTGATGTCGTTGCGGATGGCGAACCCAGCATCCAAACTACTGCGCTTGCATTGCACACTCCACAGAGGTGCAGCCGCCGGGGCCTTGGGTGCGGATGTTGCCCACGCCGTTCTTGATGTGGATTGCCGCCATCGCCGCGGGATAAGTCCACCAAAGTTTGCGGATGACCTTGTCGCCGGGCAGCCAGGAGTGGGGCTTCTTGAGTTCGTAAGTCACGAACAGTTCCGCGGCGAAGATGGCCGCGTCTCTGGCGACCATGGGTGGGTTTGGGGGAACGCGGGTGACCCAGGGTGCGCCGGCGGCGAACTCGCGCTCCAGTACCAGTTTGCGTGTGGTGAAACGCAGACTTTCAGCGCCGCCGAGCGCTCCCATGACGGCGATGAACTTTTTGTCGATCACTCGGTGCGGGACGGGAGCGTCTGGAAGCGAAACCGGCGCGGAGGTAGAGACGCTTCCGCCCGCTGGGTTGGCGTCATCGCGCGCTTCGCTGGGCATATTGTTGGGCAGGTGACTTTGGGCTGCAGCCTGGGTGACGATGAGCAACATAAGAGCGAGTAACCGGGCAGTTGGCAAACGGAGACCTCCTCGGGATTGTCATCGCGAGGACCGGCTGAGGGGGACGGCGGACCGCTGGGCTGGGCGATTCGGGATGTACACGGCGATAGGTGCAAGCTCTGCGCCAAAGGGGGGAATCCCGTTCTTCAACGAGATCGGGGTGGTTTTGGCGAATTGAGATGCGTCGCTGCGGTTTCTGAGCAAGAGGTTTGACCCGTTGGACTCTTATATTTCTCACGGGGCGCACTTGTTCATGAAGCCGATTAAGGCATAAAATCGGCGGTTCCATTCTTTGAGATACCCCCTGCCCAGGAGATCCTTGTCATGCGCTGGTTCCAATTGCTGTTTTTTCTTGCGATCTGTGCGGTTGTAAGTTCCGCTCAAACATCTTCCTCTGCCTCTACGAAGTCCGCTGAAGGCTTCAGTCTCGACACCATCGACAAGAGCGTCGATCCTTGCGTGGACTTCTACCAGTACGCTTGCGGCAACTGGATCAAGAAGTCCGAGATTCCTCCGGACCAGTCGCGGTGGGGCGGCTTTATGGAAGTCCGGGAACGCAATCGCGACGTCGAGCGCGACATTCTAGAGAAGGCGGCGGCCGGCGGCGCGGGTCGCGACGCGATCGATCAACGAATCGGGGATCTTTACGGCTCCTGCATGGACGAAAAAACCGTGGATGCAAAAGGCATCGTCCCGGTCCAGCCTGAGCTCGACCGTGTGGCAGCCGTGCAGGATAAGGGTGCGCTGATCGAGGAGATTGCGCATGTGCATCTGGTCGGGCCGAATCCGCTGTTTGGTTTTTACTCCAACTCAGACCTGCACAATGCCGATCAGGTGATTGCCTACATTGACCAGGGTGGCTTGTCGTTGCCCGACCGCGACTACTACGTCAAGGACGACGACCAGAAGATGAAGGACATGCGACAGCACCTGGTGGAGTATGTCACGGAGACATTCACCCTGGCAGGCCGAACCCCGCAGCAAGCAGCGGACTCCGCGCAGACCGTGCTGCGCGTTGAAACTGCTTTGGCGAAGGCTTCCATGGACCGCACGGCGCGCCGTGACCCGAAGAACCGGGACCACAGGATGAGCCGCGACGAGGCGGTTGCGCTCGGACCTAATTTCTACCTCAACCGCTATTTCACCGCTGTGGGGGCGCCCAACTTCACTCAGATCAACGTAACGAATCCTGATTTCTTCAAGCAAGTGAACGGCGTTCTGGAATCCGAATCTCTGGACGCGCTAAAGACGTATGTAAGCTGGCACGTGCTGAACGCGGCGGCTCCGTGGCTTTCGCAGCCATTCGTCGCAGCCAACTTCAAGTTCCAGCAGGTCCTCACTGGCCAGAAGGAAATTCAGGCGCGCTGGAAACGCTGTGTGAGCCTTACCGATCGCGAACTGGGCGAGGCGCTGGGCCAGCGCTACGTGGAGGTCACGTTCGGAGCAGAGGGCAAGCAGCGCATGCTCAAGATGGTGGATGCCCTGGAGAAATCCCTGGCGGAAGACATCAACGATCTCTCATGGATGAGCGACGAGACCAAGAAGCAGGCCATGGTAAAGCTCGAAGCCATTCGCAACAAGATCGGTTATCCCGACGCGTATCGCGACTATACCGCGGTGGTGATCAAGCGCGACGACCTGCTGGGCAACGTGGCGCGGGCCAATGTATTCGAGTCGAAACGTGAGATTGCGAAGATCGACAAGCCGCTCGACCGCAAGGAATGGGGCATGACTCCGCCAACGGTGAATGCCTATTACAATCCGTCGTTCAATGAAATCGTGTTTCCGGCGGGCATCCTGCAGCCGCCGTTTTTTGACAAGGGCCTGGACGACGGGATCAACTTTGGCGGCATTGGTTTGGTCATTGGCCACGAACTCACCCACGGTTTCGACGACCAGGGCCGCAAGTACGATCCACAAGGCAACCTGCACGACTGGTGGACGGAAGAGGATGGGAAGGAATTCGAGAAGCGAGCCAGTTGCGTGGCTAACGAATACTCAAACTTCGTCGCCGTGGATGACATTAAGCTCAATGGCCGTCTCACGCTGGGCGAGAACACGGCGGACAACGGCGGGGCGCGCATCGCCTTGAGGGCGCTTGAGCATATGATCGCCGATGACAAGACCGGAAAAGAAGGTCAAAAGATCGACGGTTACACGCCGGAGCAGCGATTCTTTCTCGGATTCGGACGCGTGTGGTGTGAGAAAACTCGTCCAGAGCAGGCCCGCCTGTGGGTGCTCACCGACCCGCACTCGCCGGGCAAATACCGGGTCGACGGCGTGGTGGAAAACATGCCGGAGTTCCAGAAGGCTTGGGGCTGCAAGGCTGGACAGCCCATGGTGGCCGAGAACGCCTGCCACGTCTGGTAAGAGTTTCAAGAATAGACTAGAAACTCGTTACTCACGAGAAGTGGTCGATCACACTAAGAATAAGGCCCGGCAAAATGTCGGGCCTTATTCTTATTCGAGTGAAGTTCGTCCACGAGGGTGCGGAACCTGCCTGCTTCTAGTAGTTGGCCGCCTGCATGATCAGGTGATCGACGATGCGGTGGGCTTCGTCGATGTGCCGGAGGGCGCGATCGCGCAAACCGCGTACGGAAGGATCATCCTCTTCGCGGGCAATATCGTTGTGCGCTTTGTCGAGCAATTCCAGAGCGCGGTGATAGCGGCCGGCGCGGTCCATATGCGCATCGACCGGCGGATGATCGTTCAGATTCTTGCCATCGTCAATCGCAGCGCTCTTGATCTCTCCAAGGGCTTTGTCGATCTCGTCAATGGCATGCTCTTCTTCCTTGTCCATGTGATGAGTGAGAGCCAGGTTCTCCAGGTGAGCGCGCGCATGCCGCAAGTCGGTGAGCGCGTGCAAGTAGGCGGGATGCCTTCCCGGCTCGTCGGCGAAGCTTAATGCGGCGCAGACAGCAACAAGAAATACGAGTACGGCACAATGGCGTGCAGTTTTCATAATCTCCTCAAGTGCCTTTCGGCGGAATGATCTTGCTTGAATGATCCTGCTTGGTAGTAAACCCGGAGCTGGAGTCCTTGACTCGCTGGATTCTAGGCTGCAGCCTCAGGATGGGAAAGGCACTTCAGGACATGACCGTATCAAGTCTCTATCTATCGGCCACTTACAGCCATTTTTCGCCGCGCGACCCTTTCGAATCTTGATTCTGCCTGTGGTGTCGCGTAGAGTTTGGGGATGCGGCAGATTGCTGCCGTGGATGCTTATGTCGAGCCAGGGCAAGACTTATCTCAAATTCGGCGCGTCAGCGCTGTTGATTATTCTCCTGCTCGGCTACCTCGCCTATACCGGGGTGCAGGACAGCAAGAGCTATTACGTCACCATCAGCGAGTTGCACAAGATGGGGAACGGCGCTTACTCCAAACGCCTGCGAGTCGCCGGGAACGTGCAGCCGGGCTCGATCAAGCGCAACGGAACGCATGTTGAGTTTGTGCTGGTGGAGCAGGATAAGCTGCTTCCGGTGGACTACACCGGAACCGAAGCGCCTCCCGACACCTTCAAGGACGATTCCCAGGCGCTGGCCGATGGCAGCTTTGGCCGCGATGGGGTCTTTCATGCCAAGGCGCTGCAGGCCAAGTGCGCTTCGAAGTATGCACCGCAACAGCCCGGCAACCAGATGCAGGCTGAGCCGGCCAAGAGCGTGACGCAGGTGCAGACCGGTTCTCAACCCTCCGCAGCTTCGAATTAAATCGTACTCACCTGGCCGAGTGTCTCCTGGATCTGGTCGCGTCCTCGACTTCGCCGCAGGCTTTCGCTATCTTCTACCTTTCCCCTTGACCCCATGAGTGTGAGCGCTCAAGAAGTCCCGGCCACGGCCGGAATCATCACCGTCACCAACCTGGTCAAGCAGTTCGGACGATTCGCCGCGCTGCGCGGAGTGACGGCCGGGTTTGATGCCGGCAGGTTCCACGTGATTCTCGGCGACAACGGAGCAGGGAAGACTACTCTGTTGCGCGCGCTGGCAGGATTGACGCATCCCACGCGCGGTGAGATTTCCATCCTGGGCAGGACTCCGCGCGAGGGCAGCCGCGAGATCGGTTACATGGCTCACCCGTCTTTGCTTTACGACGAGATGAGCGGCATGGAGAACCTGCGCTACTTTGCCCGGCTCTACGACATCGCAGGCGACGGCCGCTGCCGCCAGGTGATCGAGGCCGTCGGCCTCGATCCTGAGTTATCGCGGCCAGTCGGAAAATACTCGCAAGGCATGCGGCAGAGAATGTCACTGGCGCGGGCCATTCTGCACGATCCGAAGATCCTGTTGCTGGATGAGCCGTTCTCGAACGTGGATGTGCACTCGGCGCGGGAGATGGTCGGCTTGCTCAAGGGCATGCGCGAAGCGGGAAAAGCCATTTTCGTGGTCACGCACCAAGCAGCACTGCTCGAAGGCGTGGCTGACGAATTTGTGTGGATGCAGGCGGGGCAGATCGTAGACCGTACGAGTCACCTTGCGCCCGATCTGAACCAACTCGATCGAAACCAACTCGATCGAAACCGGGCGGGGGAACCGTGAACTCGTTCTGGTCGATCATGCTCGCGACTCTCAGCAAAGACATACGCCTGGAGTGGCGCTCCAAGGATGCGCTCAACGCCATGCTGTTTTTTTCGATGCTGGTGGTGGTGATCTTCGTTTTTTCCTTCGATCCCCTGGCGGAAGAATCGCGGCACATTGTCGGCGGCCTGGTTTGGGTTGCATTTCTGTTTGCGGCAGTAGTTGCACTGAACCAGACGTGGGCACGGGAGCTGCGCAACCAGGTGCTCGATGCCTACCGGGTCTCTCCGGCCCCCGCCAATGCATTGTTCCTGGCAAAAGTACTGGGCAACTTCATTCTGGTCAGTTTGCTGGAAGCGCTGATGACGCCTCTGTTCGTGATCTTCTACAACCTCCGGGTTCTCGGTCCGGCATGGCAGTTGATTCCGGTGGCGCTGCTGGGAACCTGGGCGCTGGTGGTGAACGGCACGTTCTTTGCGGCGATGTCGCTCCGGACGCGCAGCCGCGAGCTGATG
>DATHMP010000005.1:0-31798 GCA_035487015.1 Occallatibacter sp. | reverse complement strand
GAAACTTCCGCGCTCCCACGGCGCAGGCCCCTGCTGTGGGGTGCAGCCCCGGACCACCCAGATCCGGCCGCCGCGACGCCTCCTTGCGCACCGTGTCGCGCAACTCCTCAAACTGCCCACGCCGCACATCATCCAGATTTGCGCGATCGGGCCGCGCCGCCGCTGCCTCGTAGAAGTACACCGGCACACCGTAGCGCTGCCAGATCTCCTGTCCCGCCTGCCGCGCCAGCATCACGCACTGTTCCAACTTGAAGTTTGCAATCGGCACAAACGGAATCACGTCTGCCGCGCCAATTCGCGGGTGAGCTCCCACCTGGCGCGTCAGGTCAATCAGGTCAATCGCTTTCCCGGCGCCCCGGATCGCAGACTCCAGAACCGCATGGGGCGATCCGGCAATTGTCACCATTGAGCGGTTATGATCCGCGTCCATCGACCAGTCCAGCAGATGCACGCCCTCCACCCGCATCGCAGCCACGATGGCCTTCACGCGCTTGGCATCTTTGCCTTCCGAGAAGTTGGGAACACACGCGACGATCTGGGCCTTGCTCGTCATTTCCAGAACGTATACCCCACCTGAATCTGGATGCTGGCATTCACCCCGGGGTTGCGGTCCCCCAACGAGGCCGACGAGATGTGTACAGCGTTCACACCCACGTCCAGCGACCTTCGCGACCGGAGAAAATAGTGAATGCCGATTCCGCCCTGCGGAGAAAAATTCCACACCGAGGTTCCGCCCGGGAACCCGTGAGGGACCAGCACGTCCGGCGGAAACTTGTGTGTCGTGTAAACCAAACCACCCGCCGCCTGGAACCACGGTTGAATGCGCCGCGAATGCGTCAGAAAGTTCCAGCGGAAAATCACGGGCGTCAGGCTGGCTCCGGTATACGTCCCGCCACCTACCTGGGCTGTGTAGGTTTGTCCGCCAAAGTCGAACGACTGGATATGCGGAGGCGGCGTGTACGCCTGCCAGAACGGAATGATGTTTCCCGCAAACTGAAACTGGCCGCTCAAGATGCCCGCGTGCAGCACCGGCGTCAGCGTTTTTCCCAACTCCGCTCCTGCGAAGAAGAACTTGAAATCCGAGCGATCGCCCACGCCCGTACCCCAATTGACAAACGGCCCATATTCCCAGCTCCGCGCATTGCGCACTTCCGCCACCGGAGATTCTGCGGCCTCGTTTCCACTTGCCGCCGCTGCACTGTTACCAGCTTCCGGTGTTTCGGCAAAAGACTTCCATCCGGAAAGCAACAACCCAGCCATCACCACAACAAAAGAAAACTTCACTCTTAAAATCAAACGGATTACCCTCTCCGCAATCGTATCGTTTCATCACACAAGAAAGGCCGCCTCGCATGGGCGGCCCTTCGATCTGCATCGTTGGGACCGAATCAGCCTGCGACCTGCTCCATCTGCTCCGCGTCCATGTCAAAATTTGAGTAGACGTTCTGGGTATCGTCGAAATCTTCAAGTCCTTCGAGCAAGCGCACCATCTGTCCTGCCGCCGGACCTTCGAGCTTCGTGTACGTCGAGGCGACCATCGTCACTTCATTCATCGCGGTTACAATCCCCGCCGACTTGATCGCGCTCAGCACGCTTTCATACGACGCCGGATCCGTCAGAATTTCCCAGGTGTCGCCTTCGTCGTTCAGGTCCTCGCCGCCATGCTCAAGAACGATGTCCATCAACTTCTCTTCGCTTGCAGCGGATTTCTCGACGGCGATCACGCCCTTCTTCGAGAACATGTGCAGCACCGAACCTGTCGAACCCAGATTGCCGCCGTTCTTTGAGAACATGTGGCGGATCTCGCTGACCGTCCGGTTCCGGTTGTCCGTCAACGTCTCCACGATGATCGCTACGCCACCGGGACCATAGCCTTCAAACGTGATTTCTTCGTAGTTCACGCCCTCGAGTTCGCCCGTGCCGCGCTGAATGGCACGCTTGATGTTGTCCTGTGGCATGTTCTCAGCCTTGGCCGCGGTGATTGCCGTTCGAAGCCGGGCATTGCTGTCGGGGTTGCCGCCGCCTTTGGCTGCAACTGCAATTTCTTTGAGCAGACGGGTGAAAATCTTGCCGCGCTTTGCATCCAGCGCGCCCTTCTTGTGCTTGATTGTGGCCCATTTTGAATGGCCGGACATGGCTACCTCAATACTGTGGAAATGCTGGAGCAGACCGCTTCTGCCCTTGTGAGTATACCACCGGTCTTGAACCCTTGGCACTGCGCCCAATCGCTGTAGATTCAGAGAGACAGGCCGTTCTCCGTTCCGTCCTCGCCTGCGCTTGCTTCACTCCATGAGAGCTGTCTTGATTCTCAAATCAGGCGACAATAGACTTGCGTGAGCCGTCCGATTCCCAATCCGCAGCGCACCGCTTTGCCTACCCGCCGCAACTTCCTGCGCTACGCTGCGCTTGCCGGCTCCGCCTTGCTGCTTCCCTCCTGCGCTCGCTCCCAGGGGAACCCAACCCTCGATCCATCCGGCCCACCCCCCGCTCCCCCTGACGTCCACATCGACATCGCCGAAGTCGATTGGGAGCTTTCACCGAAAAAAAAGATCCGCACCGCGGCCTACAACAACCAGATTCCCGGCAAGCTTCTGCGCGTGACCGAGGGCAAGCCCGTGACCATCGCCATCACCAACAACCTCGATCGCGCCGAAATCGTCCATTGGCACGGTCAGTGGATTCCTTCCGATGTGGACGGCTCCATGGAAGAAGGCTCGCCCATGATCCTCGCCGGCGCCAGCGCCCAAATCTCCTTCACGCCGCGGCCCTTCGGACTGCACTGGTATCACACCCACACTCCGGCTCATCGCGAACTCAAGCTCGGTCTCTACAGTGGTCAGTTCGGCGTTCTGCTTGTTGAGCCGCGAGCCAACCCCGCTCCTTACGATGCCGAACAGTTTCTTGTCCTTCACGATTGGGAACCTTACTTTGTCTCGAGCGATGACGGATCGGAAATGGTCGATTACGCCGTTTCTTCCATCAACGGCCGCACGCTCGGTCACGGCGATCCCATCCAGGTCAAAGAGGGCCAGCGCGTCCTCTTCCACATCGTCAACGCCAGCGCAACAGAACCTCACTGGCTCTCGCTCGCCCATCACCAGTTTCAAATCGTCGCACTTGACGGCCGTCCCGTTCCCATTCAAGCCAAGGTCGACCTTCTGCGCATCGGCCCTGCGGAGCGCATCAGTGCCATCGTCACCATGGATGCCCCGGGCATTTGGATCCTGGGCGAAACCCGCGCTCGCTTTCGCAACGCCGGCATGGGCGTCGTGCTCGAATACGCAAATCGAACCGGAAAGCCGCTAGCCCCGGCCGAAGCGCCGCTCCACTGGGACTATCGCATCTTCGGCGACTCATCCCCCACGGCCCACGCGCCCGACGTGACCGTTCCCCTCGTTTTCACTTCGCGCTTTGAAGGCCATGGCGCGCTCGATCGGTGGATGATCAATGGAAAATCGTATCCTGATAGCGAGCCGATACTTCTCAAACGGGGCCTGCGTCATCGCCTCGTATTCGAAAATCGCAGCAAAGACGACCACCCGGTGCATCTGCATCGCCACGCATTCGAACTTGTTTCCGTGCGCGGCGCAGCAACCAGCGGAATCTTCAAAGACGTAGTCATCGTGGAAGCAGGATCGACAGTCGAGGCAGACCTCGTTGCCGACAATCCTGGAGACACCCTCTTCCATTGCCATCAACAGGACCACATGGATTCCGGATTCATGACACTGTTCCGCTACGCCTGATGTTCCCGATTTTTTGCAGCAGTACACATCGTCAGTGAATGCAAAGGAGCGCACGTGAGACACGCCTGGTTGGCTCTCGCCACAGCCTGCACCCTCTCCGTTGTCGCGCGTCCTGCACTGGCTCAGGGCAACTACGAGATCCAGGTCTACGGTGCTGAAACGCAGGCGCCCGGCACCACCATGGTCGAATTGCATTCCAACTTCACCGCCGATGGACAAAAGCAATTCATCGACGGCGTCGACCCCACCAACCACGCAGAGCACGAAACCATTGAGATCACCCAGGGCCTCAATGACTGGTCTGAAGTCGGCTTCTACATCTTTACCAGCGAGCAAAGCGGTACCGGCATACAGTGGGTCGGAGATCACATCCGTCCCCGCGTTCGCATTCCCGAGCGCTGGCGCTGGCCGGTCGGCGTCAGCCTTTCCATGGAAGCCGGCTACCAGCGTGCCTTCTTCTCGCAAGATACCTGGACATGGGAGATTCGCCCTATCGTCGATAAGACCGTCGGCCGCTGGTACTTCGCTGTCAATCCCGCGCTCGAGCGCACCTGGCACGGGCCCGACGTTAATCTCGGCGTCGGCTTTTCCCCCGCGGCAAAATTCAGCTACGACTTCACCAAGCAGATCAGCGGCGGCCTCGAGTACTACGCCGACTATGGCAGCATCACCAACATCGCCAGCCTGCACAATCAACAGCAGCAGCTTTTCCCCGCCATCGATCTGAACGTCTCGCCCAAATGGGAGATCAACTTCGGCGTCGGCATCGGCCCCACCGCCGCCACCGATCACTGGATTGTCAAGGGTATTCTCGGCCGCCGCTTCGACTGGGGCCGGAAGACGAGTCAGTAACCTTCATCCGCCGGCCCTGCCCGCTTAAATCACTAAAACGAATCTCCACCGCTGTCGGATCCGCCTCCGCCATCGTCAAAACTGCCCGAATCGTCGAACCCGGAACCACCATCATCCTGGGTTGAATTATCGTAGTTCGCCGAGTCGTCGGCGTTCGCCGCATCCAGTTCGTTGCGATCGTCTCCCGTGTTGTAGCTCGCATCGGAGTACTGCGCGCCGCCCTGGTCCGCCGTCTCGTGGAAATGCCGTTCGCCTTCGTGCTCCATCCCGCCGTGTTCTGCTCCGCGCCCCTGCGGATCGTCGTAGTAGTTATTCACCACCGTCTCTTCCACCGGTCGTTCAAAGCCAGCACCCATCATGCCGCCCATGCCATAGCCCGGACCACCGAATCCCATGCCCGGATGCCCAAATCCATGCAGGATCGACTCGACACCTTCAAACGCCAGCGCGCCCGCCGCCACGCCCGCTGCCGTCTGCATCGCTCCGCGCAGAAAACTGGGAGGCCCTCCCGCCATCGGCATGTACTGAGGATCCCCGTAGCCCGGCCCATAGGGCGGCGCCTGCGCATACTGAGGATTCACCGGCTGATATCCGGTCATCGGCGCCGAACTCTGCGCTGGGGCGGGCTGCCCATACCCCGGCTGGCCCGCGTACCCTGGTTGCCCAGGATAACCTTGCTGCGGCACCGGATAATTCTGGCGCGCAGGCACATTGTCGCGTTCGCCCAGCAATCTCCCTAGAAAACTGGTCGCATGTGCCGGCTGCCTTGGCTGTTGCGCCTGTTGCTGCAATTGCGTCACCTGCGCCCTCGCCTGTTCCAGCGCAATGTTCTGCACCAGCACCGTCTGCGCCAGAATGTACAACGCATCCGGGTTACGGCCCAGCGCCTGTCCTAACAGCGCCTCGGCCTCTGGATCCTTTTCCTGCAATTGTGTCTGGTTTACCCGCTCGACGAGCGAGTTCAAAAGCTGTTCTTCCTGGGGAGTCAAGGAATGTAACCTCCGGCGGCCTGCTCTCTCTGCGCTCAGTCCGCGCCTCACGATTGAGACGCAATCCCGTCGGCAAAGTTGCCCCGCCGCCTATCAGTACGCAGGTCCAGGTTCCCGGGTTCCCGCCTCGCCAATTCCCACGGCTCATCCCATTTTTCTGGCAACCCGCAAGAGCCTTCGGCTATTGTGGATAGCTCGTTCATTCCTCGAAACCGGCGCAGTGACCAAACCCGCAAACCGAGGTCCAATTCGACATGAATCCGAGAAGATTGCTGCAGTTGCTTTTTCTTCTGCTTGTGCCCTGTCTTGGCGTCGCTCAAGTTTCCCCGCCCGATACCCCTGCCGGCCACACGCTGCAGGCATGGCTCGACGCTTTCAACAGCGGTGACCGCGCCAAGCTCGAGGCCTACGTCAAAACCACTGACCCCTCTCAGTCCGTTGACGGATTGATGGGATTTCGAAGCCAGACCGGCGGATTCGACCTTCTCTCCATCGAAGACAGCCAGCCGCTGCAAATCCGTTTTCGCGTAAAGGAAAAGAGCAGCGAGACAACGGCCATCGGCACCATCCTTCTCAAGCAGGCCCAGCCCCCCGTCGTCGACTCCTTCGGCCTGCGCGCCATCCCTCCCGGCGTGTCGCCGGTCAAGGTCACACTCGATGCTGCGCTCCGCGAGAAAACCATCGATGGGGTTGTCTCCGCTTTAAACGACTACTACGTTGACCCGGACCTTGCGAAAAAGATGGCTGCCGCCGTCCAGGCGCACGCCCAAGCTGGTGACTACAACTCCATCACCGACGGCGAAGCGTTCGCCGTAAAGCTCACGTCCGATTTACGCGATGTCAGCCACGACAAGCATCTCCGCGTCGACTTCAATCCCTTCAAAATGCCGCCGCCCCATCCACCCACTCCCGAGGACGAAGAAAACTTCCACCACCAGATGGAGCGCATGAATTGCGCCTTCGACAAGGTCGAGATCCTGCCCAACAATATCGGCTACATCAAATTCAACGGCTTTATGGACGCCGGATTCTGCGGCGCCACCGTCAACGCCGCAATGGGATTCGTCGCGCATACCGATGCTCTCATCTTTGACATCCGTGAAAACGGCGGCGGACAGCCCGCGATGGTTACGCTCATTGCCAGCTACCTCTTCGATCAGCCCACCCATCTCATCGACATCTATAACCGGCACGAAGACACAACCACGCAGAACTGGACACTCTCCTACCTGCCGGGTCCAAGGATGACGAAGCCGCCAGTTTACGTCCTCACCTCGAAGAGCACATTCTCCGGCGCCGAAGAATTCGCCTTCGACCTGAAGAACCAGAAACGCGCAACCATCGTCGGCGAAACCACCGGCGGCGGCGCACACCCGGTCAGCGGCCATCCCATCGGCGACTTCTTCATGATCGGCGTTCCGTTTGCCAAATCGCTCGACCCCGTCACCAAATCCAATTGGGAGGGCACCGGCGTCGAACCGGACGTCAAGGTTTCGGCCGACGACGCGTTAACCACTGCCGAAAAACTGGCGCACGAGAAAATTCAGTCGCAAAAGAGAACTGACGCTAACAAGGAAATCGCGCCGAACCAGAAACCTAAATCGCCTTTACCTTAGCGCGTTGGCAAACGATAGCGGCACTTCTGCATCTTGCCGCGAAACCTGCGAAGGCCGCAGTCTTCCGGGACATCCACCGTTTCTACAAACGTCGCTCCGGCCAGTTCCAGGCTGCGTTGCGAAGCCATGTTTCCAGGATCGGTTGTGATCCATAGCGGATCCAGCCCCAGCCGCTCGGCCAGCGGCTTCAGCAGAACCACGGACCGTGCGGCAAAGCGTTGCCCTCTGTGCCGCTCGTGCACGCTGTAGCCAATGTGCCCGGCATAACGCTCCACGTGCGCCGTCGAACCCACGCGCAGGCTAATCGAACCCACTTCCTCTCCCGAGAACTCCGACAGCATCCTGAAGAAAAACGTAGGCACCTTGTGCGCTTCATGGATTTCAAAATTTTCGAGTTCGAGGCGCAAATTCCCGTCGCGCAGTTTGATTCCGCTCAGCGCCTCGCGAGGATCCAGCATGTCTCGTTCAATCTTCCGGCCCTTTTAGCTCACCAGCTCCAGCGCGCGCACTGTTTCCTTGCGCACTGTCAGCCGCTCCACCAGGTCATAACGCACTTCATAGCCGCGCCCCGGCGTATCGGGAATCGCAATCTCGCCCGCGCTCGACACCGTAACCTCGGGCTCGATGATGTCTTCCTTCCAGTAGCGAGCCGATGCCGACACATCGCCCGGCAGCGAGAAGTTCTCCAGCGTCGACAGCGCAATGTTGTGCGATCGCCCAATGCCCGCTTCGAGCATCCCGCCGCACCACACCGGTACGCCCCGCTCCTGCGCTGCATTGTGCACCGCAATCGCTTCGGAGAAGCCGCCCACGCGCCCTAGCTTGATATTGATGATCTTGCACGACTCCATCTCGATCGCCGCCAGCGCGTCCCGCCGGTTCTGGATCGACTCGTCCAGGCAGATCGGCGTATCCAGCCGCTTTTGCAACATCGAGTGATAGTAGAAATCGTCGTACCAGAGGGGTTGCTCAATCATCAGCAGATCGAACGCGTCAAACGTCACCAGGTGATCTGCATCGCGCAGCTTGTAGGCGGAGTTCGCGTCGCAGCTCAGTGTAATTCCCGGCCACTTGCTGCGCACTTTCTCAAAAACTTCCACATCCCAGCCCGGTTTGCACTTCAACTTGATGCGTTGATAACCCGCCGCCACCTCGCGCTCAATAATCGCCATCAGCTCCGGAATCGACGGCTGAATTCCCAGCGACACTCCGCACGGAATCACTTCCCGCACGCCGCCCAGCAACTTCGAAAGCGAAACGCCTTCCCTTTGCGCTTCCAGGTCCCAGATCGCGTTTTCGAGCGTGGCCTTCGCCATCCGGTTGCCGCGAACCAGCTTGAAGATCTGGGGGCAATCGCCGCCGTGCTCCGGCGTGACCGCGGCCAGCATCGGTCCCAATTCGTTCACCAGGATCTGCCATGCCGTATCCGTCGATTCGCCTGAGAAAAACGGATGCTCTCCGGCCGTGCATTCGCCCCACCCCGTCAATCCCTCCGACCGCACTTCAGCCAGCAGAATTCTGCGGTCCTTCGTGACCCCAAAACTGGTCTCGAAGGGGCGAACAAGAGGAAGGCGTAATTCGCGAAGGACGATTGCGTCAATTCTCATAAAATGGCTGTTCCTCAATAACTCAGCAATGAATTGAAAACCGTTTCATTCAAGTTCAGCGGAAAACCTGTGAGCTCTGATGATCCTTCTTCAATCCAACTCCGTTATGGGAGGGGAACCCAATTCGAAGACTCCGTTCCCTTCTTCGTCGCGGACAAACCCGAGAACGGCTAAACCCTGGGCAAAAGCATTCTGGAACTTCCGGCGATTCTCTTCCTGTACGGCAAGCGCTCGCCCTCGATCAACTTCCGATGCCTTCCACCGGTAAATGGAAGCCGGAACTTCGACGCGCTCTTCGATTTTGTAACTGGGCCTCGGCCGCCCCTCAAGTACCGCAACCACGCGGGGCGAAGCGAGATACCACTCGGCTACCAGCCGGTCCGTTGGCAGCCCACCTTGCAGACGACTAGAGGATACACCATAGAAATTCACTGAATAGCAACGAACAATCGCCCCCAGCTTGTGGATATTTAAATGGGCATTTTTGATCTCCAGCGGATCAAACGTCCATTCCATCCGCCGAATTCCCCGCGAAAGCGCCTCTTCCCGCTGCGCCAGCTTTAGTCTTGCCCCCAACCCCTGGTTCCGATATCCATCCCGTACCGCAAGCATGTGCGAGTGCAGATACGGCTTCGGAATTCCGTCCGGCGTGTCCTTTCCCGTCTTCACACCCGGCAAAGACATGGCGAAGCCAACCATCGATCCGGCATCCCCTTCGGCAGACGCTCCCGGCAGGTTCGTATCGAACGCCCCAATCACCTGTCCGCCAATCTTCAATCCCACCAGAAACGCCTTGCGCGGAATCAGGTCGCTGGCGTCATAACCCCACACCTCGACCTGCATGTTCACGCAGGCTTCCAGTTCATCGTGCCCCTTGCACGCCCGGATCTGGATCATTGCCCTGCCTCTGCAGCGGGATTTCCAAGTCTCCGTTTTGCTTCCGCCCACAACGCTTCCAGCTCTTCTGGTTTCAATTCTTCCAGCGGCTCCGCCGACACCTTTTCCATGACGCGAAACCTCTCGCGAAATCGCAAATTGCATCCCCGCAACGCCATCTCCGCGTCCACTCCCAAATGCCTTCCGAGATTCACTACCGTGAACAACAAATCCCCTAATTCGGCTTCAATCGCAGGCTTCCGCGCCGGATCGCCCGATGCCGCCTCGGCTTCCAGCTCCGCGGTCTCTTCGGCCAGCTTCGGCAACAGTCCCCGCCAGTCCGGCCAGTCGAATCCCGACTTCGCCGCCTTCGCCCCAAGCTTTGCCGCCTCGGCGAGCGCCGGCATAGCACGCTGAACTCCATCTAACCGGGAAACGTCCGTGTCTGCTCCATGCAATGGTTCGGAGGCTTTGATCTCTTCCCAGTTGCGCAACACCGCCCTCGAAGAACCCTCCACGTTTGCATTCACATCGGCAACGTTTCCTGCCGCCCGCGAAGCCTCTTCGCCGAAAACATGAGGATGCCGCCGAATCAGTTTCCGGTTCAGATGATCGAGCACGTCCGCAATCGTGAACCTGCCCTCGTTCGCCGCCATCTCCGCGTAAAACAGCACCTGCAGCAGCAGATCGCCCAGTTCTTCGGCCAGATGGTCAAAGTCCCGCCGCTCAATCGCGTCGAAAACCTCATACGCCTCTTCCAGCGTGTATTTGCGGATGGTGTCGAAGGTTTGCTCGCGGTCCCACGGACACCCGTCCGGCGCACGCAGCCGCGCCATGATCGCCGCTGACTGCTCAAAAAGTGTCGCGGCCCGCGCAGCATTGGTCGCAATGGCGGGGCTTTCAGGTGTTTGAGGGTGTTGGGATTTGTCTGCGTCGCGTGCAGCGCCCATCGGCACCAGTGTAACCCGGCGCCTGGCTGCCCCGCCCCGCATCGCGATTCGCTTCCCCCCAAAGGCGCGTCCTTCCCTCGAAAGGACTCGATCTTCATTTCAGACGAAACATTCCGTGAGAAAACCAAATAGTATTTCGAGGACAGTCCCCATACGAGACGTGCCCATGCCAAATCGCAAGCTCCGCTCATCCTCCATCGTCAATATCGAAGATCTTCGCAGGATGGCCAAGCGAAGAACCCCCAGGTCGGTGTTCGATTACCTCGACGGCGGCGCAGATGCCGAAGTCACCTTGGCAGAAAACTGTAACGCCTTTCGGACTGTCACCTTTCGTCCGCGCAGCGGTGTCGCAGTCTATGACTGCAAGACAAGCGTCAGCGTCCTTGGTCACGAAATCGCCTTCCCCGCCGTTCTCGCTCCGGTCAGCTATATCCGTCTCATGCACGCGGACGGCGAAGCAGGCGTGGCCCGTGCAGCGGGCCGGGCAGGCACCATCTACACCCTGCCTACCATTTCCGGCCACAAGCTCGAAGATGTGAAGGCCTCTGCTTCGGGACCGCTTTGGTATCAGCTCTATCTCATCGGTGGTCGCCAGGCAGCCGAAGGGGCAATTGAACGCGCGCGCAACGCCGGCTATTCCGCTCTCGTTTTAACAGTCGACACTCCCATGGCAGGCAAGCGTGAGCGCGACCCGCGCAATGGCATGAAAGAGCTCCTGGCCCCCGCCGTGCTGCCAAAGGCCCGATTCCTTCCCAATCTGCTGGCACATCCGCGCTGGCTTGCTTCCTTCTTGCTGGATGGCGGAGTGCCCAGACTTGGAAATGTCGTCATTCCAGGAAAAGGTCCCATGGAGCTGGTCGATGTGGGAGCTGCCCTCTCTCACGCCGGAGCCAGTTGGGAAGATTTGCGATGGATTCGCAAAATTTGGCCCGGTCCCATTGTGGCCAAGGGAGTTCTCACGGGCGATGATGCCCGGCGAGCTGTCGATGAAGGCGCTGCCGCGGTCGTTGTATCCAACCACGGCGGAAGGCAGTTGGACTGCGTTTCTGCCTCCCTGCACGCGCTGCCTGAAGTTGTTGAGGCAGTGGGCAGCCAGGTCGAAGTCCTCATGGATGGCGGCGTGCGCCGCGGCAGCGATATCGCCAAGGCAATCTGTCTGGGCGCCCGGGCGGTGCTCATCGGACGGGCTTACGCCTACGGACTTGCCGCTGCAGGAGAAGCCGGTGTGGACCGCGCCCTCAAGATCCTCAAAGACGACCTTGACCTCACACTCACCCTCCTCGGTTGTCCATCCATCGATCAGCTCGATGCATCGTATCTCCACTCCAAACCCCGCCAATAGCCCGCGGCACAGGACAACCCCGCCTCGCAAATGTGCACCTCACGGTACAGAGGTTGACGCGATGCGGCGTTCCAACAGTTCTTTGGCACTCTTGGGGTTTGGTGCGGCAGTCGCCGGAGCCGCCTGGATCGGCTCGCGCTACAGCCCACGCGATTTCAGAACCGGCTTGTGGTACCGGCGGTTGAAGAAGCCTCCCTTTAACCCGCCCAACTCCGTCTTTCCCATCGTGTGGTCGTTCCTCTATACGCTCATGGCCATCTCCGGCTGGCGCGTATGGCGGGAGCGCGATTCTCCCGAGCGCTCCTCGGCTCTTCGTCTTTGGATCACGCAATTGATTTCAAACGCCGAGTGGACCCGCATCTTCTTCGGCAAGCACCTGCCCACCTTGTCGCTGGCAAACATTCTCTCGCTCCAGGCTGCGGTCCTCGGCTACATTCTCGAGGCGCGCAAGGTCGACAAAGCCGCCTCCGCGCTCTTCGTTCCCTATGCCGCCTGGATCGCCTTCGCCGCACTCCTCAATGAAGAGATCGTTCGCCGCAATCCCAATGCATCCAGAATGCTGCCTCTGCCCCGCGCCATCTAGCACGCAGTCCCCATCTCGCCCGTTCCTGGCGCCTTGACAGTCCAACGACTCAACTTGCGCCTGCCCGACCCCTCAGCTGCGGGCCTTCACCGGCGCACAAAAACAAAGATTGTTCCCATCCGGATCGGTCACCGCAAACTCCCGCAATCCCCAGGTCTGATCCACAGGTGTGGTGTGCAACGGAGACTCCGGGCGTCGCGTCGTATCCAGGCCGCGTCCGCGAAACGTTGCATAGCGCTCATCGACATCGTCCACAAACACCCGATTCGCCGAGCCAAACACCCCATCGCCGGCATGGCGCGAAAGCTGCAATTCTGCCCCGTCCCGAACCAGGTCCACCACTCCAAGCACCAGCTCGCGGTCTTCGTAGCCAAGCCACTTCCGCTCAAAATCCAGCGTGCCCGTGTAGAAGCCCACTGACTTCGACAGATCGCTGCACTTGATGACAGGGACAACTTTCATACCAACCTCGCAGCCTCAAGTCTCCTGCAATCCTTCCGCACGTTCAAGCTCGCGTCAAGCCTCTATCCAGTGCACCAATAACTTGCTCGATCGACTTTGTATCCGTGCAATCCGCCGCCGGCCGGCACTCTTCTGCAAGAGAACGGTCACCCTGCGAGAATCCGTTCCAGCTCTTGAATCACAAACTCCAGCTCACAGATGTGAGCCTGCGTCCTTACCTTGCTGATCTCCGACTCCGCTGCATCGTGCGAGGTGCGCGCCACGATATTCAGCTTCGTCTGCAAATTTCCCTCTTTTTCTTTCAACCGATTCTGAAGAACGCTGAGAAAGGTTCTCAATTCGTGTTCCTTCATGTTGACACCCATTCAAACCGTCCCCATACTTTTCGATGCCTTGGCACGCCGTGGTAGCCTATCGGCGAAAGAAAATTGCATTCAATTTGGATGGGATCGGAGCATGGACCCAAATCTCGTACGACGGAAAGCTCTCGTTGTGGACGACGAGCGAGTCATCGCCGACACGCTTGCCATGATCCTGAATCGGAGCGGCTTTGAAGCACGAGCGGTTTATTCCGGTGAGTCGGCGGTCGAGCTGGCATCGGATTTTGCGCCGGACTTGCTCATCAGCGACGTGATCATGCCCAAGCTCAATGGCATCGATGCCGCTATCATGATTCGCAAGCTCCTGCCCGACATCAAGGTTCTGCTCTTCTCGGGACAGGCCGCAACCGCCAACCTCCTCGAACAGGCGCGCGAGAGAGGTCACGAGTTCGAAATACTTTCCAAGCCCGTGCACCCTCAGGATCTGCTGAACAAGCTCCGCTCCGAGGTCCGTACTTGAAACTTAGCTTCCTGCCCATTTCGTTCCCGCACGGGCGCATCCCCTTTGCTCCCCTCATCAAGAACGAGCCGGGCTCGCAATAAGCCATCGCTGGTGCACATCCCTCGTGTTCTTTTTCATCGCACCAAAAGCGGCTCAGGCCGCCGCCGGATTTAGCAACTACCGCGGCATGCTGGGCATCACAAATGCCGGGGACCGCCAACGGGCCAGATCGAAGCGCCACGCAAGCGGAGCAAGAAACCAATGATTCAACCTGCGCACACCAAACGGGTCATGATTGTCGATGACGAAAAGTTGATCGCAGACACGCTGGTCCTCATCTTCGAGCAAAATGGCTACGAAGCGCGTTCCGCTTACTCGGCAGAGGAAGCACTGCAGCTCATCGGCGAATGGCATCCGGATCTGGCCATCCTCGACATCATCCTTCCCCAGATGAATGGGGTCGACCTGGCCATCCTGCTTAAAGCCGAAGCTCCTCAATGCCGTGTGGTTCTGATCTCAGGGCATGTAATCACCGATACCTTGCTGCACCAGGCCGCCAGGGACGGACACAATTTCCAGGTTTATCCCAAACCCACGCCGCCCGCAGACCTGCTCGCCAAGGCTCGTGACCTGCTCTCCGAGAGCGGACCGCCGCCAGAGCCTCTACCCGCCTGAGCCGGCTTCAGCCGCTTCAACACCACCGAGGATCAGTCTGCCAAACTGACTTTGTTTCGAATACCCGGCAGCTCCAGCAGACGCCTCACCAGCACTGCGAGCACTTCCATCGGTTCGCCCAGCTGTTGCGCAAGCGACTTTGCATCGCCATCGCCAAGGCCCTGATCCGCGATGTATAGCAGATTGGTCACTTTTTGCAGCGGATTGTTGATTTGATGCGCAAGATCGTTCGCCATCTCCGCCGCGGCCCTCGCTGAAGCCTGTTCAATCAACTTTTTCTGTTGCTTCTCGTGCCTCACGGCCATCGCCGCAAAATCCGCCAGCACCTGCATCGTCGCAGCGTCATCCTTATCGAAGGCTTCCGTGCGATCGTGCGCCATCACGAAAATGGTTCCCTTCACCGTCTCCGTCTCCCATGGCAGCAGAATCCCATCCGTCACCAGGGGAGCCTCGATCTGCAGAATCTCAAAAAACTTCTTCGTCACTCTGAAGTGCTGCGCTCTCTGCTCCTTCAGGCATACGCCGCATGCACTCGGATTCCGCGGCAACACGGCATCGAGAAACCCTGAGTACGTTCCCGCCGTGGCAATCCACCGGTAGTACGCAGCATCGCTCTTGTCTTCCTTCTCAACACTGATTCCGGCGCTGTCCGCCCCGCAAAGTTCCACCGCAGCACTCACCAGTTCCTGAAGAACCGTGTCTGGAGTGTCCACGAAAGCCTTTGACAGCCTCTTTAACCCCGCCATCTGCGTCGCCAGATCACGCGCATGCAGCCGTCGCGACATGAATTCCGTGTCGGTCTCGAGATCCAGCACTTCCAGGCCAGTCTCTTCGACGTCAAGGGCACTTGTAGGCACGAGGTCTCCTTGGGGATTGGGCATCGGAGCAGGCGATGATCCTCGAATCTTACGCTCCATGGCAAAGAACACAAAGCTCGTGCGGGACTCGTTCGGGAAACATCTGCGCAATGTTCAGCATCTAACTTAGTCTCCCCTGAATGACTTGTCTATATCTGTGCCATGATGAAACATGCTGACAAAAGCGCCGTCCTGCATTAGGCTTTCGTCACGTTCGGGGGTGGGGGAATATGGGAACGGATCACTTCAAGCCAAAAGTCTTGGTCGTCGACGATGAGAGCGTGATTGCCGATACTTTGGCAACCATTCTTAACCAAAGCGGTTATGAGGCTCGCGCGACCTACGACGCGGAAGAGGCTCTTGAATCCGCGCTCCTTCGACCGCCGCACCTGCTGATCACAGATGTCATGCTGCCCGGAATGAACGGCATTGACCTGGCTATTCAGATGAAACGCATCTTTCCGGACTGCAAAATCATCCTCTTCTCCGGAGCGGCTGCCACATCCGATTTAATGGTGTCGGCGCGAACGGCAGGCCACCATTTCGATCTGCTGGGCAAACCACTTCAACCAAGAGACCTCCTCGCCCACGTCGCTCAGAAACTGAAACCGGCGCCTGCGCCCGCAGTCTAGCCGTCGCCTTCATCGATCCGGAACGGGCTCGGAACGAAGCATTGTGCGCTCGCCGACTCGCCTCGTCTCCTTCCCAAAATGGAACCAGCGCGTGACCAACGGTCCAAATCCTTCGCGTCGCCTTGCAGTCCATTACCCTGCATACGCGTAGACTGGGTTCAGCAACGGAAAAGAAATGCGGCGATCCCAGCCCAGGGTCGCCGCTTCCTTTTGCGGCAAATCTCCGTTGGAGCCAATGCAGCAAATGTGCACATAAGTGCGGTATAGAACCGTTTTTCTCAGCGCTAACCTTCCGGGAATGTTCGGGATGAGGGCAAAAATGGGGTACCCCCCCTCCCCCCTTACCTCGCGGACAGGTCCGTTGAGCAGATCGCAAGTTCGGGCATCGAAAATTTGACTGCATCAAAGGCGCGCGACCGGAAGCGGCGCACGACCGGAAGCCAACTCACTCACCCGAAGTGCTCTCACCCGCGGGCAGCGCCTACGTCGCTACCGGCACATTGGCCACGCCGTCCGTCCCAAACAGCTTCCGATACCGCTCCACTGCGTCGGCCGGACCCATGGCCTTCGCATAATTGTCCGAAAGCTTCACCGCCGGACGCCCATCCACTTCGCTCAGCTTGCACACCAGGCTCACCGGGTTGAAGCTCTCATCGCCCCGAGGATTGCAATTGCGAAAATCATTCGTCAGAAACGTGCCCCAGCCCGAACTGAACCGGATGCGCCGCTCCGGAACCCACCGGCTCGCGTCCTGAAAGTCTTCCGCGCGCCGAAAACTTGCCGGCGACGCGCCATTGCGGAGCGTGCCCCCAAAATACGCATGCAGTGCCAGAATCACGTCCACATCGAGGGAATCCGATGCAATCAGCCTTCTCTGTCGCGGATCGCAGCCGCGTTCGCGCAACCATTCGATATATTCGTCCCCGGCAACAAAGGGGTCCTTGCTATCGACGCGTTGACCCGTCCACCGCGCCACCCAGTCTGGCGCATGATGCAGGAACTGCGTCGTCCCAAACGTGTCCGGCAGCAAAATCAGCAACTCACCCTGGTAGGTTTGTTGCCACAACTCCAGGAGCCTGTATTGGGCCGACAACAAGTCTTCATCGCTGTTCGCCAGCGCCGCCATCGCCATTGGCAACTCATGCGCATTTGTGCCGATCGCTTCCAAATCATGCTTGTAAGCGAGATAGGTGTTCGAACTGCCCGAGAAGTTTTCGCCCAGAACATCGCGCATCGACGTCACCACGTATTCCTGCCATAGAAAACTGTGCCGCCGCCGCGTCCCAAAATCGCTGAGATTCAGGCCCGGTACGCCGCGCATCCGATCCATCTTTTCCCATAGTCGCGTCTTCGCGCGCGCGTAAAGAATGTCGAGCTCCAACTCTGACAAGCTTTTCAGCCGCGCTCGCGTCTTCAACTCGTCCACGACCGATAGCGCATAAATCTCCCAAAGTGTCGTCTCGGTCCACAACCCATCGAAGCGGAGAGAAATTTGCCCATCTTCCACCGCCAGATCGAAGTCCGACAGCCGAAAATCGCGCTCCAGCCATTCAAGAAAGCCAGACTCGAAGATGCCCCGTTTTCCATAAAACGTGTTGCCGGCCAGCCAGATCAGCTCCGACTTGTGAAACCGCAATCGCCGCGTCTCTTCCAGTTGCTCACGCAACTCCCGGCCATCCACAATGTGTCCCAGCGGCACTGTCGCCGTGCGGTTCGTCAGCGTGAAGGTGGCGCGCGTCGTCGGAAAGTGCTTCCAGATGAACTGCAACATCAGCAATTTGTAGAAGTCGGTATCCAATAAAGAGCGGGTGATTGGATCGAGTTCCCAATTGTGGTCATGCGCGCGCCTTGCCAGGTTGATGATCACGATCTCTCTACTCTACTTGGATTCCGAAGCATTCTGCGAAAGGTGTGCGCCGCAGGAGCGCCGCACCACAAGTTTGAAAGGAACCAGCACATCCCGAACCGGCAATTCTCGATTCTCCAACCGTTCCAGCATCGTCGCCATCGCCACGGCTCCCAGCCCGGCGCAATCCTGGCGAATGGTCGTCAGCGGTACCGGCAACAGGCTTGCGTACTTGACGTCATCGAATCCGACAATTCGCACATCCTCGGGAATGCGCACTCCCTGCCCCAGCAACATCTGCATCAATCGCGCCGCCGTCAAGTCGTTGGCGCACACGATGCCGTCCGGTCGATACGAATCCACCATCCGCCGAACGAATTCTTCATCCTCGGGACTGCCGCGCCACACGCTGTCGCTCTCCGGCACAATGCCTTCCGCATACAGCGCCTCGCGAAACCCGGTGATGCGCGCGTCAACCGTGTTTGCTGCATGTTCCTCTCCGAGAAACGCCAGGCGCAGCGCTCCCGCCGAAAGAAGGTGAGAGGTTGCAATAAAACCGGCGCGTCGATTGTCTATCGCAACCAGGTCGTGCGCCGACCGTTCCGGATAGGGCAGATAACAACGATCCAGCAGGATCAGCGGAATCTGCGCCCGCTCCAGGCTCCGCGCCAGCTTCCGATTCACCGCATCCTTTTCCGCTACCAGCTCAATCGGCGCGAAAAAGACACCGGCAACCTTCTGCGCAATAAAGAACTGCACCAGTTGCTCGGCCTCCTTCGCCATCTCTCGCGTCGCCGTTCCTGCATTGCCCCAAAGCAACGCATCCGGCCGCGTAAACGGCGTTCGCATCATGCCGCGGCAAATTGGCTCAAAGATTTCGGTCACACCAAGCTCCGGAATCAGCAAACCAAACGTGCGGCCTGCGCCCGCGCTGGGCTGTTGCACATGTGTCCCGGCTCCCGGACGCCGCGTCACATGGCCCAGCCGCTGCAGGTCCAAGACTGCCTTGGCCACCGTGATCCGCGATGCTTCGAACATCCTCCCCAGTTCGGCTTCGCTGGGCAGTCTGTCCCCTGGCTTCAATGCGCCGGACTGAATGGACGCCATCAGGTGGTCGAAGACACGCCGATGCTTCACCACCCGTTTTCCGGGCTCTAGAGTGGGTGCCGGAGGCAGGTTTTCCGATGACTTGCGGGGTCGCGCCATTGAACTCACATTCGAACTGAACAAATCGCTCTTGCAATGCGTCCAGTTCTAATGGATTCAAACTAAAGGATCGCGCAGAACTTTGTCGATGCATTCCGCGGGCAGTGAACAGGCAAAAGCAGGACAATGTTTTGACATTCCGCCTTCAAACCGCCGATTCAATCGCTGCAGCGATCCCAGCGCGCATAGTCTCAGCGAGGGGTGGCATGGCGCCGGCTTGCGAAGCGACCCACGATCCCCACCGATTCCCTGCCTCGTTCAATGTGGCAAGGTCCGCGCCTCGCAGCAGATAGTGCGTCATTGCGGCGGTAAACGCATCTCCCGCTCCAATCGTGTCCGCAACTTTGACGGGCCGGCCAGGATGCTCATGCCATTCATCCCGCGTCACCAACAGGCTTCCCTGGCCGCCGCGTGTAATCGCTACCATCTGCAGCGTAGGAAATTCCGTCAGGAACCGGTCCGCTCCTCGGCGTAGTCCCACTGCCGATTGTCCTTCATCCGACGGCAGCCCGAGCAAAGCCAGCACCGCCGGCACTTCACCGTCGTTCATCTTCACCACGGTTGCCAGTTCCAGCGACTCCTGGACCGTTTCGCTTGAATAAAACGGCGCCCTGAGATTGACGTCAAACACACGCACGCATGCTGCCGAAGTTTGCGCCGCCAACGTCTGGATCGCTTGTTTTGACGCAAGGCTCCGCTGCGCCAGCGATCCAAAACAGATTGCATCTGCGCGTTCTGCCAGTTGTATCCATTCGTCTGTGACGTCAAGAAAATCCCACGCGGCAGGCTGGTGAATCACGTACTCGGGCTGGCCCTCTCTCAGCGAGACCGTAACCCGGCCCGTCTCATGCTCGGCGTCGATCTGAATGCGGCTGACATCGACCGGCAGCGCCTCAAGCTGCACAACCGCCTTCCGGCCAAGGTCATCTCGCCCAACGCGGCTCAGAATCGTCGCATGATTCCCAAGCCGCCCTGCCATCACCGTGAAGTTCGCGGGAGCGCCTCCCAGTTGTGCGCCCTGCGGCAGCACGTCCCACAGCAGCTCTCCAATACCAAGGATCAAACGCGGTTCATTCAAAGTCGTGCTCCGGTCAACTTGGTTTGTCCTGCGTAGCCATCGCCATCTCTTTCCGCTTTGTCGATTGGATGCTCCGCGGGGCCACCATTAGGTTTCTCCTCACCGGCAACGAACGTCAATGCTGAATCGAGGAAAACCTCTCATTCGCTGGAAGCAACGTCGCCCATCCAACGCCAGATGGAGCAGTCCTCGTATTCCGCAAACGCATACTCCCCTTCCGGCTGGTTCGCAAGAATTGCTTGATCCGCCTTCGCGTCCGCATGCGAACGTCGAACCTTGCCGAGAAACAGCCGCACAAATCCGCGGACTTTCTCGAACTCAGCCTCCTGCTCGTTATTCACATAGATCAGGTCAAGTTCACTCGACCGATTTTCAAATGCCACCGCTGCCCTCTTTAAAACGCTCCGCAATACCGCTGCTCCGAAAGGGTTGAAGAGAAAAACAAGGCATGGACCGCGCGGATACTCAACTTCCGAGGCGTCGCGACACTGAATTTGAACAGGAGACTGCACTCTTCCCGCCAGCCGCCACCTCCGCAGATTGTCCCTGGCAATCCGCGCCAAAGTGGGATGCAGTTCCACGCCGCGCACTGCGCGAAAGCGCAACTCTGCAGCCAGCAGGACGGCGCGACCCATTCCCGCACCAAGATCGATAAAAGTGGTATCGCTGATCTGTTCGTCCATCCGGATCTGTCGCCATCGCCGGAACAGAGAATGAAATACCGAAGGTGCCACGCCAAAATATGCCGTCGCATGACGGTCGTGTCGGTGCCCCGACTTGAGATGCCTCCCGGCAACCAGGCCGCTTGTGCGCATCCCGTTCTCCAGGTCGAACGGATGCTTCAACAGCCCTTCGGCAACAGTCAACCCCGGCAGGCGCTTCTTGCTGCCCGGACTTCCGCGTAACCCACTTCGAGTTCCCTCACTCATTGCCTTTCGCACGCCAGCACCATAGCACACGGAGCCGGTTTGACCTTTACCGGGCCATGTTCTTTGGCGCCCTCACTGTTCGCGATAGTTCCTCATCAATCCGCCATCCACCACGAATGTCGACCCCGTCACATATGCAGCATCGTCGGATGCAAGAAATGCAACAAGCCCAGCGACGTCCTCAGGCGTTCCAAGTCGACCCAATGGGATGTTCTTTAGCAATGCGTCGAGCTTTGGTTTGTCCTCGAGAAGTGATTTGTTAATCGGCGTCTCAATGGCTCCAGGAGCCACGTTGTTTACCGTAATGCCGAGGGGTCCAAGTTCCACTGCCAGGTCGCGCATCAGCATGCGCAACCCACCCTTGCTGCAGCAATATGGAGTAAAGCCCGGAAAGGCCATGTCTTCATGCACCGAGCTGATATTGATAATCCGGCCTGGTTTGTTCGCCTCGCGCAGTCTCCGGACAAAGGCCTGCGACAGAAAGAACGGCCCTCGCAGGTTCACGGCCATCACTTTGTCATAGTCCTCTTCAGATACATCCCAAAAATCGCTCTTTTTCTCCATGCCCGCATTGTTCACAAGGATGTCGGCGGCGCCGTAGCGGGCCCAGGCTGCTTCCACCAGGCTCTGAACATCGCTGTTTTGGGTCACATCGGCAGCAACCTTCTCCGCTTCGCCGCCGGCCTGCTGAATTGACCGGACCGTCTCGTCTGCTCCTTCAGCCGATCCGACGTAATCCACGACCACGCGCGCTCCCTCCCCGGCCAGCTGTTTCGCAATCCCTTGGCCTATCCCGGAGCCCGCTCCCGTAACAATCGCCACTTTGCCCTGAAGTGTCCTCATGTCAATTCCTCAACTTTCGCCCAGGTCTGCGCATCTTCGTCAATAAGATGCAGAAGAAGGCGCCGCACCGTTACGCCCGTGTTTCACCGGATACCCGTCCGTGACATAAGCACCCGACTCGCGATACGCTGTGAGATATTCGCGCCAAGACGCGAAACAAGGAGCACCCTCAACTCCATGCCCATTCAGACGACCTCCAAAATCTGGCACAATGGCAACCTCATTGCCTGGGAAAACGCCACCATCCATGTCATGAGCCATGTCGTCCACTACGGCTCCAGCGTATTCGAAGGAATTCGCTGTTACGCGCAACCCCAGGGTTCGGCAGTTTTCCGCCTGCCCGAACACATGCAGCGGCTTCTGGATTCGGCCAAAATTTACCGGATGGACCTTCCCTTTACTCTCGACGAGCTCTGCGCCGGGGTGGTCGATGTCATTGAAGCCAATGGAATTGCCCCGTGCTATATCCGGCCGATTGCGATCCGCGGCTACGGCGAGATCGGCGTGAACCCAAAGGGATCTCCGATCGAGATCTATATCGCGAATTTCCCATGGGGCAAGTATGTCGCCGGAAACGACGGCGCAGATGTCTGCATCTCCAGTTGGAACCGGCTTGCTCCCAACACCATGCCCGCCCTGGCCAAGGCTGGCGCCAATTACATGAATTCCCAGCTCATTCGCATGGAAGCTGACATCAACGGCTATGCCGAAGGCATCGCCCTCGACGTCAACGGCCTAGTCAGCGAAGGCTCTGGCGAGAACGTATTTGTCGTCCGCAACGGCGTTCTTTACACCCCACCGCTTGCCAACTCGGCGCTCTCTGGAATTACCCGCGACAGCGTGTTAACCATCGCCCGCCACCTCGGTCTGACAGTCGTCGAGCAGGCGATTCCCCGTGAATTGCTTTACATTGCCGACGAAGTCTTCTTCACCGGTACTGCAGCGGAAGTATCGCCGATTCGCTCCATTGACCGCGTTGTCATTGGCGATGGAAAACCAGGAGAAATCACCAAGAAGATCTCCGACGAGTTCTTCGCAATCGCTAATGGGCTTAAGCCGGATCGCTTCGGCTGGCTCACGCCTGTCAATGTGACCGCAACCGAAACAGTTTCGGCTTGAACACAACTGACCACACTCAAGCGGGCGGCCTCCCCTTGGCCGCCCGTTTTCCTTGTTTCCCAAACTTGCTCTGGGCTTGGAGTTTTGGGGTCCTCAGGCCGCGGCCTGCTTTCGTTGGCGAGTATCATAAAATCTGAAACTGGCTACGCTTCGTGCTTCCCGGGACTGGGCGCGGAGGCCTGCCGTTATCTGACCGCGAAGGGCAACATCCGCAATTGAAACCCGACATGAAAGTGCAGTTGGCCGGGCTGGAACTGGTCAACCCCATCATCGCCGCCAGCGGCACTTTCGGCTATGGCATTGAATTTGAGGAAATCGTCTCCCTCGAGCGAGTCGGTGGGTTCGTCACCAAGGGCCTTTCGCTCGAACCGATGCCGGGGCACCCGGCGCCTCGTCTGATTCACACCGCCGCAGGTATGTTGAACGCGATCGGTCTTCAAAATGTGGGCGTGGACGAGTTCATCACCCGAAAGCTCCCGCAACTAAGCCGTTATCCGCAATGCAACTGCATTGTGAACGTCTTCGGCTACACAACCGGCGAATACGTCAACGTCATCAATAAGTTGAATCAAGCCGAGGGGATCACCGCATACGAACTCAATGTTTCCTGCCCCAACGTGCACATGGGAGGCATGACATTTGGCGCCGATCCCGGATCATTGGAATATCTCGTAAAACTCGCCAAAGCCGTGGCAAAGCGGCCTCTGATCGTTAAACTTTCGCCCAACGTGACGTCGATTGCGCACATGGCAAAGGTGGCCGCAGATGCCGGAGCAGACGCTCTCAGCCTTGTGAATACCTTCCTCGCCATGGCCATTGACGTGGAAACCCGTAAACCACGCCTGACGAACACAACCGGTGGCCTTTCCGGACCAGCCATCAAACCTATCGCTCTCCGCATGGTGCACGAAGCCTCACGCGCAGTGAAGATACCAATCATCGGCATGGGCGGCATCTTGACGCCCGAAGACGCTGTTGAATTCATGCTTGCAGGAGCGACAGCAGTCCAGGTGGGCACGGCGAGCTATGCCGACCCACGCGCGGTCGAGAAAATTGCCAGGGGACTTGAGTCATGGTGCCGAAGCCACCACGTGGAGAAAGTCGCAAGCCTGACCGGAGCCATGGAACCGCTGAAGCCCTGAATCCGATGCGCGGATTCCCACTCACTTCATGCAGTCACAAGGGGGCAGGTCTCTTTCAGATTTCGCGCCACTTCTCCATCGGCATCCACAGAACAGTTGCTTGTTGAGCCAGGGAATCAAAAATGCCAGTGCTCTGATCCTGGCGTATGTGATCCAAATCGCATGTTTTGTAAATCCTTGCAATGCTCCCACTTCTACATATGTGATGCCCAACACAGCCGATCGTCTTTTCGCTTCCGTACTGTGCCTTCATTCACGGGAGAGCCAAGGATTGTGGAATGGCAAGCGGTGCCTTGGCTTCTCCCGCTGAATTCACGCGTGTGAGGTGGGCATGGGCGACTCCATTTGGCAGTCGATGGAAAAGAAGGGATACAGCCGTAGAGAATTCCTACAGTTTTGCGCAGCGGCCGCAACGGCGGCGGGGTTGGGTCGATCCGGAGTCGCTCAAGTGGCTTCGGCCTTCGAGAAGAAGGAAAAACCAGCAGTGATCTGGATGCATTTCCAGGAGTGCACCTGCTGCAGTGAATCCTTTATCCGGTCGTCGCATCCGATCGTCGCGGATGCACTGCTTGATGTGTTATCGCTCAATTACTCCGAAACTCTCATGGCAGCTTCCGGGTTCCAGGCGGAAAAGAGTCTCGACGACACGATCAAGAACAACAAAGGCAAGTACATCGTCCTCGTCGAAGGCGCTGTTCCCACGAAAGATGGGGGCGTCTATTGTATGATCGGCGGCAAGACAGCCGAATCGATCTTGCAGACAGTCGCGGCAGATGCCGCAGCGATCGTCGCATGGGGCAGCTGTGCTTCGAACGGGTGTGTGCAGGCCGCGAAGCCCAACCCCACGGGCGCAACACCAATTCACAAGCTCGTCGATAAGCCCGTGATCAACGTTCCGGGTTGTCCTCCGATCGCCGACGTGATGATGAGTGTCGTAACGCACCTCCTCGTGCTCGGCCAGGTGCCCGCACTCGACAGTCTTGGAAGACCCAAAGAGTTCTACGGGCGACGTGTCCATGACACCTGCTATCGGCGCCCCAACTACGATGCCGGGCTTTTTGTCGAATCGTGGGATGACGAAAACGCAAAGAAAGGCTACTGCCTTTACAAGATGGGCTGCCGCGGCCCTGTCACTTACAACGCTTGTTCCGTTGTGAAGTGGAATGAAGGGACCAGCTATCCGGTCCAGTCCGGTCACGGATGCATCGGCTGCAGCGAAGAAGGGTTCTGGGATAACGGACCGTTCTACCAGCATCTCGCTTCATTTCCCGGCTTCGGAATCGAGAGCACGGCGGATACCGTCGGCACTGTCGTTGGCGTAGCAACGCTGGCCGGCGTCGCTGCGCACGCCGTAGTCACAAATGTGCGCAAGCACAAGGTCATTGCGGAAGTGCATGCAGAAGAAGAGAAGGAGTCGTAACGGACTATGACACGCGTTATTGTCGATCCGGTAACACGCATTGAAGGCCACCTCCGCGTTGAGGCCGTGGTAGAGAATGGCGTCATCACCGACGCTTTCAGTTCAGGGACCATGATCCGCGGACTTGAGAAGATCCTCATCGGGCGCGATCCCCGCGATGCCTGGGCCATTACCGAGCGGGTTTGTGGTGTTTGCACCACCGTCCATGCTCTGGCCAGTGTCCGTTCAGTTGAAGATGCACTTGGCATTTCCGTGCCGCCCACCGCGGAATTGATTCGCAACATCATGATGGCGACGCTTTATGTCCAGGACCACGTCGTGCACTTCTACCATCTCCATGCTCTCGATTGGGTCGACATCGTCAACGCCCTCAAAGCAGATCCAAAGAAAGCAGCTGAGCTGGCAGGTTCATTTTCAAAGTGGGACAAGAACACTCCTGCCTATTTCGCCGACGTTCAAAACAAGATCAAGCGATTCGCAGATAGCGGTCTGGGAATCTTCGCCAACGGCTATTGGGGGCATCCCGCTTACAAGTTGCCGCCGGAAGTGAATCTCATCGGGGTGGCGCATTATCTCGATGCGCTCGAATGGCAAAAGGAAATCGTCAAGATCCACGCTGTCTTCGGCGGCAAGAACCCGCACCCGAATTACCTGGTCGGCGGAGTTCCCTGTTCCATCGATACCGATGAAGTGGCAGCGATCAACTCTGAGCGCCTCAACCTCGTTGCCCGGCTGATTGATCAGGCCGATGAATTCGTCAATCAGGTTTATATTCCCGATCTGCTTGCCGTTGCCTCCTTCTACAAAGAGTGGGCCAACTACGGTGGCGGATTGCACAACTACCTAAGTTACGGCGAATTCCCAACCAAGGGGTACGGCCAACCCGAAGCGTTCAAATATGCGCGAGGTGCGGTCCTGAACCGTGATCTCAGCCAAGTG
The DNA here is from genome assembly GCA_035487015.1 of Occallatibacter sp. Classification (GTDB taxonomy): domain Bacteria; phylum Acidobacteriota; class Terriglobia; order Terriglobales; family Acidobacteriaceae; genus Telmatobacter. The sequence goes on along the minus strand of DATHMP010000005.1, from coordinate 5,267 downwards.
CATCCCGTGAACCCGCGCGATCAACAGGAAATCAAGGAATACATCGCGCACTCCTGGTACAGCTACGAAGGCGGCGACGGCGAAGGCATCCACCCCTGGGCTGGCGAAACCAAGATCAACTACACCGGTCCCAAGCCTCCTTTTGAAACGCTCGAAGGGCATGACAAATACTCGTTCCTCAAAACGCCACGCTGGAAAGAAAACGCAATGGAAGTCGGCCCGTTGGCCCGCTTGATCGTTTCCTATGCAGCAGGTCATCAAGACGTCAAAGAACTCGTCGGCCAGACCTTGGGCAAGCTTGGCGTTCCCGTCGATGCGCTGTTCAGCACGCTGGGCCGTACGGCGGCGCGCGGATTAGATGCCGCACTCGGCATGATGTGGCTCAAAGAGTTCTTTGCAGAATTAATGGGACGCGTCAAAACACGAGAAGTCTCCACGTTCAACGGCGAACACTGGGAGCCCAAGACCTGGCCAAGAGACGCAGAAGGGGTTGGCCTCGCCGAGGCGCCACGCGGTTCGCTTGCCCATTGGATCAAGATCCATGACGGTGCAATCGAGAACTATCAACTCGTGGTCCCAACGACTTGGAACGGTTCACCACGGGATGCCAAGCAGCAGCGTTCTTCTTTTGAAGCCTCACTGATCGGAACGCCGGTTGCGAACCTTGAACAGCCCGTTGAGATCATTCGCACCATTCATTCCTTTGACCCGTGCCTCGCCTGTGCAGTACATCTCTACGACCCCCAGGGGCGGCACCTCCACCAGGTTTCCTTCGAGTAATGATTATGAGTGCTCCTGGCGTCACCATCGGTAAAACGACTCCCGCCCGTGGCGAACATCCCGTTGAGTACAAGCGCGTCTATGTCTGGGAAATGCCTGTGCGCATGTACCACTGGATCAATGCGATCGCGCTCGTAATTCTGTGCGTGACTGGATATCTAATCGGTGCCCCCATCCGGGCGTTTTATGCAGCGGAAGCTTATCAGCAGTATTGGTTCGGTTGGGTACGCTTCCTGCATTTTCTTTCGGCATTTGTTTACGTGTTCAATTTTGCCGCCCGCATTTATTGGGGTTTTGTCGGCAACAAATACGCAAAGTGGAACAATTTCTTCCCTTTGAAGAAGTCACAGCGTGACGAGATCGTCGATGTAATCAAGACCGACGTCTTGCAGACCAAACTTCACGGCGCCATTTCTACAGGTCACAACTCGCTCGCCGCGTTCATCTATTTCCTTACGTTTTTGGCCTTTTGTTTCCAAACCATTACCGGGTTCGCTCTGTATTCGAGCATGAGTGCCTCATGGCTCCCACACTTGTTCACCTGGATAGTCCCGTTGATGGGGGGCGAATTCGGCGTCCGCTTCTGGCACCATCTCTTTATGTGGTTCTTTGTCACTTTCATCGTCGTCCACATTTATCTCTCCTTCTATCACGACTACATTGAAGGCCGCGGCACCATCTCTTCGATTGTGGGCGGTTGGAAATTCGAGCGGGAGAAAAGTGACCAGTAACCACAAAAAAACATTGGTGCTGGGCCTGGGCAACGTCATCATGGGAGACGAAGGGATTGGCGTCCATGCCGTGCGGGCCCTCGCCAAAGAGCAATTGCCGGACGGAGTGGAATGCCTGGATGGCGGCACCGGCGGATTCATCCTGCTGGAGCCTCTTCAGAACGCTGAACGCATTTTCCTTATTGATGCCACTGCAGATGACAATCCACTGGGCACCGTAACGCGAACGACTCCCCGGTTCGCCTCTGACTACCCGCCAACTCTCACAGCACACGACATTGGGGTGAAGGACCTGCTTGACGCCTTTTACATGGGGGGCGGTACGCGCGACGTTACCCTGTACACAATCACGATCGATCCAAACCAAACCATCTCAATGGAGCTGTCGCCAGTCTGCGCGGATGCGGCAAAAGTCGCTGTTCACGGACTCCTGAACGAATTGCAGAGTCTGCACAATTAGCCTGAACCGACGTTTCAATCCCACTGGCACTCCCCAAAAGCTCTTCCGACAAACAACAAACGCCTGCGTCTTTCAACTTGGCCACACTGGCGGTTCCGAACTTCAATGAAGACCTGGCATTTCTGTGCAGTTCAAAATAAATTCGCATTCCATAGAGCTTTCCGCTGAACTCAATTGCTCGCCGAAGTTCCAGCACCAACGCGTTGCATGAATGCCTCCCAGGGGAAATCCGGCAGTCTTTATGAAAGGACTGTTTATCAAGTAGGAACTACACAGCCCTGCAGAATTTACATATCAGCTATTGCCCAATCTGAAATGCGTTTTCAGCCCTAAAAAATATTCTCCATTGATCTGCTTGATTTTAGAGCGTGGAGTGATGGATTGACCGCTCGCAACCTGAGAAATGGCACGCCTTGTGCATATAGCCGGGCAACGTTCATCCCCATCAGAGCCCGCACGTCGCCTCTGTAATCTGCCACCCTTCACCCGCGACTTCCCCGGCTCTTTGCTCAACCAAAACGCACGTTACTAAAGTTGATTTTTATCGCCGAAATTAACCTCGTGCGCTTGCTCTCTTCCTACAACCTTGGTAATCAATTAACAAGATTACTCATCCCGAGCAAATGGGATACGAAGTGCCCATCATTCCGTGAAATTTCGAGCCTTTGGCTCGTCAGTAAGGCTGCTTCGCCTTTGTAAGTACTTTGCCAATGTTTGGTTTAAGGTGAATAACACATTGGTAATCACATCTTTGTACCTTAGTGACCTCAATCACGGTCGATGGTCAGAGTTGTTGATAAGGATTGAAAGGAGTTCGGACTGTACGACTTGCCCCGATCGCAAAGCGAACAAGGGCTATTGCCAAGGTTGGCTTTTTTAGAAGGAACGCAGATGTTCATGCTCAAAGCTTCCAAGTCTCAGGGACAAATTGCCCAAGCGTCGCATCGTCCGGGTTGCGACTCGATTCCGTTCACGACCCCGACCAGCGCCAGCCGCCTTTCGCAAGCAGCCAGGCCAGCCGCATGGTTCCTTCTTCTTTTTCTTTCAGCCATTTTTTCGATAGCAGGTCTCACAGGATGCGGTGGCATCACCGTCCAAGACAGCTCCAAACCGGGATCCGGCGGCCAGTCCAGCTTCACCGCTTCGCCCGCCACGGTAAATTTTGGAACCGTAAGTGTGGGCAACTCCGCAAATTCCAAATTGTCCCTGGAGAACTCGGGCAAGAAATCCGTAGAAGTCTCCAAGTTGAAATTCTCCAACTCCTCCTTCTCAGTGGACAGCAGCGTGAAGCTTCCTATCACGCTCGCCGCGGGCGCTTCGACCGAGGTGATGTTGCACTACAAGCCAGAGCAGCAAGGGACATCCAGTGGGGATCTCATCGTCACGAATAGCTCCTCATCCAATCCTTCAGCGAAGGTAAATCTTGAAGGGACTGGCAAAAAGGGCAACGTAGCCTCGGGAGGCACATCAACGATCTCGCTCAGCTCGTTGAACTGCGAAACAGCCTCAATTACAGGCAATGCCTCAGATGTCTGCACTGTCACCCTTTCGCAGGCCGCGCCCACGGGCGGATTCTCTGTTGCGCTTTCGAGTAGTAACGTTGCCGTTTCGGTTCCCTCTTCCGTCACGGTCTCCCCGTCCGCGACAAGCGCATCCTTCACAGCGACCGTGATTGCGGTCAGCGCTGCCCAGCAAGCTTCGATTACCGCAAGCGGCGGCAGTTCTACGCAGTCGTTTTCACTCCAGCTGAGTCCGAGCGGCGCGCTCAGTGGCTTCTCATGTTCTCAAGCCTCCATGGTTGGCGCCGGCACAGATGCTTGCACCGTCTCTTTGAGTAGCGTAGCCCCGGATACCGGGATCACTGTCCAGCTTGCAAGCAACAGCAGCGCCGTCTCGACTCCTGCGAGTCTCGTAATTCCGGCCAATGCTTCGAGTGCGACATTCACAGCCACGGTTTCGGCAGTCAATTCCAGCAAGTCCGTGATTCTCGTCGCCAATGCCAACGGTGTGTCCAAGTCCTTCAGTCTGCAACTCTCCGCTTCTGTCGCGACCATGAGCTGGAGCACGAACAGCCTCTCTTTCGGTAACGTGGCCTTGAATGCACCGATTACACAATCCGTAATTCTCAAATCGACAGGAAGCGCACCTCTCACGATTAATGGAGCGGGTGCGACTGGAACCGGCTTCACTGTTTCGGGCGCGAACTTGCCCACAACTCTGAATCCAGGTCAGTCGACCGCAGTGCAGGTCCAGTTCGAACCGACTTCCGCGGGTAGCGCGAACGGACAGTTGGCCATTACCAGCAACTCGTCCACGGGTAGCCCGACGTATGTCTTGCTGGCCGGAACTGGAGTTTCGAGCGCCGTATCGCTCAGCTCATTCAGCTGCACGACTTCCAGCTACAAAGCGGCGGGCACTGACAGTTGCTCCTTGAGCCTCAGTGGCCCAGCTCCGAGCGGCGGATTGAGCGTCTCGTTGGCGAGCAGCACTCCCGACGTCACCCTGCCGGCGATCGTCAATGTGCCTGCAGGTGCCAGCAGCGCAAGCCTCTCTGCTTCCGTGTCCGCGGTCACCACGTCGGAAACCGCGACTCTTACTGCCACTGCTGGTGGCGCAAGCCAATCGTTCGCTGTCCAGTTGATCGCTCCACCGGCAACTCTCAGCAGCCTTAGCTGCAGCACTTCAAGCTTCGCAGCAGCGGGAACGGACACCTGCTCAGTGACTCTGAGCGGAGCGGCACCTAGCGGCGGCACGAGCATTTCCCTTTCAAGCAGCAGTACGTCAGTTGCCGTTCCGGCCTCGATCGTTGTTAACACCGGCGCCACCTCGGCCAGCTTTACTGCCACGGTCTCCGCTGTCACATCGGCGCAGACCGCAACTTTGACGGCCTCCGCCGGCAGCGTCAGCGAGACTTTTGCTGTTCAATTGAGCGGCGCCCCTGCAACGCTCAGCGGACTTACCTGCTCATCATCAACTTTCTCCGCAACGGGATCGGACTTGTGCACGGTCGCGTTGAATGGAGCAGCACAGAGCGGCGGCCAGGTCGTGTCTCTGGCAAGTAACAACTCAGCCGTCACAGTGCCTTCCAACGTGACAATCAGCGCCGGCGCCACTTCGGCCAGCTTCACCGCCAGCGTCTCCGCGGTCACTTCCGCGCAAACCGCAACCTTGACAGCCTCCGCTGGCAGCGTAAGCAAGTCTTTCGCGCTGCAATTGAGCGGCGCTCCCACGCCAACACTCAGCGGCCTGACATGCGCAACATCGTCCTACACTGCTGCCGGCACCGATGCCTGCAC
>DATHMP010000004.1:0-134054 GCA_035487015.1 Occallatibacter sp. | reverse complement strand
GCTGCGGTGCTGGCCGCACGGGGGACTGGCCGTCCAGGCAGCCGCGCTGCGCGCCATTGACCTGGCCTCAGGTTCGCGCGCCGGAAAGCGGGGCTGGCGGGGTTTGCTAGGCTGTGGGAGCCGTTGATCCGGTGAAATTTTCGGGGGCCAGAATTGCGATTCGGTCAACAGGCATGTCGGTCAGGGGAGGGGGGAGGGGGGTACCACTTTTCGCCCTCATCTCAAAGATTCCAGGATCGTTAGCGCGAAATAAAACGCTTCAATACCGCACTTATGTGCACATTTGCTGCATTGGCGCCAACGGAGATTTGCCGCAAAAGGAAGCGGCTACCCCAGGTTGGGATCGCCGCGTTTCTTTTCTACTGCTGAACCCAGTTTACGCGCTGGAGGGGTATTGGACTGCAAGGGTGCGCGAAGGAATCGCACCGTTGGTCATGGGTGGGTTCCGTTTTGGGAATGCAGAAGAGGCTGCGGAGCGCGACAGCCAGACCTTTTGAGGATCGACGCGCAGTTGAGTCCACGACTCTCTTTGACGGCCGCGACGGATCGCAACTGCTCTACGCCGCCCAGGTCGCGCTCGCAACGCACAAAAAGAAAGGCAGCGAGTGGACCCCCGCCGATGGCAAGCGCCACAGCTTCGACGACGAAGACGACGATTTCCGACCCGTCGCCTGAGCACAAAAAAGCCCGGATGCGTCTGCCGCATCCGGGTCCCAGTCGTGCTTGCGTTTCAAAGACTCTCTCGAGTCCGTTGTTCACAACCCTATCCGCGCGCCAAACCGCGTGATGTAGCACCGGTCACAAGCTCTGCACCCGTTAACTAAGTGGGAAGATTATCCCTTTGACGCAAGGTGGCCTCTAATGAGACCATCGGGCGCAGGGGGAAGTTGTATCTTCCCTATGGAAGGATGGGAAGCATGGCGCCGCGCGCGCTTCTCTGGAGAATGCTTTACTGGAAAATCAAGCTGCGCTCGTGGTGGCAGCCTGTTTATTGGTGGAGAGTCCTCGCGGTTTTTCTATGGCCGGTCGCGTACTTCGTTCCCCAGCATCTTAATAGAACCGGGCATCATCCGCCGATTGGGACCTATATTGCTCTCGCCGGTCTTCTGGTGGCCTGCGTGACACTTCGAAAAGACCCGCCAGTGCTAGAAAAAGCATGTTGGATAATCCTGTTCACTATGGTAACAGTGGCGGAGATTAAGAATCTGTACGTAGCCGACCGCGAGCAATCGAGTGCTTTCCAGAGTATCCGGTCTGGACTCGGTGAAACCAAAAGCGGACTAGACGGCACAATTCGGGGATTAGGGGCTGCGACTAGCGATCTTGGTAAAATTTCCTCTGGTATTACGGCAGCCTCTGGTATGAGCCAGAGGCACTTCGAGCAGACTCTGTCTACCCTGAGAGCTTCTCATAAGCAAGATGAGAGCGAATTTGAGGGAATAATTGGCCAAGAAAAGGAATTGTTTAAATCACAACAGGATATATCGGAACAGTTCGCAGGCCGTCTGGTACCCCAAGGACTTCCTACTCCACCAAATGGATGCGATACCCTTCTTCCGAGTCAGATTCAACCCAACACGATGACGGTCCTATATGGGAACGGAAGTGCTGCTTTAACAAATAAATCCGCAATTCTAAAAATCGCAAATTTTCCTGTTATCTCATACGATAAAAAACCTAACAGTGATGTATATCTTTCCGTGGATTTTAGAGATGAATTGAATCGAATCTTGCTTCGAGTAAACGGAAACGGAATCGTTCGCAACACTCCAAGCCTGTCAGTTTTGCGCCCAGACAAAAGTACTCTTTTGGTTGAAGACGTTTATGGTAGAGAGTTCTTCCGCATCACGTATATCAACCAGCATGCCTTTCAATTATCTGGAAATATCGTCTACTGTGGAAAGGCTCTGTCTTTCAGTGGCCCTCTGTCTATGATCAAGAATTCATGCACTGCCTACGGTGCCGATAGCGTAATTGCGTTTACGGCGGCCGCGTGCCCCGCGGCTACGCAGCCGTGAGTTTCTTGTACTCCAGTACGGGCGCTTCCAGGAGCTTCATCAACGTATCGCGGAATAGGTAAGGATTGGCGCGATTGTTGAACCGAAACGTCATTTCATCGAGGTAGGCGGAAAGATGCTTTGCCGAGACTTTATGCCACGAACCAATGATGCCGCGCTTCAAGAGCGAGAACGCGGATTCAATGCCGTTCGTGGTCACGTCTCCGTCAACGTACACACCGTCATGGTGGTTCACGGTCCTGTGCACTTCGCGTCGATCAAATCCAGCCTGAGTGAGCGCACCCTTATAGGCGGGCCATTCATCCGTCATGATGACTTCCACGTCAGCACTCACATTTTCCTTGATGTACTTTGCAAGTGTTCCCGACTTCACATCTTCTGCATGAAAGAAGCGAAGTTCTCCGCCGCGTTGCTTAATTCCTACAACAACTTCTTTTTTGTTATTCTCTCGGCGCTTCCAATGCCGACCGCGCTGCACACCGCCAACGAATGTCTCATCGACTTCCACTATGCCATCCAAGGGCGCAGGGTGGACTTCCTTCATGGCAGCGCGAACGCGATGGCAGAGATACCATGCCGTCTTGTACGATACGCCGAGAACGCGCTTCAACTGGTTTGCACTCATACCCTTTTTCGACTCGCAAAGCAGATATACACACAGGAACCACTTCCACAAGGGAAGGTGCGAGTCATTGAAGATCGTTCCAGCGGTCACAGAGAACTGATAGCGGCATACATCGCAATCGAACTGATTGCGCTTTACGATCTTGGAAATCTTGTCGGACGAGCAACGCGGGCACATAATGGCGTCAGGCCAGCGAAGAGCCTCAAGGTACTCGCGGCACTTTGCTTCGCTGCCGAATTGTTCAATCAGAGTGCAAAGATTAACGGAGTTTTTCATGCCTAAGGTCTCCAGTCCGTTCAAACATCCACGCCACATGACTACGGAAGAAGCTGTCAAGCATCTCTTTCACCCTAAAGTCGTAGAACACTTGAAGAAAGAGAAAGATGCGGTTGCTGACAAGCCTAAGAAACGTCCACTGAAGAAAGGATAGCGTGAATGCTACCTTGTGTCAAGTATATAATCTTCCTAAGTGGTAACTCCCGTATAGGCGGTGATACACTCCGAACTCGATGACGAGCATCCGCAGGACGATGGAAACGTTGGGCGAGGCAATAGTTCCGATCCTGCTGGCGTTAGTAATCGCTCTGCTATCGGCCGTTGGTAGCTTCTTCGGCTATTTCACATTTTGCGAATCGGCATATGCAGGCTGGGATTTCAAATCCAATGTGGCTCTAGGGCCACTCATCGCAATCGCCGTTGGAATCGTCGTGTTTGTCGGGGTTCTCCGTTGGGCTATGCGACGCGGCAATGCCGGATCATCCGAAAGCACCTAAAGGCTCAGCAAACATTTCCAGGGTTGACACGGTCGGCACCGGTTAGAAGTTCCTCAACCGGGCCGAATACCTGCACCACAATTAGGTAACTTCCGTATTGCCGGTGATACGACAACAGCTCTCTTGAACGCGGGTTTCAGTTGTCCTTTGGGAAGTTCGGAGAACTCTCTAGTTGCGCCCGCACTGCCGGCTCGACTCGTTTAAGATCAATTGGCTTGTAGCTCCCCGCTTCTTTCGACGCTTGTTGGCAGGAAACCTGCTCGATCTGGCTGTCAATATACATAGCAGGCACAAGCATTGTACCGCCGACATATTTCGCGTATAAGCGGACACAGTAATTGCCTTCTGATTCCACTTTGAGATGCAGTACCGTCTTTCCGGGGCGGTTGGAGTGATATGGAACTGTAAATTGGTGTTCGCCCCCATTGACTCGGAAAGTCATAACGCGCCCACCTTGAGCGTGCGCCAATCGCTGGTCGCCATCAAAGAGCCATCCAGTAAAAGGGACCGTGCCAACAGGAACGATCAAATCTTTCATCACCCCTTTAGCTGACAGCCCAATTGAATAGAAAGTCACGGTGCCCGTTTGGGCGAAACACGGCTTGGCAGCCGCAATAAGCGCGAGGAGTAACAAAATCGAAACGCAGCGTTTCATTGTTGAAGAAAATTCTACAAGCAACTTTAGCCGATGGTCTGGGGTGTGTCGTCGCCAAACAAGACCTTACAAAAAATAGTGCAATTTTTGAGCTCGATGATAATACCGCCAGAGCACGAGCTTTGCTGATTCGACCCCGTCATCCGTCGAGCAAACTCTTGCCATGGAAATTGCAGGGGTGAAACGGGAACAGACGCTGGCTATTGAAGACTTGGCGAATGATGGTCTCCAAACCACTCGATCACGCGGCGTTCGTATTCCTTTGGCTCCGCCCCAGCCGCTCCGCAATGCCCAGCTTCCTTAGGTTCCCAAAGGGCAACCTGGGGAATTCGCCCTCGACTTTGAGCGATGATGAGTTCCGAATTGTGCGGAGGGAGATTATCGTCCTTCATGCCGTGGATCAGCAGGACCGGGGTCCGGCTCCCAGCCACCGCCTTATCAGGTGCTGCCTGCGATAATTCGATCCCGTACTTCCAATGAGCGTATAGGAGTCCAACCTCTACCGCGGGACGCATTAGGGTGCGTCCAGCCCATGCGCCGGCACCAATTCGCTCGCCCATCCGGTCGTAGGATGCCTCACGAAAGTTTGCGAATGGAGATTCGGCCACGACTGCACAGAACCCGGCCTCTCTCTTCAGGGACTGAAGTAGTTCAGCCGCTCCCATCGATTCGCCCAGGCCGTAAATGCAGTGCGGCACTTCAGTTCGACCGAGCCATTCGAACCAGCGCCGAATATCGTTCGCTTCCTTAACGCCGTAGGTTGCCAACGCACCACCGCTAACCCCATGTGCCCGTGCGTCAGGCAAAAGCACGGAGTAGCCGTGGCGCAACAACAGCTGGGCTGTTCCGACCATCCCAGTTCGATTGTCTGATTGACCGTGAAGGAGTATTACAGCATCGCCATTTCCGTGAACTGTTCGTATTCGCCATCCGCGCAATACGGCTCCATCGTCTGCGGAAATTGAAACTGGTTCAAGCACTACCCTGTCACTACGCGCAATCGCATTTGCTTGAGCATCCGCGTTTGCCGACAGAAGGAGCCGCGCAGGATGTAATGCCCACTCCACGGCAAAGACGCCGGCAATGGAACAGAAAATAAGCCAAATCGCAACGATACTCGAGCACCACCAAAAGATTCTCTTCGGGAGCTTCATACCCAGCGAACTACGCAAAGCATCCCCTCAGTGTTCCCGATTCTCGGTTAGCGCAGGGAAAACGCAAATACGTCGCGGAGAAACCCCACCGGTCGACTACCCAACCTCTGGCCGGAATTTTGGGTAGGGTCAGAGTAGGCGGTTATACAGGCATGATGCGCGATTCATCGGAATCTGAGCTGTGCTGCGGCGTTGGGCTCGACGCTTGAACCGATCTCCGCAATAGAACGAACATCACTACAGCGATCAAGTTGACGCCGAGGCTCCAGGGGACTTCCTGAAAACCAGCGATCCAGAAGAGGCTGCGGAGCGCGACAGCCAGACCTTTTGAGGATCGACGCGCAGTTGAGTCCACGACTCTCTTCGACGGCCGCGACGGATCGCAACTGCTCTACGCCGCCCAGGTCGCACTCGCCACACACAAAGAGAAAGGCACCAAGTGAACGCCCGCCGACGGCCCACGACACAGCTTCGACGAAGAAGACGACGATTTCCGACCCGTCGCCTGAGCACAAAAAAGCCCGGATGCGTCTGCCGCATCCGGGTTCCAGTCGTGCTTGCGTTTCAAAGACTCTCTCGAGTCCGTTGTTCACAACCCTACGCGCACGCCCCGCCGCCCAATGTGGCAGCGGTCACAAGCCCCGCACGATCATCGGAACCGAATTACAATTCTCATTCAACAGAGACATGCGCACTCTTCGAAAGATCTTCGGCTGGCTCTTTGCAATCCTCGCCATCTTCTGTCTCCTCGGTTGGGCTTCTCAACTGCGCTTCGCCTTCACCCAATCACACGCCCACTCAATCGCCCGCTCAATCTTCGGCGAGTTCGTTGCATCAGTCCTTATGCTTGCGACCATGCTCGTCTTCGGGATGGCGTGGTGGACCACATGGAAGGACCGGCCAAAGGCGCGTGCGTGGGGACTCACAGCGAGCGTTCTGTGGCTGTCCGCACCACTGGTGAACTCCTACTTACTCCATCATCCGATGACAGACGGAAAATGGAAATTGGTTGCTGTCGGTGCCGTCGCTCTCATCTCTTACGCATGGCCCGGTCCGGAGCCCGGTCCTCTAGGAGCAACCCTTCAAAATGAGGCCGATGTTGAGGTAGACCACAACATCTAGTGCCATCACATCGCCTTAACCGCAACCTGTGGTATATTCCGGGTCATGGCAGCCCAACCTCCGAAGACTCCCACCCTGCCCGCCAGCAGCGTCGACTTCAACAGTCGGCGCTATGCGGCCCTCGCCCGCCAATTCGCTGACAACGCGCTCGCCGCGAAACCCAACGAACAGACCATCCAGCAGATCATCGTCACCCGCCAGATCGAGCTCAACAGCAAATGAGCGGACTTCCCACCGATGAGGTCCTCGCCATTGTTCGCCTCCGGCAATGGTCAGCGGACCGCGCCCTGCTCCGTGCCGGCCGCGTCGTCCATCACCGACATGCCGGTTATCGTGAGCGGAGGCAGCGCGACGCGGACGCCCGCAACGTCCGCGTCGCTGACTTCGAGCTAGCATTCGCGCGACTCAGCCAGGACGAGCAAACCATGCTCGCGGCTCTGTACCGCGACCGCCTCGACTACGCCACAGCCGCAAGTCTCCTGCAGCTCTCCACGCGCACGCTCGCGTACAAACTCCCAGCCGCCCGCCAGCACTTAGCCCAAATCCTCGACCGCCTCGACCTGCTGTAGGCCCGCGCCGTTGCTCAACTGATAACTTCCGTATTGGCGGTTATGCGCCCGCAAAGTTAAATCATAGGGGAGCGCGTGGCCTCGTGCATCGCGATGAAGAACTCTGGGATGCTGACAATTAGATAAAAGAGTTCAACGTCTGCAGATTCGTACCGGGAGCGTTCAGACAGGCTTCGCCAAGTCAACCGAGCATCCTCGATGGTGTTCGTTTCCGCTCCAAGATTTCTGACGGCTTCGTAGAAATCCCTTATCCATTCAGCCTCTTCGCCAACAAGAGGTACGTTGAGTGGTGGTGTGGCTGGCCACGAAGCTTCTAGCGCCTGCTTATCAATGAGTCCAAGCGCAAACCGTGCTTCCGTTGCAGGATAGCCCTTGGCACTTCGGCTGTTCAGTCGCTTGAGGAGAGTCTTCTCAGCGCGATCTCTTTTATAGAGATTCGGCCTGAGGATGGAAGCCAGAAAAAGGAGCAGCGGACTGTGAGTACGGCAACCACCAATGGAATACACAGCTCTGATCCCCAATTCCCATGACCTGATCGCTGCCTCACTATCACCCAAACACCATTCCGCCGCACCTAGGAATGCGAAGTCCTCCTCGTTGCTTGCGTTGTAGCCTCGATGTCGGGCGTCTCTGTCAATCGCGTCCCGAAAGTGGTTGGCTGCACCGTGATAATCCCCAGCCCACATGAGTGCTTCACCCAATCCACGCTTTCGCCCTGGTCCTCGTTCCAAACGGTATTGATCTTTAAATATCTGCAGGGCCTCCGTGAGATCGCCCCGCTGTAGCAGCTTCCACGGCTGATTGGTATCGTCAGATGCTGAGTCACTCATGATTGTCCATCGCCGCATCTTCGGTGTAACCATTTCAGCTCCCGTCCTTCATCTTGCTTATCTTCGCAGAAATTGGAGTTGAAACAATCCCACGGAACTGCTCGCGGGCGGATGGTGGGCAATCCGGAAGTTACCACTTGGTACCGCGCGCACCCAGGCCTGGACACGCCCCAAAAGACCATAGATATACCCAGCCTCTACGCGGTTGGCCTCGTGTACGCTGCGCGGTCTCGCGTCCGTCGCGCTCATGCTTCGCGCTTCTTCGTCCGCTCGCCCCGCTTGCACTCGGCCGTCCTGTCTGGGCCCCGCTCCGGCGCGCGGCGGGCTCCATTGTTCTGTGTTCCATGAGGCGGGGATGAATTGAATCTGAGTTCAGCGGCTCCTACAACTCAACCGAGACGTATGTGGGTCTTCGCACGGGGCCAGGTCGGCAGTCCCTGGTCGACATCTTGAAAGCCCGCCCTGTTGGGCACCCGGGACGGCTGAAGAGGACAATGTGAAGAGGACAATGTGAAGAGGACAATGGGTGGAGGATGAGTTGATTGCATTCCCAAGGGAGAGAGCCGGTAGGGGAGCCCATCGTTTTGAAGTAAGACCGCCAGCGAGGAGACAGTGTGAGATTTGCAGCCCGCGATGCGTGGATGGCCGCGATGCTGGCCGGCTGCGTGACTGCGCGGTGCGCGCCTGTGGATTTTGGCCGCGTGCCTTTGCATGAAAGCAAGAGTGCGCCGGTGACGCTTTCGATTAACCGCCCAGTGCGCGTGAGCGAAATCTCGGTGCGCACGCTGGGGAAAGAGAATGCGGATTTTCTGATAGCCGGAAAAAGTACATGCCGCCTGAAGGCTCAGTATTTCCCGGAGGCGACGTGCACGGTTGTCGTGAGTTTTCGTCCACGTGCCGCAGGTGTGCGGCTGGGCGCGGTGATTCTGACCGATGCAGCCGGCGCACCCGTAGCAACCGCATATCTCCACGGGATTGGAGTCGATAGAAAGCCGAGGACGCCGCTGAAGGAGAAGACGGTGATAGAAGGTTTGAGCCATCCGAACGGCGTGGCCGTGGACGAGCATGGTTCGCTCTTTGTAGTCACTACGAAACAAGGGACGGGGTTCCACAACGGAAGTATTTTCGAGGAACTGCCGTTGCCGAGTGGCGACTTCGCTTCGATACCGCGCGTTATTGGAATCTACGGGCAACGCGTGATCGCGATAGACGGGAACCACAACCTCTTTGTGGCGGGAACGGGCATGTATGTCTACAAGGAGACACCAAGCCGTTACGGCAATTATGTGGAGTCATCCATCGGAGGTCCGATGGGCGCGCAGTGCGGTATCGCCGTGGATGGAGCGGGAAACGTCTACGTTTCCGACTGCAACGACAACGTTCTTTACAAAGAGACATTGCAGACGAACGGGCGCTACAGCCAGACTGTGATTACGAGACGCATCCATGGCCCCATGGGTGTAGCCGTGAATGGGGACGGCGCGGTGTTTGTGGGCTCGCAGGACGATAAGAAGATTTATCAAGAGACGCCGAGCGGCGCCGGCTATCGCGAGTCCACGATTGAAGGGCCTTTTGTTGCGCCACAGGGTCTTGCCTTCGATTCCGATGGAAATCTCTACGTCGCTGATTTTGCTGCAGCGACGATCGAACGCGAGACGCCGACCGCGGATGGCTACGCGCACACGACGATTCTCACCGAGACGAACAGCGGCTATCTCGCGATTGATGCAGCTGGAACGCTCTACGTTTCTGATCCTGGCGCCGGGACCATCACCGGCGTGCCGCTTGCCGGGCTGCCCGATGCTGAGAAGGCGCTACCGCAGACCGAGGCGCCGGAGAACTGAAAGGAGAGCGATGGGAGGAAACCTGTGATGCGGTTGGACGGGTCAGCCGGCTTTGAGGCGGGTGTAATTGTTGATCCAGTTCACTTCCCAGGTCTGGCCGCCATCCTCGGAGAAGGCTTGCTCGGAGCGGGCGGTTTCGTCGGTGATCTTCCAGAAAGAAAACCGAACTAAGACGGATCGGCCACTGATGATTTCGTAGTCGTAGAAGTCGGCGTGGCCGTTTTTGAATGTGCCGACGCCGGGAACACCGAGGGTGCCGACCTGAGGTGTCGCGAAATCCAGATTCCACTCGTGCATCTGAGGATTGAACCAGCGAAGCGAGAGGAGGACGACGTGGCCGCCGGTGCCGGTGGCGTCGTATTCGGCCAGGTTGGCGCGGCCGCCCCAGACCTTTTTGACGGTAGTGGTGCCGTCCATTTCGACCCAGGTATTCGAACCGGTGAGCGGATGGAGGAGACGCTGCGAGTGGGTCTTCCAATTACCAAGGTCGAGATCGAAGTCGCGTTCGCCAACGACAGTGTCGTTGGCGGGAGGCGGATCGGCGATGGCCGTGCCGTCTTGCAACGCGGCGGACGTGTCGCGGGTGAGGTCGCCGATGAATGCGGGCTTCCAGGTTTTGCCGCCGTCGTTGGAGTAGGACTCCTGGTAGCGATGGGAGTCTGGCTGGATCTGAGACCACTCGCCGTGAACGAGGATGGTCTTGCCTTTGAAAGTGTCAGACGAGTAGAGCTCGCCGCGCCCATCGTGGAATTCGCCGATGAGGGGCGTGCCGAGTTCGCCTTGACTGCTGGCGATGAAGGACTGGCTCCACTGGTGCGCAGCGGGGTTGTAGAGGAACAGTGTCATTCCTTCCCAGTGGCCTTTTGGCCCGTTGGCTTCGATTTCTTCAAGCTCGGCTTTGCCGCCCCAGACTTTGCGGACGGTCACGGTGCCATCGAGGATCATGACTTCGGAGGAATCGGAGAACGGATCGTGGATGCGGTGAATGTGCGTGTGCCAGACGCCGATGTTGAAGTCGAAGTCGTGGGAGCCATCGCGCAGGAGTTTGGCCTGAGGCGAAGTGCTGTCGGTTTGCAGGGGCTCGGCAAGGGCGAGGGAGGTTGCGGCAATTAAGAGGGCGGTGAGGGTGAGGATGAGCCGGGCGCGCAGGATGCGACGCAAGAGCGTTCTGGAGGAAGCCATTTGTGCTGTGTGTTCCATCATGGCCGCAGTGTAGGCTGATTTCGAGGCGGGCAAACCACAGATGAGCCACAGGTTTTCAAAGCAAAATCAAAGCTCGGTCGACACCGCTTACCGATTCGGAAAATTCGAGTTGTATCCCGAGGACCGGCTGCTACGCCGGGCAGGGCGCGCGGTAACGCTGCAACCGCGGGCCTTCGATGCGCTGCTCTGCCTGGTGCGGCACGCGCAACACCTGGTGACGAAGCAGGAGCTGATGGCGACGTTGTGGCCGCGCGTGCATGTGAGTGAAGCGAACCTGACGAACCTGATTGGCGCATTGCGCAAAGTTGTGGGGCGCAACACGATCCGCACGGTGTCGAAGCATGGGTACCGGTTTGAGCCGGCGGTGCTGAGCGAGCCGGGAGTGCGGCGATCGGTGTATGGAAAATTTCTGCGGGCAAAAGAGCTCACGGAAACGCGCACGATTCCATCGATGCAGATGGCGCGGGAACTGTATTGGACGGCTTTGGCGGAGGATCCGAACTTTGCCCCGGCGTGGGCATGGCTGGGCCGGTGCTGCTGGTTCCTCGACAAGTTCAGCACGGGTTCCTCGGCAAAGGGTGAACTGGCACGAGCCGCGCTGGAACGCGCCTTTGCGCTGGATGCGGATCTTGCGGCGGCACACCAGTTCTATGCAATGGTCGAGGTAGATACGGGGTACGCTGCTCAGGCGATGGAGCGGTTGCTGAAACGGCTGCGTGTGCATCCGGACGAACCGGAGACCTTCACGATTCTCGTGCAGGTGCTTCGCTTTAGAGGACTCCTGCGGCAATCGATGGAAGCGCATCAGCGAGCGATTGAACTGGATCCAGATGTGACGACCAGCGTTGCGCACACGTACTTTCTTGCGGGCGACTATGCGGCGGCGATTGAAAGCTATGGGGGACGCGGCGGGTATTATCTGGACGCCGCCGCGTGGGCCGCACTGGGAGAGACGGAGCACGCGCGAGGGATGTTACGCGAACGTATGAGAACGATGCCGCTGTCGGAACTGATGCGCGCGCTTCTCGGTTCACTCGCGGCGGTTCTCGAAGACAAAAAGGACGAAGCTGTGCGCCTGATGGAAAGCGCCGATGCGGCGTACGAGCCGGAGATTCTGGTCTATTTCGCGCGGCATTATGCGCGGCTGGGCAACGCAGCAGAAGCAGCGAGGTGCCTGCAGCGGGCGGCCAAGGCTGGATTTGTGTGCGGGCCGGAGACGCTTGCGGTGGATCCCTGGCTGAGTCCGCTGCGAAAACGGAATGCTCTTGCGGCGTTCGCAAGGGAAGCGCAGGCGCTGGTACGGGACGCGGAAGCAGCAGTGGCAGGCAAGCTGCCGGAGTTGGCAGGTTAAAGGGGAGCTGTTGCCTCGCGGCTTCGGGAGGGCGCGCTGCGTGAAGCGCTTCGGAGACCGCAGCCGCGAAGAACTAGAGGGTTCGCTCGAGGCGCTGATAGCTTGCTTCCATTCCCTGCTCCATGCCTGTGGAGAGCATTGCGGCGCGGGTCTGCGCATCGGGTAGGGTCATGCGAATGGTCATCAGCGTACCGGCACCATCGGCGTCGAAGCGCGTCTCGACGTGGTTGTCTGGTGTGGGATCGGGGAGATGCATCCGTTCGATATGGACGATGCGGCTGAAGGGCTCGAGCGCCACATATTCTCCGGTGATATAGAAACCCTGACCTTTTGCATTGGCCCATTCATAGCGGAGCTTGCCGCCGGGTTTCGCATCACTGATGCAGACCGGCATGGTCCATCCATCGGGACCAAGGAGCCACTGCTGGATGAGTTTTGGATCAGTATGCGCGCGGTACACGGACTCGGGGGATGCGGCGAAGCGCCGGGTGACAACGATGTGTGTATCGCCTTCGGTGGTAAGCGTCATTTTGCTCATTTCTTTTTTCCTTTTCTGGGGTGCTCCATTGCGGAGAGCACCTGGTCGAGCCGGTCGTAGTTTTTCTCCATCGCATGGCGAAGCATCGCAAGCCACTGGTCCATGGCCTCGATGCCTTGCTTGGCGAGTCGGCGAGGACGCCTGGTGCCATCGACTCGAACGACGATGAGTCCCGCGCTTTGGAGGACTTTCAAGTGCTGGGAGATGGCGGGTTGCGTCATTTCGAATGGCTGAGCCAGTTCCATCACCGTGGCTTCGCCCAGGGCAAGGCGAGCGAGAATAGCGCGGCGGGTGGGGTCGGCCAGCGCGGCGAAGGAAACGTCGAGGCTCAGCTGCTTGTTCATTATCGATAGCTTATATAAGAATACGCTTATTGTAAAGAAGAATTCTGGGCGAGGCCCGGTGTTGAGCGAGGATGGCTTGGGGCAAGGTTGGCAAAGAAAAAGGGCGAATCCGGAGGGGATTCGCCCTTGGGGGTTGGAGTGGAGGCCCGGCTTAGTGGGCGAAGGCGGGTTCTTCGATCTTGGCGGGCTCGATGAGTTTGACCGGGTAGTAGGCGTTGCGTGTGTACTGCTTGACCATGCGATTGGTATTGAAGTAGGAGCCGTTGAAGGCGAGGGTGGTGCGCATCATGCGAGCCCACTTTTCGGGTGCATCGAGATAGAGCGGTACGACGGCGTGTTCCAGCTTGTCGTAGAGCGAGGTAGCTTCTTCAGTGTCGTTAGCGCCGTCTTCAATGGCCCAGCCGGTTGCGCCCTCTATGCAGCCTTCGATCCACCAGCCGTCGAGGATGGACAGGCTGGGAACTCCGTTGAGAGCGGCCTTCATGCCGCTGGTGCCGGAGGCTTCGTAGGGACGGCGGGGCGTGTTGACCCAGACGTCGACACCGGCGGTGAGCAGCGCACCCAGATCCCATGCATAGTTTTCGAGATAGACGATTTGCAGCAGGTCATTGGAGAGCTTGTGCGCGGTTTCGATGACGCCCTGGATGAGCGCCTTGCCGGGAAAGTCCTGCGGGTGGGCCTTGCCGGCGTAGAGAATCTGAAGGCCGCCCGCGGCTTGGGCAATTTTGACGAGGCGTTCAGGATCGGTGAAGAGGAGGTTAGCGCGCTTGTAGGTAGCGGCGCGGCGGGCGAAGCCGAGCGTGAGCACGCGGGGGTTGAGGACGTGGCCGGTGCGCGTGGCGACTTCAGTGAGGAGAGACTCTTTGGCTTGCGCGTGCGCCTGCTGGATGTCTGCGATGGGCAGGTCGATGGCGTTGCGGAGGCAGAGATTGTCGCGGCGCCATGCGGGAATGTGCGCGTCGAGGGTGCGCTGCATGGGCTCGGAGATCCAAGTAGGGGCGTGGACGCCGTTGGTGATGGAGTCGATGGCGAACTCGGGGAACATGTCGCGCGAGACTTTGCCGTGCTGCATGGCAACGCCATTGGCATAGCGCGAGAAGCGCAGGGCGAGCAGCGTCATGTTGATGAGGCCATCCTGGAAGCAGCCGAGTTTCTCAAGCCGGGCGGTGCGATCGCCGCCGAGGACGCGGATGGATTGCTCGCGGGAGAAGCGATCGTGTCCAGCGGGCACGGGTGTATGCGTCGTGAAGACACACTTGCGACGGACCTGGGCGATATCGGAGTCAGTGGCTTCGCCGAGTGGACCACCGCCGAGTTCGCCCTCAAGCAGGGCGAGGGTGAGCAGTGCGGCGTGGCCCTCGTTCATGTGGAAGACGTTTACAGCGAAACCCATGGCATTGGCCATGCGGACGCCGCCCATGCCGAGAACGATTTCCTGTTGCAGGCGGTAGTTGGTGTCGCCGCCATAGAGGTGGTCGGTGAGGCCGCGATCCCAGCCGGAGTTGCCGTCGAGATCGGTATCGAGCAGGAAGATGGGCACGATGTGCCCGTAGCGGCCGACGAGATCGTAGCGCCAGGCGCGTACGGTGACGGTGCGGTCCTCAATGGAAACGGTGATGCGCGCGGGCTCTTCTTTGCAGAAATCCTGGGGGTTCCACGGCTGTACGTCTTCAGTTTGCTCGCCGGAGCCATTGAGGTGCTGTTGGAAGTAGCCTTTGCGGTGGGCGAGGGTGAAGGCGACGAGCGGCACGCCGAGATCTGCGGCGGAGCGAAGGGTGTCGCCAGCGAGCATGCCCAGACCACCGGAGTAGGTAGGCATGGAGGGGTTGATCGCGATTTCCATGGAGAAATAGGCGACCAGACCGGATGTGGGGAAAGGTTCGTAGGCGAAAGGCTTGTTTGAATTTAGCTGCATCGTTTATCTCTCAGCGGCCCAGATGGGAACGGACCGCACACGTGCGGCCCGGAAATGGAAAAACACCCAATACCGACCAGGTTCGAAGGGTCTAACCCGGAATCATCGGCAAACTTTCTATCGATTTTAACAAGGAAACCAAAGTCTCTGCCGCTAACGATAGTTTCGGGAATCCACCAAGGCACAGCGATTTTGACTTGACTGGAAGGTGTGTGCATTGAATGGGTTAACGGGGGAAACGAGGGCCGGGTTGACCAAAGTAAGTACTCAAGTTACCCCAGACGGCGGGCACCGCCAGAAGCGTGACAGATCATGATTTGGGGGTCGATGCCGGTTTCGGTGGCATACCGGGCGGCCAGTGCTTCAGAGAAGGCGTGCGCCTGTTCGCGATCGACGAGGTTGATGGTGCATCCGCCGAAGCCGCCGCCGGTGAGGCGGGCACCGATGAGGCCGGGCAGATCCTGAGCGAGGGCGACCATGGCGTCGGCTTCGACGCAGCTGGCTTCGAAGTCGCGGCTATAGCTGATATGAGCCTCGGCCATGAGCCGGCCGAGTTGTTTGAGGTCGCCGCGAAGGAGCGCATCGGCAGCGGCCACGGTGCGGGTGTTCTCTGTGATGACGTGGCGCGCGCGTTTGAGAGCATTGGGGCTCATTTCGCCGCCCCATTTCTTGAGATCGTCGACGGTCGCATCGCGCAGGAAGCGAACCTCAGGACGATGGCGAGCGATGACGGCGGCAGCTTCTTCAACTTCGGCACGGCGGCTGGTGTACTCGCCACCGGCGACGGAGTGCTTGACCATGGTGTTGGCGATGACGAGGGCAACATCGGCGGGGATCGGTGCGAGTTTGTAGCTCAGGTCGCGGCAATCGAGGAGGAGCGCGTTGTCTTCAGCGCCGTTGGCGGAGATGAACTGGTCCATGATGCCGCAGTTGGCGCCGACGAATTCGTTTTCGGCACGCTGACAGAGGCGAGCGAGCACGGCGCCGGGGTAGTGGACGCCGAGGAACGACGTGAGGGCCACGGCGGTGGCGACTTCAACAGAAGCGGAGCTGGAGAGGCCGGAGTTGAGCGGGACATCGCCCCAGAGAGAGAGGCTGAAGCCGGGGATTTTGTGGCCCTCGCCGGCGAGGATGGAAACGACGCCGAGAGGGTAGTCGCTCCAGTGCCTGGACGGGGCAGAGGGAAAGGCCGACAGATCGAAGCATTTCTGTTCAGAGAAGTTTTCTGAGTAGAAGGCGATTTTGCCGTCGCTGCGCGGCGAGATACCGGCGAGTGTGGCGAAGTCGATGGCCGCAGGCATGACGAAGCCTTCGGCGTAGTCCGTATGCTCGCCGATGAGATTCACGCGGCCAGGCGCGACAAACAGGGCGGGCTCCGCCTTGAAGCGAGCGAGGTGGAGCGAGCGCAACTGGGCAGGATCATGCATACGTTTCGACTCTATAAAGATTCCAACGCGACCGTCATCGGCCAGGAGCAAGATTTGCCGGGTGCAAGCGAGCGCGACCACGGGCCGGTGAGGGCTAGAGAGTCCACGGGAGCGGTCGCCGGTTCAAGGGCAACGCAATTCTGTTTGGGACCGGGCCCATCGGGCCACCCACCGTAGCAAAGCCAGAGGCCGAGATAGGGCGTGGCCCTGGCGTCGAACGAAACACGGATGCGAACCCCGGCGCCGGGACGTCGGAGAGCACACCAATTGGCATCGGGCGCGAGCGGACCAGCGAAAAGCTTGTCGCCGTAACCGGATTCGGATTGATACGCGACGGAAAGATCGGAGGTATCGCCCGCAGGAAGTTTTGCGATCGGCCAGTCCATGCGGTCGCCGCCCATGCCAAGGCGATTGGCTGCGGAACCTTCGAGCCGCAGCGAGCGAATGGATGCGGGCAGTTCGATGGAGTCGCCCGGTTCGGCGGCAAAGAGTGGGTGTGCAGCCCAGGACCATGGAACGGCATGGGCGCTGGTGTTGGTCAACTTATAGTGAAGAGCCAGTTGCCAATTGCTGCCTGATTCCTGAAGTGTGAATGTGCGCTCGAGCGTGAGCGGGAGGGAGAAGCAGGACGCTTTGAGCGAGACAGCACCGTTGGAGTCGAACGAATCCCAAGCAACACGCCAGAGGTCGCCATGATCGGGAATGTCCGCAGAGCCGGCGGCGGTTGGAACGGTACAAGCGGCGACGGACGGCAGGCACTCGTCCCAGCCGCTGGCGTCGGCGGCATCGAAGGGCATGTTGGGAGTGCGGGGGGCAATGGGGGCGAGCGGAGCCTGGAGGAGTTCGTGGTTGCGCACACGAATGGAGGCGATTTTGCCGCCGAATTGGGGAAGGATGGTCACGGAGCAGTCGCCGGCGCGGATGAGAACGTTTTCTTTTTCGGCTTCAGCTACGCCACGGCCTTGCATCGCATTTTCCCCTTCAGCTATGCATGCAGCTTGCAGTGAGCTTCTCCCAGATTGAATCGAGCCAGCCCAGATGTTCGGGCTTCATGAGCACGGAGCGCAGACAAGTAACGTGTTCTTCCGCTCCCCGGTTGGCGGCGCTCGACGACTCAAACCAGGATTGCGGCAATTGTACAAGGGCCAGATGCAAAGCGCATGTGTCACATGTACTAAAAGTTTGATGTGCAAGTGCCGTGGAGCGTTGAGGGGAATCGGCAAGTAATTTGAAGACGACGATGTCGAGTTGCGGTGGGCCGGCAGCGAGTGGGACAAAGCGATTGTCGGAACGAAGGCGGCGGTCGAACTCGAGAGCAGCCTGACGGCCGGCAGCGAGGCCGCGGGCAAATTCGCCCTCGGGCACGAGAGGCAAGAGCTGCTGCGTAGCCCAGAGAGCGACAGCCGAGGCGCCGGCGCGGGAGCACTCCAGGCTGATCTCGCCCAAATGCAGATCTTTCGATGTGAAGTAGGTGTAAGGCGAATCGTGTTTGTAGAAGCGGCCGATGGAAGGGTCGCGAAAGAGAACGCAGCCGCAGCCATAGGGCTGGAGGCCGTGCTTGTGGGGATCGATGACGATGGAATCGACCTGATCGATGAGGGCGAAGGCGTGGCGTGCGGGTACATCGAGCGCATCGGGAATAAGGCGGAAGTAGCCGCCGTAGGCCGCATCTGCATGGATGCGAAAGCCGTAGCGTTCACGCAGAGAGAGGATTTCAGGAAGCGGATCGACGGCGCCGATGGCGGTTGTGCCCATGGTAACGACGACTGTGCCGACGGTACCCTTGCGCAGCTCTGTCTCGAGAGCGTCGAGATCCATGCGACCGCGGAGGTCGCTGGGTATGGCGGAGAACTCGAGTTGAAGGACGCCTGAGATGCGGTGATGGGTGTAGTGAGCCTGCTCGGAAGCGACGATCTTTTTGCCTGGATTGAGCTGGGCGGCAACCCAGAGCGCCTCGAGATTGGCCATGGTGCCGCCGGAGGTGAGGTGTCCGAGGAACTCAGTCCAGCCGAACATGCGGGCGATCTGGGCGACGGCTTCGATCTCCATGGCCGAGCTGGCGCGGCCACCGTCGCGGGCGTGGTTATTGGGGTTGATGCTCATGGCGAGGGCGTAGGCGGCGCGGGCAAGGGGGTGGGGGGGCTTGAGCATCTGGCCGGCGTACAGAGGATGGAAATAGGGATAGTTATCGCCGAGACGGTGGGCGACGGATGAAAGGACGCGATCCATGGCGTCGGTGTCGGAGGCAGAGGGGGTGGCTGGATCGAAGGCTGGGAGGGTGTGGAATTCGGCTTCGAGTGCCTGCGTGGCGCGTGCGAGGAGGCCGGGGACGGGATCGATGGGCATGGCGACCATTCACGGTACCACAACGGGGATGTGGGCGATCCAGGACATTGAATTGAAAGGGCTTTGCTCAGGAGAAAATTTGGGAGCCAGGCGGCCGGAGGCGAATTGGGCAGCGACGATTTGGCAGGGATGGTACACTTTGGACAGCGTTAGAGTCGAACCGGGCGTGAGCAGTACTCGCCCAACCAAGCAAGATTCTGCCAGTGGTCGCTCCGATTCATCCAGCGCAATTCAATTCAGGAAACACGAACAAAATGGAACAAGGTACAGTGAAGTGGTTCAATGACGCGAAGGGCTTCGGCTTTATCTCGCGTCAAAACGGCGAGGATGTTTTCGTGCATTACTCTGCAATCAACTCGAGTGGTTTCAAGAGTCTGCAAGAAGGTCAAGCCGTGCAATTCAACGTGGTGAAGGGGCCCAAGGGCTGGCAAGCTGCGGACGTTCAGCCTCTGTAAGCCTGCAGGCCGGGCAGATTCCGGCAGAATCTAGCAACAAACGAGGGCTGGGAGCGATCCCAGCCCTTGTTTTGCGTTGGTGCGGCGGATTCGGGAGCGATCGTGGTTGTCAGTCCTCGCGGAGCAGGATCATGGGGTCAACGGCAAGGGCGCGCTGGGCGGGAATCCATGTGGCCACCAAGCCGAGCAACGCCATAGCGAGAACGACGACCGTGAGAATGAGGGGATCGTGGGGTGTTGCCTGGTCAACAACGTAGGCAAGCACAGGACCTGCCAGGATACCGAGTAGCAGGCCCGCGGCGGAGCCGATGGCGAGAAATTTGGCTGCACGCCCAAGAGCGGCGCCGAGAACTTCTTTTCGCTTTGCGCCGAGAGCTACGCGGATGCCCAGTTCCTTGAGACGATTGCTGACCGAGTAGGCAGCCATGCCGAAGATTCCGGTGATGGAGAGGATGGCTCCCAGGGCACCGAGCACGCCAAGCGAGATGGTGGCCATGCGGGGGCCGAAGAGAATGACATCGAGCCCCTTGTAGCGCGTCTGGAGAAAGACGGGAAGTGCGGCGTCCAAGCCGGCGATTTTGTTGCGAATTGCGGATCCCAGCTGCTGGGGATCGCGTGCGGAGCGCACCAACATCCATGTTCCGGAGGATGGCGATTGCAGGAGCGGGACGAAGATCGCGGTGCGGGGATCTTCAGTGATGCTGCTATATTTTCCATCTTCGACTAATCCGACAATCTGGGTGCGCGTGCCGTCGGGCATTTTGAAGAACCGGCCGAGCGCATTGGTTGGGGCGCCAAAGAGCTTGCGTGCGAATTGCCGGTTGACGATTGCAACGCGCGGCGCATTTTTGTCGTCGTGGCTGGTGAATTCCCTTCCCGCGAGCACCGATGTTCCAGCTGCGTTGAAATAGCCGGGAGAAACGCGGAACATGAGTGCATCGTCCGCGACATTGGCAGACTTGAGGTCGGTGGTTGCGTCGTTGAAGACGTTGGTGTCTGCCGCGCCGTCGCCTAATGGGACCTGATCTGCCATGCTGACGGCCTGAACGCCGGGGATTGTCCGGACCACGTCGATCATGCGCTTTTGAATGAGGGGAACCTGATCGCCCTTGTAGCCGGCCATGGTGGGGTCGGTGTCGACCAGAAGAGTGTTCTGGACGTCGAAGCCGAAGTTGTGGCTGAGCGTGCGCGTGAGGCCAAAGACGGCGACCATGGACGAGGTGACCAGCACGGCACAAAGGGCGATCTGGACTACAAGAAGAACATCCCGCAGAGTGATGCGGCGGCCGGCGCGGCCGCTGGATCCTGCTTTGACCACTTCGTAGGGATTTGTGCGCAGCACCTGTCGAATGGGAACGGCACCAAAGAGAAGGCCGCTCAACAGAGCCAGAAGCAGGGCGACGGCGTACACACCGGCGTCAGGATTGACAGAGATGTGCAGCGGCCATCGAGAGATGGGCTGCCAGGCGCTCAATGCCTGCAATAGAACCACGCTGCAGGCGAGTCCCACGGCGCCGCCAAGGAACGAGATCAGCATGGCCTCGGTGAACAGTCCGCGCAGAATGCGTTTGCGGGTGGAACCGAGTGCGAGGCGAAGAGCGACTTCGCGGGATCGGTCTGCAGCGCGCGCGGCAAAGAGGCTGCCGAGGTTGGCGCATGCAGCCAGGAGAATGAGCGCTGCGAGCATCATGAGTCCGCTGAGGAACTCGCGCGCCGGGCGGCCAATGTAGTCGCCATAGAGACTGGGACGCGCCAGCTTGTAGGTCGTTTTGGGGTCGTCTTTGGGATAGTTTTTGGCGAGATCGGCTCCGATGGCGTTGAGATCAGCGATGGCTTGTGCCTGCGTGACGCCGGGCTTGAGATGGCCGAGGGTCATGAAGATCCAACGATTGCCATGAGATGTGAGGTCCGTTGGGTCGAGTTGTGGAGCATTGACGAGCGGGATGAACAAGTCTGGATGGAAGAACACAAGGGTGCCGTGGAAATCCGGCTGTGCCACGCCGACAACGGTGAAGGGACGCTTGTTGATGCGAACCACGCGACCAACGATTGCGGGATCAGACTGGAAATGGGCTTGCCAGAAGGCGTGGGTGAGAACCACGTAGGGAGCGCTGTTGAAACCTCGCTCGTCGGATGAATGAAAGACGCGGCCCAGATAAGGTTGCAGGCGCAGCGCGTCGAAGTAGTTGCCGGTCGTTTCTTCAATCCAGATGCGGGATGGGTTCTGCCCTGTGTCGAGGCCCGCTTCATCGACGTTGTAGGCCACGAGATCTTGAAAGCTGTGATTGCGGGATCGCAACTCGAGATAGTCGGCATAGGACTCGGCCATATTGTTGTCGGGCAGGCGCCAAATGCCGAACAGGCTTTTGGCATCGGGAACGTTAAGCGGACGCAGGATGAAGGCGTTGAGCACGCTGAAGACGACGGAGTTTGCGCCGATGGCGAGAGCGAGGGTGAGGACGGCAGCGATCGTGAAGCCGGGGGATTTGCGGAGGAGACGAATTGCGAAGCGGACATCCTGAACAAAAGATGCGATGAAGTTGCCGCCGAGGACTTGGTGGGTTTCTTCGCGGTAGCGTTGATAGCCGCCAAACTCGACGCGTGCGCGGCGCTCAGCTTCGGCACGGGAAAGACCGGAGCGTTCGAGGTCGTCAGCGCGGTGTTGAATGTGGGAACGGAGCTCGTCGTCGAGGTCCTCGGCGGCGTGGGTGCGGTGAAAAACTGCGGAGACGAGGGAGCGAAAGTAAGCGAGGAATTTCATACTTCCTCCGATTGGGCGCCGAGGGCGGTTGCCATAGCCACGGCCAGACGATTCCAGCCATCGGTTTCTTCGCGCAGGCGTCTGCGGCCTGCGGTGGTGAGTTCGTAGAACTTGGCGCGACGATTGTTTTCAGAGGTGCCCCATTCTGCCTTGAGGAGTCCCTGGCGAACGAGGCGAAAGAGCGCGGGATAGAGAGCGCCTTGTTCAATGAGGAGGGCCTGACCGGAGATCTGGCCAATGCGCAGGAGAACTCCGTAGCCATGGAGCGGGCCGAGCGAGACGGCCTTGAGGATGAGGAGATCGAGTGTGCCGGGAAGAAGCTGGGCTTCGTCGGTCATGGACCCTCCTAATTTGATTAGGAGAGTAGCTCCACTCTCCTAAGCTGTCAAGGAGAAAGTCTCGATGGGTTGCCGGCGGGGTTTGACCCCGCGTGGAAGCTCGGCTATAGTCAGGACATGCGAGCTGGTCTCATCGCGATGGTGTGTTGTGCGTGTTGTTGCGCACCGCGCCGTTCGTGTGGCTGAGACAGGCTTCAGAGTTTCAACACCTTCACGTATGGCCGCGTTGCAGCAATTGCTGACGCGGCTTTTCTATTTTCAGGGTTGACCAACAGAACGCTCTTTGTATCCAAAGGTCTCATGGATTTTGTCGTCGACAATCCGCAGCTCCGCACCCCTGCCGCCCGGCAGATGGGTTGTTGTTGTAGCCGCTAGAGACTTTTGACGTTTGAACTGCTTCGGCAATTTCACATTCTGAAGGCCGTTGCGTACCGCAAAGCCCTGGGACCACCAGGCCACGATTCACCGGAACAATTTGAGGAGAGACAGTGAGCTCTATGTTCAAGCTTCCCCGTATTTTTGCATCCCTAATTTTCGTCGCAGCCTTAGCAGCACAAGCGCAAGTAGTGGGCGGAACGATCAGTGGCAACGTCCAGGACGCGAGCGGCGCGGCGGTTTCGGGCGCGGTGGTGACGGTGCGCCAGATTGAGACAGGGGCGACGCGCAATCTGACGACAGATGCCGCAGGCCGCTACTTTGCCCCGTCGGTGCCGGTTGGTTTGTACACAGTGTCGGTTGCGCATGACGGATTCGCGGTGCAAGAGCAGAGCGGCATCTCGCTGACGGTGGGCCAGAGCCTGCCGGTGAATTTTGTTCTTGGCCTTGCACAGGTGCAGCAGCAGGTGGAAGTGGATGCGTCGGATCCCGGCGTGAACGTGACCACACAACAAACGGCCGGACTGATTGACGAGCGACAGGTGAAAGAGCTGCCATTGAATGGACGCAGCTATGACGAGTTGCTGACGTTGAATCCGGCGACGGTGAACTACACGGGAGAGCGCTCGGGCGGGATTGGCAGTTCGAACTCTTCGGTGGGCAACATGTTTGCGGTGAGCGGCCGTCGTCCACAGGACAATCTGTTTCTGCTGAATGGCATTGAGTACACGGGAGCGTCACTAATCAACGTGACGCCGGGAGGTACGAGCGGACAACTGCTGGGTGTGGACGCGGTGCGCGAATTCAACGTTGTGACGGACACCTATGGCGCTACCTATGGCAAGCGTGATGGCGCGCAAGTGAGCATCGTGACGCAATCAGGCACCAACAAGCTGCGGGGGACGGCCTTCGAATTCATCCGCAACAGCGCGCTGGATGCACGCAACTACTTTGATCAGGGTGCAATACCCGAATTTCAGCGGAACCAATTTGGCGGTTCGCTGGGTGGACCGATTCGCGCAAACAAGCTTTTTGTATTCGGCAACTACGAAGGGTTCCGGCAGAACTGGGGACTGAGCGCGGTAACGCTGGTGCCGGACAACGAAGCGCGGCAGGGTTATCTTCCGAACAGTTCCGGAGTGGAAACCTATGTGGGCGTGAATGCCGCGGTTGCTCCGCTGCTCGCGCTATGGCCGGTACAGAACGGGCCTGACCTGGGAGGCGGCATTGGGGAGGCATTCAGCCATCCGCCGCAGCACATTCATGAAGATTTCGGTACGGCACGCTTCGACGACAATTTGAGCAACAAGGATCTGCTGTTTGCCGTGTACACGGTGGATGACAGCGCCGCGACTACGCCTTCGGCCAATCCGTTGAGCCTGGTGAACGAGAGCCTGCGCGAACAAGTGGCGAGCGTGCAAGAGCAGCATGTGTTTTCTCCGGCGCTGCTGAATACGGCGCGTTTCGGCTATTCGCGCGCGAGCTACTTCTTTACGGGGTACTCGCCGGTGGATCTGCCGGGGTGGGTGACGGGCGAGCCGATTGGGGCGATTGTGATCAGCGGCAGCACGGCGTCGAATGGCGCGTCGGCAATTTCGCAAGCCGGCCTGAATGTGGGAAGCAATAACACAGCGGCGCGCAACCTGCTGACGTGGGACGATCATGTGTACTGGTCGCGCGGACGGCACCAGGTGGAAGCCGGAGTGTGGCTGCAGCGGATTGAATCGAACGATCTGCTGGCGCAGGATCAGTATGGGCAGGCATCGTTCAGCACACTGCAGACTTTCCTGCAGGGCACGGTGAAGACGTTCACGGTTGTTCCCTCGCCGACGGAACTGGGATGGCGGATGTTTGCGGGTTCGGCCTATGTGGAGGACACGATCAAGCTGACGCCTCGCTTTGAAGCGAGGGTCGGGTTCCGTTCAGAATCGACGAACGGTTGGAATGAAGCGCAAGGCCGCGCGGCGAACTACGCGCTGGCGAATGGAGTGCTGCAGACGCAGCCGGTGGTAGGGAATTCCGCGTTGACGACAAATCGAGCAGTCTTTTTGCCGGAACCGCGAGCGGGATTTGCATGGGACGCGTGGGGCAATGGCAAGACGGCGGTGCGCGGCGGCGTGGGGCTTTATCACGGGCTGCTGGATACGCTCGACTACCGTCTGGACCAAACGGCGCCGTTCAACACGGCGGAGTCGATCAGCAGCATCGCGGTATCGGACCTGCAGATCACGCCGGGCACGCCGCCGCCGGCAGGAACCAAAGTTTCGCCGAGCAATGTGCAGCCGGACATTGCAACGCCGGCAGTGCTGACGTGGAGCCTGCGCGTTGAGCAGGAGGTGGCGCCGCGCACAACGCTGACTGTGGGTTATGTGGGTTCGCACAGCTACGACCAGATTCTTTCAGAAGACATGAACGAACCGGTGCCGACGATTGAACCGAATGGCTCGGCTTTTTATCCGACGGGAGCGAAAAACGCGAATCCGGCGCTGGCCAATTCGACGTCGTGGGTATCGCAGGGGGTGGGTGTCTACAACTCGCTGGTGGTGGACGTGCGGCGGTCGTTCGCAAACGGCTTCCAGTTCCGCGGCAACTACACATACTCAAAGAATCTCGATGATGGATCGGCGTGGAATACGAGCGTGAGCGGCAATACGCCGGCGTTTGTGGAGTATCCGGGAGATCCGAAACTGGATTGGGGACCGGCAGCAACGGATGTGCGGAATGCGGCGTCGATTAACGGAAGCTACGAACTGCCATTTGGACCGAAGAAGAGGTTTTTGAATGACGCACCGGCAGTGGTGAATTTCATTACTGCGGGATGGACGGCGAGCGCGATTGTGACGCTGCAGTCGGGATTTCCTTTCACGCCGCAGCTAGGCTACAACCCCACGGGCAACGGCGATACGCGGAATCCGGTGCGGCCGAACTGGAATCCGAACTTCAGCGGAAACCTGTATCCGCATACACCGGCACAGTATTTCAATCCCTCTGCGTTTTTGCAGCCGGCGACGGGGACGTATGGGAACGTATCGCGCGATGTGCTGGTGGGACCGGGTTTGAAGGAACTGGACTTCAGCGCGACGCGGAGCGCGCACCTGACCGAGCGGCTGGGGCTGCAATTCCGCGCAGAGTTCTTCAACATTCTGAATCACACGAATTTTCTGACGCCGAATGAAGTGGTGTACACGTCGGCAACGTCGGGAGTTTCGCCGACAGCCGGAGTGATCTCGGCGACGTCGACGACATCGCGTCAGATTCAGTTTGGAGCGAAGCTGCAGTTCTGAAATTGGCGGGCCTTCGCATCAGCCGGTGTTGCGGAGGCCTGCGGAAATTCCGCTGATGGTGGCGGCGATGGCGCGGTTGACTTCGGGCGTGTTTTCGCCGGCTCGCTTGCGCTGCAGCATGTCGACCTGGATGAGGTGCATGGGGTCGACGTAGGGATTGCGCAGCTTGATGGATCGCGCGAGCACCTGGTTTTTTTCAAGCAGCTCATTCTGGCGGGTGACGGCGAGGACGGTGCGGACCGAGCGATGGAACTCGCCTTCAACCATGTCGAAGACTTCTTCGCGCAGTCTGGAATTCTGCACGAGTGTGGCGTAT
The DNA here is from genome assembly GCA_035487015.1 of Occallatibacter sp. Classification (GTDB taxonomy): domain Bacteria; phylum Acidobacteriota; class Terriglobia; order Terriglobales; family Acidobacteriaceae; genus Telmatobacter. Next base: position 107,811 of record DATHMP010000004.1, on the reverse strand, counting down.
TGGCGGGCGGTGGCGAGATCGACTTTGCCCAGCGCCATTTCGACATTGCGGACGAGGTCAATGAAGAGTGGAAATTCGCGCGCCATGGTCTGGAGTAGCTCGAGCGAGCCGGAACTTTCAAGATACTGTTCGATAGCGTGACCAACGCCGAACCAAGCGGGCACGAGCAGACGGGACTGTGTCCAACCGAAGACCCAGGGAATGGCGCGGAGATCGGAGATGCTGGTGGAGGCTTTGCGGCGCGAGGGGCGTGAGCCGATCATGGCGTGCTCGAGTTCGCCGACGGGCGTGGACTGCTCGAAATAGGTAATGACGGCGGGGTTGTCGAGGATATTTTTGCGGTAGTAAGCGAAGGAGAGATCGGAAAGCTCATCGAGCGCCTTTTCCCACTCGGGCTTGAGAATGCCGGTGAAGTGGCCTTTGGGGTCGCGGGCATTGGGGCGGGCAAGCGCATCGAGGGAGGCGGCGATCATGAGCTCAAGATTGCGCTCGGCGAGAACTTCGTCGGCGTATTTGAAGTTGAGGACTTCGCCCTGCTCGGTGATGCGGAGCTGGCCCTCGAAGGAGTTCATGGGCTGGGCGAAGATGGCGCGGTGGGTGGGTCCTCCGCCGCGGCCGACGGTGCCGCCGCGGCCGTGAAAGAGACGGAGCTTGACGCCGCACTCGCGCGCGACGGTGTGCAGGTCGCGATGCGCGCGGAAGATTTCCCACGTGCTGGTGAGCATGCCACCGTCTTTATTGGAGTCTGAATAGCCGAGCATAACTTCCTGCCAGTTGTCCCACGTGGCCAGGAGTTTGCGGTAGTCGGGGCGGTTCCAGAGCTCACGGCAGACCTTGGGTGCGTTGCGCAGGTCTTCGATGGATTCGAAGAGGGGGACGGGCATGAGGCCTGGATCGCGTTCGGAGCCTTCGACGCGAACACCGCCGAGACGAGCGAGACGAACCACGGCGAGAACATCATCGACATTGGCAGCGCCGCTGATGACGTATTGGCGAATGGACTCGGGCGAGCAGCCGGCCTTAGCTTCAGAAACGGCCCGAAAGGTTTCGAGGACGCCGGCTGACTCTTCGGAAAGGCCGGTGGGAAGCGACTCGGCCATGGTATCGGCGATGGCCTCTTTGAGAGCGACGGCGTGTAGGCGGGCGTGCTGGCGGATGTCGAGCGTGTGGAGATGAAGGCCGAAGGTACGCACCTGCAGGATGAGCGGATCGACGAGGGTGCGCGCGATGCGAATGCCCTGATGCGCAGCAAGCGACGCGCGCAGGACATCGAGGTCCGAGAGGAATTCGCCAACGGAGCCATAAGGCGACAGCACGCGGGCAAGCTTGTCCTGACCCTGAGAGAGCGTGAAAGGCGTAACGGGCATGGGCGTGCCAGCCGGGCCATGCCGTTCGCCGGTTTCCTCGAGAGTGCGTTGAATACGGGCTTTGAGGCAGATGAGGAAGCGGCGGTAGTACTCGAACTCGTATTGCGCGCCGAAGACCTGTGCCTCTGGGGTGTGGACCTGTGCAACGTAATTACGCAGGCGCTTGAGCAGGGTTTCGCTGACCGGGGTCTGCTGGGCGCTGGTGGTGAGCAGGTCGATGAGGTTATCGAGCTGGCGCTGATAGAAGAGGAGCAGATGACCCCGCGCCAGGCGCAGCGCATCGCGCGTGACCTCGGGCGTGACGAATGGATTGCCGTCGCGATCGCCGCCGATCCAGGAACCGAAGTGGAGAACAAGAGGAAGATCGTGCGGATCGAGTTCAAGGCCGTAGGAGGCGCGCAGGGCTTCGGCGATTTCGCGGTAGAGGCCGGGCAGCGTGGCGAAGATGGAGACGTCGTAGTAGTCGAGCCCCATCTTGACTTCGTCGAGGACGGTGGGACGGCGCGAACGAACTTCATCGGTCTGCCAGAGGCTGGTGATTTCGGCGCGAATGAGCTGTTGCAGACGAGCAAGGTCCTGCTCGGGGATGGGGATGCGATCGAGGGTGGCGAGAAATTCGCCGATGCGACGGCGCTTGACCATGACGGAGCGACGAGCGGCTTCAGTGGGGTGCGCGGTAAAGACAGGGATGATAAGGACGCGGCGGAGCCAATCCATAGCTTCTTCGGCGCTGATGCCGACGCGACGCATTTCGCAGAGAGTGCCGGCGAGGGAACCGCGCTGGCGCCCGGCTTCTCCGCTGAGCTGAAGGGCGATGCGGCGTCGCTTGCGGTGATTGGTTTCGGCCAGGTTGATGAGCTCGAAATAGAAGGCAAAAGCACGGGTGAGCAGGATGGCGCGGTCGACGGGCAGGGAGTGAACGAGTTCGAGGGCCTTGGCAGCCTGGCGAGCGGCTTCCTCTTCATCGCCGCGTGCTTCGGCATCGCGACGGCGGATGGTGCCCTGGCGAAGAGCTTCGACATGTTCAAAGAAATCTTCGCCGGCCTGCTCGCGGAGAACCTCGCCGAGCAGAGTGCCCAGGGAACGGACATCGCGGCGCAAGGGGGCTTCTTTGACGTCGCCGGTACGCGCTTCGAGCTCGGACAGGCGCTGCGACCAGCTCTCGGGGTTCCACAAAAGGGCCATCGTGTCTTGATTATGCACGACGGGCAGGGACTGAAACCCGCAGTGCGAGAAGCCAAAGCGCTTTCGCGTGGGGGCGGCGATAGAGCAGAATGTCTGCATGACTTTGAAGGCGAGCTTGGCGGGTCTTGTGGTTCTGGCGGGTGCAATGGCAGCAGCGCAGGCGGCTGCGGCGCAGACTGCGTCGACGGGCGGCGCAACGAATGGGGCATCGCCCGTGGCGGCGAGTGGGGCTGGGCAGACACCTGCGGCGCAGGCAACGACCGCGAATCCGATTCGGATGGAGGCTCCGACGCGCGATCCGCACACGCCGGGCTATGTTGCGGCGACTGAATTACCGGATGGTGCGGTGCCTGCGGCGGACGCAGATGGGAACTTCATCCTGGGGCCGACGCATACGCCAGCACCGGAGATGGCAGCTGGAGATGCGACGCCGCATGGGACGGTGGTTGAATTCACGATGAGTTCGGCGGACAGCAAGTACTACCCGGGCATTGCGCGCGAGAAGGGGACGTTTGGAACGCCGGATCCGGAAAACCCGGCCAAGCTGATTGTGACAACGAGCCATCCTGCACCCTACACGCGGAGGGTGGCGGTGTATGTGCCCAACGCGTATGTGCCGGGGACGGCTGCGCCGTTCATTGTGGGAGCGGATGGGCCGGACCGGATGCTTTTCACTGCGCTGGATGCGTTGATTGCGGAGCACAAACTGCCGGCAATTGTGGCGATCTCGATTGGGAACGGGAGCGGCGATGCGCAGGGCAGCGAGCGGGGCCTGGAGTACGACACGATGAGCGGCAAGTATGCGGAGTTTGTGGAGAACGAAGTGCTGCCGCGCGTGGAGGCCGAGGCGAAGGTGAAGTTGACGCACGATCCGGATGGGCGGGCGACGACGGGCGGGAGTTCAGGCGGGTCTTGCGCGCTGATCATGGCGTGGTATCACCCGGAGTGGTATCACCGCGTGCTGACGTATTCGGGAACATACATCAATCAGCAGTGGCCATGGAACCCGGAGACGCCGCAGGGGGCGTGGGGATTTCACGCGCATTTGATTCCGGAGAGCGCGAAGAAGCCGATCCGGCTGTGGATGGAAGTGGGCGATCACGATTTGTATCTGCCGAACATTTTGCGCGATGGGATGCATGACTGGGTGCTGGCGAATGAACGGATGGCGGCCGTGCTGGCGGCGAAGGGGTACCACTATCAGTTTGTGTTCGCGGAAAATGCGGGGCATGTGGATCGGAGCGTGAGGGCGCAGACTTTGCCGGAGGCGCTGGAGTGGGTGTGGAGAGGGTATAGCAAACATTGAAGTCTGCGCCACGCGCCGACTTCAGAGAATGGGCCTCCTTTATGAGTGAGCGCGAGAGACTCCGCCTGCGAATGGTCGAGAATACTGCTGAGATCAACAGGCTGCACGGACGCATCCATGAGACCTTTCGCAAAAGGGAAGACGGAGAGAGCTTCAGGAAAGAGTGGTCTGACGCCTGCGAAGAGTTCCACGAGCGGTATGGGCAGCTTTGTCTGCCGGGCGGATGGGATGCGGGCTTTAAGGAAAGATTGAAGTCGGGTGACACCGGTACCGTGGAAGTCGCGCTTTGCTTTCTTGAAGTTCGTCCGTTTTTCTTTCGCTCCGGCTACATGTGGAAGGACCTGCTGCAAAAGTGCAAAGGCATTCCCATGTCCACTGAGCAGGCGGAGCGGTTCTCAACGCTGCTGAAGAAGTTTGAAGAATACAAGCTGGCTCGGGACCACAAAGCAAGGCGAGGCGCTAAAGTCCGCAATGATCTCTCAGGCTTACTCCGACAATTTGATCGGCAGTTTCCGATTGTCTTCCAAGACACCGATTTGGACGGGATCGAGACCGTCGGAAAGCTCTTCGAAATCATCTGTCCAAAACTCCGACTTGAAGCGATCTCGATGCCAGAGAGAAGTCATGGAAAGGCCAGAGAGCCGTTTTCACCGGAAAGAAAGCGGGGAATTCGATCGCTTGCCGTCTTTTTGAGCGAGACACACAACCGGGGAACGTGGAACGCACCGGACGTTTGGGCCACATTGGTGGCCTGTGTACGCGCAGCCTACGGTTTAGATGATTCAACCCCGATTGGACCGAATACGGAATTTCGAGAACTCAAACGTAAATGAGGAATTAGGCGCCTTCCAATTGGAGCATGAGGTCTTCCCATTCAGCGGTGAGGGAGCCGAGCTGGGTGCGGAGTTCAGAGGCGAGGTCGGCGAGGCGCTGGGTCTCGGCGGCGGAGACGTAGCTGCCCAGTTGCTGCTCGGTGTGGGCAAGGGCTGCTTCGACGCGCGGGACTTCTTCTTCGAGGAACACGCAGCGCTCTTCCATTTGTTTCTGCTTGATGGGATTGAGGCGGCGTTTTTTCGCGGTGTCTTCCGGGCCGCCTTCGATGACGATGGTGGTTCCGCCCGCAGGGGCTAAAGCCCTCTCTTCGAAATCAGCGCCTTTCGGCACGACTGAAGTCGTGCCCTGACGCTTCGTGCCTTCCTGAGACTGCGATGCATTCTGGGACCCGGTCACGACTGAAGTCGTGCCGTGAGACGAAGCTGAGGGGAGATGGCCTGCCGAAGACTCCGCGGCAGCGAGGGCCTCTTTGCGGCGCAGGTAGTCTTCGTAGTTGCCCTCGTAAGTCGTGATCGCGCCATTTTCGACTTCGAGGACGCGGGTGGCGAGGCGATCGATGAAGTAGCGGTCGTGCGAAACGAAGATGACGGTTCCCGAGAAGGCGTCGATGGCGTCGAGGAGGACGTCTTTGGCGCGCATGTCGAGGTGGTTGGTGGGCTCGTCGAGCAGGAGGAAGTTGGAAGGCGAGACGAGGATGCGAGCCAGGGCGAAGCGATTGCGTTCGCCGCCGGAGAGGACGCCGAGTTTCTTGAAGACGTCGTCGCCGGAAAAGAGAAAGCAGCCGAGGAGCGAACGGAGTTCGGACTCGGGAACCTTGATGGCGGCGCGGCTGATGTCGTCGAGCATGCGCGCATCGCCGTCGAGGACTTTGTACTGATCCTGCGCGAAGTATTCGCTTACGACGTTGTGGCCGAGTCGCACGGTGCCGGCGGTGGGAGCTTCAGCGCCGGTGAGGAGCTTGATGAGCGTGGACTTGCCCGCGCCGTTGACGCCGACGAGTGCAACGCGGTCTCCGCGTTCAATGGAGAAGCGGGCATTGTTGATGACGCTCTTCGCGCCGTAACTTTTGGAAAGTCCTTCGGCTTCGACGACCATGCGGCCGGAGGGCGGTGGCTGCGGGAACTTGAAGTGAATGACCGACTCTTCTTCGGGAATCTCGATGCGCTCGATTTTTTCGAGTTCCTTGATGCGACTTTGCACTTGCTTGGCTTTAGTGGCCTGAGCGCGGAAGCGATTGATGAAGGCTTCGAGGTGCTCGATCTGGTCGCGTTGATTCTTGTATGCGGCGGTGAGCTGGGCGCGGCGCTCATCTTTTTGCGAGAGGTATTTGGTGTAGTTGCCCTGAAAGATGGTGAGGCGCTTGTTCCAGATTTCGACGGTGCGATCGATGGTGACGTCGAGGAAGTAGCGGTCGTGAGAGATGAGGATGTAGCCGAAGGGGTAGCTCTTGAGGTAGTCCTCGAGCCAGTTGCGGGTTTCGAGATCGAGATGGTTGGTGGGCTCGTCGAGGAGGAGCAGGTTGGGGCGGGCGAGCAAAAGCTTGGCGAGCGCGATGCGCATTTGCCAGCCGCCGCTGAATTCTTCGGTCTGGCGCTGCCAGTCCTCTTTGGTGAAGCCGAGTCCGGTCAGCACGGAGCCGACCTGGGCATCGAGAGCGTAACCATCGAGGGAGTGGAAGCGGTCCTGAAGCATGGAGAAGCGCTCGGCGGCGGATTCGTATTCGGGGCTGGCGTGATCGAGGTCGGCGAGCTGGCCGGCAAGATGCTCGATTTCGCTTTCCATGGAGCGGAGCCCGTCGAAGACGGTGAGGCACTCCTCGAAGATGGTGCGGCCTTTGAGCTGGAGGCCTTCCTGGGGAAGGTAGCCGATGCTCATGCCCCTGGTTTGCTGGAGGGTTCCGTAGTCGAGGGACTCGAGGCCGGCAAGGACCTTCATGAGCGTGGATTTTCCGGTCCCGTTGGCGCCGACGAGAGCGGTTTTCTCCTTGCTGCGGATGAGCCAGTTGGCCTCAGTGAAGAGGACGCGCGGACCGAAGCGCTTGCCGGCATTTTGGAGCGAGAGCATACAGATTCAGTTTATCGGGTGTGGGGGAAGGGACAGGACCAGGGAAATGCTAAGTCAACATGGAATTGAGGGAGCGGGAATCATGGGCGGATTTCGACAGGAGTGCCGACGGGAACGAGGTTCCAGATTTCGTCGATCTCGGGATCGGTGACTGCGACACACCCGAGGGTCCAGTCATAGAGGCGGTGCGCAGAACCCATCCAGCCGAAGCCGTTTTTAATGCCGTGGATCATAATGGCTCCGCCAGGAGCAACGCCGAGTTGAGCGGCACGCTTGCGATCTTCCGCATTGGGATAGGAAATGTGGAGCGCACGGTCGTAGCCGCTGCGGTCGTTGCGGGAATCGATGATGTAGTGGCCCTCGGGGGTACGCGCATCGCCTTCGCGCTGCTTGGGAGCGAGTCCGCCTCTACCCAGTGCGACCTTGTAGGTGCGAATTACTTTGCCGCCGGAAAGAAGCTCGAGCAAGTGATCCTTTTTGAGAATGAGGATCGAATCGACTTTTGGCTGCGGTGAAGATGGCGCCGAATTTGCGTGGACGGAAATCGTGAAAAACGCGAGAGCGAGGATCGCCGTGGGTGCGATTTTCCGGCAGAGAATTGCACGCAGCCTGCGGGGGTCCATGGGGCCAATTTACGCCAAGGGCGCGTTGTCTCAGTAGCGCAGGCCGAGTTTCATGGGGAAGTCTTCTTCGTCGTCGTCGAGCGCGGGCTGATCGCAATAGGCGCGCACGACGATGCGATGGCGGTGGCGCAGATAAATGTGCGCGGCGACGACGAGAGCGGCGACGAGGAGAAAGCCGCGGGGGCTGTGTTCCATGCACGGCTCAAGCCGCAGGGGAAGCGCGGTGACGAGGGGAAACACGGCGAAGTATTTGAGCACGGTGAAGGCGAGACTGGGCGCCGAGCTGGCTGCTTCGCTGGTGAAGGGGATGGAAGTGACTGGAAGAAAGAAGGCATCGGTGAGAAGCAGGCAAGAGGCCACCGCTACGAGCGCCTGCGATGCAGTGGCGGGCCAGGTGAGGAGTTCAGAGGGAGAAATCGCGCGGAAGATGAGCCATGCGGCACATGTGACCGTGGAAACGACGAGAAGCGCCCAGAGGCGGGCGGCGCCGAACTGCTGGATGGCGGTGTCGAACTGCGGCGGATTGCCATGAACCACGCGGAAGATCCAGCGACCGCGCTGATTGCCCGAGGAAGCAAAGGCCATGCGAAGGCCCGCAATCATCCAGAAGATGACGATGCCGGTGGCGACGCGGATGCCGTCGGGAGAGACGGCGATACGGACCTGCTGATGCACAACGGTGAAGCGGAGGATGGTTGCCGTGACGACTGCGAGACCGACTCCGCAATAAAGGATGAGGTAAATGCGGTAACGCGGGACGCGCAGGATGGTCTGACTGATGAAGTGAAAAACTGCCCGGCACAAAGGACTGCGAAGGATGGTGCGATGCAGCAGGTGATGAAGAGGACGCAAGACACCTGTGCTTCGCTCTCGGGCGGAAGAGCCTTCAACAAGCTGGCGCATTTTGCGGTTGTAGGCGATCGGATAGGCGATGACTGCGAGGAGAGTGGCCGCGAGCGTGGCGATGCAAGCGGCTTGCGTGAGCGAGTGGTAGATGGGTGGTGCGGCGGGGCCTTCAAGGATGCGCTGATAGAGACCCAGGAACCAGAAAGGCGGGAGAAGCCGCACGATGAGGCTCCCGGACCGAAGAAGGGTTGGGACGACGCCGGACAGTACGGGGAATAGAAGCATGAACATGACTACGGTGGTGATGATGGCGCTTTGAAGGAACAGGGCGAGTTTGCGGAAGAGTCGTTCGCCAAGAATGGAGAGGAGCGTGCCTTGCAGCGCGAGGATGCAAACGGCGGCGAAGAACCCGCTGCAGCCGGCGGCCACTATGTGTGCGGCAAGAAAGCGGGAGAGGTTTTGCGGATCCATGGACATGGGCAGAACGAACGCGGAGAGCAGGTTTGCGTCGAAGAGCAGGCCACCCGTGAAGAGAGCGATGGCAGTGACACGGGCAAGAAATGCGATGCGCGCTTTGATGGGGAGTGGGCCAAGTACAAAGAGATCGAGCAGATCGGGGAAGAACAGATCCCACTCGAAGACGGTGGCAATGGTCATGGCGATGAACGAATAAAGAACAAAGAAGAAGTGATGGTTGACCTGCAGCCAGTAGGGAGGCGGATCGCCGGAGGAAGGCTGGTCGATGGGCCAGCCTTTGATGGGGTGATAGATGGGCCAGAGGTAAATCGCGATGACGAAGGGTGGGAGTCCTGCAGCGCAAGCGATCTGGACGAGGCGCGTTTTTGCATCGCCATCGGGTGATGCGGTCTCGTGGTTGAAAAAGCGCTCGATGAAGTGACGCAGGAGCCATGAGAACTGGCTGCGGCGAGGCGTGCGGGGAGAGCCGAGCGCCGCCTGCACGTTCATGGAAAGGACTTGCGGCTCAGAGGGAATGAGGAGGCGTTGAAAGGTGTCACCCATGCGCAGCCTGCATGACGTCAACAATGGCTTGAGCGCGGCTACGGGTATCCTGCTGCTGAACGAGCTGCGCGAAGACGCTCTCAAGGTTGGGCAGGCTCATGAGACGGGCAAGATCGCTGGGGGGTGCGTCGGCGAGAAGTTTGCCCTTGGAGATGACGATGACACGGCGGCAAACCTGTTCCACCACTTCGAGGACGTGAGAGATGTAAAGGATGGCTTTGCCCTGGGCGGCGAGCATTTCGAGAAGATCTTTGAAGAGGCGGGCGGAGACGACATCGAGACCGGAGAGCGGCTCATCGAAAACGAGGAGCTTGGGGTCGTGAATGAGCGAAGCGGCGATGAGGACGCGCTGGCGCATTCCCTTGGAGTAGGACGAGATGGGCGAGTGCTTCCACGACTCAAGGTCGAGCAGACTGAGGAGGCCTTCGGCTTTCCTTTGAATGACCGGTTCCTCGAGACCGCGGAGGCGGCCCATGAGCTGGAGGTATTCGAGGCCAGAGAGGTAAGTGTAAAGGTGGGCTTCTTCAGGGACGTAGCCGAGGATGCGGCGAAAGGCGACCATATCGTCGTGAATATTTTGACCGTCGAAAAGAACGCGACCGTCGTTGGGACGCAGCAAGCCGGTGATGATTTTGACGGTAGTGGATTTGCCGGCGCCATTGGGTCCGAGAAAGCCGACGATTTCGCCGGGAGCGACCTTGAAGCTGACGTTCTGGACGGCGGGGATGCCGCGGTAGCTTCGGAATAGACCCTGGAGCTCGAGCACAGGCAGCCCTCCGGCGGCAGATACAGGCTTACCCTATGTAGCATTCGGCATATTACTTGTCAAGTAGATTGCTACATAGGGTAAAATGCGCCATGGCCTCGGAGACCAAACTTTCGCATACGGCGGCGATGATCCTGCAGGCAATGCAGGCGGGATTCATTTACGGATTCAGCATTATGGAGATGACCGGCTTGCCCAGCGGCACGGTTTATCCAGCGATGCGCAGGCTGGAGCGCGACGGGCTCATCCGATCGTATTGGGAGAAGCAGTCGATTGCGGATGCGGAGCAGCGTCCTCCGCGAAAGTACTATCGCTTGACTGCCGGAGGCAAGGAGACTCTTGAGGCGTCGCGCAAGCGCTATCCCCTGCTCGATCGGCTGATTCCAACTGAGGAGGCTCACCAGGTATGAGGACTCCGGCGGGGGCGTTTTACCGGTGGATACAGACTGGGATTCTTCGCGGTGCATCGTTGCTGACGCCGGAGAGCGCGCGAGGCGAGTGGTTACGCGAGTGGCAGGGAGAGCTGTGGCATGCGCGGCGCGAGACAGAGACACAGGGTGGGACAAACGAGGAAGCGGAGCGCTCGATGATCGCATTCTGCCTCGGAGCGGTGAAGGACGCCCACTGTATGCGCAAGCTGGCGGCGAAGGATGCGTCGTCGCTAGTCCTCTTTAAAGGGTCGGCGACGCAGTGCCTGGTTTCGCTGGGTGCGATGCTGGCGGCGAGCTTGCTGGTGGCCAGATTGTTGCCGGGAGTGAATGCTGCCCTGCACCCATCGCAGTATCGACTCGAAGCGGGAACAGTGCTTATCCAAAATTCGCAGAGCGAAGACGACTCGCGGGCGACTGTGACAGGCGCGATGTTTGAGGATTGGCGAGCGCGGAGACAGAGATATTTCGATGGACTAGCGTTTTACCGGGTGGCGCGCGAGCGGGTGACGGAAGGCGGAAACCGAGCTGGAACGTGGGAAGTTGTTCATGCTACTCCCAACCTCTTTGGATTGCTGGGACAGACGATGCGGCCGGCAATTGCCGAGAACGATGAGGATTTTGGGATTCCGAAGATCATTCTGAGTGAGACGGCATGGAAGCGGCGTTTCGGCGGCAAGGAAAGCGTGCTGGGAACAACGGTGAGGGTGGGCAATCGAGCAGCCAGAGTGGCGGGCGTGCTGCCGCTGGGTAGGTGGAGACTTCCGGGAAGTGCCGACGCATGGCTGCTGGATCCGGATGCGGAAGTCGGCGGAATTGGATTTGTGGTGGGCCATCTGACAGCCCTGGGCAAGGCGGAGATGCGGTCCGAGCGGGTGGAGATATCGGAATCCAACTCGGATGACGATGGCAGCAGCTTGTGGGCGATTTCGTTGAGTGAGCGGACACGCGGCCCGTTGGGGATTTATCTCTTCATGGTTTTTCTTGCGCTGCTTTCGCTGCCCGCGGTGACGTCCGTGTCTTTGGCGGAGTACAGTTTTTCGACGCATAAGCCAGGCTGGGGCAGACGAGTTTGCCGGTGGAGTTTTCTTGGGGCAAAGATTGCGCTGCTTTTGACGATTGGATATTTTGTTCCTTTGGATCTGGCATACGCGCAAACGGCGGGCTACTCGGTGGCCGCGGAGAATGCTCAACTCTTCTTGTCGTTTGTGATCTGCCTGTTCGGCATGCGATGGGTATTTCTCGATCAGCGCCAGAGGTGTCCGGTGTGCCTGCGCAGGGTGACGCATCCAGCACAGGTGGGACAGGTGTCACGCATGTTCCTAGCGTGGAATGGAACTGAGCTGATGTGCGCGAGCGGGCACACACTGCTGCATGTTCCCGGGCTGCCGACGAGCTGGTTTGAAACGCAGCGGTGGCTTTACCTTGATACATCCTGGGAGTTCTTATTTGCCGGGACAAATCCGAGCTGAATGCGCAGGACCTACTTCGACCAGCGTGGCGATCGTTTTTCGAGAAATGCGGCGATGCCTTCGCGGAAGTCGGCGGTGGTGCGTGCGTGAGCGTTTGCGGTGAGAGCGAACTCAATAGCGGTGTCGAGCCAAGCCTTGTTTTGTGCGGCGAGAAGGCGCTTGGTTCCGGCAAGTGATTGGGGGCTGTTGGCAACGAGTTGGGCGGCGAGGGCCTGGGCGCGGAGCATCAGCTGTTCCGAATCCACAATTTGATTGACGAGGCCAAGGCGGTGGGCTTCTGCCGCATCGAAGATGCGCGCGGTCAGCAAAAGATCGCGGGCGATCTTGTCGCCGACCTGTAGGGCGAGAAATGCGGAGACAAGCGCGGGGAGGAACCCGATGCGCGCTTCGGTGTAGCCGAATTTTGCTTCGTGCGTGGCGAGGGTGAAGTCGCAAAGGGTGGCGAGACCGGTGCCGCCGGCGATGGCTGGACCGTGGACCGCAGCGATGGTAGGGATGGACAATTCATAGAGAGCGCGAAAGAGCGTGGCGATGCGTTCCGCGTCGGCGCGGTGGTCGGCGGCGGTACGCTCATGCATGGTTTGCAGCACGGAGAGATCGAGACCGGAGCAAAAGGCGCTGCCGGATCCGGTAAGGATGAGGACGCGATGCGCAGAGGCAGCTGCCGCCAGGGCGTCGATCAGTTCCGACTGCATCTCCGGAGTCATGGCGTTGCGACGCTCGGGGCGATGGAGGGTGATGGTGCAGACGGGAGACTGTTCGTCGACGAGGATGGTCTTGTAAGGCAAAGTCGCCTCCGGTGAACGCCGTTGGGCTGCAAGCTTACTGTACGGCTGCACCGAAGTCGTGCGCAATTTTGGCACTGGCGGTGCTGAGCTGCGCGAGGGGTCCGATGGGCGGGAGGGTGGCACCGCATTCATCGAGGACGCGGATCAGGTCTTCCGTGGCGATGTTGCCGACCAGAACGTCTTGCGCGAAGGGGCAACCTCCGAAGCCGCCGATGGCAGCATCGAAGCGGCGGCAACCTGCCTGATACGCGGCACGGATGCGGGCAGCAGCTTCTGTGGGGCGTGCGTGCAGGTGGGCTCCGAACTCGATGTGATCGAAGACAGGGAGGACCGCGGAAAGTGTTTCAGAAATATGACTGGGCGTGGCAAGGCCAACGGTATCGGCGAGCGAGACTTGCTGGATGCCGGACTCGGCCAGTAGATCGCAGGCGTTGACGACTTCATCGACGCTCCAAGGATCGCCGTAAGGATTGCCGAAGGCCATGGAGAGATAAGCGACGACATCGAGGCCAGCGTTTTGCGCGAGCGCGATGACGGCATCGAGTGTGTCGATGGACTGCTCAAGAGTCTGATTCTGGTTGCGGCGGAGAAACTCGGGTGAGATGGAATAGGGAAAGCCGAGAGTCTGGACAGCCCCAGTACGAATGGCGCGTTCCGCTCCCTTGGCGTTCACGACGATGCCGATGATTTCGACACTTTCAGGCGGCATGAGGTGTTCGAGGACGAGCTCAGAGTCGGCCATTTGTGGAATGGCGGCGGGTGAAACGAAGCTGACGGCGTCGATGTGGCGAAAGCCAGTGGCGATGAGCGAGCGGAGATACTCGGCTTTGCTCTCGGCGGGGATGGGGCGGGCCAAGCCCTGCCAGGCATCCCGTGGACACTCGATGATTTTGACTGAATCGTCCATGTCTTCCCTGGTATGAGATGCGTTGCCGGTGTGTCAGGCTGCGCAAATGGTCTTCATCCGCGCGATGGATGGACCTTGAGGATCTCGCGGGCAATGACCATGCGCTGGATTTCGCTGGTGCCCTCGCCGATGGTGCAAAGTTTGACGTCGCGATAGTACTTCTCGGCAGGATAGTCCTTGATGAAGCCGTAACCGCCGAAGAGCTGGACGGCTTCGTCGCAGATGCGCACGGCAACTTCGCTGGCGAAGAGCTTGGCCATGGACGATTCGCGCGTGACCTTGCGGCCGGAATCTTTGAGAACGGCAGCTCGCTGGGTGAGCAGGCGGGCGGCATCGAGCTCGGTGGCCATGTCGGCAAGTTTCCATTGGATGCCCTGGAATTCGGCGATAGCCTTGCCAAACTGACGGCGCTCTTTGACGTATTTGAGCGCAGCCTCGAGCGCTCCGCGACCGATGCCGAGGGCGAGTGCGGCGATGGAGATGCGGCCGCCGTCAAGAACGCGCATGGCATCGACAAAACCTTCGCCTTCGACGCCGAGAAGATTGTCCGCGGGTATTTCGCAATCTTCGAAAATGAGTTCACTGGTATCGCTGGCGCGCAGGCCGAGCTTGTTTTCCTTTTTACCGGGGCGAAAACCTTTCGTTCCTTTCTCAACAATGAAAGCGGAGAGGCCATGCGTGCCTTTGGTTTTGTCGGTGACGGCGATAACGACGGCGACATCGGCGTAGTGTCCATTGGTGATAAAGGTTTTGTTTCCGTTGAGGATGTAGCGGTCGCCTTTTTTGACAGCAGTGGTGCGGGCGCTGCTGGCGTCGGAACCAGAGCCAGGCTCGGTGAGTCCCCAGGCAGCTAGACTTTCGCCACCGGCAAGACGCGGGACATATTTGCGCTTCTGCGCGTCGTTGCCGGCGAGAAAGATGTGGTTAGTGCCGAGCGAGTTATGCGCGGCGACGGTGATGCCGATGGAGCCGTCGACGGCCGAGAGTTCTTCGATTGCCAAGACGTAGTCGACGTATCCAAGACCGGCGCCACCGAACTCGGGAGGGAAGATGACACCGAGCAGGCCCATTGCGCCAAGCTTTTTGACAGCCTCCATGGGGAAAGTGCTGGATTCATCCCATGTCATGACGTGGGGTGCGATCTCGCGCGCACTGAATTCGCGGATCTCCTTGCGCAGGTGCTCCTGCTCTTCGGTCAAGACAAACGGATAGAGGCTTTCGACCTTTTCACTCGCGACGGTCATGGGGATGCTCCTTTTTTGGTCTTGGACGAATGCCGGGGAAACCTCAGGTCTGCAAAACTCCGGGGTTGAATCGGGGAACGTCGGTGTTGAGCGCGCAAGCTTCGAGAGCTTCGATGAGGACGTCACGGGTGCGGGCGGGATCGATGATGGCATCAATCCAGAGACGCGCAGCGCCGTAGCGGGGATCGGCTTGTTGTTCGTAGGCGGCGCGAATCTCTTCCTGCAGGGCCTGTTTGTCGGCATCCGTGAGTTTTTTGCCTTCGCGTTCCAACTGTTTGGCGCGCACTTCTGCAAGGGTATTGGCGGCAGAAGCGCCGCTCATGACGGCGTAGCGTGCGGTGGGCCACGCAAACAGGAAGCGGGGATCGTAAGCCTTGCCGCACATGGCATAGTGGCCTGCGCCGAAGCTGCCGCCGATGATGACTGCGATTTTGGGGACGACGCTGGTGCTAACGGCGGAGACCATTTTTGCGCCGGCACGAATGATGCCGGACCATTCGGCATCTTTGCCGACCATGAAGCCATTCACGTCGTGCAGAAAGATCAACGGGATGAGGTTCTGGTTGCAATCCATGATGAAACGCGCTGCTTTTTGGGCACCTTCGGTGTAGATGACTCCACCTACTTCGATGCGCTTGGCGCCGGCCGCAAGGCCCATGGCGACGATTTGGTTCTGATTGATCTTCTGGTTGGCGACGATGCCGATGGCGTGACCACCGACGCGGGCGTAGCCGCACAGCACCGTTCGACCGAAGTCGGCCTTGTACTCGTCGAAAGCGCTGCGGTCGACAAGGCGGGCGATGACTTCGTGCATGTCATAAATGTTGGTGGCGCCGGGCTGGGGATTGAGAAGAGCATAAAGCTCTTCTGCTGCGAAATGGGGTGCATCGACGGAAGGATCGAATGCGATGCGAGAGAAGGCGGCGTTGGCGGGAGGCGCCGAAGAACGTTGTCCGATTTTGTCGACGAGAGAGCGGAGGCGGGCGATGCAGAGGTGATCGTTGGGCTCTTTGAAGTCGACGGTGCCTGAGATTTCGGCGTGCATGGAGGCTCCGCCGAGTTCTTCGGGGTCTGTCTTTTGGCCAATCGCAGCCTGAACGAGAGAGGGACCGGCGAGAAAGAGGCCGGAGCCTTCGGTCATGAGTACAGTGTCTGTCATGACAGGAAGATAAGCGCCGCCAGCGACACACATGCCCATGATGGCCGTGATTTGTGAAATGCCGAGGGAACTCATGACCGCGTTATTGCGGAAGACACGGCCGAAGTCGTCGGTATCGGGGAAGACGTCTTCCTGCAGGGGCAGAAAGACGCCCGCGGAGTCGACGAGGTAGAGCGTGGGAATGCGATTTTCGAGAGCGATGTTCTGGGCGCGGAGGACCTTCTTGGCCGTCATGGGGAAGAAGGCTCCGGCTTTCACCGTGGCGTCGTTGGCGATGATCATGCAGAGATGGCCGCTGACGCGACCGATGCCGGTGACGACGCCGGCGGCAGGAGCGCCGCCATATTCGGAATACATGCCATGGGCAGCCCAGAGGCCGAGTTCGAGGAAGGCTGACTCGGGATCGAGAAGGAGATTGAGGCGTTCGCGGACAGTGAGGCGGCCTTTGTTGTGCTGGGCATCTGCGGCTTTTGCGCCGCCGCCGTGGCGAATGGTGTCTTCTTCGCGACGCATTGAGGCCAGAAGCGCTTGAAGCGCTTCGCGGTTGGCGCGGCAGCGGACCGACTCGGGGTCGAGCTGAGAATGCAGCTGATTTTGAAGCTTTGCGGCCTCCGGCATTCCACCCCCAGGGAAACTCGCAGACTATAGCATTCTGGACGGTATCGGCGTCCATTGTCCTTGTTAATCGCCGGGCGAGGGCGAGGAAGTTGGGAGTTTGGAGGAGTCGACGGCGTTTGGTGCTGTGTCACACTAGAAAGAAGGGTGCCGCGCCGGTAAGCTTCCTGCTTTCATAGAGGAGGACTGGCTGTATGACGGGCGTCCGAAGCGAAGGGCCTGTAGCTCAACGGTTAGAGCAGGGGACTCATAATCCCTTGGTTGGGGGTTCGAATCCCTCCGGGCCCACCATTGCATGGAGCGGTTGCGGCCTGACGGCTGCCTGGAGACAGGGTGATCAGGCCTACTTCAGCAGAACCGCACTTGTCGCTTTCGGCCAGGACCAGCGCCTTATGGCTCAACACTGAAATACACGGGCTGAATTACATGGGGCGGCTGCGGGTGAGCTCCACAATCTTCTCGATCAAGTCGGTGTAGTTATAGCCTGCCTTTTTTGCCGCCATGGCGAATTCGGCGGAACTCGAGAGCCATGGATTGGGATTGGCTTCGATGACGTAGACCTGTCCTTTTTTGTTCAACCGCATGTCGATGCGGCCATAGTCGCGCAGCTTGAGGGCGCGATAGGCAGCGAGCGCCGTGTCCTGGAGTTTCTTGGTGGTGTCTTCGTCGAGGTCTTCGACCGGCGCGGATTTTGTGACCTTGTAAGCCTCGGTCTCGTGGTCGAATTTGACGTCCTGACCGGCAATGCGGGGCGTTCCCTTGGGAAGCCGGGAGAGATCGAGTTCGATGAGCGGAAGCACTTCAGCGTTGTCGTTGCCGAGAATGGAGGCGTAGATTTCGCGGCCTTCAATGTATTCCTCGATGAGCGCCGGGCTATCGAATTCCTCGTGAATATAGTGAATGCGTTCCATCAACTCTTTCACGCTATCGACGACGGAGCCGTTGTCGATGCCGATCGATCCGTCTTCGGAAACGGGCTTAACGATGAGCGGAAATTCGATATCGTGCGAGTGGTCGGTGCGCCCTTTGTAAGAAGTGGCGAAGTCCGGTGTCTTGATTTTGTGAAAATCGAAAATCTTTTTTGCGAGGGATTTGTCCTGAGCCAGATAAAGGGCCTGGGGACCGCCGCCGGTGTAAGGAATGTGGAGAAGTTCGAGATAGGCAGCGATGTTTTTGTCCATGGAATCGTTGCCGGCGTATGACTCGGTGAGATTGAAGATGAGATCGGCGCCACACCTGGCGAGCGCGAGCAGCGACTGATTTTTGCCGTCGAGTATGTAATAAGAAGGTTCGTGGCCGAGTTTTGTGAGCGCTGCGAATATCTCTTCGCGATCGTGCAGGGGATCTTTCTTTTTCTTCTTCGGACGCTTGCCGTTCCTGGCGCGCGGCACCTTGACCGGCTCGGGCTCGGGCTCAGGCGGACCTTCTTCCCAGACGTCGTGCAATATCGATACTTTCAGGTTTGCCATGTTGCCTCTACGCTTTTCTATTTCGCGGCCACCTGCCGTCGAGCGCAGATGGAATCGGAAATCAGGGCAGAATGAATTTGCCCCGCGTCATGTAGTTCATCGCCAGCGCCGTTGCGTATACCGTGACTTCAGTCAGCGCCTCTGTTTCACATTTTATGTCGGCGCGGAGGCCGAGGTCGCTGACTTTTCCTTCAATCGCTTCCACGAGCTTTTTTACGAGCGGCCGTTGAACACCTGTCCAGTAATTTACTTTGTCGACGAGAACTTTGCGATTCTCTCGAAGAAGATCGACGGCGGGACGGACATTTTTTCTGCGCCGCTTGGACACGCTGAAGATATCGCGCAGATCGGTATCGAGCGGCAACTCACCGGGTGTGAGTTGTTGCTCGATCGCATGTTGATAAAACTCACCGACGGTGACAGCCATTTCGTCGACGGTGATATCTGTATCGCCGTGCGCGACAACTGGATCTGCATCGCCAAATTTGCGCCCCACGCGATCCATGTAAAGCAGTTTTTTCATGGCGCCCCAGCCCTTGTACCGTTCGCGCCAGTTGGAACGGGGTGTGAGCCAGACAGCGAAGGTCTCTGCGAAATCTTCGTCGGGATGTTTTTGCGCGTACCAACCTTCCATGTGGCGGACGAATTGGCGTGAAAACGGAACGGGTTTGTAGTTATCGCGGTAGGCGCGCCGGAATGGTCCGAAGAGGTCGCGCCATTTTTGCGTTCGATAGAGCGCGTACGCGTAGTTGAATGCGTGGCCGGCCTCGTGACGGAGGTACATCATGATTTGCCGCGAGTCTTCGATATCGTTCATCTCCGACTCGAGGCGCTGCAATTTCGGATCGGCAAGATAGAACGGAATTCCGATGACGGGTTCCATGCTGGGGCAGCCCCACTCATCAGTGAGGTAGCACTTGGGGCGAAAGCGTTTGAGTCCCTTGGCCTCGAGCTCTTCGTAGAGTTGCTGAACGAATCGCTCGAGTGGGGAGCCTTCCAATTTGAGGCCGAGCTGCTGAATCGGCTTGGAGAGGATTTCCTGGACTTCGATCGGTGCTTTTTCGAAATTTGCCACAGTTGGACGAAGCGTAGCACAGGCACGGGGGGTTCGGCTGCATGCCTCCAGCGGGGCAAACTCTTTCTTCCATTACGGTTAGGGTCCGACTGGATTTGGGCCGCAGCAAAAGTGGGGTTGGGCGGGGAAGTTCGACTCAAGGGGGACGAACTTGGGGGTATTGCGAAGCAGTAACATATTTATTTTCAGTAGTTTGTGAGAACAGAGCAAGGGAAGTGGGCGGGAAGAGGATTGCCATCGCCATCGCCCTATACTCAAAGAGATGGCAACGCAACTGGACACGATTCTTGCTTCGACGCGGTCCACCGTGAAGGCGGCGGAAGAGCGCGTGTCGCGAGCAGATCTGGAGCGGCGTGCCGCTGGGCATGCGCCGCGGCGATGGGCGGCGGGATTGCGGCGTGCGTCAGCGGATAGGCCGGCGGTGATTGCGGAAATTAAGAAGGCGTCGCCGTCGAAGGGCCTGATCCGGGCGGAATTTGACGTGGCGTGGTTGGCGCGGCGGTATGAAGCAGGGGGCGCCGCGGCATTGTCGGTGCTGACGGACGAACCGTACTTTCAAGGTTCGTTGCGCAACCTGGAGCTGGCGTCGGAGGCGGTTTCGCTTCCCTGCCTGCGCAAAGACTTCATGGTGGACGAGTACCAGATCGTGGAAGCGCGAGCCCATTGCGCGGACGCGATTCTGCTGATTGCGGCAGCCTTGAGTGATGACGAAATGAGGCGGTTTGCGAAGGCCGCGCGCGGATTTGAGCTCGATGTGCTGGTGGAAGTGCACACGGCGATGGAGTTGGAGCGCGTACTGGATTGTCTTGGAGAGTCGGGTGCGGATGCCATTGGCGTGAACAATCGCGATCTGAAGACGTTTGACGTGCGACTGGAGACGTCTCTGGAATTGGCCGATCGGATTCCGACAAGTTTGGTGCGCGTGACAGAGAGCGGCATCTTCAGCGCGGAGCATGTGAGCCGGCTGCGGTTGGCGGGGTTTGACGCATTTCTTATCGGCGAAAGCCTGATGCGGCAGCCCGATCCGGGAGCGGCACTCGATGCACTGCTGGCTGGAGCGACAGCGGCGCGATGAGCCTCTGGGTGAAAGTCTGCGGCAACACTTCGGTTGAAGATGCGCTGCTGGCTGCAGAGTCGGGAGCCGATGCGGTGGGTTTTGTGTTCGCAGCGAGTCCGCGTCGTGTGACCGAGGAGCAGGTTGCAGCGATTGTGCCGGGCCTGCCGGCCGAGCTTGAAAAGATCGGTGTGTTTGTCGAATCGACATTCGAAGAGATTGAAGCGGCAGTGAGCAACTGCGGACTGACGGGTGTGCAGATTCTCGCAGGACGCGGTTTTGGAATGTCAGCGCGGCTTCGTGCGCGTTTCGGGAATGGACTGCGCATATTGCGCGTGGTGCATTTCGGAGAGCTTGCGGCTCAACAGGTTGCGGCGATTGCCGCGGAACAAGATGTGGACGCGATTCTGGTGGATTCGCGCACGGCGACGGCAGTGGGCGGCACCGGTTTGGTCTTCGACTGGAACAGGGCGAGAGAAACGGTCTTCGCCGGCAGAAGCAGCAAACGCCTGGTGGCGGCTGGGGGGCTAAGCCCAGCGAATGTTGCAGATGCGATTGCAATGCTGCGGCCCTGGGGCGTGGATGTTGTGAGTGGCGTGGAAGCTGCGCCGGGCCGGAAGGATGCCGCGAAGGTGCGGGGATTTGTAGCGAAGGCAAGAGCGGCACACGGCCGGCTGGCTGGTATTTCCTCCTAGTACACTGAGAGGTTCACCCCATTGGGGCGGAACACAAAGCAGGAGGCTCTGATGGCATCAGTGATTCTTCCTGCGGCTCCTTCGGAGTCGCGGCCCGGCAGATTTGGCATCTACGGCGGACGGTATGTGCCGGAGACGCTGATGGCTGCGCTTTTGGAGCTGGAACACGCCTATGAGGCGGCCAAGGCGGATGAGGCATTTCAGACCGAATTGGCAGGGCTGCTGAAGGACTTTGCCGGACGACCCACGCCTCTCTACTTCGCCAAGCGACTGACGGAAGAACTGGGCGGAGCAAGGATCTATTTGAAGCGCGAAGATCTTCTGCATACTGGAGCGCACAAGATCAACAATGCTCTTGGCCAGGCGCTGCTGGCAAAGCGCATGGGCAAAAAGCGGGTGATCGCGGAGACAGGTGCAGGCCAGCATGGGGTAGCGACGGCTACCGTGTGCGCGCTACTGGGTTTGGAGTGCGTGGTCTACATGGGCGAAGTGGACATGGCGCGGCAGGAGCTGAACGTGTTGCGGATGCGGCTGCTCGGCGCAGAGGTGCGCGGCGTGGCGTCTGGATCGAAGACGTTGAAGGATGCAATCAGCGAAGCGATGCGCGACTGGGTTACGAATGTGCGGACGACCTACTATTTGCTGGGCAGTGCGCTGGGAGCGCATCCGTATCCGACAATGGTGCGCGACTTTCACCGCTGCATCAGCCGGGAGATGAAGGTACAGATTCTCGAGAAGGAGGGCCGGCTACCGACGGCAGTTGTTGCGTGCGTGGGCGGCGGCTCGAATGCGATCGGCTCGTTTTATGAATTCATTCCGGAGAAGCATGTGCGGCTGATCGGAGTGGAAGCCGGCGGATGCGGCACCGAGCTCGGCCAGCATGCGGCAAGATTTCGCGGCGGTCAGCCGGGGGTGCTGCAGGGCACGTTCTCTTATGTGTTGCAGGATGAAAACGGACAGATCGCAGAGACACATTCGGTCTCGGCGGGTCTTGACTATGCTTCGATTGGTCCAGAGCATGCGGCGCTGCACGACTCCGGACGCGCGGAGTATGTTTCGCAGGATGATGCGTCGGCGCTGGGTGCAGTGGTGAAGCTGGCGCGGACCGAAGGGATTTTGCCGGCACTTGAAAGCGCGCACGCAGTGGCAGAAGCTTTGCGCATCGCACCGGGCATGGATTCGCGTGACATACTGGTAGTTAACCTCTCTGGGCGCGGCGACAAGGATATGGGCATCCTGGCGCGCGAGCTAAACCTTCAGGGCGCGTAAAACCAAACTGCGATGGCACTGACCTTTCATCACAAACCGGGATTGGTTGTGTATCTCACTGCCGGCGACCCCTCGCTCGAAGTTACGCGCGCGATCGCGCTGGAGGCGATTGACGCGGGTGCGGATGTGATTGAGCTGGGCGTGCCTTTCAGCGATCCATTGGCGGATGGGCCGGTGATTCAGCGAGCAAGTGAGCGAGCCCTGGCGCGCGGCACAAGATTGAAGGATGTGCTGGCGCTTGCCGCGGAGATTCGCAGCGCGCGACCCAATGCCGGACTGATAATTTTCACCTATTTCAATCCGATATTGCGGTACGGATTGCGCAAGTTCGCAGACGATGCAGCGGCTGCAGGCGCGGATGGCGTGCTGGTAACGGACATGATTGTGGAAGAGGCGGGCGAATACCTGGCTGAAATGGAGCGCGTGAACCTTGCGCCGGTATTTTTGGCCGCACCCACCAGTCCCGATGAAAGATTGGAAGCAATTGCCACGCATTCGCGCGGATTTGTGTATGCGATTTCGCGCACAGGGATTACGGGGAAGCAGCAGAGCCTGACGACAGATGCGACGGCCCTGGTGGAGCGCATCCGGCGATGGACCCGGCTGCCGGTGGCCGTGGGGTTCGGCATCTCCAACGCGGAACACGTCGCCCAGGTGGCGGAGTTCGCGGATGCCGCGGTGATTGGCAGCGCAATCGTGGAGTTGATCGGGAGATCGACTCCCGAGACAGCGCCTGGCGCAGTGGCTCGATTTATCAAGGGTCTGCGCCAACCGGCAACGGCGCTGGCCCGGTAGATACACCCCACGCGGCGGCACGAATGCCGCAGGCACAGTTTTCAACTCTAGATCCTTTGCTGCATTTACCGCGTGCGAGTGGAGCAAGAGCACCGGCAGACGCTGCAACACGAGGATGCAATGACGCTGGAAGAATTGCGAGATCGAATTGATGTGCTCGACCGTCAGCTGGTGGAGTTGTTGAGCGAACGGGCGCGTGCTGCGTTGATGATCGGCCACTTGAAGGCTGCAACCTCGCTGCCGGTGTACGAACCGGCACGCGAGAAGGTGATCTACGCAAACGTGCGCGCGGCCAATAAAGGCCCGCTGCCTGACATCGAGCTCACGCATATCTACGAGCGCATTATCGACGTGATGCGGGCGTTGCAAAGGAATGAGTTGGCATCGGAAAGAAATGCCCAAGCCTCCGGCATGGGCCACGGCACAGGCGCAGAGGCGCCCGAGACAGGGAACAAGCAATGATTGTCGCAATGCAGGAAAAGGCCACGGAAGAACAGATCGATGCAGTGATCGACGCCATGGTGGAAGCAGGAGTAGGAGTTCACCGGACCACGGGCGCGAGCCAAACGATTCTGGCGGGTGTGGGACCAACCGCCAGTGTTGACCTGAGCAAGTTTGAGAATCTGTCGGGTGTACTGCATGTGCACCGCATCAGTTCGCCGTACAAGCTTGCGGGGCGTGGTTTTCGACCGGAAGGCACGGTGGTGGAGTTTCGCAATGGTGTGACGGTGGGCGGGGAGAAAGTTGTGGTGATGGCCGGCCCGTGCTCCATTGAAAATGAAGCGCAAATCATGCAGACAGCAGCACGGGTAAAGGCTGCCGGAGGGAGCTTTCTGCGCGGAGGGGCGTACAAACCACGCAGCTCGCCCTACGCGTTCCAGGGAATGGGAATTCCGGGCTTGAAGTTGATGCGTGACGCGGCAGACCTGCACGGCTTGCTGGTGGTGAGCGAGGTGATGGAGATCGCGCAGATTGAGCCGATGCTGGAATACGTTGATCTGTTCCAGGTGGGCGCGCGCAATATGCAGAATTTCAATCTGCTGCGCGAACTGGGCCAGGGGCGCAAGCCGGTGTTGCTGAAACGAGGGATCGCCGCAACGATTGAGGAGTTATTGTTATCGGCCGAGTACATTTTATCGGGCGGCAACTACGATGTAATTCTTTGCGAGCGCGGCATTCGCACATATGAGACGGCGACGCGCAACACCATGGATATTTCGGCGATTCCCGTGGTGAAGAAACTTTCGCATCTGCCGATCGTGGGCGATCCATCGCATGGAACGGGGCACCGCGAGATGGTGGCGCCGATGGCAAGGGCGGCGGTAGCAGCGGGCGCCGATGCAATTATTGTGGAAGTGCACCCGAACGCCGACAAGGCGGCTTCAGACGCGGCGCAGACACTCTACCTGGAGCAGTTCGATAAGCTGATGGGAGAACTCAGGGTGGTTGCAGCGGCTGTGGGACGAAGCCTGTAGACCGGTTGGGCGGATTCAATCTCCATTCGTCATCCGGAAACTCGCGCGATCCGGATGATGAATGAATTCTGCCAACCCCGAGTCACTTTTCTCCCCACCGAAAGGTAGGCTCAGCGAGAATCGACCAGGGTGGTTTTCCAATGTTCTTTGAATCGCGAGGCTCGCTGATAGTTGCCGCGATCCTCATTGTGGCCGGGTGTTATCAGGTTTTCTCCAGCCGTAGTTTCGCAGAGGCCGCTAGCAGAGAAGCCTCGGCGGTTGGGGTGATTACATATGTCAGCGGGGGGCGAGGAAGTATCTACTACTTCAGGTTCGTCGCCGATGGACGCCAGAGATCAGGCGAAGGCGCCTCGTGCCATACGCCTCTTTCCAACAACGGATGCGGAGTTGGTGAGCCCGTCAGAGTTTATTACGATCCTGCACAAATCGTAGAGACAGCTCTTCAGGAGTATGGCGAGCGCGCCAGGGGTATGCTCTTCGTTGGCGTGTGTTTCATTCTGGCGGGCCTTGTCGTTGTGGTTCTACATCTCATTTTTAGCAGGATGGAGAAGGATTCCGACGGAGGCGACGAGACATACGGTGGCGATTGCAGAGAAGACGCACCGCTTCATGTCACTCCGGACGCCTAGGCCCATTTTTCATAAGATCGCTCCGTTAGGTTGGTACATTAATCTGGAAATCAGAGCATGATCGAACGCATCGCGATTGTCGGTACCGGTCTGCTGGGCGCATCGGCAGGTCTGGCGCTGCGCGCCGCGGGTTTTAGTGGTTCGATTGCCGGATGGAATCGCGGGGCGGAGCAGGGTCAGATCGCGCTGGAGATGGGCGCAATCGATTCGGTCGCAAAGGATCCGATTGAGATGGCGCGGGAGAGCCAGGTTGTGGTGCTGGCTACGCCCGTGTTTGCCATTCTTGACTGGATGGAAAAGTTGGCCGGCGTGCTGGGACCGGGATATCTGATCACCGACGTGGGCAGCACTAAGGGACAGATCACGGATGCGGCGGATCGGCTATTTAACCGGGCGGAGAGCGCAGGTTTTTTGCCGGGACATCCCATGGCGGGCAAAGAACGCGGCGGAGCAGCTCTCGGCGATGCGACGTTATTTCATGGCGCGGTGTGGTTGTTTACCGACAAGCCGGATTGGAAGCGTTCTTCGCAGTCGGATGCACTTGCGCAGAGCTGGCGTGGGTGGGTTGGGGCGATGGGCTCGAAGATTATCGATCTGGATGCGACACGCCACGATGAGCTGGTCGCATGGGTGAGCCATCTTCCGCAGTTTGTTGCTACGGCAATGAGCGCGCTGCTGGAAGATGCGGTGGGCGAAGCTCCTGAGCTGAAGGATGTGGGCGGACGCGGGTTGCGGGAGATGACGCGGCTGGGTGCGAGTCCTTTCTCGATGTGGCGCGATATCGCGCATACAAACAGCAAAGCGGTAGAAGCGTCGATCTTCGCTCTCGAACAGCGCCTTGCTCATCTGCGCGAAAACCTGCGCACGCCAGAGTTACGCGATGAGTTCGACAAGGCGAATCGTTTCAGGCGAAATTGAGCGGAAATAAATAGTGTTGCAATGCGGTGATCCAATGGAAATGACCGTCCAGGAACAGTTCGGGCAGATCGACATCTACGTATTCGATCAGATTCTGCGTGGGAATATCGAGGGTGGGATGCGCGTGCTCGACGCGGGTTGCGGCTATGGACGCAACCTTGTCTATCTCTTGCGCGAAAAGTGCGAAGTGTTTGCGGTGGATTCAAATGCAGCGGGCGTAGAGCATGTTCGCCAGTTATCCGCTTCGTTGAAGACCGGACTTCCAGCGGAGAATTTTCTTGTTGGGCCGATCGAGAAGATGCCCTTTCCCGATGAGTTTGTCGAGGTAGTGATATGCAGTGCAGTGCTGCATTTCGCGCGCGACGGCCAGCACTTTCTCGGCATGCTGAAAGAGTTGTGGAGAGTGCTGCGTCCGGGCGGGATGTTGTTTTGTCGATTGGGTTCAAGAATTGGATTGGACTTCGAGCAGGTTCGGAGCAACATCTACAAGGTTGGCGACGGATCCGAATGGTTCCTTGTAGATGAGCGAATGCTTCTGCGATTGACGAACGAGCTGAACGCGGTGTTGGTTGATCCCCTGAAGACGACGATTGTGCAAGACCACCGCTGCATGACCACGTGGGTGCTGAGAAAGCGCACCGCGAAGCCGGAATCGCCGTGAACAACGGCCGCATTCAACCGGTTGAAGATTTAGAGAGGGTCAACGTGGTGCAGAATCAAGCCGGCTGAGTTGCGGGTTCCTTGGCGGGATCGACGACGTTGAAGCCTTCGGTCCGGGCGGCATCGAGCAGATGTGCGGAAGATGAGACGAAGATGATTTCGGTGCCGCGGAACATGTCGCGCGCAACGATCGCGGCGCCGAGTTGCAAAGCGTCGGGCCAGCGCAGGCTGGTGCGATCGAGCAGTTGGCGGGCGGCTTCGAGGACGGCCGGGTTGAGCGGTTCCTGCACCATGCGAGCGGCTTCAAGGCGAAGGATCTCGAGCGCGGCGGCTGCGTCTTCGGCACTGATGGAGCCGGCACGCTCCTGACGGCGAATTGCCGCGTAGACCTCGAGGGGCGCCGAAGCGGCTATGAGCTTGCGATTGTCCTCGACGGATTCCATGAGACGAATCAACGCGTCCGTTCCGGGCTCCTGTACAAAGAGCCTTGCGAATGCGGTTGACTCAAGGAAGTAGCAAGTCACAAGCTTCCCCGCTCCTCTTCGATTGAATCCGAAACAGAGCCATCGTGAACTGCCACGGGGTGAAAGCGCTGGGCTTCTTCAGGAATGCCCGCTTCGGCCCGGTTCAGGCGGATGGTCGTGGTGGGATATGCGGGTGTCTTGGGGTTGGCAATCTTGCTGGTGAGGACGACGCCGCGCTGAATTGCTTCAGCGAGGACGGCCTGACGCGATTCCGGGTGCTGGTTCCAGCGGAAAGCTTTGCGAGGCAGGAAGGAATCACGGAACCACTTGAGGGCGATGAAGGCGTGGCCTCCACGCTCGGCTTCAGCCAATGCGGCACAGAGTTCCTTAACGCGGGTGTCGATATCCGCCGGGATGACGCTGTCCTGTCCATCGTCTTCGTCATCGTAGCCGTGGTCAGCGCTGAGTCGCGGTGCGCGAAATGGACGCGGCGCAGCATCGTTCTCGTCTGTGCGCTCAAAATAGATGCGAACTTCGTCTTCTTCCGGCGACCAGGATTCCGCCGATGCATTGCGGCGCTTGCTGCGGCCGTTCTCACTGCACAATTCGACGATTGCCTGATAGCCCCGGGGCGCGAGAAAGCGCAACGCCCTCATCATTCCCGGATCCTGAGAAAACGCCAGCTCGCTGAGAGCCTCTTCGACAATCTCTTCCGCGTCGGGGATGCTTAAGTTGCTTACATCTATGCTGCGTTGCGCAGCCCGTGTCGCTTTCATTGTGTTCTCCGTATAAGTTGTTCTTTAGAGCGCTTCGATATGCCTATCAACAAGTTCAAAAATCATCGACGGAGGTTTTCCAGCCATGAGCGGGGGGTGGGGCATGGCGGGGACAACCAGATGGCGATCGGTGCAGATTCCTGAAACGAACATGTTCCTTATCTAAGCCATTAAATTAGCTGGGTTCTGCTAATCGTGGTTCTTTATGCCGGTGCAGGTCTCGCACTTTGTAGATGATCCATCTTAGTCGGTAATTCCCAAGATGTGTAGAAGATATTGACGGGAGCACGCTCCTTCAGTCATTGCAGGTGCCATCCATTATCCATGATGGAATACCCAGGTTGGAAACATTACGTTTGTGCAATGACGCTCCCCTATAAGGCTCACATCCGTACAATAGGAGTATGCGCCGTTGTTTTTGCTTTCTGTTTTTCCTGCTCTCTTTTTCGTACGGGCTGCGCGCAAACGCCCAGTCATTCGATCTTGCCGGACCCAAAGTCGACATCCATGTGAAGAGGGGACAGGTAACCCTGCCCATTGGGCAGGTACCGAGCCTTTTGCCTGGCGACCGGCTTTGGATCCATCCCGACTTTCCCGACAGCCAGTCGGCCCGCTACATTCTGATCGTAGCGTTTTTGCGTGGCGCGACAAATCCTCCGCCGAATGAGTGGTTTACGCGTGTTGAGACTTGGACCCGTGCAGCCCGAGAAGAGGGCGTTTTCGTGGTGGTTCCGGCAGAGGCGCAACAGGCGCTTGTATTTCTCGCTCCCGAAACGGGCGGCGACTTCAATACGCTTCGAAATGCGGTTCGAGGGCGCCCCGGCATGTTTGTCCGTGCCTCGCAGGATCTGCAATCGGCGAGCTGGGACCGAATGCGGCTCGACGCATTTCTGGATGAGGTCAAGGAGACGTCGCAGACTGATCCTAAGTCTTTGAAAATAAGAGTTGAAGCTGCGGCCCGCAGCTTGGGGATCAAGGTCAATCAAGAGTGCTTTGACCGCCCGGTTGATCAGCAGGCGACTTGCCTCTCGGCCCATACCGAGGGGCTGGTGATGGACGACTCGAATGCGCAGACAAGGGTGGCACAGCTGACTGCGGGATCTACCGCTGACCTGATGAATCAGCTGAGCTACTCGAACGTGGCGGGCGCGGGGGCATACAGCCCCTACGTGGGGGCGATTGTCGATACGGCGCGGATCCTCGCTTCGCTGCACACAGCGCATTACCAGTACATTCCTGCTCTGGCTCTATCGACGGAAGACACACTGAATCTGAGACTTAGTGTGCCTCCATCTTTTCGCGATCCGAAGTCGGTGGTGGTGGTCGCGCTGCCGCCGGTGGGACCGGCCGTGATGCCGCCGTTGCATCCAGTGGACCCAAGTGAGACGTTTTGCGCCCAGCGACCCGACCTGGTTTTGCCGGCTGAAGGGGCACCGCTGGTGCTGGCCACGCAGCTTGCACACGGCTTGAAATTGCATGTCGAGACGAAGGGAGGCGCGATCGACGTGCCGCTGAAGGCTGAACCCGCGGAAGGCGGCCTTGCGCTCATTCCGCCCGTCCCTTCGTTTCCGATGGAAGATGTAAGGGGAACCGTGCGCGGGAAATGGGGGTTTGACGACTGGGAAGGTCCAACCTACCGGTTGTTTTCCCCGCAGCCTGGTCGTTGGCGAGTGGCTCCGGGCGATCAATCTGCCCTGGTTGTAGGCCGCGAAGACAGCGTTCATCTGCAGGGCGCAAACAGTCTTTGCATCGAGAAAGTGGTGGAGGTTCCGGAAAAGGGGGACTCTCTTCCGTTGACATGGAAACCGCAGCCTCCTGATCAATTTGTGGTTTCGATGCCGATGAGCCAGGCATCCCCGGGGACGATCAAGATTGAAGTGCATCAATATGGGCTAGAGAAACCGGATGCGCTTTCGCTGCAGGCTTACGCAGAAGCGGCGTCGCTTGACCGGCTGGCTTTCAACGCGGGGGATGCGCAGGCGGTGTTGACTGGGACGCGTCTGGACGAAGTGGCCAAGGCGAAACTGGAGGGAGTCACCTGGACTCCGGCAGGCTTGAACCGCGTGCAGGATGCCGATCAGCTGACTCTGAATGCGGACACTTCAACGGCGAACCTGACGCCCGGCAAAGCGTATGCGGCGAGTGTTTCGCTACGTGATGGACGCGAATTGAAAACGTATGTTTCCGTGCGTCCACCGCGACCGCAGGTTACGTTGCTGAGCAAAGGGACGCAGGATGGAACAACGGAGCCGGCAGGGCCGTTGGCGTTTGGAAGCGTCGATGATCTTCCTGTAGAGAAGCGGCTGGTTTTCTTTTTGAAATCGAAGGTGCCCGCGGTATTTCCGAGGGACGAAAAGATCGAAGTCTCCGCCGTGGACGGTAGTTTCCACGCGAGTCTATCCGTTGCCGATGGAAGCCTGGTTCTTGAAGACGCAAATACGGCATTGGGCGTGGTGGAACCGCTGGCGCGGTTTGGACCCTCGGCCTTTGGACCGCTGCAGGCACGCGCAGTTGCGCCGGATGGAACAGCGGGCGAATGGCTTGCTCTGGGCACGCTGGTAAGGATGCCGGGGTTTAAGGAATTGCGCTGCCCCCATGCGCTGTCAAAGCCTTGTTTGCTTACAGGGAGCAATCTTTTTCTTACTGAATCCTTCGCGTCGACACCGGGGTTTGACAGTCCAGTGGACGTACCGGCTGATTTTACCGGCACAGAATTGGCGGTGCCGCATCCGACGGGCGGATCGCTCTACCTGAAGTTGAGGGATGATCCGGCAACGGTGCAGACACTGACGTTGCCGATCACTTTTGTTGCTGCTTCGACACTAGGAACGGCGAAGAACATGATGCTCCAGCCGACCGCTCCGCATGCGACGGATAAGCAAGAGGAAGAGCCTACCCTTTCGAACGAAGTGCCGAACACGCCAGCACCTGCACCGGTCGGGGTTCATCCCTGAGGGATAGGTCATGAGCGGTATTCGGTGCTATTGGAAGTAGGCCTGATTCTTCTCGGCGAAAGTCGCCTTGTCTGCCGGCAGGTCATCGATGGAGAAGATGGCGTTCTGTGCGCAGATGCTCGCGCAATTACCGCAATCGATGCATTCGGCCGGATTAATAAAGACCTGACTGACCGAACTGGCATTCGCGTCTGTTGCAAGTGGTGCGATTGCAGCGGTGGCACATTCAGCCACGCAAACAAAATCCTTGGTGCAAGCGTCGGTCACGACGTAAGCCATACTCGGTTCTCCCCGCAGATGAAAGATCTGGGCTCGCGGCCCTTATTCACTTCGAGCTTAGGCCGCACGACACAACTCTGGGCGTGACTCGAATCACAACGCTGGGGGAATCTCCCTCATTACGGGACGCAACAAATTTCAATCGTTTCGTAACCATCGTGTTACAACGTACCGGCATTGCTTCGCGCAAGATAGCTTCATGCGTCGAACACCGGGGTCAAATCTTTGCGTTCGCGTTTTGGCGTGCTGGAACTGGAAGTGCGCGTTGCTCAGCGCCCTCGTGCGATCTGCTGTGTACCTGGTGGCGATGGCCACGTTGCATCATCGGAATCGGCTAGTGATCGTGTTGGTTGAGCTGGCGTATGTCACGGCAACGGCCGGAGTCTATGCGGGTGCGCAGCAGCGGGCGCTGCAGATTCGGTCACGCGCGATGGGGAATCTGGTGATTGCTTTTGTCGTGCCCGGACTTGCGCAGTTTCTGGATTATTTCGTGCATCAATGTTTTGGGGCAGCGGCGCCGGCGCGGGCCACGCTGGCCGCATGCATTTTCACGCTGGTGTCCGCGCTCTTTCACCTGCATGTGATGCGGCGTGGAGTTTTCCTGACCGGTCATCGCTCGCGTACGCTGGCGGAGGACTTCCGCAATATGTCGGTGCTGTTGATGGGATTTCTGCGGCAACCCTTGGTCCTGGTCGCAGGTGGGGTTCACGCGCGGGAGGCAGAATCGGAAGCGAGCGTTTAAGGCGCCGGCATGCATTTGCCGGCCCGGCGCAGCAGTGACCGGCGAAGAATGCAATCTTTTCTTGATAGAGGCCGTGCATACTGGAGGGGATGAAACGCACTTGGCTTCTCATCTTGCTTGGTGGTTGCACAGTATTTTCGAACGGACCCGCGGCGCGGTCGCAGGCAAATGTGACCGCTGTGCTGCCCAATGGGCGAGAGATCCATCCTGCGGGGAATTGGATTTCGCTGGCGCCGTATCCCTTTGCGCTGGCGGTTCGGCCCGATGGCGAGGAAATCGCAATTCCGTCCATCGGATTTCCCTTTGCGTTGAATGTGGTGGATCATCCGGAGTCGCTTGATCCGCAAGTCCGGCGCATGCCGAGCGGCGAGAATGACGATCCTGCGATTGAGACCCATGCGGGCCTGACTTATTCGCCCGATGGGGCGCTCTTATATGTCGCGACCGGAGATTCGGGAAAGATTCGCGCCTATCGAACGACGGACTGGAGCGCTGCAGGGGAGGTTTCGCTGGATGGGCAGCTGGGTGGAAAGAAATTCGAAGGAAGCTTTGCCGCGACGTTGACGCTGTCAGAAGACGGCCGAACGATCTACGCACTGGACCAGGGGAATTGGCGCATCGTGATCATCGACGCGGAGACTATGCAGAGGATTGCGTCGATCGGGACGGGGAACTACCCGATTGGTCTCGCGCTTTCTCCTGACGGAGTGAGGCTTTACGTGACGAATACCGGGCTCTTCGAATACCAGACGATTCCGGGAGCCGACGCGAAAAATCCTTTGGGCACAGGTTTGCATTTTCCCCCGTTTGCTTATCCGTCGAAAGCGGCGAGAGAGGGCACGGTTGCAGAAGGCAAGAAAATTCCCGGGCTTGGCGGGGAGAACTCGGATCGCGGGAGTTCACTCTGGACCTATGATTTGCGTGACCGGGAACATCCTGCGGTCACGGCGAAGCTGCGACTCGGAGACAAGATTACGGAAGCGCGGGGTGAGACAGTGGGAGGAGCCGCGCCAACGGGAGTGGCAGCGACCGCCGATGCGGTGTTTGTCTCGCTTGCACATGAAGATGCTATTGCCAAAGTGAGCGCGGATGGAGTGCGGCTGTTGGCCGAAGCGAAGTTGTCTCCTTTTAGCGGTCGGCAGTTTGAGGACGCGAGTGGAGAGGCTCTCCGAGGCGTTATGCCGAGCGGGCTTGCGGCGCGTGACGGACGAGTCTACGTGGCAGAAGCGGGAATTGATGCAGTCGGAGTTGTGGACGCCGAGTCGCTGCAGGTGATTGGGCATATCCCCGTGGGGTGGAATCCCTCGGCGGTTGGCTTCTCGCCTGACGGCAAAATGCTCTATGTCGTAAATACCAAAGGTAAAGGCGCAGGGCCGAATGCGGGCAAGGGGCATGATCCGAAGATGCCGACCTATGTTGGTTCGCTTGAGTATGGCGGCCTGAGCGCGATACCGGTGGGCATGCTGCCTTCTGCGGCCAAACTGACGCAAACCGTGATCGCTTCAAACACCGCGGCGGTTGCGGGCCGGTCCACTTTGCCGCGGCTGAAGCATTGCTTTCTGGTGATTCGCGAGAACCGCACATATGACGAGGTGCTGGGCGATGTGACGGGAGCGAATGGAGACGCTTCGCTGGCACGGTATGGAGTGGATGGATGGGCTGCGGAAGCGAAGGCTGCAAGACACTTGAAAGTGACCCCGAATCTGCACGCGCTGGTGGCGCGGTACGCGATGAGCGACAACTTTTATGTCGATTCCGATGTTTCGGCGGATGGACATCGCTGGGTGATGGGCATTAATCCCACTCCGTATTTCAATACTGCGTGGACGTCGGGCTATGGTGGACGACGGCATGAATTTGCCGGTGCGGAGCAGCCGGGACGGCGCGCGCTGTTCGGGGGTGCAGATGCGCCGATGCCTGAAGATGAGCCGCAATTCGGATCGCTGTGGGAACACATCGTGGCGAGCGGCAAGGGTGTATTGAATTACGGGGAGGGACTTGAGGTTGAGGGGAACGACGAATTGCCGGGATCACAGCCGGAGGGCCAGCGACTATTTCTGAATTCACCTTTGTTGAAGCCGATCTATGAGTCGACGGATCGGCACTATCCCACTTTCAATCTTGGAATTCCCGACCAGTTTCGCGTGGATGAGTTTGAGCGCGATTTCAAATTGAAGCTTGCGGCAGGCAAGGTGCCCGCACTGATTGTGATTCGGCTGCCAAACGATCATACGGCGGAGGCCAGACCGCTGGATGGGTATCCGTATCGGGCGTCCTACGTTGCGGACAACGATCTCGCGCTTGGACGGATCGTGGCGTTTTTGTCGAAGACTGGGATCTGGAAGGATTCTGCGCTATTCGTCACTGAAGACGATGCGCAAAATGGTGTCGACCATGTGGATGCCCACCGGAGCATCCTGATGATTGCGAGTCCATGGGTGAAGCCGGGTTCGGTTTCGCACGAGCACACGAGCATGGGGTCGATTACGCAGACGATCGATGAACTGCTGGGCCTCGGATACTTGAATCTTGAGGATGCGCTGGCGGGTCAGATCACGGGCATCTTCGATACGGCGCCGCACATGGAGAGCTTCTCGCCCCTCGGTGCGGATCCGCGGGTTTTTGTTGCGGCAAAAGCAAAGTTTGCAAAACCAAAGACGAAGGAAGAGGCAGCGGCCTTGCGCGATGTGGACGATGCGGATGAGATCCGCAAAGAGATGGAGAAGACGGCAACCAGCTTGAAACGTCCGAAGAGCCAGGAGTAAATACCGCGGATCGTTGGAGATTCGCGCATTCAAGATGTTGCAGGTTCGACGCGATAGAGTTTGTCGGCCAATTCCCCGAATATGACATGTGCAGGTTTGGAGCCGCTGTTGATCAAAAAACGGTAGACTTGCCGACCGAATTGCTCTAAAGTACGGATACTTCTAAGGATGTCCTCTTTTCCCCTGTCCATATTCATCATTCTGTAATCTGCTGGACCCGGCCTTTTAACACAATGCAAGTAGCCTGAAGCAGTCAACAGACCTCAACTTAGCGACCGGTTGCACACTTCTTTCAAGTGCTGCCGGGGCTCGGACTTCATTTAGGCCTTCCCCTCTCTGGGTGGTCTTCATTGGGCCCAACATCAGAGAAGGCCTTTTGCAGGGATTGCAGCGGAAGACATGTTGATTCGCAGACGTGCCTGGTGCGATTTCGTGCTGTTCCTGCGAAGAGACGTTTTCATCATTCACCCCACTTGCAACTTTAGGAGACAGTGATCCATGTTCAAACGCATAGAGAGTTTCGGCGGGGCAGCCCTGCTGAGAATGCTGGGGATCGTGCTTGCCTTGATGCTGCCTGGCATGCCTGGAATCGCGCAATCGACGCAAGGCTCGATTATCGGATCCATTAGAGATGCGGGAGGAGCGGCCGTTCCGAATGCGTCCGTCACGCTGACGAGTCTGGAAGAGGGCACCGTCCGCACGGGGAAGACGAATGCTGTTGGCGACTATCGTTTTCTCGATGTGAAGGCCGGGCATTATTCCATCGTGGTGGAGGCACCCGGATTTGAGAAATGGTCGGCGACCAACGTCACTCTCGAAGTTCGGCAGGAATTGCGCGTGGATGCGGCGATCGCCGTGGGCGCGGTGCAGCAGTCGGTGCAAGTTACCGGAGATTCAGTAAGCGCGATTGAAACAGAGACGCCTACCATCAGCGGCACATTCACCACAGACGATGCGGACAGTCTTCCTGTAAATACGCGAGCCAGCTTCAGCGGTACGACCCCCGCCGCCATCTTTGGCGCGTTGCCAGGCGTACAGGCCGACTCTTCCGGAATTTCGCTTCAGGGAGCGTTACCGTATCAAGTGGAAGTCACCGTGGACGGGGTGCCTGCGAAGAGCGCGACCGGCGGCAACTTCATCAACGACGCATTTCCTTCGACGGAATCCATCTCGGAAATACGCGCGGACGGAGTGCTGGCGAACGCGGAATTCAGCGATCCCGGGCAAGTGGTGGTGACGACGAAGGGCGGCACGAATACGTTGCATGGAACTGCCTTCTGGTACTACCAAAGCTCGGCCTTCGATGCGATCCCCTATACCTATCCCACCACGAAAACGAAGCCCGACATTCACGGCGACACGTTTGGAGCCAGCGTGGGCGGGGCCGTCGTGATTCCACACCTTTACAACGGGCACAGTCGCAGCTTCTTTTTCGGCACATATGAAGGATGGCGTCATCCGGCTCAGTCCACGCTGAACGAAGTGGTGCCGAGCACGCTGATGAAGCAAGGCGATTTCTCGAACTATGTGGAACCGAACGGATCTGGCGGAAATTCCTTTACGGGCGTCAACGACCCTTTCACGGGAGGAAGCTATGGGACGCAGATCTCGACCTCGGATATAAGCCAAATTGCGCTGAACACGCTGAAGCAGTTTTATCCCGATCCGAACATCGGCGATCCGACGGCTTATACCGACAACGGGGTTGCGAACTTCCAAGAGAACGTGAACTCGAGCGGCCACTCAGACCAATTCGACATACGAGGCGATCAGTATTTTGGAGCGAACCAGAAATTCCTGGTGTGGGGCAAGTTCACCTGGAAAAACTTCCCGATCAATCAACCCGAACTTCTGTTGGTCCCATCTTCTTTGAACATCAGCCAAAACCGGCAAATGAAGGTTGATACGAACTGGAGCATCCGGCCTAACCTTATCAACGAAGGCGGATTTGGATTTACGCGGTATACGTCAGGACAAAGCGACAGCTTCAACGGGCTCGCTTTTACCAATGCGCAAAACTGGCAGGGATTGCAGAACCTGTTTTACAACGGCATTCCAGAAATGGACTTCAATCACATTCAAAGCCTGAATGCGGATCGTTTGACGAGTTTGACGAGGTCCTTCACCTACGACTACAGCGATGTACTGATCTGGACGAAGGGCAACCATACCGCCAAGTTCGGATTCGATATTCAGCATCTGGAAGCAATCACGCCGCTGGGCTTCAATGGGTCAGACAATTACGGGACCTATCAATTCAACACGAGCAACAGCTCCGGGCTTTTCACGGGCGTGGACTTCGCCGACTTTTTGCTTGGACTTCCGAACCAGACGTTTTACGACGTTGTGAAGCAGGATAACGACGGCCTCTCGAACCACTACCATTTCTTCGCTCAGGACGAGTGGCATGTGAGTCCGCAGCTGACGCTTTCGCTGGGCCTCCGGTATGAGTTGCATCCGGGCTACTACGATCGCTACGGCGACATCGGCAACTTTGACCCGAGCGTTCCTCTGGCAGGACGGGTACTTTATTCGGACGGCAAAGAAGATTTGCTGGCGCAGGGCTTTTTGGCGAGCGCAAACGCCTGCGATCCAAACGGCACGACACAGACCAACTCGGCCACTGTGAATGGCGCACCCTGCATGCAGGTTGTGAGCAACAGCGCTGCGGGTTATCCGGTAGGGCTGAAGAAGTATCCACACCTGCGATTCATGCCGCGCATTGGCTTTGCATATCGTCCGTTTGGCGACGACAAGTGGGCGATTCGCGGAGGCTATGGTTTGTACAACATCAACATGCTTGGATCGAGTTTCTATTCGCTGACGGGCACCATCCAGGCGTACACGCAGAACTTCACCAATACCTATAACTCGACCACCCACGCGATTGGGTACCAGTGGCCGCAGATTGATCAGGGCGCCGGCGGCAATGGCTGCACAACGTGCTATGGAACTGACTACTTTGGCACGGCAAACAGCACTAACTGGAAAGATCCCTATACCGAACAGTGGTCACTGGGCATTGAGCATGATTTTGGTGCGGGCTATGCCGCGCGCATCTCTTACATCGGCTCCGAGACGCATCAGCTGGTGTGGGCGCCGGACGAAAACACGTTGCCTTACTCGACAACGGTTTCGGCATTCAATGCGCCGATCAGCTCGCGTCTGTTTCCCAACTGGGGTCGCATCAATACCCGCGCCACGGGAGCAAATGAGAGCTACAACTCAATGCAAGTGGAGGCCAGCCACCGGTTGCAGCACGGTCTTGAGTATCACTCGGGAGTTACGTGGGCCAAGGCACTGGCGGATAACGAAGGCCCATCGGGCACGGGGTTTGGCGGGGAAGGCGGTGGTGCGCGATCGACTTCGATCCTCGACCGTGGAGCCGATTTTGGAAACGTGTATGGAACGCGCCGGCTTCGCTGGGAGACGACCGCGCTCTACGATCTTCCATTTGGTCGCGGCAAGACATTCGGTGGTTCCATGTCGCGTCCAGCGGATCTGATTTTGGGGGGCTGGCGGTTAACGTCGATTCTGACGGTACAGACAGGTCCGTATGAGACGCCTTACTTTGACAGCGGTGAAGGCGATCCTTCGGGCACGGGTTCGGGGCTGAATGGATCCTTCGGCGACGGGACGGGCAGCTTTGACGGCGGGCATCGCGCGCAGCATCCCGACCAACTGGCCGGGATCAGCCTGAATCCGGCCGGGAAGAACCGCTACAACTGGACTAATGCGCACGCGTTTGCATGCCCGGGCGATTCAACTTGGACGCCCGGATCTGCCTGCACGACAGGGGCGGGATTTAACCCTGCCACTAACGCGCCGCTGAGTCCGAGTCCGCTGCCCATCGGCCGTTTTGGCAACAGCCAGGTTGGTTCGGTGGAAGGGCCGGGCCTCGTCAATCTCTCGGGGGGCGTCAGCAAGGCCTTCTCCATCACGGAGCGGATCAAGCTGAAGGCGGAAGGCACATTTACCAACGTGCTGAACCACACGAACCTGGGCGACCCCAACATGGATCTGAGTTCATCGAGCTTCGGTTTGATCTCGGGAACGATTGGATCGTACAACGGCACGTCGTCGGATTTTGGCGGCGCGCGCACCGGCCAGATCTCGGTGCGTCTCGAGTTCTAGAGGCGCAGGAAATTCAAAGGGCGTGAGTCTCAGGGCTCACGCCTTTTTCCTTTGTGCTTGATGGGAATTGCCTTATGCACCGTTACGGCGCGAGTTACCAAATAATGTTTCGCGACTCGTCGTCTCAACATTTAAACTTCCGTCCACCACGACGGAGCATCCCCAATGTTCGTACGATCTATGCTTGGCAGTGCACTGGTTCTGCTGATGGCCAGCGGGAGCGGTTCGGCACAGACGCGCCGTGCTCTCCTGGTCGGAATCAACATTTACCAGCCCGCGGACACCACAGCCAGGCATCCTGATGGCTGCTCGGGAGGGCGCTGTGATTTGCCGCAATTTGCCAACCTGGATGGGGCAGTCAATGACGTCGCCGCGATGCGCGATGTACTTGTGAGCCCAAGATTTGGCTTTGCGCCCAGTGACGTGGTGGTTTTGACCAATCCTAAGTTGCCTGCGGCGCAACTACCGTATGTAACGCTTGCGGCGGAACAAACCACGCGCGACGGCATTGTTGCCGCAATGAAGAAATACTTAGTGGATGTACCCCAGAAGGGCGATACAGTCGTCTTCTACTACGCGGGGCACGGCTCGCTGAGATTGAACAGCAAAGGCACGAAGCTCACACTCCTGGTCGATGGCAAGCAGATTCATGCTGACAGCACACTAGTTCCGTCCGATGCGTGGACTGGAGGCTATGATGTGCGCGATCGAGAGATGACGAGGATCTTCAATGCGGCACTGGACAAGGGTGTGAAGCTGACAGTGATTCTGGACAGCTGCCACAGCGGAGCATTGACGCGAGGCATTGAACTTGGACCCAAAATGCGCGAGCGCCTGTTGCCCTACGATCCGCGCGACATCAATGAAGATCAGGATGCAGCGAATGGACAAGCAACAAGTGCTCCATCCGAGCGGGCCGACAACCCCGCGCTGATTTTTTCTGCGGCTCAGCAAGACCAGACAGCAAAGGAATCTCCGACAACGCAAAGCGTTCCCGAAGCGCATGGAGCTTTCACGGCAGCGTTGATCAAGGCGTTAACAGAGTTGCCGGCCGATGCACCCGCAGGCGTGCTGGAACAACAAGTACGCGCAGTGCTGGAGTCGGAAGGAATCGAAGATCAAACGCCTGCGCTGGATGCTTCTCCCGCGCGCCGCCAACAACCGCTGTTCGGCGGCATATCGTCAGGAGCCGGGAAATTGCGCGCTGCCGCCGTGGGAGTGGATGACAGCGGCATTCTGCTCGATGCGGGCCGCATTGCGGGGATTGGACCTGGCAGCACTTTTGTTTCCTTTGGTGAAAAGGACAAGAACAAGCTGGTTACATTGAAGGTGACAGCGCTGCAAGGAGTGGCGCGGTCGAAGGCATCGGTGGTTACGCCAGCGAATGCGCATGTGGTGCCGGGCCAGGTATTCGAGCTGGACAAGTGGGTTCCAGCGCCGACCGACCCTTTGCACTTCTGGACCTGGCCTGCGGGGATGAAACAGGCAGATGTTTTGACTGTGCTGACCCAGGTGCGCGCATCTGGAATCACCGTGGTGAACGATCCCGCCGAGCAAGGGTGGACGCACATCGTGTCCTGGGACGGAGCGAATTGGAATCTGCAGCACGCCGGCGAGGCGAAGGCGGTTGCGCTGGGAGCAAACCTGACGGCCGAGTCGCTGAAGAAGAGTGTCCCGGCGGGAGCAAAGGTCTGGGTGAATCTGCCGCCGCCGCAGGAATTGGCAGCGACTTTGAATCTGCACGAAGAAAACAGCATGGTGCAAGGCGTAGATAGCGTCGCGAACTCCGATTACGTTCTGGCAGGCTCGATCAATGAGAACGGACCTGCCTGGGCGTGGTATCACAAAGCTGAGTTTCAGAAGGGTCCTCCAGAAGCAAATGCCTCGCCTCACAGTCCCGGCTGTTCAAGCACGTCGAATTATCCGGTGCGCACGGACTGGGTAACGATAGCCGATGCATCCGGTGTGGCCGAGGGCGCAGACAAGCTGAACGAATATACGACCCGTCTGGCAAAGCTGGCGGGATGGATTCGGTTGCCTTCCAGCCCGGACACCTCAGGCGACGACTTCTATCGACTCGGGTTTCTGAGAGTGGACGATACAAACCCACTGGCCAAAGGCCAGCATGTTCAACAAGGTGACCGGCTGAAGCTATTGCTGACTTCGTCGAGTCGCGTTCTCGAGAAGCGCTGGGTCTACATTCTGGATATCGACTGCCATGGGAACGGAGGCCTGCTCTACCCACTGAACTATGCGGAGAATCGTTTTCCCAACGATGCGAACGACCAACGGCAGATTGTGCTACCGGGCGGACCAATCTTGAAGGTCGGGCCGCCCTTTGGCCTGGACACGATTCTGATGATCAGCACCGATGAGCCGTTGGCAGATCCTTACAGCCTGAATTTCAAAGGCGTGGCCACGCGCGGAGGCATGCAACAGGCGAAGTCGCCGCTGGAGCAGCTGCTTTCCGGCGCCAGCAGTGGAACGCGCGGTTTGGATCTCGAAGCTGTGCCGACAACGTGGTCGGTGAGCATCAGTGGACTGCAAAGCGAACCGGCGCCAAAACCGTGACGACTGCCCCAGAAAACTCCATTGCGTCTTGCGCGCAGTCCTCTCGATTGCACCAACAGGATTCCACGAAATCCTTTGGTCGCAGAGATGAATTGGGATATGCTGTTTCAACCTTCAACCGTCACTCGATCAAACCCCTGCTCGGCGCGCTCCGCGCACATCACCCTGTGAGGTAAGTAACTCATGACCGTCTCTCGCCGCAACTTTGTCGGCAATGGCCTTGCCCTTGGTTTAGTTTCCTCGCTGCTTTCGCCGGAAGCAGCACACGCCCTTTCACAGGAAACGGCATCAACAGCCAGTCCTGAAGATGCTCCGCACGACGCATACGACTTCTGGGGGGGCTTTTTTGACGAAGTGAATCCTCAGAGCGCGAGCTACGGCAAGACAGGCCGTGGAGCGACTGCAGGCCTGGCGGATCCAGCACTGCAAACGCAGTACCTGCATTACAAACCAGATATTTCGCGCCTGCGCTACGCCACCGATATCTCAAAGGACGAACTTCTGGATCATGACGGGGATGTTGCGGTGAGCCTGATCCTTTCGCAATTCCGCCCCGCGGTTGCCGAGCAGAAAATGCAGGCATCGCAGCTTCGCGTGGACGCCTCTCAAACGAGTCCGTTGATGAACTTGTTTGCGCCGCTTGCGTGGACGGCAATCGCCTCGCTCAATCCGAACAATGCTGGAAAAATCCCGAGCCTGGACCAGCTTGGCTTTCGCTCGGAATCGGCGACGCAGTCGACGAGCCACATCCTGCTGACAAAGGGCACTGGGAAGATGGCAGTGAATATTTCGCGCGCGCCCAACGATTCAGGGTTTTTGAAGGTGCTGAAAGTGATGATGACGGGACTGAAGATCGCAGCGCCGCTGGTCACGCTGCCGGCGATCAGCGTTCCCGCGCTCAACGCGTTCAGCGAAGCATTCGCTTACTGGGAAGACCGGACGCGTTTCATCATGAACGGGAACCTGGTGAATGCGATCGCAACGCAGCAGGCGATGGCAGATCCTGAACACGAGCCGACATATATTGGTCTGGTTTCAGGCGACTACGTCATGGTGCCGAAGAAACACACCGAGGAGTTAGCAAATGAATTACCCAACCTCGAGTTATCGCAGGGCTACCTTGTTCGCAAAGATGCAAACAAGGACCAGCCTGTGGAAGCGAGAGCGGAGGCTGCGATCCCCGGGGTGACCTACGCGACGATGCATCTGGCAGTGACAGCGGTAAACTCGCAAAGCAGCGCACCGGCTGCGGATTCTTCGAGCGGTTCTGGATCGAGTTCCGGGTCATCGAGCAAGCCGAAGAAGAAGAGCACGACTACATCGTCTTCGGGGCACTCGGGATAAGCTCTGCAAGCCGCAACCTCTCTGCGCCGGGGCAGCAAGGTTAGACGGTTGCTTTGGCTGCCCCTGTGGAGATGCCGCCGTCCACGAGGAGCGTCTGTCCAGTGACGTAGCGGCTCGATTCCGACGCGAGGAAGACAATTGCTCCGTCGAGGTCGTCGGGCTTGCCGGGACGCTTGATGGGAATGCGATCTGTGATGTATTCGACCCACGCCGCATTTTCATAGAGCACCTGATTCTGGCGCGTCTTGAACCAGCCGGGAGCAAGGCAATTGACTGTTACGCCGTGAGCGCCCCAGTCGTCTGCCAGGCTCATGGTGAGTTGACGAATGCCTCCTCGGCTGGCTCCATAGGGAGCCAGCCCGGCATAGCCGGCTACGCTGGTGACGGAACCGATGTTGATGATGCGGCCGTAACCGCGTTCAATCATTCCTCGCGCTACTGCCTGCGCCACGAAAAACGAGCCGCGCAGGTTCGTGTCAAGGATCGAATTCCAGTCGTCCCAGCTGACATCCAGAGCAGGCTTGCGAATGTTGCAGCCTGCGTTGTTCACCAGAATGTCGATCTTGCCGAAGTGCGATTCGATGGCTGCGACGGCTGCTTGAATGCTTGCGTGGTCACGCACGTCGAGCGATGCGGAAAAGGTTTTGCGGCCGAGTTGCTCAATCTCGGAAGCAAAACCAGCGAGCGAGACTTGATCGCGGCTGGTCATGGCGAGGTCGGCGCCTGCACGCGCAAGTGCGCGAGCAAAGTATTGGCCGAGACCGCGGCTGGTACCGGTGACAAGCGCGACATTTCCGGAAAGATCGAAGAGTGTGTCAGGCATTCAGTTTTCCCTTATGGTTCCAAGACGACTTTGAGGAGCCCGGGCTCGCGCTGGTAGAGACGTTCGAACCATGCGGCGCCGTCGGTGAGCGGAGCAACGGCGGAGATAAGCGGATCGACGCGAATCTGGCCACTGGACATGAGTGCTATGCACTCGGGATACTCCCCGTTCGATGCGCAAGAGCCTTGCAAGCGAATCTGTCGTGAGACCACAGATTGCAGACCCAGTTCAATTGTGGGCGCAACATTGCCAACAAGGGTGACAGAACCACCTTTGCGCACGCTCTCGACAGCGAGCTTGATCGCATCGGTGATGCCGACGCATTCCAAAGCCGCGTCGGCACCACGGCCTGCGGTGAGCTGTTGAATCTCTTGAACGACTTGCTGAGAACGCGAGTTGAAGGTTTGCGTAGCGCCGAGAGACTGTGCAAGCTTGAGGCGGGTATCGTCTACGTCTACGACAAACACGCGGGTTGCCCCGGTCTGTTTTACCGCCTGCAACGTAAGTAGCCCGATCATTCCCGCGCCGATGACGACGACGGTATCACCGGGCTCGATGGGAGTGAGAGAAACGCCATGCACAGCGACGGAAACGGCTTCAATCATGGCTGCGTGGGCAAAAGGAAAATCATCGGGAAGTCGATAGGCGATCCGCTCAGGAACAGTCACATACTCGGCAAACGCCCCCATACGCCGGAAGAGAGGTGTGGAGACGCCAACGACCTCGCGC
This sequence comes from Occallatibacter sp., assembly GCA_035487015.1. Classification (GTDB taxonomy): domain Bacteria; phylum Acidobacteriota; class Terriglobia; order Terriglobales; family Acidobacteriaceae; genus Telmatobacter. Next base: position 63,567 of record DATHMP010000004.1, on the reverse strand, counting down.
TTGTCGCAGAGATTGATCTGGCCACGTTGGCAGAAGAAGCACTCGCCGCAGTAGACGGTGGAATCGAAAGTGACATGATCGCCGGGGGCGAATCCTTTGACTGCGCTGCCCACAGACTCTACGATTCCCGAGGCTTCGTGCCCCATGACGATTGGCGGAATTCTGCGGCCGGTGCTTCCGTCAAATCCGTGCACATCGCTGCCGCAGATGCCGCAAGCCTTGATGTGAATGAGCAACTCATCAGCGGCCGGTTGAGGAGACGGGAGACTGACCAGATCGAGTTGTTTGTATGCAGAAAGTTGTAATGCCCTCATGAACGCACCCTTGAGTGAACGTCGCTCGAGCTAGAAAAAGCAGAGCGCAATGTACGACTCTCATTGTACGCAGGCGGCGAGGGGGCTTTTGCGCAGAATTCAAGCTAGAGTGAACGAGGGTGCAACGTGTTCGATGCGACCGAGCAGGAAGATGTATGCGGCGATGCCAATCACGAGATAGATTGCCGCGGTTCCAAATGCCCACTCGAACGAGTGGGTGGACGTATAAACGTAGCCAGTAATGATGGGCGCTGCGATTCCAGAAAGCTGGTTGGAGAAGTTCATAATTCCTCCCACACGGCCCACGTTGCCGCGGCTGGCGATCAGCGAGGGCGCGGACCAGCCGACCGGAGCGGCGGCCGACAACCCGCCTATGGAAATACTGATCCACAGGAGAGCCTCGGCGGCATTGTGGGCGTGACCTGCACCGAAGATTCCGAGGCCGAGAACCATACCTCCGATGAGGATGGTGCGGCGGACAGCATTGGCATTCCACCCCCGGCGGATGAGTGAATCGACCAACCAGCCGCCGACGATCAGGTCGCCTAAGGTGGCGACGAACCAAGGCGCGCTCGAGTAGAGGAAGGAGTGAAGAAGATCGATGTGCAAGACCATGGAAAGATAACTTGGAAGCCAAGTGAGGAGGAGGTAGAAGACATAGTTATATGAGCCGAATCCGATGGCCAGACCAATCACCTTGCGCTGTTGCAGCAGGAACCCGAGCGATTCCGGATCCTGGAAAGTGTCCTCGCGTTTTTCGTCGTTTGGGACATGCGCGATGGCCAAGCGCTCGTCCTCCGTCAAGGAAGGGTCTGCATCCGGGTCGCTGTAGACCTTATAGAAAAGCACAAAGTAGAGGAAACTGATGAGCCCGGTGAGCGCGAAGCTCCAGCGCCAGCCGATCTTAAGCAGGACGATGCCCAGGAGCGGAACACCGAGGACTGAAGAGAACTTTGCGGCGGCATCGAAGATTGCCGTTGCAAAACTTCGAGCCCGGCTAGGGAACCAGAGTCCGATGGCTTTGGCGTTCGCTGGAAACGTGGGCGCTTCGCCGATTCCAAGCAAGAAGCGGGCCGCGAACAAGCTCGGAACGCCGGGCGCTACCGCAGCGCAGAAGGAAGCAACGCTCCAGAGGAAGGTGCTGATGCGGCCTACGCGCCGCACGCCGAATTTGTCGAGCAACACGCCGATGGGCAATTGGCATGCTGCGTAGGTCCAGTTGTAAGCTCCCGAAAGAAATCCGAAAGCGATGTTGGAAATGCCAAACGACGCAATGAGCGCTTCGTGAGAAACGGAGAGATTGACGCGGTCAAAGTAATTGACCAATACGCCGAGGCCGAGCAGCCAGGCAATCAGCCAACTACGGCGCGGAAGGCGCTGCTGTGTTTGCGTTATCGGATCGGTCAAATGGTCTGAGACTCTCCGCGTTGATTAGAACTGTTTCTCGACCAAAGGTCTACGCAAATTGTGATTCCGGCCGCCGTGCTTGCGGTGGAAGCCTCCTGGCTTCGCGGCAGAGTGGAATTCACTCCATCTCGGGCAGGCTTTGCAGGTCAATTCCGAGCTGCTGGCATTTCTTGTAGAGATGGCTACGCTCCAATCCGAGTGCCCTCGCGGTCTGCGTAACGTTGCGCCCATGCCGCTGTAATTCGCTGAGCATTGTGGCGCGTTCGAAGGCCTGCACTCGGACAGCCAGCGGACCTGTTGCGTCGTTTGCGTCGGATGGACCAGCGGCTGACCTGGGCTTTAGGCGTTCGGCAGGGAGCGCCATGGTGACGGTCTCGATGTCGACCTTGCTCGATGCGAGCAGGAGAAGCCGTTCTACAACATTGCGTAGCTCGCGGATATTTCCCGGCCATCGATATTCTTTGAGTGCAACCATCGAACTCTCAGTAAAAGGCACAGGCTTCCAGCCGTTCTGGGCGCTCACCTGCTGCACAAAGTGCCCTACGAGCGCCGGCAGATCTTCAGACCGATCACGCAGCGCGGGGAGCGTGACCGGAAACACAACGACACGGTGGTAGAGGTCTCTCCGGAATGTGCCTGCCTCGACCAGTTGCTCGAGATTGCGATGTGTCGCGACGACCACGCGGACATCGACGGCGGTTGGCTTATCGGAGCCTATGCGCTCAACCTCGCCCTCTTCCAGAACGCGCAAAAGCTTAGCCTGCATGGTCGTGGGCATATCGCCGATTTCGTCGAGAAAAAGCGTGCCGCGGTGGGCTTGCTCAAACTTGCCGGCGTGTCGTTGTGCTGCTCCGGTGAAGGAACCTTTTTCGTGGCCGAATAGTTCGCTCTCGATGAGCTCGGCCGGTACCGCAGCGCAATTGAGGGTGACAAAGGGCCCTGAGGCGCGACGACTCTTTTCGTGCAGTGTGCGCGCTACCAATTCTTTGCCGGTTCCAGTTTCGCCGTAGATACAGACGCGCGTTTCGCTGGCAGCGACGCGCTCGATTTGTGTCATCACACGGCGCATAGTTTCGCCTGACCAGACCAAACTATGTTTGCCTACGCGCGAGCGCAGATCGCGATTCTCTGCTTCCAGGCGCGTGAGTTTAAGGGCGTTCTCAACGGTGACCAGGAGTTTTTCAGTGGTAAGGGGCTTCTCGAGGAAGTCGAGGGCGCCGAGGCGTGTGGCACGGACGGCCATTTCAATGTGCGCCTGACCGCTCATCATGACCACGGGCGCGACGACTCCCGCGGCCTTCAGGTCTTCCAGCAGGGAAAGGCCGTCGCGTTTCGGCATCACCACGTCGCTCAGGATGAGGTCGAAGGGCTGCGATTTAGCCAATTCGAGCGCACGTGCAGCGTTGTCGCAAACAGAGGCTTCATGTCCGGCGAGGCGAAAGGCCCGCGATAGCGATGCCAGCGTATTGGCCTCGTCATCGACAATCAGGATGTTGGCTTTCGCGCTCATGTGTCCGCTCTCGGCAGCGTAATGATAAATGTTGCGCCGCCGCCCTCGGAGCTTTCAACGGTGATGGTTCCAGCGTGGTCAGCGACCACAGATTGAACAATTGCGAGGCCAAGCCCGGTGCCGTGCTGCTTTGTCGTGTAGTAGGGGGTGAACAACCGCTGGCATTCTTCGGGAGTGAGGCCTTCGCCGGTGTCGGATACGCGGAACTCGATTTTGTCTCCGGACGGGTGGGCGGACATGGTGAGCTTGCCGCCTTCAGGCATTGCATCCATCGCGTTGAGCACGAGATTGGAGAGCGCGCGATGGAGCAATTCAGGATCGGCAAGGAGCGGCATGGGGTCGCCGGCCACATCCGTTTCGAATAGAATGCCCGCATTGCCTTGTTTTGCCGTGGATTCGTAGAGAGTTCGCACCCTGTCAATCACGCTCTTGGCGTCAATCTTTTCGAGCTCGGGTTTCGGCTTTTTGCTGAAGTCACTGAAGCGTCCAATGATGGTCTTCAGGTTGGCGATCTCCATGCTTAAAGCCGTTGTGCTTTCGCGAAAAACCTCATCGAAGTCGGATGGAGAGAGATCGCGGGCGCGAATGAGGTTTTCGACCGTGAGCTGCAGGGGAAAGAGGGGGTTCTTCAGCTCATGGGCGAGGCGGCGTGCCAGTTCACGCCAGGCGGCGACGCGTTCGGTCTGGACGAGCTGGTTTCTCTGGCTGGCCAATTGCTCGGTCATGTGGTTGAAGCTGCTCGCCAGCACACTCACTTCGTCACTGCCATTTACAGGGACACGCACATCCCAATCGCCGCCCGCCACCGACTCTGCGGCGAGGGCAAGTTGCTCGATTGGCCGGGAAACCCGTGCTGCAATCCAGAGACTGAAGACAACTGCCAGCAGAATGCCGGCGGCAGCCACGCCGTAAGCGATGTTTCGAATGTGCTGTTGCGCCTCGACCATACTGCTGCGTGAAAAGGACACAACAAGTACGGCAAGGACCTGGCCTGCGTCGCTTTTAAGCGGGATTGCGGTTGCGTTTACGCTGTCTTCGCGCTGATCACTGAGATAAAGTACTTGGCTCGCCTGTTTTCCGGAGGTTCGTGAGCTGTCGATGAGGCTTTGGAAGTGGGACGCAGCCGCGAATTCACCGGTTGCCCCGATGAGCCGCCGGACGTCGAAGGCGGGCGCGCCGGATGGATTTGCCTGGCCTCCGTCGGAGTAGAGACCAACAGCCATTCCAGGCGCGATCGGCAGATCAGCGAGGAAGCCCTGGTCGAGCCGCCTGCCTCCGACAAGCTTCACTGCAGGTTCAGCTCCCGGAATTGCGTGGACTGAAAAGAGGCCGAGAGCCCGCGAGCCGTCTGGAAGGTCCTCATACTTGAGAAAAGCATCCGGTGTCGGTAGTGCGACTGCAGGCTCGGCATAGCCGAAGCGTGCGGGCCATTGAGCGGAGCTGACCACTTTGGCCTCGGGCCCAATGATCTCAAGGAAGTCGAGATGAGCCTCCTGAGCCATGGTTTGTGCTTCAGTCAAATAGGGCGCGGCGTCTCCGGACTGAACGATTTCAAATGCCATGGCGCGCGTGTGTTCGGTCTCCGCGAGACGGCTGAGCGCGCCGGAGACTTGAGTAGATTGCTGTTGAAATTCGCGTTGAAACTGGCTTACGAAGAGGGCTGTCTCTTCCTGATCGCGGAGTTCAAATACATGTCGGACGCGAATGAGAACTGTCCAGGCCACTGCGGCAACGGCGGCAGCAACGGTTAGCGAGAAAAGGAGGAGCAGTTTTTGCCGCAGGCTCAAGGCGCATCCCCCAACGAAACACCGGCCAGGTCGGGAGCTCCGTCTGCACGTAAATGGAGGTCGCGCACTCGACTGCTCGACGCCGAACCGGCTGGAAGATCGAGTAACGGGATCAGCGTGTGTTGATCGAGGATCGCGCGCTCCGCTTTATACAGTGCAGCCGAATCGTCGCCGATCGTGGGAATGGAGATGCCGGCGCGGCGCAACAGCACATCAAGAACAGCCTCTGGACTAGAGCCTTCGAGCGGCAGCAATCGGAGAGTCAGGTTTGCGCGAGCCGCGTCGGGCCGAACGACTTGCACGTTGAACCCAGCCTCGTGCAGGTCGAGGGCGATCCGTTGTGCTGCGAGCTGCATGGCCCCGTCCCCTTCTGCACGGAGAGTGAGTTGAGGAGACGGAAGGCCGCCGCGAAGGGAACGCGCCTTATTGAGATCGCGCTCCGTCGGAAAGAGAAAGCCATAGCCGGTGAGCATCTGGGGCAACAGGCTTGCGGAGACTTGAGCCTGTTTCTGAAAGACGACGTTAGCCAAAGCGATGCGATCCACCGCAGAGCTGATGGCTGAACGAAGCAATGGATTGGCAAGGGGGGCCGCGTCTGAAACCTGAAGCACGAGCAACTGAACCGGTGCGGAAACGGTGACGTCCAGGCGCTGCTGTTGCGCCATATGCAGTGATTCGACCGGGACGTCGACGACATCCGCCTTCGTCACGCCAAGATCGAGCCATTGATCGCGCACCGAGCGGTTGACACGAACCTCGATCACGTCGACAAAGGGACGTCCTTGCCAGCAGGATTCATAGGCTGTAAAGGACAAGACGCCGCCTTTGGCGCCCATGAACTGGAACGGTCCGGTGCCGATAGTTGCGGGGGGCGTTTTGCCGTCGCTCGAAATTGTCAGCGCTACGAGGAATTCATCCGTCGCGAGGAGTGCCGGCAAGTTGGGCATTGGCGAATCGGCCGTGAAAACCACATAGGGGCCGACTGCGTGAATGGCCGTCCATGGGCAGTTTTGCGGGCATGCAATGTTCAGGGACGCTACAACGTTGACGGAGGTAAGAAGCGTTCCATCATGAAAGTGGACACCAGGTCTGAGACGAAATTGCCAGCGATGATCGGCATCGTCAGAAGCCCAGTCTGTGGCGAGCGCTGGACGGACGGCTCCCCTTGCGTCGAAGGTGGTGAGCCCATCGAAGACGAATCGTCGTGCCACACCGTCTGGCTTTTGCCAAGGGTCACCTGCCGTTTCGACTCTGAGCGTTCCGCCATAGTGCGGGCGGGTGCGCGCGGCAACTTGCAAGGTCGTGGCCACGAGGAGGCAGCTAATCGCAAAGTGCCGTAACACGGTCCACCTCATATTGGCCTTCTGTACTGGTGTGCACAATCGCAAGGGCACTTTTCCCGTCTGGTGCAGTCCAGAGAGCTGTGACTGTGCCATTCATGGCTAATGGGGAGCTGGCGGGCACGGCCTCCAGCGCGGGCAGTTCATAGGCACGCAGGCTATCAGTCGCGGCCTCGCCAGAACCAGAAGCAACGATCTGCGAACCGTTGCCGCACCCCGAATGCACAGCCGCAAAGTCGCTGCCCCAATCGCGCGTACCGCTGACATTTCTCAATGCGCCGTTGTCGAGCATCCGCACTTTGCCGTCTACCCCGCCGACCAGCAGGGCCGATCCGCCCACCGGGCGTGGGATCATCGCAGCAGCGTAGAAAGGTGGCAATTCGACATTCAAGGCGGGTGTCAGAATTCCTGTAAAGTAGTTGCGGTTGGGATTGTAGAAAGCACCAAGCACAGGCGCGCCAATCGCCGTCCCGGCTTGAATCAATGGCCATGGGTCGTCGCTTTCGCGGCATTGGATGGAAGAATCGGAGGCTGATTCAGGTTCGACGCCGTTGCACTCGATTCCGCCAAGCCAAGCCTGAAATCCTGCTGCATTTGGCGGGACAACCAACTCTCCATGGGGATCGCGAGATTCAGGATGCTTCAAATTCAACGGAATTCGCTTGGTCTCGCTCCAGCCGACCGGGATATGAGCAAAAACTACGATTTGCTCCGTCTGGAGAGTGATGATTCCTCCCGGCGTCTCAAGCACTGCGAGCAAAGGGTCGTGCGAAGTAAAGATGGTCTGGCTGCGCAGCATGAGGCCGCTTTTCGGCGGGGAGTGTGGCTGGATTCCTGGAGCCAAATGCACCATTGTGACGTGGGTTTCGTTGCCTTGCACAACTTCGGCGACCCACAATCGCTCGCGGGAGCTTTCGCTGAGTGTGACGTTAATCTGATTTGCGCTCTCGACGCCGCCAAGGAGTATTCCGTGGGTTTTAAGATCTTGTTCAAGCTGCCTGCGAATGGCGGGGAGGGTCTCACCGGAAATCGTTGAAGCATTGCGCAGAGAGAGCTTCGCTTGACCCGGGCCCAGGATTGCGGCGACCTGATCGGCCAAAGACGACGCCGGCTGATCCCAGGGGCCTTGCGCGAGCGCGGCAGTTCCGATGCCGGCGATCAGGCATATCCATGCTGCCAGCGTCCGCTTAACCTTCATTACCGTGATCATTTCTGCGCCTGTCTCGTTTGCGCGGATTATATCGTTTACGCCGATGACCTATGCCGACTGACGCTGCGGCTGTCACCAAAGAAAAGGGAAGGAGGCGAAGAACCGGCAGACCTTTCACCTCCTTCTGCCGATCAATGTCCCGGTTTGGTCTCGGGTTCGGACTCGTTCTCCATTTCCTGCTTTACGACTGGAGCATTCGCCATGTTCTTAAAGACGTCGTTGGCGAAGAAGAATTTGCCATCGGACGGGACCATCACTACCTGGATCTTGTCAGAGAGGCGCTCGGCCACAATCTTGTTGATCAAGAGTGGCGACTTGTTCAGCAACTCAGCCTCGCTGGTCATGCGTTCCGCGTTGGCTGAAGCAACAATCTTGATGCGGCTGGCTTCCGCATCGGCGAGCAAATTGCGCCGCTGCAATTCGGCTTTGCTATCGATGACCTTGGCTTCCGCGTCGGCCTCGGCGTTCTGAATTGTCGCCTCTTTGCGCGCTTCTGCTTCCAGCTTGCTCTGTTCAATTTGCTTCTGTTTGAGGGGAAGCGTGTATTGCATGGCGTCGGCCTCGCCCTTGGCTTCGACTACCTTGGACTGGGCATCTCCCTCGGCTGCTTTGACCTTCTGAGCGGCCTCTGCCTCAGCTTGCAATTCGGCAATCTTGACTTGCTTCTGCTGAATTTCGGTGTCGACTGCCATCTGATCGTCCTGCTGTTCTTTCAGAAGCAAGCCTTCAAGGCCCTTTGCATATTCCTCGGGAAGTTGAATCTCAGAAAGCATGACCTCTTCTACCACGATGCCATCATTGGCCAATTTCCGTGTAATTATGGCAGCGGCCTTGGACCGTACCTCTTCGCGCTTGCTCGAAAAGATCTCGCGTACTGTATATTGCGGCGCCAACTCGCGCCATGCACTGGCGACTACCGGAGGAACGAGCTCTTTATCCGCCGGTTGCGGCAGGTGTGCCTGTACGCTGGCCAGCTTATTGGGGTCAAGGCGATAGCGCACCGTGACGCCGAGGCCAATGTTCAGCCCCTCGCGGGACTGCACTTCAAGCCCAGCTTTCTGAACTGCGCCTTTGCCGCCTTCAGCGACCATACCCGCCGTGAACATGCGATCGCGCAGGTCAAAGATCTGGACAGAATCGACCATCGGCGTGATGAAATGCACGCCTGGATACATCGTTCCAGGCAAGGTTCCACCAATCTGGCTGATGGTGACCCCGCCCATTCCGCTAGGCACCACAACGATGCCAGCTGCCATGAGCAGAGGCACACAGGCAACCAGGGCCAAGGCTATTGGGCCGCGCACTGCAATTGGATTCGGCACTGGGATGGCTTCGTCCATGGTTCCGATCAGGCCAGCTTTGCGGCGGTTGTATTGCATGCGCAGCCACAATGCATAGAGCGGAATCCCGAATGCGGTCGTCAACAACAGCATTCCTGCGATTGAAAGCAACATTTTTAATGCGAGCATTTCCTGCCTCCACTTCCCCGGTTCTTGAGCTCTTCTCGTATTCCGGATTCCGGCCATGGAGCCAGCAGCAGCCGGACCAGTCCTCCCAAAGTCAGTTCTTCGAGCAACAGACCGGCTGCCACAGGCAGCAAGACTGCGCCCAGACCACTCATTGCGTCGTTCAGCAAATTCACATCTTCCCCCTTACCGGCTGCCACTCACAGCATTTGCAGCCAAAGCGATCGCGGTTCTGGTGGCGGCAAAGGCCATTGCAGAATTCGCAGGAGTTGGAGGTGTCGCTACGGTCGCCATGAGAGGTTGCTGGGCTATCGGCATCGGTTCCGTGCCGAAGAGTTTTGCGGTTTCATCATTGCGCTGACCAATGAGTTCCACAGTGTCGCCAACTTGGACCAGGGGATACAGTTCCTCAAGATCGGTTTTGGCCATGCGGATGCAGCCGTGGGAGGCGGCTTTGCCAATTGAATGTGGTTCGTTGGTTCCGTGGATGCCGTATCCGTGGACACTGAGCCCCATCCAGCGCGTGCCCACCGGATTATCCGGTCCGGGAGCGACGACTTTGCCGTTGTGGGCGTAGGTCGGGTTCGCAACGCGGCGTGCGATGGAGAATGTGCCGACGGGGCTTGGAGTGGAGGGCTTACCGACTGCAACGGAGTAAACCTTCTTTATCTGGCCATCTTCAATCAGGGCCAGCTTGCGGTCTTCGAGGCTGACCACGATCACGCGTTTTGCCTCTGGTTGCGCCACGTTCTGGGCAACTGCCTGCGCTGCCAGAACGACGACTACCGTCGCCGCAAGAACCAGTCTGCTGAAAAGGAAGCCCGTCATTGAATTCCCCCTGTTACGTATCCACGTCTTAAACACCAAGACAAAGTGCAGGCGCGTGGCCAATCGCGAATAATTGAAAATAAAGGGTTTAGTCAACAACGGTGAGCGGCGTTTTGTGTCATGCCGGGCACACTGTGGGAGGGCTGACACGGGAATGCAGACCGATGCGTTCAGTGCCAGTTTGAAGGCAGAAGCCAAACCAGCTTGCGGAGGGGTTACTGCAATAAGTCGAATCGTGCGAGTGATCTTTGTGGGAGACGATTACGGGTTTAGAGTCGTGTTTGAGCCACTAAAAGTGCTGCGATCACGCGGCGAATGATCAGCCGGTCTTCGATGGGGGTCAAGATTCTCAACATCACGGCAGAGCAAGCTGCAGCGAGCCTTTTGGCAGTTCCTGCCTTTATTCCGGCACTGGTCTGCACGGGTTATCTCGTCGGCTGGTTTACAGACCTGCACGGCTTTAAGCAACGCTCCGTGGTGGAACGAATCTTCTGGAGCGTGCCGCTATCGGTGAGCGTTACGACGATCTCTTCGATTCTGATCGGCAAGTTTCTTTCTCTGAATGCCGTAGTTGTTGTTCTTTGGGTGGTGACAGTTGGTTGCGCCGCAGTGGTGTGCAGGGAGTGGCTCAAGCTACGCCGCGCAGGAAGAAGATTGCGCGTCGGTTGGCAGCCTTTGGGCGGATGGGCCCTCCTGCTCGCAGTGCTTTGGATCGCCCTCGTGGTGGCATCGCTTGTGGACATCCAAAGCGGGCAAAATCTCTACGCGAGCCTGACAATTTTCGATCACAGTATGCGCGTCAGCTGGATAGAAGCAGTGCTGCGGACCGGAGTTCCCCCCATCAATCCGCTGTACATGAATCAGCATCCAGCGCCGATGCGTTACTACTACTTCTGGTATGTGCTCTGCGCCGATGTTGTCCGGATGGGTCACCTGTCTGCCCGGTCCGTGATGATTGGAAGTTGCGTCTGGTCGGGATTTGCCCTGGTGTCGCTGGCAGGGCTCTACACGAAGCACATCCTGGAAGCGGGAGTGCGAACGCGGTCGCAGGTGATGCGCGTTTGTGGGCTGTTGACCGTCACCGGACTTGGATTCCTTGTAAACCTATGGAGTATCGTCCATCACACCCGGCAGCTGCCGGGCGACCTCGAAGTGTGGCGCGCCGGCCAGATCACGAGTTGGTTCAATTCTCTTCTCTGGGACCCACATCACGTGGCCAGTATGGTCTGTTGTATGTTTGGGTTTCTGCTTGCATGGATGGCAAACAAAGAGCGCGAAAAGAGCCGTTCTGTCAGCGTGATTTTGATTGCCGTTGCATTCGCGAGCGCCTTTGGACTCTCTATCTATGTCGCGTTCGCATTTTTCCTGGTGATGCTTGCATGGGCCGCGTGGCAAATGTTGGTCGAAAAGCGCCTGCAGCCGGGCATACGGCTGGGCATTGCAGGGATTCTTGCCGCAATCCTGCTTCTGCCCTATTTCAAGGAACTCACGCACGGGTCCTCTGACGTGCAGGGTGGATCGTTGTTCGGGCTGGCGGTTCGCGAAACGATCCCGCCCGAGGGGCTCTTGGGAACAGAATCCTTTGTTTCGCTGAATGCTCAACACCCGACAGTCGCGCACAATCTTGCGAACCTGATTCTGCTGGTGCCTGGCTACGCAGTCGAACTCGGCTTCTACTGTGTCGTCCTGCTCATCTCTCTCATCCCGGCATGGCGCGGCCGCACGCGGCTCGCCTCTGGGCAGCGCTCTCTCGTTTGCATTTCAGTTGCGACGCTCGTGCTGATCTCGATCCTCCGATCGAGTGTGATTGAAAGCAACGACTTCGGGTGGCGAGGAGCGCTCCTCGTGCAATTCTGCTTGTTGCTGCTTGCGGCCGATGTGATGGCCGGATGGCCCACGGGCCAGAGAAAAGAGCCGCTGTCGCCCAAGGAGACGCGAGCCGTCGGTGGCACTCCGGGCTGGGTAAGGGCGGTTGCCTCGTATGCGATTATCTTTGGCGCGCTCACGACGATCTACCAGGCGGCCCTCGTGCGCTTCGCCGTTCCGCTGCACGAACTTCAACTGCGGGCGAAACACGATGGGGCTGCAGGTCGGTTCCCGCACAAGATGTACATCTCTGCGATCGGGTACGCGGAACTTGATGCGGCCATCCCGCGCGATGCTGTGGTGCAATACAATCCGTCAACCCCAGATTCATTCTGGATCGACGCTGACTGGCTCGGCGTCGCTCATCAGTCCGTCATCGACAGCGACCAAGGGTCATGTGGCTCCGAGTTCGGAGGCGATCCACGTGGTTGCAAGACGATGGCGGCCGCGATCGATGCGTTCTATGCGGGCGCGACAGCAAAACAGGCTCGGGCCGTCTGTAATTTGTACGGCATCGATTACCTCGTTTCGCGGATCTACGACCAAGCGTGGGGAAATTCGCAAAGTTGGGTGTGGAACCTGCCCACTGGCGTCTCTCAAGACGAATTCCGTGCGGTGGATTGCCGGTGATGACTTCCGATTCGAACGCTTTGGCTCGAGGTGCACTGCAATTCCCATTGCAGGATAGAATTCGTTCCAGTTGGTTAAAGGCCTAGCCGTGAGTAAGGGACACTTTTTGAATATCAAAGGCAAAGTTGCAGTCGTTACTGGCGGGGGCGCCGGTTTGGGCGCGGCGTTCTGCAGGGCTCTTGCTGCGAATGGAGCACGCGTTGTGGTCGCGGATATTCGAGGGGACAAGGCAGCAGAGACCGCCGCGGCCGTTGGTGGTGAGGCCGTTACCCTCGACGTCACGAACCCGGCGCAGATTGAAGAACTACTTTTTGCCACGAGAGCAAAGTTCGGATCGCTTGACATCATCATCAATAATGCAGGCGTCTCCGCAGGAGGAGAGACCACCGATATTCAGTGGAGTGATTGGGAGCGAGTGATCAAGGTGAATCTGATGGGGGTCATTGCTGGATCACTGGCGGCCCTGAAGATAATGAAGGTGCAGGGCTCAGGTCAGATTTTGAATATGGGATCATTAAACGGGCTTGCGCTTACCCCAATGCTCGGCCCCTACTCCGCTTCCAAGGCCGGTGTTGTTTTTTTTTCGCGAGGACTGGCAGAAGAAGCAAAGGCGTGGGGGGTACATGTAGCAGTGGGCTGTCCGGGAAATGTGCACACCGCAATCCTGCCTGCGCATGTAACCCGACTGATGCGACCCATGGACCCGGATTACGCGGCGATTCGTTTGTTGGAGGGACTCCAGAAGGGGAAGCGAATCATCATTTTCCCCCTCTATGCGCGTTTGTGGTGGTGGCTGGATCGAGTTAGCCCGGGGCTGTTGGCACCGTTGCGCCAGATTGTCGTGAAGCGGGCGAGAGCGCGGCAAGCCGTATTAACCTCATCTCAAGCAGCCCAATAAATCTGGCAGAATTCGGGAGCTTCAGGTCCAACAGATGACAATCACTCATAAAATCAAGAGCCGGCTCGTTCAACTGGGACCCGATAGTTCGTTACTTCAATCCGCTCTTAGACTGAGCGCTCTCATGCGCGGCTACGGTCTTGAATTCACTGAGAAGTCCGTCATTGTTCGAAAAGGAAGTCGAGAAGTTGCGATAAGCAAAGCGCACTATATCCAAACACCGACCGTGATGGATATATATGACGCCCTGTTTGATGCCCTTGAGAGCGAATCACGGAATGGACGCACCATCCTGGATTTCTCGGAGCCTACGCTTCATCGTTACAAAAAAAGCGGCGTCGGATTCCTTTTCCCCTCACTGCCAGAAGAAGATCAAATGGATGCCTATACGAGCGCATATGTTCCCTGTCCCGGAGATGTGGCTTGGGACGTAGGTGCGCATGCGGGCGCTAGTACATACTTTCTTGCGCAGATGGTCGGACCAAACGGCAAAGTCTACGCATTCGAACCGGACGAGATGAACTGGGAATTCCTAAATCGCAATATTGAACTACATAAGCTCGACAACGTCATCCCCGTGAAGAAGGCTCTGGCTGGATTTTCCGGGTCCGCGGGCTTCAAAATGGACGGAACAATGTTAGCGGGACTCACTGAGTTTCAAATGTATGAGGATCCCGAGCATTCCAAGTCCGTGGTCACGCTAACTCTCGCAGATGCCTGTGCTGAGCTGGGCAAGGCCCCAAACTTTGTGAAGATGGACATAGAAGGTGCCGAAGTCTCAGTAATCGAGGCGTCCTGCGACTTCTTGAAGTCGCATCCGATACATTTCGCAATCGAAAGCTTTCACCGCATCGAGGGAGAGCTTACATACTTGGCGCTGGAACGCCTCTTCTCGGAATGCGGTTATACCGTCCAGTCTTCTGATCGATTTGGGCAGATGTTTACTTGGGCTGGACCAAGCCATCAAGGTGCACTCCCCGAGGGTTGAATGCGTGCTAGACTCTTGGTCGTTACTTCCTTGAATTCAAGAGCCTCCAAAGGCTCGTACCTCGACACGCAAAGTGAAAGCAGCTAATCATGAAGCTGATTACGATCCTCACGCCCTGTTACAACGAGGTGCAAAACGTTCGCGAACTGCATCGGCGCGTTTTGGCGATGGCTGCGCAATTACCGAACTACCGCTTCGAGCATCTCTTTGTCGACAATGCCTCGACGGACGGCACAGTGGAAGAACTGCGGGCGATGGCTGCCGAAGACCCCAGCGTGAAGGTGATCCTGAACGCACGCAACGTCGGCGCCGATCGCTCCGGCATGAATGGACTCTTGCAGGCCCAGGGCGATGCCGTGGGAAGTCTGGCTGCCGATCTGCAGGATCCGCCGGAACTCTTCATCGAAATGATTCGCAAGTTGGAAGATGGCTTCGCGATTGTCGCTGCGATTAAAGAGTCGGCAGACGAGAGCGGTCTGATGTTCGCCATCCGCACCGCCTACTACCGGCTGGTTGCCCGGCTCACGAATGTGAGTGTCCTCGAGCACTTCACGGGATTCGGTCTATACGATCGAACCGTCGTAGAGCTGGTCCGCGCCAACTATCGAGACCCGTACCCTTACTTCCGCGGCATGATTGCCGAGATCGGATTGCCGATTGCCAGAGTCTACTATCAAAAGAAGCGTCGCGAGCGGGGCATCACTAAGAACAACTTTTATACGCTCTACGACCTCGCCATGCTCGGCATAACCAATCTCTCCAAGGTTCCCTTGCGCCTAGTCATCTTCGGTGGATTCATTTCGGCATTTCTGAGCTTCTCGGCGGGAATGTTTTATCTCATCTATAAGCTCATCTTCTGGTCGCGCTTTACCGTAGGAGTTGCCCCCGTGGCGCTCGGCCTCTTCTTCCTCGGATCTGTGCAGCTCATCGCCCTGGGTATCATCGGCGAGTACGTCGGATCTATTCACACGCAGGTAATGAACCGTCCGCTCGTCACCGAAAAGGAACGCATCAACTTCTAAGCATGTTAGTCGGAAGTGGGGAAGAACCTGCACAAATCCCTCTCGCAACTCGCGCGCTACGCCCTTGTCGGCGGATTCAATTCCGGTTTTAGCTTTGGCGTATACGCTTTATTGACCTGGTCATTCCGGGGCCTTGGCTCCTACAGCTATATGTACGCTGCCGTCATCTCGAACTTCCTTGCGATTTCTGCGGCCTTCTTGGGATACAAGTGGTTCGTCTTCCGCACCAAGGGGAACTACCTGCGCGAGTGGATTCGCTGCTTCGCCGTTTACGGCGGCAGTTCGTTGCTTGGGTTGATCGGACTGCCGATCGTGGTAACAATCTTGCGCCACGTCCTGCAAAAACCGGGACAAGCCCCATACGTTGGTGCTGCCATTGTGATGATGATTGGTGTAATCTCCAGCTTCTTTGGTCACCGGAACTTTTCCTTTCGTCAAACAACTGCAGACGATGACCCCCCTGGGAATTCCGGGCCAATCTCAAACTGAGATTGAGGTTGGCCAGCCTTCAGTCGGTCTTGCCTCTCCCAAATCACTCCGGCAGCGGTTTCACAATCATGTTCGCCAGGAATTCCTCGCGGGGCAGGAACGGGAACATGTCCTCCAACGGCTTCGACACCATGGAACCGTCCGGCTTCTGATACGACTGCAGCCGCGGTGCGCGCATCTCGTCAGGAATCACATGGACATCGACAACCACGGGCCCTTCCATGGCCAGGGCGCGGCGCACGTCTTCGCGCAGACTCTTCTGATCGGCAATCACAACGGAAGGGATGTTGTAGGCCGCGGCCACCTTGCTCATATCGGGCACCGTGAGTCCGGTGGCCCGGTCGCAACCGATGTTGGGCTTGCCAAAGTATCCCTTCTGCGACGCGCGGATGGAGGCGTACCCGTCGTTGTTAAGAAGGAAGAACTTGATGGGGAGCTTGAGGCGTGCAGCGGTTTCCAGTTCCTGGATGTTGAACTGGAAGCCCCCGTCGCCATCCACGAGAATGGTGCGCTTGCGGCCTCCGCCGATGCAGACGCCGATGGACATGGGCAGCCCGTAACCCATGGCTCCGAGGCCGGCTGTGTGATAGATGCGTTGCCCGTTACGCGTGGGGCAGGCCAGGAGAAAGATCTCGATGCCGCTGCCTGAACTTCCCGAGACCAGCAAATCGTCCGGCCGCGATTCCGTACCAATGACCTCGGCAAGGTTGAAGATGCTGACTAGGCTGTCGGGATTGCGATGTTCTGCTGTCACTACCGGGTAGCGCGTCTTCCAGTCGGCGCAGCGCGCATTCCATGTTGAAAAGTCTTTCACTTGGATGGAGTCTTTTTGCAAAAGCAGCTCTTGCAAGAATGCATTGGCATCGGCGCAAATTGGCTGCTGGATGTGAGGGTGAAGCTTCACTAATTCTGCGGGATCGATATCGACGGCGACCTTGTGTGCTTCCCGGGCGAGTCGTTGAGGAGCATAACCGGTGACCGCGAAATCGAGACGTACCCCGATAGCCAACAGGAAATCGCAGTTTTGGAGCGCGAAATTGGCGCCCCGGGCTGCAACGGCGCCGGGCCGGCCGACAAACGTGGGCTGATCGCTGGGGACCAGATCGGCTGCACACCACGTTGCGACCGAAGGGATCTTCAGAAAATTTCGAAGCTCATCAAATTCGTTGACAGCGCGGGAAAGGCGAATACCGTTGCCGGCGAAAAGGAGCGGGCGTTGGGCCTTGTTGAGTTTTTCAATTAAGCGCCTCACTTGATCCTTGAGATCTGAGGGACGCGTATCGGTTTCGAGTTCTGCGGGATTGAAACTGCGGAGAGAGGAAGGATCTTCAAGTGGAGATGCTTGCACATCAAGAGGGAGGTCGATCCATACAGGTCCTGGGCGGCCATGGATGGCGAGGTAAACGGCCTTCTCCAAGTGATAGCGAATCTCTTCTGGGTCAAGAACAGTGACCGCGTATTTGGTGATCGGCTTGACGATGGAGACAATATCCACTTCTTGCACTCCAAGCTGCCGCATACCGAGCGGTTGTCCATCTTTGTCGAACATGCGGTCAGGACGTTTGACCTGTCCCGAGATAAATAGAGTCGGTGTTGAGTCCAACCATGCTCCGGCAACACCAGTGACCGCGTTGGTGCCTCCAGGGCCCGTGGTGACCATGCATACACCCAGGTGATTCGTGACTTTGGCATAGGATTCGGCGCACATGGCACTGGCCTGCTCGTGCGAGTTGCAGATGGGCTCGATACGCGATTCTGCGCCCAGCGACTGGTTTAGGTGCATGGCTCCGCCGCCAGTGACTAAAAATACGTGTTTCACGCCTTGATCAGCGACAAAGCGCACAACATAATCGGATAATTTCATAAATTCAACCGTATTTAGCTTGAAAAATGGCTACGTTCAATCAGGAGTTCGAATAGACGCTCGACGCGGAAAGGCCGCGGGCCTCCAATAGTTTTTCAATCAATTCACGAACAGCGCCGTTGCCGCCGTTGCTCTTTGCCACAAAATGCGCGTGGGGCAAGATTTCTTTTGCAGCATTGGCTGGTGCTGCAGAAAATCCAGCGACACGCATTGCGGGCAGATCGTTGACGTCATCTCCCATGTAGCAAACTTCTGCCAGGGGAATGTTCACAGAGGCAGAAAATGCCAGCAGTGCAGCGCGCTTGTCGCGACACCCTTTCACCACATGGCGAATCATCATTTTTTGAGCATAGCGGTCGATCAAGGGGCTGTCCTCACCGGAGATCATCGCGAAGTCGAAACCGGCGCGCCGGGCTAGAGAAATGCCCATAATATCTGCGAAGCAGAATCGTTTCCATTCTTCACCAGCAGGTCCCCACCAGAGGCCACCGTCGGTGAGTACGCCGTCCACGTCCAGCGCCACGGCACGGATTTTTGCCAAGTGACTCTTTGCGAGATCAGAATCAGCCATGCGCGGCTAGACCGCTGCGCCGACGCGGCGAAGCTTCTTGATGATGGGGAACTCGCGCTCATAGACGCGCTTGATGCCGTCGCCCATGGATTGCTCCCAAAGTCGGATGTCGCGCACGAGCCGCGTGATGCCGTTCGGCTCCAATGAAGCAGCCTGATCGGAACCCCAACCAGCACGGTCCAGAGTAATGTGGCGCTCAACAGAGCAGGCGCCCAATGCCGCTGCGCAGACGCTTGTTGGAATTCCCGTTTCGTGACCTGAGTAGCCAATCGGTACCCCGTAGCGCTCGATCATGGTGGGAATCGCGCGAAGATTGAGTTCGTCGTAGTTGGCGGGATAAGTGCTGGTTGCGTGCATGAGGATCAGGTTTTCTTTGCCGAGGACTTCCACGGCATGGTCAATCTCAGCGTAGGTGCTCATGCCTGTGGAGAGAATGATGGGCTTGCCGGTGAGCCGCGCGCGACGAAGCAAGCTGTCGTCGGTGAGAGAGGCTGAAGCAATCTTGTAAACAGGCAGTTTGAACTGTTCCAGGAAGTCGACGGATTGTTCATCCCACGGTGAAGCAAACCAGCACATCTTGACTGACTTGCAGAATGCGTCAATCTCTTCGTATTCTTCGTAGCCGAATTCGAGTCCAAACTTCAGGTCGCCGTTTGTGGGTCCAAACGGGTTCTCACGCGGCTTGGCGAGTTCGTCTTGAGTGTAGACAATTTCGACCGTACGCTTTTGAAATTTGACAGCGTCGCAGCCGGCAGCGACGGCCACGCTGATTAGTCGCTTGGCGATATCTATGTTGCCATTATGGTTAATTCCGATTTCAGCAATAATGAAGCAGGGCTCATCCTGCCCGACCGACCGATTTCCGATTTTAATCTTATTCATAAGACTTCTACTCCCATTGGAATTGGCGACAGCAGGGAGTTGCGCGAGTACGGCTGTGGGCGCTTCCGGGCCTATTCCGCGGCAATCATAACAGTTTCTTAAACGGGGAGACGCAGAACCGGCGCGGCAGCGGTTACTGAAGATATAACTGGCTTTGGCAGCGGGGAAAACTGTATTCGGGCCTGCTGCCGGCGCCCTGCGGCCGATGCCGGAGGATCGAGGGGACACTGGGCAACGAACGGTTCTCACGGCAGTTTATGCTGGGTGCGTGAAGCCTCTGCCGAAAGACGATCTCGATCATGTTCTGGAGTACACGCGTTCTTTGTGGGAAGGTGCGCGCGGCGGGCGAATCTTTATTGCGGGCGGGACCGGTTTTTTTGGCGCGTGGTTGCTCGAGAGCGTTGCCCATTGCAACCGGAAATTGAGCCTTGGGCTTTCGGCAACAGTATTGAGTCGCGATCCTCATGCATTTCTGCAGAGAATGCCTCATCTTGCCAGTGATCCATCGATCCAATTGGTCCAAGGTGACATTCGCACATTTGAATTTCGTGACTGCAAGTTTGATTTCCTCATCCATGGCGCAGCGCCGACGACAGCGAGCGGTTCTACGGGTGCTGCCGATCTGATGAGCATTCTGGTCAGCGGTACGGAGCGCGTACTAGAGATGGCCAAGAAAAATTGCGACGCGCGCCTACTGTATTTGAGCTCGGGCGCGGTGTATGGCCGGCAGCCCGAGGGGATGAGTCAGATTCCCGAGGATTACAAGGGCGGCCCTGCCGGGCTCGGCCCGGATTCGGCTTACGCGGAGGGAAAGCGCATTTCAGAGCGAATGTGCGCTTTGCTTGCGCGAGAGTTTGGCATCCAATGCTCGATTGCGCGCTGTTTTGCATTTGTCGGACCACATCTCCCGTTGAGGGAGCACTTCGCCATTGGCAACTTCATTGCGGATGCGTTGGCGGGAAAGACTGTTTCTGTCCGTGGAGATGGAACGCCTGTGCGTTCCTATCTTTATGCGGCAGACCTCGCGATCTGGCTATGGACGTTGCTATTTAGGGCGGGTGAGTCGGGAGCGAACCTGACTACTTTCAATGTTGGATCGAGTCACTCCATCAGCATTGGCGATTTAGCGCGCGAAGTGGTAAACGTCATCAACCACGAGCTCAAGGTCGAGATTGCCGGCGTTTCTGACCTGGGAGCAAAGCGGGTGCGGTATGTACCCGACGTGCGAAAGGCCCAAGCTGAACTCGGTTTGCGCGAGAGGATCGAGTTGCGTGAAGCAATCCGGCGCACGGCAGCCTGGTATCAATGAGCCTGAAGCTCGCAAGCCAGGTCAGTTGCAATCCTGAGCGGAGCCTAGGGCTTGTCACTGGAAATTATAATGACCTCCTGCTCGCCGCCAAATGCGATGGGGTCTTGTACGAAGTCGCGAATGGTCTGGACGGCAAAATCGAGCATCGGATGGGTCAGGCCCGGGTGCACCCCGAGCCAGAACACGTTGTTCATCACGAAATCTGAATTGGGGAGTTCACCGACGGTCCTGTACGCAAGCCCGGCATAGGCTGGTTGGCGCAATAAGTTGCCGCCGAAAAGCAACCGCGTCCGGATGTTGCGCGATTCAAGAGCTTGAATGAGGGTTGCTCGCGAAAAGGGAGCTTCGCTACGTACGCCGATGAGAAAGCCAAACCAGGAAGGGTCGCTTCCCTCTGTCGCCTCAGGCAATATCAGGGAATTCTCGAGTGGCGCAAGTGCAGCGCGAAGGTAGCGGAAATTCTGCTTGCGTTGCTCAATAAAGCGCGGCAGCTTTGCGATCTGAGAAACGCCAAGCGCTGCCTGCATGTCAGTCACCTTAAGGTTGTAACCCACATGGGAATAGATATATTTGTGGTCGTAGCCGCAAGGGAGTTCTCCGAGTTGCCAGTCGAAGCGCTTGCCACAGGTGTTCTCTTTGCCGGTGTCGCACCAGCAATCCCGACCCCAATCGCGAAACGATTCGAGAAGCACTTTGAGGTCGGGCTTATTAGTCAATACCGCGCCGCCCTCACCCATGGTGATGTGATGAGCGGGATAAAAGCTCACCGTGGCGATATCACCGAATGAACCGACGGGCTGTCCTTTCCAGGTCGTTCCGAGCGCGTCGCAGCAGTCCTCGATCAGCCACAGATTGTATTTCTTGGCAAAATTTGTTACCGCATCGAGATCGAAAGCGTTGCCGAGTGTATGCGCAACCATGACGGCTTTCGTCCTGGAACTGCGCGCGGCTTCCAGTTGGGTGACGTCGATTTCGTAGGTAGGAAGGGTAATGTCGACAAAAACGGGAACCAATTGATTTTGAAACAGTGGATTTACCGTGGTGGGGAACCCTGCGGCTACGGTAATCACTTCGTCGCCGGGTTGCAGCCGCCTATCTCCGAGCCTGGGTGAGGTCAAGGCGCTGACGGCAACGAGATTGGCCGACGAACCCGAATTCACCAACAAAGCGCTGCGCACGCCAACAAAGCGAGCAAGTTTGCGTTCGAAGTCTTCAGCGAATCGGCCGGTTGTGAACCATCCATCGAGAACAGAGTCGACAACCGACTGAAGGTCGTCCGCTTCGATGACTTTTCCAGAAACAGGAACGGGTGTCTTTCCGGGATTGAACGCGGATGATGGAAATGCTTCAGCGTAATATTCGGCAACGAGATCGCGAATTTTTCCGCGTAGTTCCACGTCTCTAGGGGTCATCTAAGTTCCACTCGTTCAGCATACTAAAAGCAGTTTCCGGTGTAGTGTATTAGTCGAATGACAGGCGACTCAAGCGCATTACCAAACTAACCGGTTCTTTTGATTATTCCTCGTGCGCCGAGCGGATTTGGCCTTATAAAGGATTGAGATGAAAGCGGTTATATTAGCAGGCGGGTTGGGTACAAGGCTGAGTGAAGAGACTGGAACACGTCCCAAACCCTTGGTTGAAATCGGTGGACGACCGATTCTCTGGCACATTCTGAAAATGTATTCGCGGCACGGAATCAACGACTTCATCATTTGTTGCGGATACAAAGGGTATCTGATCAAGGAGTACTTCGCGAACTACTTTCTGCACATGTCGGATGTGACGTTTGACATGCGGGAAAACCGGATGGAAGTGCACCAAAGTGTCGCGGAACCCTGGCATGTCACTTTGATTGACACAGGCGATCTCACAGGTACTGGTGGGCGGCTGCTTCGCATTGAAAAGTACCTGGAGGGCGACGATACGTTTTGCATGACCTATGGCGATGGAGTGAGCGATATCGACATAAGCGAAACGATCGCGTTTCATCGTCGCCACGGAAAACTCGTAACTGTCACTGCAGTGCAGCCCCCAGCCCGATTCGGGGCGCTGGGAATTACAGGGACGACGATTAACGCTTTCCAGGAAAAGCCAGAGGGCGAGGGCGGCTGGATCAATGGCGGGTTTTATGTGATGTCGCCGGCAGCGATGCGCGAGGTGACGGACGAGCGCTCAATGTTCGAGCAGGATCCGATGCAGAAACTGACAGAGAAGAGACAGGTTGAGGCCTTCTTTCATCACGGATTCTGGCAGGCAATGGATACTCTGCGGGAGAAGCAGCGGCTGGAAGAGCTCTGGGTTTCAGGGAAGGCACCATGGAAGTCGTGGTGACATCCTGGAAGGGGCGCAGGGTCTTTCTCACCGGGCATACTGGGTTCAAAGGAAGCTGGCTCTCGCTGTGGCTCGCGAGCCGCGGAGCAGTGATTCGAGGCTACGCCCTGGATCCTGAACCGGGACGAAGCATGTTTGCAGCGGCATCCATCGGCGAGGTCCTTGAGGATGTGCGCGGGGACATCCGCGATCTTGCGACGCTGCAAAAAGCGATCAGCGAATTTCATCCTGAGGTCGTATTTCATCTCGCCGCTCAACCTCTTGTGAGGAGGTCTTATGCCGATCCGGTTGGGACGTTCGCCACAAATGTGATGGGGACGGCTCACCTTTTGGAGGCAGTGCGCCAGACTCCGAGCGTGCGTGCGGTCGTGTGTGTGACGACGGACAAGGTGTATCAAAACGGAGAGCGGGAGCGGCCTTACACGGAATCGGATCGGCTTGGCGGGTCAGATCCTTACTCCTCGAGTAAAGCGTGTTCTGAGCTGGTAGTGGCTGCATATAGAAGTTCCTACTTTCCTGTCGACGAGTTGAGAGATCAGAAGGTGTCGGTAGCCACGGTGCGAGCGGGAAACGTGATTGGCGGAGGCGACTGGGCTCAGGATCGACTGATTCCAGATCTCGTCCGGGGATTTGAAATGAAGCGGCCCGTGCTGATTCGCCGGCCCAACGCGATTCGCCCATGGCAGCACGTGCTTGATCCACTGGGCGGATACATACAGCTTGCGGAGCGGATGCTGGCTCAGCCCGAAGGCGTTCCTGAGTCTTTGAATTTTGGCCCTCGCGATGAAGATGCATGGCCTGTGGGCGCGATCGCATCGAAGGTCGCCGGGTTATGGGGCGAGGATGCGTCCTGGGTTCGCGATGAGAGTGAACACGTGCGGGAGCATCACACGCTTCGGCTGGACGCAAGCCGAGCCCGATCTGTGTTGGGTTGGTATCCGCGGTTGGGGATTGAGACGGCGCTCGAATGGACCGTGGACTGGTATCGGAGTTGGCTCGAGGGCCGCGACATGAGAGACGAGACAAAGGCTCAGATTGACAGATTCGCCGGTCTCAGCTGACAAGGGGAAGCAATCCGGCCTGTCTGGTTTGTGAAGAACCGCAGCCTCTGCTATACCATCGGTGACGGAAGCGGAACGCGTTCAGCGAGACCTGGCTTCCCTGCAGTTAGAAAACGATATGGCCGACGCTCCGACGCGCAGGAACAATCCTTTCCGATCCGCACCCAACCTGCTGACGCTGATGCGGATCTGCCTGGCACCGTTTCTGGTTGCGGCCATCCTCGAAAACCGGTTCGAAGTGGGCTTTGTCCTGTTTGTTGTCGCAGGGCTGAGCGACGCACTGGACGGGTTGCTGGCGAGGGTGCTGAAGCAGCAAACGACGCTGGGACAGTATCTCGATCCGGTGGCGGACAAGCTGCTGTTGAGCACGCTGTTCCTGGTGTTGCTGCATGAAGGGTTGATGCCGGTGCGGGTGACGGTTCTGGTGTTTGGCCGGGACGTGTGCATTTTGCTGGTTTCGGCGATTCTGTATGCTGCGGCGGGCCGGCGCGAGTTTCATCCCAGCGTTTTTGGAAAGGCCAATACGCTGGCGCAGGTTCTGGCAGTCGCTTTAGTTCTGCTGCATCAGCTGACGCAGGCGCCGTGGGTGGTTCTGCTGCGAACGTTTTCGCTCTGGTCCACGATGGTGCTGACGGTTGTGTCGGGTCTGCACTATGCGTGGATTGCGGCACACCGGCCGGTGAGCCATGGAGCGAGTTTGGCGACCAAGTAGGTGCCGGGCGGGACTGGCCCCTTCGACTTCGCTCAGGGCAGGATTTCAGGCAGCCGCACTGGACGCAAGAGCCCACCGTTTCACAGTTCCACAGGTTCACAGCCCGCAGAAGCGGAGTTGGCGGGGTTAGCGGAGTTCGTCAAGGTGGGTCAGCCGTTGATCCGGTGAAATGTTCGCTGGCCAGAATTGCGATCCGGTCAACAGGCATGCCGCCAGTGGAGGGGGGAGGGGGGGTACCTCATTCTGGCCCTTATCCCTAAGATTCCCTGCGGGTTAACGCTGAGAAAGACAGTTCTATACCGGGGTTATGCGCACATTTGCTGCATTGGCTCAAACGGAGATTTGCCGCAAAAGGAAGCGGCACCCGGATTGGGGATCGCCGCGTTTCTTTTTCTACGTCTGATAGCAGTCTACGCGTTTGCGGTGTATTGGACGGCAAGAGTGCGGGAGGGAATCGAATCGTTGGTCATGGGTGAGTTCCGATTTGGGAAAGTGATTGAAGCACTGTATTTTCCGGCGGCGAAATAGGAAAACCGGTGGCCGGTTGAGTTTTTTGCTCTCCCACCCTTCGCAAGAACGAAGCGAAGGATGGGGCACCCCACGGTTTTCCAAAACGAGGAGTAGACCACCCGCCCGAAATCGAGACGATTTCCGAATAGGCGGTAATTCGCTCAGAACTAAGCATCAAACATCGCCCGTCGGGAAGTCTGACATTGGATAAGTGCTATTTCGCTCCGGGCTATTACGGAGATAGATGACCCGGATTTTCGAGCCGAGTTGACATTCCTCAGCGCAAAAGCTATCCGAACCCTCGACAACAGAGTTTTCCTCAGTGCGAAATTCATAATCAACCCTAAATTTGCTTCGGTTCGGGGCGCACGCTGTGACTGTACCTTCGACCACGCGCCCGTTACACGCTAGTTTCCTCAACCGGAAGAAATACACCGCACCACCAAGGCCAAAACAAGTAATTGCGAAGAAGAGCAGGTGGGGTGCTAAATCCCACCATGACCACCAAGACCAGTCTCGGGGATGGTTCACGGATGGATCGGATGGAAGAAACTGAATCGGAATTTGATCGCCTTCAGAGGCGTGCCTTGAACGACCATTTGCTGAACTGGAAGCAACCGCATCGTCCAGTTCGATCTTGCCTCGATAGTCGGCACCGCCAACGCGAAACGTGTAGTGGACAAAGACTGAACGCGCTCCGCTTATTTCGGTGATCTGTCCCAACACTTCATTGCCATTTTGTCGCAATGCGTCTCGCTGCCGCAATTGTTCAATGGAATCGAAGGATCACCAACCGAACCAAATCAATCCCCCGAAGAGAGACGTTGCGAGGATCAAGAGAACCTTCCGCGACTCGTCGGCCAAGCGCACCTTCCTCGGTATGCTCGCATTAATTTCGCGGAGGCTTTGTCCTGGAGGCCAGTTGTCGCTGAGTTCCATTGTTGACTTTCCCAATCTTTACACGCTGGTTGACCAAATACTGGCACAACTTCAGTCGGCGGTCGAATTGTGGGCGACCCGGAAGGAATCCAAATTTTGGGGTTATTTCCGAATGGGCCGTGATTCATGCAGAAGTGTGCAATCTTCTCAACATTGCTGTCTTTTCAACCATTCTGTGTAATGAGAACGAACGACGCTGATGCAATAGGTCGCTAGAAAGCAATCCCGTTAAAACGGCCCGAACGAAAAGAGGAGAGCAGCGCCTGCAACGACGGCTGGAATGAAAGAGCCTAACCTTGCTTCAATCATCGTGCGACGATCTCCGGTCCAAGAGTTAGTGGAGACTATGCCTGAAATACCCAAAATCAGAGCCAACAGCAAATTGATTGAGAGGGCAATCCGGTTATGCGTCAGAACACTACATAATAGCGAGGAACAATACAGAAAAACGAAAAGAAAGCCCCAATTCACCGGACGCGATGCTTCCACAATTGGCACGCCGATTGATGTGAATTCAGTCTTGATGCCTTCATAACAATCGGTTTGGCGCGGAATTGCGAACCATAGGAAGCGATTTCGTGTTCGGACATACATTGCACGCCCGTTCAGTGGTTCCTCCACGCGTGCCAATTTATTTCGAGGAATGAATTTGGAGCGAGAACCGCAGTTTACGGAGAAACCAGCCGAGCTAATCTCGAAAGATAGGGGTTGAAATCTCGCGGCTATTTCGTCGTAGACATTCCTTCGGCGAAACGGAGACCAAAGATTGACCAGAACGACAAATGACGCAATCGACAAACTTCTGTACAGCGTTGCCAAGTGCCCCGGATGGTAGACGTTAAGATATACGGCAATCAGAAGCAGAGGCACAACTATGCCCCTTAGCCAACGCCGCACTCTTCGCAGTCTTTGAGCCTGCGCCTCGTGCCAACCTTCGGTCACCGTGTAGATCGCCACGGACCAGATTCTAGCACCGAAGAAAAGAACGAATCCGCGTCCCGCCATTGCAGGCGAATCAAGAGTGGGGTCGTGTTGTGGGCGACCTGGAAGCGATCCAAATCTTGGGGTCATCTCCGGGTGGGCGGTGATTCAGCCAAATTGCCCCATGGCGACGCTGAAGCGAATCAAAAGCTCATTTGCATGAGCGCTGCCGTTTCAAGTCTCATCGCGAATCGCAGCCTGAACCGCTGTTTCCGTCACCATTCGGCAAAGCGTCGCGTGGCCAGATCAAATCAAGAATCGCAAAATTAGCAGTTGACATCGACCGACAATTCACTACCATATGGTTGTGGATCAACTTGGTACAACCTTTGCGGCTTTGTCGGATCCGACCCGGCGGGCGATGATCCAACGGCTCTCGCTTGGGCCTGCGACTGTGCATGGATTGACGGAGCCGTTTGCGCTTTCGCAGCAGATGATTTCAAAACATATCGCCTGCCTGGTACGGGCGCGGATTGTGACCAAGAAAAGGCGCGGACGCGAGAGCGTGTGCACGCTGAGGCCAGAGGCGATCAAGACAGTGAGCAACTGGGCGATGAGCTATCGCCGATTCTGGGAAGAGAGCTTCGACAAACTGGAAGTCGTTGTCAATCAGATGAAGAAAGAGGAGGCGAGAGATGGCAGAAAACACAGGTAGGGACGTCGAGCGGATGGTTGTTACGAGAATCTTTGATGCTCCACGCGAGTTGGTTTGGAAGGCGTGGACAGACCCGAAGTACGTGATGCAGTGGTGGGGGCCGAAGGGCTTCACTGCGCCCGTTTGCAAGATGGATGTTCGGGTTGGAGGAAAGTCTCTCCTCTGCATGAGGACGCCGGACGGGTACGAGGGCTGGAACGCGATTGAATACCACGAGATTGTTCTGCACGAAAAGATTGTTTCCTCCATGTACTTTTCGGACTCGGAAGGAAACAAGATGGAGCCTGAGCAATTAGGAATAGAACATGAGGCCGTAGCCGGGGCGTATGACGTGACCCTCTTTGAGGATCTCGGCAACGGCCAGACAAAAGTCACACACATTGGAAATGATTCCCTGGAGAGCGCCAAGAGCAGCGGGCAACTCGAGGGCTGGAACGAGATACTGGAAAAAGTTGCCGCAGTGGTTGCGGAGCTGGCGCAGGCGAAATAAGAAAGTGAAGCTTGGATTCGCGGAACTCAAGTGTGGAGGATGAAATGAAAAGAACACCGTTTCTCGCTATTGTCCTGCTGGTATTCGCATTGCCCGGCCATGCCCAGGACGCGATGAAGAAAGATGCAGCCGTCAAGCCTGCAGATCCGGAAATGAAAGTCGTGCTCGATTCCTGGAATGAGATTGGCCGCAAGCTGACGGCAATGGCCGAAGATTTTCCCGAGGACAAGTACGATTTCAAGCCGACGCCCGCGCAGCGGAGCTTCGCCGAGCAGTTGCTGCACGCGGCGGGTTCCTGCTACTACTTCACGAATTCTGTGATGGGGCAGAAGACTCCTGCGGCAGAAGATCCGAAGCGCGACCAATACAAGTCCAAGGCCGACATTGTTGCGTTCGTCAAGAAATCCTTCGCCGATGGCGCTGGCGCCATCGAGGCGAAAGGCGAAAAAGGCATGACGACGGAGGTTGTTTATCTTCCTGAGGAGAAATCTCGCGTTCTCGACATAGCCTACGGCATTATCGAACATAGCGGTGAACACTACGGCCAGCTCGTTGTGTATTACCGGCTGGCAGGTCTTGTGCCGCCGGAGTCGCGGCCCAAGCAGTGAAGCATTTGTCCTGATCAACGCCCCGGCATCCGCGAATCGCGTTGCGGTCGAGTCTTGGCCCGCTCGGAAGTTACCACTGTGACAACGCCTCGAGGGGGTATGGATCAAGCGGTTCTTTCCGGGTTGGGGGTGATTCAGGAGTCATCGTTGCGCCGTGGAGAGTTGAGTCGCGGATTCTTGAGCCATTTGCTTCGCCTTTTCAATCGTCGGCCACACTCTGTGCTCGCTCGGTCGATATTCTTGCGGCTTTTGACCGAGCCGCGTGCCGCGCTGCATCTAATACAGGAGTCTGGAGATCATGAAGCCAGCTGAGCGTTTTGGCGTGAGATGAGCGTACGATTCGTAGCTGCACAGAAACGGACAATCCAAGGAGAATGAGAATGGCGAAGAAAACGATAGTAGACCGGGCAGGTTTTGCGGTTGGGATGGGGCTGGAGGCAGCATCCGAGGCAGCCGGCGCGATCAAGACAGCGGTTGATTCGGCGGTGAACGTGGTGAGCGGGGCATTGCAGAAGGCGCCTGCGAAGAAGGCCGTGAAGACGGTGAAGCGAGCGGTGGGCCGGGCGGCCAAAAAGGTGTCTGCGAACAAGACGGTGAAGACCGTGAAGAAAACCGCGGCAAAGGCGGCAAAAAAGGTGGCAGCGAAGAACGCGGCGGTGAAAAAGACGCTCGTGAAGAAGGCTGCGGCGAAAAAGGCGGCTGTCCGGAAGACGCTGGCAAGAGTGAGGAAGTAGCGGGACGAGTCGGGATCAGTCGGGTTTGGGGCTTTCGCCGTCGTGCTCCGCATTGCCGAGGAGCTCGATTTGTCCCGTGGTGACATGCGCCTTGAGCTGATATTCGCCGTCTGGATTCTTGCGGCTGAGGCTGCGGAAGAAACCGCCTGAGTTGACGCCGAAAGCACTTGCCTGGACCTGGCCGATGCTGACGGATGCGTCCACGCTGCGGTAGTCGCCCGCGTGGATGGATTTGATCGTGATCTGTCCTGCGCCGAGGTCAAGATCCTTATCGCCCTTGACGTCTTCGATGGTGAGCTGACCTGCTCCCATGCGAATGGCGAGGTTGGTTCTGCGGGGAACCTCGATCTTGACCTGGATTCCGTTGTTGCGATGGTGTACAGAAGGGCCTTCGATCGACAGTTTGCCGCCATGCGCTGTTGAGGAGAAATGAAGGACGACATCGCCGGCGGTCTCGTCGTCGCCTGCCGTGCAGGAGACGCGGAGGGTTTCCTGGTCGGTGGCAACGATTTCAAGTCCGGCGGGCCGGGAATCGATGAGGAGGGTCGCCCTGGCCGACAGAGGCCGGCTGAGGGATTGGCCGCAGGGGACCTTTGTATCAGCGAAGCCGGTGAGACTGAAGGCGAGCATGACGGCGGCGATGGCGCAGACTGACTTCATAGGGAGACATACGCGGGGCGGGGCGGATTTGTTCCGGGCAAGCTAGCCGAGGCCGCTTGTCTTGAGGGCCAGGGACCAGTGCGCTCACTTTTCGTGTTCGAGCTCAACGACCATGACTTCCATTGGCTCTTTTCCTGCGTTGACATCGGCGTGCATGGTGCCGGGCTCATTGGAAGGCAGCCAGTAGGCTTTGCCGGTTTCCCAAACATGGTCTTCCGAGCCGCCTTTGTCTTCGACAATTTTCATTGTGCCTCCGCGGAGGGCGATGATGACGCGCGGATGTTCGTGGCGATGCATGGTCAGGGGCGCGTTGGGAAGCACGACCGACTTCCAGACCTTGACCGTATCGTTTTCGAATTGAGGAATGCGCTGGGTTTGACTGAGTTGTTGCGCGGCGAGAACTGAGAACGCGCCCATGAGACCAGAGAGGACGCACGCAAAGGTAGCGGCGGGAGGATGCTTCATGATTTCCTCGACCTTGAATTGCACTCCGTTTGGGAACCTCCACTGTATCACCGTGCTTCGCGGGTCAATCGCGAATATGGGTGTAAAAAATATTTGACATTGATAGAGAGTGAGGGTAGTGTGGTGCGTGTTAAAGATTTTTGACATTGGAGTGAATCGATGGCGACAGGACTTTCGTACAGGGAGAAGTCCCTTTATGCTTCGCTTGCGGCGGAGCTGGTGGTGTACGGCGCGTATTTCTTTTTCCACCAAGAAAACACGGTGAACAAGGTGGCGGGGTTGATTGCAGGGATCATTGTGTTGCAGGTGATTCTGCAGCTGCTGATTTCTGCATTCACGCGCAACCGGGTAACGGATGAGCGGGACCAGTTGATTCAACTGCGTGGCTATCGCGCGGGGTACCTGACGTTTACGATTTTGATGGTGCTGGGGCTGAGCATGCTGTGGTTTCACTCGACGGTGGGAAATATGCCGCTGGACGACAAGAGGATGGGCCTGCATTTTCTGAGCGTGTTCTTTGGCATGTTGGTGATTGCGGATATTACCAAGACGGCTACGCAGATTGTGTCGTACCGGAGAGCGCTCTGATGCCCGCGATACGGAACAAGGTGAGGGAACTGCGGGCCATGAAGGAGATCACGCAGCAGGAGCTTGCGGATCGAATTGGCGTGACGCGGCAGACGGTGATTGCGATTGAGCAGGACAAGTATTCGCCGTCGCTGGAGACTGCGTTCAAGGTGGCGGGTGTGCTGGGGGTGTCGATTGAGCAGTGTTTTCAATATGACCCCAAGGGGAAGCGGTAGGCGTTGCGCAGTTATCAGGCCAAATGAAAATGGGCGCCGCGCGGGCGCCCATGCTTGTGCTGCGAGAGTTGGTTATTTTCCGAGGCCGTCGTTCTTGTGGTAGTTCGGATAGGGCGGAATGGAGAACTGTGGAACCGGGTTGGCCTTTAACTCTTCGAGGACCGTTTTCACGCCGGTTTCGAGCTGGGCATCGTGTCCAGCGGCGAAGTCTTTGGGCAGATCTTCGACCTGGATGTCTGGGGCGATGCCGTGGTTTTCGACTTCCCAATCGTTTTTGAGGCCATAGATGCCGAAGCGCGGAGCGGTGACGCCGCCGCCATCGATGAGTGGCGGATAGCCGCCAATGCCGACGAGGCCTCCCCAGGTGCGGGTGCCGATGAGCTTGCCGATGCCGGATTTGCGGAAGTACCAGGGCATGGCATCGCCGCCGGAACCGGAGTTCTGGTTGATAAGCATGACCTTGGGTCCGAAGATGGCGCCGACGGGATCGATGATGGGTTTGCCGTCGCGTTCTTTTGCGCCGGAGAGGGGCGTGCGTTTGAGCACTTCAGCGACGTAGTCGGCGATGAAGCCGCCTTCGTTGTAGCGTTCGTCGAGCACGAGGGCCTGCTTGTCGAGCTGCGCGTAGAAGTAGCGGTTGAAGCTGGAATAGCCGGAGCCGCCGGTATTGGGCATGTAGACGTAGGCGACTTTGCCGCCGGAGAGCTCGTCGACTTTGTGGCGGTTGGATTCGACCCAGTCGATGTTGCGGAGGCCGTCTTCGTCGTCGATGGGAATGACGGTGACGTCGCGTCCATCTTTGCCGTCGGGGTTGGGCCCGACGTGGAGCACGGTTTGTTTGCCGGCGGTTCCGTCGAAGGATTGGTAGAGGTTGTCAGAACCTTTCAGCTCTTTGCCATTGACGGCGAGGATGTATTCGCCTTCTTTGACGTAGACGCCGGGGAGGGTAAGCGGGGAAGCGAGGCCGGGAGTCCAGTTTTGTCCGCCGAGAATTTTCTTAATGCGATAGCGGCCGTTTTCGATGGTGTAGTCGGCGCCAAGGAGGCCGGCCTTGGGTGCGTTGTCATGGGGACGAGGTCCGTTGACGAACATGTGGCCGATGGTGATTTCGCCGAGCATTTCGATGTTGAGATAAGTGAACTCGGAGCGCGAAGCGAGGCCGTCGAGGTAAGGCCGGTACTTGGCTTCGATTTTGGGAATCGAGAGGCCGTGGGTGTTGGGGTCGTAGAGGAAGTCGCGTTCGATGCGCCAGGTTTCGTCGTAGATCTGACGCCACTCGGCGCGGGGATCGATGGTGGTTTCCATGCCGCCGAGGTTGATGGGCTTTCCGGGGTTGTCGTTGCCGGACTTGAGGTCATCGGCCGGAGCGATGGCGAAGCTGCCGTGGCGGGCGTAGAGGATTTTGGAGCCGTCGTGGGAGACGGTGAAGGCGTCGAGATCTTCCATGACGTCTTCTGGCTTGCGCTTTTCGAGAGTGAAGCGCCAGATGGCGTGGATGCCGGAACCGCCCTCCTCATCGGAAGGACGGCCGAACGGTGATCCTTCCAAGAGATAAATGACGCCGGCTTTGCCTGCGACCAAGCCGCCGTAGTTGCGCGGCGGGACGGGCAGTGACAGGATGCGGTCGCCGATCTTATCGAGGTCGATGGTGACTTTGACAGCTTTGTCTTTGTCGCCGTCCTTGTCCTTATCTTTATCCTTGTCGGCGGACTTGTCTTTGTCTGCGTCCTTGTCTTTCGCTTTGTCGGTGGATTTGTCCTTGTCGGTGGATTTTTTATCGTCGGCAGACTTATCCGGCTGGTCTTTCTTGTCGTCGTCTTTCTTTTCGTCCTTGATTTTTTCGTCATCGCTTTCGGGGGGGATGGGCGATGCACCATCTTTAGCGAGGACGACGACGTAGGGAGCGCTGGTTTGTCCGCGGTTGAGTGAAGAGAGATCGATGCCGGCGGAGGAGGGTCCGTCATCGGTGGAGGCGAGGAAATAGAGGTACTTGCCGTTGGCGTCGAAGGCTGGGTTGGAGGCATCGCTCATGCCATCGGTGACCTGCGTGGACTTATGCGTGTCGAGCGAGTAAAGGAAGATGGCGTTGAGCTCGTTGTCGAGATCGCGCTGATAGCCGAGCCACTTGG
The DNA here is from genome assembly GCA_035487015.1 of Occallatibacter sp. Taxonomy (GTDB): domain Bacteria; phylum Acidobacteriota; class Terriglobia; order Terriglobales; family Acidobacteriaceae; genus Telmatobacter. The sequence goes on along the minus strand of DATHMP010000004.1, from coordinate 30,108 downwards.
AATCGGGCGACCAGACGGGTGCGGCGCTGGCGCCGAATCCGCCGTAGATGCCGGTGTCGACGAGGACGGGCTTGCCTTCGGGCACATCGACGAGCCAGAGATGCAGATGCTTATCGGTGTAAGCGATGTGCTTGGAATCGGGCGACCACGTGGGGTTGTAGAAGTAGCTGGGGTTGGGGCCGAGATCGATGACGGTGGGCGCCTTGAAGCCGGTCTGGTCGTGGAGGTAGAGCTTGTATTCGCCGGACGCGTCGGAGAAGTAAGCGATAGTTTTTCCGTCGGGAGACCAGGCGGGATTGCGCTCGGCGGCGCCGGAAGTATTGGTGAGGTTGCGGGTGTCGCCCTTTTCCGCGGGGACGGTGAAGATTTCGCCGTGCGCTTCAAAGACAGCGCGCGCGCCACTGGGTGAGATGTCGCCGTTACGGATTTCGTCGGCATGGACGGCGGCAAAGTGAGGCTGGAGGTTGGCGAGCTCGCCGTGAATCTGAATGGAGACGGTGGAGTCAGCGTTGTTGTGGGCGGTGTCGACGAGATGGATGGAGCCGAACTGCTCGTAGACGATGCCGCCGGGACCGGCCTGGAATGTTTTGAGGTCGAGGCCTTTATTGGGCAGGACTTCAGAGACTGCTTTGGAGTCGACGTCGTAGCGGAAGAGGGAAACGGAGCCGTTGCGATCGGAGAGGAAGTAGACGGAGTTGCCGACCCAGACGGGGTTGGCGTCATTGGAGTTGTCGCGGGGGACCTTGGTGAGATCGAGGGTCTTGAGATTGACGAGCCAGATGGGCGTGGTCTGGCCGCCGGTGTAGCGCTTCCACGCCGGTTCCCACTTGGAGAAGGGCTGATAGGCGATGGACTGGCCGTCGGGCGAGAAAGAGGCCTGGGCACCAGAGGGTAATGGGAGGGGCTCGGGCATGCCGGAGCCATCGACGTGCACGAGGAAAAGCCGAGCGAAATGGCGGACGCTGATGGCGCCGGAGGCGATGATGACGTTTTTGCCGTCGGGACTCCAGCCAACGACGGTGCTGCCCTGGGGATGGCCGGTGATGCGATGCGGCACGCCACCGCTGGAGGGGATGACGTAGACGTCGTTGTTCCCCATGAGATGAGCGGTATAGGCAATCTGCGAACCGTCTGGCGAGTAGAAAGGACCGGCAACGACGTGTCCGTCGGAGGTGAGGCGTTCGGCGTCTCCGCCGCTACGGCTGACGGTCCAGATATCGTCGGCGTAAATGAAGGCGATTTTGTCCTGCGAGAGCGAAGGATTACGCAGCAGGAGGGGTGTGTCGGCGAACGCCGCGGGTGCGAGGGCAGCAACAGACAGGAGCATGGCCAGCGCGAGGAAACCCAGCGCCAGGCGAGAAGAGAAGTGTTTCATCGAGCCTCCGGAAGTGATGCGTCGGACGGAACCAGCGCCAAGGAGCGGACGCGGGCAGGAGAGTGAGTGCGAATCCAAAAACGTAAGGGGAATGCCTGGCAGCCTTCCTGGGCAGAAAGCAGCGCAGCGACGAGAAGCGCCAAAAGCGATCCCCTGCACTGGTACGGCAGGGGAGCACGGGCAGTTCCGTCGACCCGGCTGGCTGTTGCCCAACATGCTATCAGCAGGATGCGGGAAAGGGTATCTATTCCACGGTGACGGATTTGGCGAGGTTGCGGGGCTGATCGACATCGCAGCCGCGGCGGACAGCTATGTAATAGGCGAGCAACTGGAGGGGCACGATTTCGAGGAGAGGTGAGAGGAGCTCGAAGGCCGGCGGTACGAGGATGACGTGTTCGACGAGGGAGCTGAGCTTGGTATCGCCCTCGGTGGCGACAGCAATGACGCGGCCGGAGCGCGCGGTGACTTCCTGAATATTGGAAAGGGTTTTCTCGTAACGGAGCTTGGAAGCGGGATCGGCATCGTCGCGGGTGGCGAGTACGACGACGGGAAGATTCTCGTCGATGAGCGCATTGGGGCCGTGCTTCATTTCTCCGGCCGGGTAGCCCTCGGCGTGGATGTAGGAGATTTCCTTGAGCTTGAGCGCGCCCTCGAGGGCGATGGGGAAGTGGATGCCACGGCCGAGGTAGAGGAAATCGCGCGCGTTGGCGAAACTGGCAGCAAGAGTCTCGCACTGGGCGGAGCGGGATTTGAGAACTTCTTCAATTTTTGCGGGAAGGCGGCTTAGCTCTTCCATCAAAGCGACAGAGCGCTCGGTGGTGAGGCGGCCGCGGAGCTGGCCCAGTTTGAGGGCGAGCAGGAAGAGAGCGGTGAGCTGCGCGGTGAAAGCCTTGGTGGAAGCGACGCCGATTTCAGGGCCGGCATGGGTGTAGATTGCACCGTGCGCTTCGCGAGCAACCATGGCGCCCACAACGTTGCAGATGGCGACCGTTTTTGAACCGAGGCTGACCATTTCGCGCTGGGCGGCCAGGGTATCGGCGGTTTCGCCGGACTGAGTGATGAGCAGGCCGAGGGCGTTGCGATCGGGGATGGGATTGCGGTAGCGGTATTCGCTGGCGTAGTCGACATCGACGGGGAGCCGGGCGAGGCGCTCGATCATGTATTTGCCGGCGAGCGCGGCGTGCCAGCTGGTGCCGCAGGCGGCGATGTTGATGCTGGAGGCAGCAGCGAGCTCTTCGTCGTCGATATCCATTTCGCCGAGGAAGACCTTGCCGGAGTCGAGCGAGAAGCGGCCGAGCGTGGTGTCACGAATGGCGCGGGGCTGCTCCCAGATTTCCTTGAGCATGAAGTGCTTGTAGCCGCCCTTTTCTGCCTGGATGGGATCCCAGGAGATGCGGGTGAGTTCGCGCTGGATGGGCTTGCCGTGGAAGTCGGTGAGTGTAACGCCGGCGGGCGTGAGGATGGCCATGTCGCCGTCGGCCAGGAAGTAGATGTTGCGTGTGTGATGGAGAATGCCGGGGACGTCCGATGCGACGAAATACTCGCCTTCGCCCACGCCGATGACGACGGGAGGGCCGGAGCGGGCAGCGATGATCTTGTCGGGCTCGGCGGAAGAAAGAATTCCAAGAGCGAAAGCGCCGGTCAGGCGTTTGACGGCGAGGCGGACAGCGTCTTCGAGAAGGACCGGCTTCTTGTCTGCTTCGGCATCTTTCTGAATCTGCTCGATGAGGTGGGCGATGATTTCGGTATCGGTTTCGGTGACGAACTTGTGGCCAAGGGCCGTGAGCTCGTGCTTGAGCTCGAGGTAGTTTTCGACGATGCCGTTGTGGACGACGACGATGCGGCCTGTGCAGTCGCGATGGGGGTGGGCATTTTCTTCAGTGGGGCGGCCGTGGGTGGCCCAGCGCGTGTGGCCGATGCCGTAGGAGCCGGCGAGAGGGTGTTCGCGCAGCACCTCTTCAAGGTTGCCGAGCTTGCCGGGGGCGCGGCAGACCTCGAGCAAGGCGGAGTTGGGGCTACCGACGGCGATACCGGCTGAGTCATACCCGCGATATTCGAGACGGCGCAGTCCCTCGATGATGACCGGAACAACTTTCTTCGGTCCTACGTACCCTACGATTCCGCACATAGGGAGATTTTATGCGACGGAAAAGCGGAAGAGGCGCAGGAGCGAGGCGGCCCGGATACCCAAAGTAAGGGGACGGCAGGCGCGAGAAAGCGGGCGAAGGCGGGAATTTCCTTGGGTTGACATTCGACCCAAGAGGGAGGATACTCAGGTCGAATGCCGACCCAAGAGAACAACGACGACCGGATTGCCCTGTTGCAGGGGACACTGGACCTGCTGATTTTGAAGACGCTAGTGATCGGGCCTTGTCACGGACAGGGCGTAGCGCGGTCGATTCAGCGGCAATCGGAAGAAGTGCTGTTTGTGGATCACGGCTCGCTTTACATTGCGTTGCAGCGGCTTGAGGACAAGAAGTGGATTCGCGCCAAGTGGGGCGTGAGCGAAAACAATCGGCGCGCGCGGTACTACCATTTGACGCCCAAGGGGCGGGAACAATTGACGGAGAAGGCGACCCAATGGAAGCGGCTGACCGAGGCCATGGAGCGCATTCTTGAACCCGGCACAGGTCCAGCAGGCGAGGAGGCGTAGCGATGTTTGGACGCAGGCGAAAAATCGAGGACTTTGCCGAGGAGATCAAGGCGCACATGGCGATAGAAGCCGAGGACTTGCGCGAAGAGGGACGGAGCGCCGAGGAGGCGCAGTGGGAAGCGCGGCGGGTGTTTGGCAATGTGCGCGCGGCGCAGGAGCAGTTCTATCTGCGTGGCCGCTGGCAATGGCTGGACCGGATGATGGGTGACCTGCGTTTCGGGATTCGTTCGCTGTTGCAGAGTCCAGGATTTGCGTTCACGGCAATTTTGACCGTGGCGATGGGTGTGGGCGCGAATACAGCGGTGTTCAGCGTGATGAATGCGGTGTTGTTGCGGTCGCTGCCGGTAGCCGATCCCGCGCGGGTGGTCTATGTCAGGCCCTCGAATCCTCCGGATAATACCGGCACGATCGAGACGGACGAAACGGTTTCACACTCGGTGTATGCGGAGCTGCGGGAGCAGACCAAGGCGATTCAGCCGCTGATGGCTTACGTGCCGTTGTCTGCCGGCAAGGTTGCGGTGCGCACGGGCGCGGAGCCGGAAGAAGCAGAAGGCGAGATGGTGAGCGGTCAGTTCTTTTCGGGGCTGGGCGTGGGGATGGCCGACGGGCGCGGATTCAGCGAACAGGATGAAACGGACAATGCTCCGCTGGCGGTGTTGAGCTACAACTACTGGACGCGGCGGTTCGGGCGCGATCCGGGGGTAGTGGGCAAGACGTTTTATGTCAACGGCGTGCCGATGACAATTGTCGGCGTGGCGGCGCAGGGATTTGAAGGTGCAGAGGCGGGGCATTCGACGGATTTCTGGATCCCGCTGCAGAATCGGCCGGAGTTAAATGCGTATGCCAATCCGCCGGACGATGGGAAGCTTTATATCGCGAACCCGAAGTGGTGGTGCATGCGCCTGATCGGGCGACTGGCGCCGGGAGTGAGCAAGGCGCAGGCGCTGGCGCAGCTGCAACCGGTGTTTCAGAGCGCGGCCTATGTGGGAGTGGGGAATCCGCATCCGGGTGAAAAGCTGCCGGTGTTGCGGTTGCTGGATGCGAAGAATTTTCCGGGGTACGAAGACATGTACGGCAAACCCCTGCGCGTACTGATGATGATGGTGGGACTGGTGCTGCTGATCGCGTTGAGCAATGTCGCGATGCTGCTGATGGCGCGCAATGCCGCGCGGCAAAGGGAATTTTCAGTCAGGCTGGCGCTGGGCGCCACGAAGTCGATCCTGCTGCGGCAGCTGCTGATTGAGAGCCTGCTTCTGGTGACGGGAGGCGGCATTCTGGCGTGGGTGTTTGCCGTGTTCGCGTCGCGGGCGCTGGGTGCGTGGGCGCAGATTGAGACGAGTCTTGCGCCCGACGAGACGGTGATGCTGTTTGCCTTTGGTTTGTTGGTACTGGCGGCCTTGGTGTTCGGGCTGGCGCCGCTGCGCGTGGCGATGTCGGCGGGCGCAACTTCTGCGATGAAGACGACACAGGCGACGGCCCATGCGGATGCGGGGCGTTCACGGACCGGCAGGGTGGTCGTGGTGTTGCAGATGATGTTGTGCGTGGTGCTGCTGGTAGGCGCGGGACTACTGGTGCGCACACTCCGCAACCTGGAGAACACACCGCTGGGCATGAGCGTGGATGGGCTGGTGGTGTTTGGGGTGAAGCCGAACACGCAGGCGCTGGCAGAGACCAACGCGTTTTATCGCGAGTTGATGGGAAAGCTGCGCGTGCTGCCAGGCGTGGAAGACGTGACGATCATGGAAGAGCGGCTGGGAACGGGCTGGTCAGACAACAGCGACATGCTGGTGGATGGAAAACTGCCGGATGTGGCGAACGGGAGTTCGCGGACCGTGCGGTCGAATGTAGTGGGCCCGGATTTCTTCACGACGTTGGGTGTTCCGGTGTTGATGGGACGCGATTTCAACCAGTCGGACACCATGACGTCGCCGCATGCGGGCATTGTGAACCAGGAGTTTGTGGACCGGTTTCTGCATGGGCAGAATCCGCTGGGGCACCGCATTGGCCCGACCGGGATCAAGTGGGACATGGAAATTGTGGGCGTAGTGAAGAACCATAAGTACCGCAGCATCACGGAAGATCCGATTCCAATGGCGTGGTACATGTATGCGCAGATTCCGGTGCTGAGCGAGATGAACGTGGAGCTGCGGGTGCACGGTAATCCGCTGGCGATATTGCCGACAGCCGGAAAGGCCCTGGCGCAGATTGATCCAAATCTGCCGTTGATTCAACCGATCGAGCAGCGAGCGCAGTACGAAACAACGATTGCGCAACAGATGCTGTTTGCGCGGTTGGCGGGTTTTTTTGGATTGCTGGCGGTGGTGCTGGTGGCGACGGGCCTGTATGGGACGCTGGCGTATCGCGTGCACATGCGGACCGCGGAGATCGGCGTGCGCATGGCGGTGGGCGCACAGCGCGGGCAAGTGGTGTGGATGGTGCTGCGACACAGCCTGGTGTTGACGGGGTTGGGTATCGGGCTGGGAATTCCGTTGGCGGTGTTGCTGGGGCGAGCGCTTTCGACGTCGTTGTACGGAGTGCAGCCGCTGGATGTGGGGACGTACGGGATGGTGCTGGCGGGCGTGATGGTGGTGGCGCTGGCGGCGAGCGCGTTGCCGGCGGCGCGAGCGGCGAGGGTTGATCCGCTGAAGGCGCTGCGTACGGAGTGATGGGGCAGGAACGTTGGGAGAATTCTGACGGAGCGTGAATCCCGCGTTTATGAGGGAAGCGTAAACGGTTGGGACGTAACCCGCCTATTCCTCAATGCGGTACGTGAATTCCTCGATGACAGGATTGGTGAGGACTTCGCGGGCGATGCGCTCGACCTGGGTGCGTGCGGCCTCAGCGGTGAGGCTATCGGCCAATGAAAGAGCGAAATATTTGCCTTGGCGCACTCCGGTAACGTCGGCGAAACCGATCTTGTGCAGAGCATTTTGGATGGTTTGGCCCTGTGGATCGAGGACCGACGCCTTCAAAGTGACATAGACATGCGCCTTCATTATCCGTGATTATATAAGGGTCTGCCCGGAGAAGAGTGCGGCGGACCTTCATGATGCCGGCGTTGCGCCGGTTCTCTTTTTCATACCGGAATGATTCTGGATACCGGTTCACTCCCCTACCGTTGAAGGAGAAACACAAGCGATGGTGAACTATCTTGAGTTGCCGATCGGCGACCGCTCGCCCGAGGTGTTTCGGGCGGTTATTGAGATTCCGAAAGACGCAACCAACAAGTATGAGTATGACAAGCAGCTGCATGTTTTCAAGCTGGACCGGAATTTGCATTCGCCTGTGCACTATCCCGGGGATTACGGGTTTATTCCATCGACGTTGAGCGATGACGGCGATCCACTGGATGTGCTGGTGCTGGTGCCGAATCACACGTTTCCCGGCTGCGTGCATGAAGTGCGGCCGATTGGATTGCTGGAGATGCTGGACCAGGGCGTGCTGGACGAGAAGGTGCTGGCGGTGGGAAAGAACAACCCGCGCTACACGAATGTGTGGAATTACACGGATATCTATCCGCACATGTTGAAGGAGATCACGCATTTCTTTTCGATTTACAAAGATCTGGAAGGCAAGCGCGTGGAAGTGAGGGGCTGGCACGATGCTGCCTATGCGCGCGATCGCGTGATCAGGGCCGTGAAGATGTTTGAAGAGAACAAGGCGGCTCCGGCAAGCAAGCATAAGAGCGAAGAGCCGGCGGCTGCAGGGAAGAAAGGCTGACTCTCTGCAGCAATGACGGGATGAGAATGCGGTGCGCGAAACAGCGCATCGCATTTTAGTCTGCGGCGGAAGCAGCGGCGAGACGCCGGGCACGCGGTGCGGCAGTGAACCAGTAGAGCACCGGTCCGAGCAAACCAACGAGCAGCGAAAAGACGAGCGCCGACACGGAGCTGTGCGCGAACGTGACTTCTTCAAACCGCGAAGCGTAGAGTGCGTAACCGATGAGCGCGGCGGGTCCGACGATGAGTGCACAGGCGAAGGCAAGATTGCCGGCTTTGAAGGGGCGCGGCAGATTGGGTTCGCGCACGCGCAGGACGATGAGCGCGACGAACTCGAGGAGCAGACTGGAACCGTAAAGCATGAGGTCCATGGAGATGAGGCGCTCGAAGGGCAGGTTGAGCGCAAGAGCCCAGGCCAGTCCGCAGAGAAGGACGCTGACCCAAGGCACGCCACGTTTGTTACGGCGAGCCAGAGTGCGAGGCAACATGCCGTCTTCTGCCATGGCCATGGGCAGGCGCGAATAACTCATGACGAGTGCATTGAACATGCCGATGCCGGTGATGGCGCCTCCGGCGACAACGGCGATGCCGAGCCAGGATCCACCGAGAGCCGACGCTGCCTTGACCCAGTCACCGGTGGTGAAGCCGGCGGCGGAGAGGCCGGTGAACGCCATGGCGAGAATGGGCAGGATATAGCTGACGGCGACAAGCAGCGTGGAGCCGAGCATGGCGCGGGGATAGTTGCGCTGGGGATTCTCGACTTCCTGCGCGACAGTGGAGGCGTTGTCCCATCCCATGTAGTTCCAGAGTGCGACGAGCACGGCCGTGGAGAGAGCGGTCTGCGAAATGGGTTGAGACCACTGCACGGCGGGATGCAGGGAGAATCCGTGGAACACGGCGAGGGCCATGAAGATGATGAAGGGCGCGAGCAGCAGCGCGAAGAGTCCGATGGAGCCTTCGCCTACGGCCGGAGCGCCACGAAGATTCCAGATACAACAGACAACGACAACGGCGAGCGACCAGGCGTACCCGTGCCATCCATTGGTGAGAGCGGAACTGAACCGGCCGAGATAGAGCACGAAGATGGCCGGATAGATGGCCATGTCGAAGATGCTGGCGGAGAGCGAGAGCCAACCTTCCTGATATCCCCAGAAGGGGCCGAGGGCGCGGCGGACCCAGATGTAGAAACCGCCTTCGGCGGGGATGGCGCTGGCGAGTTCGCCGATCATGAGCGCAGTGGGCAGCGACCAGAGGATGGGGAGCACGAGGAGGATGACGATGGCGCGCGCGAATCCGGCGCCTCCGAGAATGTCTTCAATCCCGTAGGGACCGCCCGACACCATGAAATAGGTGGCGGCGATGAGCGGCAAAATGCGGAGCTTTCGCCGGGCCGGTTTGCGGGAAAAAACCATAACTGTGAATCTAACAACAATTGACGTGTGCAGAAAGGGAAAAGTGGGCACTGGGACGGCGAATTTGAGTACGAATCTACAGGCGATTTGACGAGATGGAGAGGGAAGATTTTGGCGCGTTGCGGTGGGGGGGAGTCGAGGCGAACATGCAGGAGAGTGAGCATGGAAATTCGGCCTGGAGCAACGGCGGATTGGGGAGATTCGCAGGCCGGCGAGGGCGCGTGAAGCGGGATTCCGTTATAATCGTGGGAACAGCCGGAGAGATGGCCGAGTGGCTGAAGGCGGCGGTTTGCTAAACCGTTATAGGGTCAAAAGCTCTATCGGGGGTTCGAATCCCCCTCTCTCCGCCAGTGAATCTGGAACTTCAGAAGCGATTGCGAAGTTTCGACAAGAGCCCGGTTCCTGGGCGATTCCCCAAAAAATTGGCCCGCAAGATTCGCTTTCTAAGAAGAGTGCGCCTTGCGGGCGCTTTCTTCGCTAAGGCTGAGTGGAAGCGCCGAATTGAACGACTTCCATGTTGGCGTTCAGTGCGGGCTGCTTTGGGGGCTTTGACCTTGCTCACTCAGTCTCTTCGCCTGAACTGGCAGGTCATCGAAGCTGTGCCGGAGGTTGTCTCTCGCGGCTTTCCGCTTAAGAAATTCAGCCATCTCGGCGTTGGCCGCCTCTCCGTCTCCAGCTTTCTTGCTTGCCTGGCTCAGGTGGTAGTAGGCCGTTACATTTGTAGGATCCAACTCAATTGCATGCTTCAAATAGGCACGGGCTTCGGCTGGTGAATCGGAGACGAGCAGTACCATGCCCATGCCCTCGTTGGCGTCCGGGTCGTTGGCCTGCAATTCCAGAGCTCGCCGGTAGTGTTGGGCTGCCACGGTGGCATTGTTTTGTTGCATTGCAATGTCGCCCAGGCGGCATTCGGCCTTTTCGTCGACTGGATTGTCGGCGAGCGCCTTTTCATATTCATTTTGTGCCTGCGCACGCTCGGCTGCATTTTGAGACACGCCCAGAGCTTCGCCCAGCGCAAAGTGCACTCCGGAAACGTGATCGTCTTTCGTGATGGCGATCCGGTAGGCCGCGATGGCCCCTTCAAGGTTTCCGCGTTGTGCCATTCGATCGCCTCGCACCTGAAACATGCGTGCGGATTGCGGATCCAGATCTGCCATTGCCAGGAAGGATCGATTTTCCAATTGGGCAAAGACCTGGTGCGCCGCATACAGAACATCTGGATTTTTAGGGTCGAGTTCCTGGAGCCTTTCCGCCACCTCAGCGGCACGAGGGAGTTCTCCGGATTCAAACAAGTAGGAGAAAAGCTGTTTACCTACGGCAATGCGGAGGCTTGCTTCTTCCACGCGCGGGAACGCACGATCCAAGTCGGCGAAGGCGGGAGTGTTTCGTCCCGCTTTGGCTTCGGAAAGCCCGCAAAGCGCGAGGATGTTCCACAAATCGGGTTTGGCGCGGAGAGCAATTGTGAACTCGTCGGCGGCACCGGCGAAATTGCCTGTCATGTAATACGCGAGTCCCAAGTTGGAGTGAGCCTCAAGATTCCGGGGCTCGAGTTGCAGGATTTTCTGGTAGAGCGCGATCGCGAGGGCGGGTTGTTGATTGTGGAGAGCCTTCGCCGCGTTTTGCTCCAGCTGAGATACATCGCTGGATGCGAGGGGACTCGGAGGTTGAGCCAGAGTACGCGAACCTGCCGCCGCAAGGGCAACAAGCAGCACTCCGGTGCGGCCGGCGATCCGCAAATTCGTGATTACCATTTCCGCTCGCATGGTTGCTTCCTGACGCCTGAGCTTAGCAGAGCCGAATTTTCCCGGAACGTTTGACAATGCCGAATGGGGCAGCATAGAACCATGTTGTTCCAGGCGGATGATTGCGTGTCATGGTGCATATGCACCATCGAATGCGACGCGGGGTTCAATAGAATCAGGCAGCCGGCTCAGAGAAGAGGGGTTGGCAGGGACGCGATTTGCGAAGGCGAGAAACAGAGGGAGAACTTGAACACGACACTGCCGGAAACCATTCGCGTGTTGGTGATTGACGACCATCCAGTTGTCCGCCGTGGCCTGCACAGCATGCTGGATGGAGAGTCAGGAATCACCGTTGTCGGGCTAGCCTCTTCAGGGAAAGAGGGATTGCTACTCGCCGAAAAGCTCAACCCCGATGTAGTCCTTCTCGATTTACGCATGCCCGGAATGGGCGGTGTGGAAGTGATTGCGGCGCTTCGCACGACAAATCCTGAAAGCAAGATTCTGGTCCTCACGAATTATCAACTCGATGAGGATATTTTCAACGCCTTGGATGCCGGTGCACTTGGCTACCTGCTGAAAAGCTCTTCACAAGAAGATGTGGTGGAGGCGCTTCGCGCGGTCAACAGGGGAAAGCGGAGGGTGCCGCCGGAGTTGGCCCAGCGATTGGCAGAACGCGTAGGGCGTTCAGCGCTCAGTGCGAGGGAGCTTGAGGTGCTGCAACTGGTGGCGCTGGGCCACACAAACAAGGAGATTGCTCACAGTCTATTCATCAGCGATATGACGGCAAGAAACCATGTCATCAGCCTGCTATCGAAGCTCGGCGCAAAAGATCGAACAGAAGCGGCAACCATTGCGATTCGGCGTGGGCTGGTGAGGCTGAATGAAGACTGAGGTACGAATGCTCATACACCGCGTGTGGCCAACCGTATCCGAGGCAGTGTGAATCCTACCGGCGTGAGACCGAATGCGAGGCTGGTCCGCCCAATCCTGGCCGGCACATTTGGGGCTGTCCTGGGCTGTCTGGCCGTGTTGGCACTGGATCTTCGGGTTGCTTCTTCCCGGCCTGTCATTGCATTCATTCCACGGACGAGCGGCGCGAATTTTGCTGAGGACATGCGTCGCGGAGCGGAAGCAGCGGCATCGCAGGCTGGATATCAGCTCTATTGGAATGCTCCGACGCGTGCGGATGACACGGATCGGCAGATTCGCATTGCCGAACTTGCGGTGAACCACGGAGCGAAGGCTCTCATTCTCGCGCCGACGAATCCGTGGGGAGTGACTACCCTCGTAGATCGTCTTGTCGCGCGAAAGATTCCAGTCGTGATTGTCCAAACCGACTCGCCGGTACCGACCGGGCCTTACGTTACATCCGTGTCTCCGGATCAAAAAGAATTCGGGAGAATCGCTGCGGATCGGATTGCAACGATCACTGGCGGGAGCGGCCAAGTCGCCATCATAGGCCTTGACCGGGCGAAACCGGAGACGCTCGAGCGCGCACAAAGCTTCACGCAGGCGATCAAGGCTCATCCGGGAATTGAGATTGTTGCGCAGACGTCAGGTTCAATTCAGACACTTGAAGTTGAACTGAGTACGAGGGAGATCCTCAGTTCTTTCCCGAATTTGAAGGTACTGTTCGCAGTCAGCGCGGATGCGGCTCAAGCAGCACTGCTCGTACTGCAAGACACGCAAACCGCTCGCAAGATTGCGGTGGTTGGATGCGATCGCGATTGGTTCCTTTCGGACAATCTCGTGGACGGGACGATCGATTCACTCGTTACCGCCAACGGATATCAAATCGGTTATCTGGCGGTACAAGCCGCGCTGGACGGAACACGAGGCCGGTCGCTGGAGCCGCCCGTTCGAGTGGGAGCTGTTTTGCTGACGCGTGAGAGCATCCTGAAAGAGAGGAGCCGATAGCCTTTTGCGAGTGCTGGAGCGAACCATGGTGAGCGACCGAAGAGAGCATGTCGAAGGTTTCCGGTTGAAGCGAGGCTTGATTCGAGACCTGGTTGTGTTCCTTCTTGCCGCGGCAGCGGGGGCAGGCATGACAGCCGGCGCCATTCACATGGTCCGGTCTCCGTCGAGGGGGCTTCCCTATCACGATGATTTCGCGAACAGTGACGCATCCGAGTGGACAGCGTACGACGGCAACTGGAACGTGCATTCCGGCGTGATGGTCAACGAATCGAACGAACGCGGCGCCAAGCTCGTTTCCGGCTCTCCCTACTGGACGAACTATGCGCTGGACGCCGATATCTCACTTAGCAGCAGCGGGGATGCGGGCATTCTGACAAGGGTTTCTGACGCCGAGCCGGGAGTTGATTCGTATAGGGGCCTGTATGGAGGGTTGCGCGTTCGAGATCAGATGCTGGTTTTCGGGGTTGCAAACCACGCATGGGACGAGGCTCCGGCGACGCGTATGCCGCGGCCGATCCTGCCGAATGTCTGGTATCACATTCGCATGGAAGTTCGGGGGTGTCATGTAAATCTAGCTGCGAATGAAGAGAACAGCAGCGACAAAACACAGATGGACATGACGCTTTTACAGTGCCCGGAGCGCGGCAAAATAGGGCTGCGATCTTACGATTCTGGGGGCCAATGGAAGAATATTCGGGTGACGGCGTTGCCATAACCGGATTGAGTGCTGCGATTTGATTTCGACTACGCCAATTCGAATCGTTGTCGCCGCCTTTGCAGTCGGGGCGGCGGCGGTTGCTTTGGGAAGCGACGGTGTCCGCTATCCTTCGATCGCCGCGATCCATCGGCAACCGCAGGCCCAAGGAAGCAGGGCGTCGATGCAAGCAACGCTCACGCTGAATGGCAATCCGTCCTATGTCCAGGATTCGACGGGCAGCGCTGAAGTGGATGGTATCTCCACGCAAGGTCTAAAGATCGGCGATGAGGTTCTGGTTACAGGGGAACCGATCGACACGGAGAATGGATTGCTGTTCCAGCACAGCTCCGTCGAATTTCTCTGGGATGGATCTCCTATGCCGCCACTGTCGGTGACCGCGGATGATGCGGCACTGGGCAAATTCGCCGGAATGCTTATAGAAGTCAGCGGACGCTTCCTGGAGACTGAAACGCACGGCGGCGAGACCTGGCTCCGGCTGGAAAGCGGGAATCAGGCGTTTCTTGCGCGCATCACGTCGGAGAGGGGCAGTTCCTTGCTTCCACCGATGGAAAGCGGTTCAGTGATCCGGTTGAGGGGCGTGTGTTCGCTTCAGCCGAACGACACACATTACCTGGGCGGCTTTGCGATCCTGCTGCGATCTGCCGAGGACGTTGCCATCTTATCCGGGCCGCCCTGGTGGAGCTTCCGGCACTTGGCAGAACTTGGAATCCTGCTGGCTGCGCTGGTAATTGCGGCTCACATCACGTTGATTCAAATGCTGAAGGCGCGATTCCGCGCAATCATGGCAGAACGGGCGCGGCTGGGACACGAACTGCACGACACGCTGGCGCAAAGCTTCGCTGGGTTGGCCTTCCAGATTCAAGCCGCGCAAAGGATAGTGCCCAGATCAAGTTCCCTGCTTACGCAGCACCTGGATATCGCCCTCGACATGGTGCGACATAGTCACGCGGAGGCTCATCGCAGCATCATGATGCTACGACCTCAGCATCTTGAAGAAGGAGCCGATCTCCCTGCGGCGATACAGTCCGCGCTGGATCAAAGCACTGCCGGGTGCCATCTCAAGGCAAGCCTTTCCATAGCAGGATCAGTTGAGCGTTTGCGGTTGATGATAACGGACGCACTTTATCGTATTGCCCAGGAAGCCATTGCCAATGCGCTTCGGCATGGGCAGCCCACATTTCTGGAAGTGCGACTGGAGTACAAACCGTCGAGTGTGCTTCTGACCGTCGTCGACGACGGTGTGGGATTCGAGATGAAATCACAACAACATCGCGGGTTTGGATTGGCCGGGATGCGCGAGCGCGCGCACGCGTTGCGAGGTGATTTCAGTGTGACGAGCGAACCGGGCCATGGCACGAAGGTGATGGCGGAAATTTTTCTCAGGCGTGACGCAGGCGCGCGTTTCATCTCGCTGGTGTCGAAGCTTCCCTCTCTCTATTGGGGTCGCTTGCAGCACATCGTGCAAGGTAATCGATCCGGCACCTCTCACCAGGTTGCGAAGCCGCCTGTTGTGGATTGAGAGAGTTCCAACACTTCCTTAACCTATTTATTTCTTGCCCCTGGGATCGGGAATCGCAGGCGCCCGCATCAGTGGTGCGAATGCACCATTGAAAAATGGTGTTTTGCCATCATGACGAACCAATCCAGTGGGGCGTAGGGTGGCTCCTGACTTCCCCGGACGGTCTGCGAGGGATCTGAAAGCGTTTCCAGAAAGTGCTGGAGTGCGCTGTCCTCGCAAATCTTGTGCTTCTTGTGGCCGAGCCGTTCAAGGAAAGAAGCGGGGTTGTATTGAGGGTTTGACAGGAGGCGAAATGTTGTTGAGTAAGAAACAGATCGGCAGAAAAGACGCAGGATCCTCGCTAGGTCATAAGATGACGGCCCGTCGCTGCGCTGCAGTGTTCTTTCTCTTCGTGGTTGTCGTTCTTTCCAGCAACTTGTTCGCGCAGGTGGACATTTCGGCGTCGCTGGGCGGGACGGTCACTGACCAAAATGGCGGCGCGATTCCGAACGCTTTGATCACCGCACGGAACACCACGACCGGTGTTGCCTCGAGCGTGACTGCGGATGGAACCGGGTCGTACCAGTTCGTTTCGCTCCAAGCCGGCACATATACAGTTTCATGCGCCGTGGAAGGGTTTAAAGGGTTCACCGCTGACGGCGTGGTTTTGCACGCTGGGAGCGCGTCGACTCTTCCGGTGATTCTCCAGGTGGGCGCATCCAGTGAGACGGTTACGGTTTCGGGTTCGAATGCGATGGTCGATACCGAAACTGCGAACAACCTGACGACGATCGACAATGATCTGATCGCGGGAATTCCGGTGCAAGGGCGCGATCCACGCGAATCGATGGAAGTTCTGATGCCGGGAGCCACGGCTGCCGGTACGGGAGCCAGCTTCTTTATTCCCGTCACCAGCTTCAATGGGGTGTCGCAACTTACGAATAACTACGACATCGATGGCGCGGCAATGAATGACTACATGCACGGATCGGCCGCCGCAAATTTTCCGCAATCGGAAAACATGCAGGAATTCAGCGTGGCTTCTGCTCTGCCGGATGCGTCGGTTGGGCGCGGCGCGGGCGGTCAAATTGAAGCCACGATCAAGAACGGCACGAACGACATTCATGGCCAGTTCTGGACCTATTTGCAGAACGGCGCATGGAATGCGAATTCCTGGTCGAACAACTTTCAGGGAATTACTCGCCAACCGTTCCACCAGGAGTGGTACGGCGGCAATGTCGGAGGTCCGATCTGGATTCCCAAGCTTTACAACGGGAGAGACAAGACGTTCTTCTTCCTGTCCTATGAGCGCACCAGTACTTCAAAAAAATCCACGACCACCGGGCAGACGATTACCGATGCCGAACGCGGCGGCGATTTCACGAACTCGCCGGATGGAGTACCGGTAATCAATGGAGTGCCGACTCCGGTGATTTCGACCTCGAACTTTGGCCCAATCGGGCAGTCCCTCAACTCCTCCGGCGGAACAACGATTATGCCTTCGCCGACAAGCGGCACAGACACATTCAGCTGGAACCCCAGCGACGTGAGCCTGATTCAAACCTGGGTTGTCCGGCTGGATGAAAATCTCGGGAGCAAGAACCGAATCTTTGGGAGCTTGTGGTGGTACAACGACTCGGACACATTCCAGGACATGTATGACGAGTTCAGCGAAGCCTCATGGGCAACGCAATATCCCAACCCAAGCGCGACCTGGGGCGAGCCGGTCCAGACAAAAGTCTGGGCTGTCAACGACACGTACACGATTACGCCGTCGATGCTCAACAACTTCGTTCTGGGGCTGACGCAGACGGAAATCTCGGTCACCAACACATGCGCACCCTGTGCGGGAGTTGTGAATCCATCCAACACGGGGATCAACGCAGTTGGCGATACCCTTGCGCCGGACATCGGGCAGATTGCGACGCCGAGAAGCATGGGTGTGGACATCTGGAATGGTTACATCAATCCGATGACTCAGCACACGTGGGACATTACCGACAACTTTACCTGGACCAAGGGACATCACACGATCAAGGCCGGCCTCGAACTTCGCAACTACCATGAGATTTTCAATCAGACCTACAATGCAGGCGCCGCGGTCTCATTTAACGATAGCGACAATGTGTATGGCGGGACCGGCAATGGCGTCGCGGACATGATGCTCAACGGCGGGCCTCTTGGTCAATTCGGCGGCAGCTTCTATCAAAACAGCACACAGAGTCTGATCGTTGACTATCCAGCGCGGGAGGCGTATCTGCAAGATACGATCAAACTCAAGCCGCGACTGACTGTGATGATTGGCGCGCGTTTACAGCCCTATTTAGGAATCAGAGAGGCCAAGAACCGGTTCGTCACGTTTCGGCCGGACCAGCCCTCCACGGTCTTTCCGACCGCGCCTGTGGGCCTGGTGACAGTTGGTGATCGAGGAGTTCCGCCAAATCTTTCAGGGAACCATTACAACGTGGGTTCGCGGTTTTCCTTCGCGTGGGATATGTTCGGCAATCACAAAGCGGCGCTCAAAGGTGGTTACGGCATGTACACGGACTACGAATACCTGTTGAATTTCAACGGGTACACGACGGCTGCTCCCTTCGGCGTCGACTACTCCCCGGTTCAAGGGCCCGGGCTGGATCTGTCGCAGCCTTATGCGCAGTATGGCAGCACGCCCTTTCCGTTTACAGCTCCGACGGCCGGATCGGCTGCAGCAGCAACGCTGGCGTTTCCGAATCCGCTGACAACGCAAGCGATCGCTCCAGGATTCAACAACGGCGAGTACCACAAATTCAATCTCGCCTTTGAGACAGAGCCGATTAATACGTATGTCTTCTCGGTGGCATGGGTCGCCACGCGCGGAACCCATCTGTTTGAGACGCATAACCAAAATTGGCCTGTGTTTGTGCCTGGGGGAAGCACCAACGATGGCGCAAACGTACTTTCCCGCGAGCCGTACTACCCGGCCGGATTCAACGGGATCACGACCTTCTACTCGGATTACAACTCGATGTACAACTCGCTTCAGGTGAAGGTGAATAAGCGGTACTCCTATGGGCTGACATTGCTGGGAACGTATACTTTCAGCGGTTCGACAGCACAGCAAGGATGCCGCTACGAGGCAGACTGTGCGCTCGATTACTACAGCCCGGGAACCGTGCACCAGATGACGGCAGCGTTTCGCTACAAGATCCCCTCATTCCTGCATCAGGCCTCGCTTGCGGACAAGATCCTGGGAGGATGGGCGATCGGCGGAACTGGAACGGCAAGCACGGGAGGCTTTGGAAGCATTGGGGACTATAACTGCAATGAGTTCAACTTCAGTTCGGCTGGATGCTATGCCACGTATGTGGGCGGAGGCCCACTGCTTTCGAACCGCAAGAGTGTGGCGACGGACTCATCGGGAAACATGATTGGAGTGACCTGGGTAGACCCGAGCAAGTTTGTGCGTGCCGACCAAGCGGTGGTTAATGGAACGCCAACTACTCTTCCGGGTGTGGGCCAGCGCCTCTACCTTGGCAACGCGGCCGATGGAGTTTTCAAGGGGCCTGCGGCGGGTATTCAGGATTTCAACGCGAGCCTCGACAAGGACTTCGGCATCTGGGAGAGCCTGAAGCTGAATTTCCATGCAGAAGCATTCAACGTTCTGAATCACACCGTCTTAGATGGTCCAAGCTACAACAATACGGTGGGTCCCAACACGCAAGGTTTTGGAATCATCAGTTCGGCGAATGCGCCCAGGAATATTCAGCTGTCATTCCACGTGATCTTCTGATTTTTGTCTCCTGTTGACAATGTGCCGTGTTGACGCATGTTGCAAGCTTGCAGCAACACGGCACACTTTTTCAGAGATTCATGGAACAGGGCTTTCCGATACAACAAGGCGTTCACGGAGAGGTTGATCCATACCTCTCTTAAACATCCTTCGCAAAGGCCATTGGTGTGGATGATTCGGGTGAAGAAATGAAAGCCAAGGGTTTGACAAGACGAGAGCTCATCAAAGTCTTAACTGCCGGGGCTGTAACTCAGGCTGCGGTCGGTGGGTTCAAAGCCTTCGGACAGTCCGCTGAGAGCAGGTGGGTCAAGTACAAGGGCAATCCCGTTCTTGGCGGGCAGTATGGGACGTGCTTCGACATTTGTGTGCTTCGCGAGTCGGGGATGTATCGCATGTGGGTCTCGTGGAGACCGAAGAAGAGCGTTGCGATTACCGAGAGCAAAGACGGAATACGATGGAGCGCGCCGGAAGTTGTCTTGCCGCCTGAACCCTCGACCGGATGGGAAGAAGACATGAATCGGCCCATCGTTGTGCGGCGCGAAGATGGCTACCACATGTGGTACACGGGCCAGACGGAGGGCATGTCGAAGATCGGGTATGCAAAGAGCCAGGATGGGCGCAAGTGGTTACGGCAGTCGAAGACGCCGGTGCTGGAGCCCAGTGCGTCGTGGGAGAAAGTTGCAGTGATGTGTCCTCATGTTTTATGGGATCGTTCGGCGCGTACTTGGAAGATGTGGTATTCCGCCGGCGAACAGTATGAGCCCAATGCAATCGGCTACGCTACAAGCCCCGATGGACTCCACTGGCACAAGCCATACGACCATCCAGTGATTGCGCCCAATCCGAAGAACGAGTGGGAAAAGCAACGCGTTGCGGCGGCCCAGATCATTCAATGGAAAGGCTGGTACTACGCCTTTTACATCGGGTTTCGTGACATCGACCACGCGCAGGTGGGTCTGGCGAGGTCGAAAGATGGGGTCTCGCAATGGGAACGTCACGCCGGAAATCCAATCATCCGGCCCACTCCAGATGGCTGGGATGCAGACGCGTGTTATAAGCCGTTTGCTGTGTACTCCGATGGGACCTGGCGGCTCTGGTACAACGGGCGTCGTGAGCATCTGGAGCAGATTGGCTTGGTTTTGCACCATGGAGAAGATCTTGGCTTTGTGGCGGAATCATGAGACAGAGCCAAGTCTGCGCGGCCTTGTGGTGTGTTCTGTTTCTTGCGTTCCTGCCACTTCCGGCTGGAAGCGCGAGCCGGCCGGAAACAGAGGCTCCTGGGCAAGTGCTTCAACCTGAAAGCTTCCATCACTTCTTCAACGAATTTGTTGGGGATGAAAAGGAGATGCTGGGCAGTGCGCCGGAGCTCCCCTGGGACTGGTTTGTTGCGAATATTCCGCTACTCGACGTTCCGGACCCGGAATTGGAGAAGATCTATTATTTCCGCTGGTATGCATTTCAAAAGCACATCACGAAAACAAGAGACGGGTATTTGATCAGCGAGTTTCTCGACAACGTTCCGTGGTCGGGCAAACTGAACATGATCGACACTGCCGCCGGTCATCACATTCGCGAGGCACGGTGGCTGCGCAATCCAGAATATGTCGAAGATTACACGCGCTTCTGGTTTGGGCCGGATGGTGAACCGAGACGATACAGCTTTTGGGCTGCTGATTCTGTTTATCAAGCCTTTCTTGCGACAGGCGATCGCAATCTTGCGGTTGGTTTATTGCCGGCATTGGAAAAGAACTTTGAGGCGTGGGACAGATCGCATGAAGATCCCAACGGGCTCTACTGGCAGATTGATGACCGCGATGGAATGGAAGACAGTATCAGCGGAAACGGCTACCGGCCCACAATTAACAGCTACATGTATGGAGATGCAGTTGCAATCAGCCGCATTGCCACGATGGCGGGACAACAGCAAGTTGCCGCTGACTATGCTCAGAAAGCCGAAGTATTGCATGGGCTGATTGAAAAACGGCTGTGGAATCAGCGAGACGGTTTCTATGAGACGGTGCCGCGGGGAGATGGGGATGGATGGAGCAACGACCGAGAACTCGTAGGGTATATTCCGTGGTACTTCGATATTCCTGAGCCATCGCACGACAGTGCGTGGAAGTTGTTATTCGACCCTGAGGGATTTGCAGGGAAATATGGACCGACAACGGCGGAGCGCCGGAATCCTCGATTTAACTACAAGGTGAGGCACGAGTGCCTGTGGAACGGTCCCTCATGGCCTTACGGAACCACGCAGACGCTGGTTGCATTGGCGAACCTTCTCAACGAACCGAATCAGACGGCCATGTCCAACGACGATTATTTTCGTCTTCTGCAAACCTATGCGTCGTCACAACGAATTCAGCTACCGAGTGGGAGAACCATTCCGTGGATTGATGAGGACCTGGATGCGGACACGGGGAGGTGGATCGCGCGAAGCCTTCTGATTTCACTCAACGAGTCGCCGAAAAACCGGGGCCGCTATTACAACCACTCTGGCTTTGCCGATCTGGTGATCACGGGATTGATTGGGCTACGTCCGGCGGCAGGCAACACACTCGTCCTTCATCCCCTATTACCTCAAAACAAGTGGAATTATTTCGCTTTGGACAGGCTGCCCTATCACGGGCACACGCTTACGATTTTGTACGACCACGATGGCACGCGATATCGCCGCGGAAGGGGCTTGCAAGTGCTGTGCGACGGACGTTCGATCGCTCATGCAAGTACGCTTCGTCCTTTACGCGTCGCGTTGCCAAGCGCTGCTTCGCAGTCAGCGCAGTGATCGAGATGCAAGGGCGCCGACAAGCTTGTGGTGAGATTCGCCGTCGCCGAAAAGAATAGGGACGACTTCCGTGTCAATCTGAATTAAACTTTACTTTCAACAACTTAACTGCACACGAAATACAGCCTAAGCACCTTTATTTACGTGTAAGACGGCTGAAGATTGGCTGAATTCTTGGGTAACCCAAGTCGGATGGATAGCAACAGAACTTCAATTCAAAGTAATAGCAGAACATAAGTTCATCGTTCGAAGCGCTATCTTTGTGGTCACTGTCCCTCTGATTTATGACCGCCCCGCCTCCCAGAGAGACTCATGGAGTTGCAACATGAGAACGACAGTTTGGTCGTCTCCACCAGTCACGCGCACCTGGACAACGACTCTTGCCTAGAGGGTCTCATGGTGCATGGTAAGTCGGCCAAGGTGGAGCAATTCGCTGATCGACGGCCAGCGCCGGTCTTCCGGCGGTTAGGTTTTATGTGTAATATCGTCGTGAGGATGCTTCGTTGACCGGAATCTGGGTTCACCGCAGAGGCGATGGGCGACCAAAGCGAAAAGCTTTGATTGTTGCCTCCGTGGTGTGCCTGCTGCTTGTGGCGGTTTTGGCTGTCCTCCAGGTTACGCACTTCCATGCCGTCGAGAGCGATGCGGATCATTGCCCGCTATGCATCGCCATGCACTCCGTGGTGCCCGTCGTGGCTATGGTGGCTGCGGCAATCCTCGTTCGGCTTGGGAGAACCTCGCCGGTGTTGGTTCAAACCCGTGTAGCTTTCCGCTACTGGCACCCCACCCTCTTTACACGGCCTCCTCCAGCCGCCTGCTAGAGCATCTCTCCGTTTACTATTTTCAGCTTGAACTCTTCAGACCGCAGTGACCGGCGGTCGAGACTTCCCGTACCCCTCAGGCTGAGCTTGAAACGGAACGATGCCTCAATGCACCAACACCGCGCGATTCCTCGCGCGGCTGGATCCCCCGCATCCTTCAGCCATCGTCCGGAGGCCACGATGTCGCGAGTGATCAACTTCGATAAAGGAAGCAAGAGACGGATCAAACAAATTCGATGGAGCCAATTTGAAGCGACCAGCGCGATCGTGCTGGCGCTGACTCTGATTACTCTGTGCCTGTTTTTTGCGATTTGGGAAAGCTCCGATTACTCTGACCCGTCGCAGAGTCCCGCGTTTCGAGATCGGCGATAGAGGCGCTTCGTGCGCCAGATTCAAGCCTGCCAGGAATTGACGCTTAACCTATTTCAGACCATTTGGGATACCGCATTGAGACGACCGCTTAGAGGTTCAATTCGAAACCGCGACAGTGGGCCAGGCGCTCTGGGCGTCTTGATTGCTTTGTGTCTTGTCTTACTGCTGCTGTTGACGGTTGTCCACGCGGCGCAGGCGCATGCTTTGGCCAGCGACGCCGATCATTGCCCGGTGTGCGTCGCGATGCACTCGGTGCTCCCACTCTTAATCATGCTGGTTGCGATTCTGCTGATCAGGCTCAGAGTCGCCGCGCTCACGTTGGATGAAGTTCGCGTCATCATCCGCTACTGGCACCCGGATCTCTTCACACGGCCTCCTCCCATCGGCTGCTAGCTCATCCTCTCGCCCCCATTCCAGTCCCGGTTCGTCTGTAAGCTCCTGTTGATCGGGAACGAAGCAGAGTCGCATTTGCGCAGGCTGGCCAAGAGATGAATGGATGGGCCCAATGCAATGAACACGCTGCGGAGATTAACCCGCAGCCGGGATTTCGCATTTTCTCAGCCAAAATTCGGAGGCTTTTTATGTCGTTCAAACGCGACACTATTCACTGCATCTTCCCAATATTTTTAATGCTCTTCGCCTCGCTGGTTGCCTCAGCGCAAAGCGGGAATGCCGGCACGGTGCGAGGGACTCTTACCGATCCCTCGGGCGCTGTCGTTCCCAATATTCCCGTTCACCTTGTCAATGACGTTAGCGGTTTCGACCGCACCGAAACCACGGACGGACTTGGCCAATTCGTCTTTTCGAATGTCACCTTCAATCCTTACCGGATCAGCGTCTCCGCCAAAGGCTTTGCACCTTTGAATCAGAATATCGAGATTCGTTCCACAGTCGGAACCAATTTGAAACTGGTTCTGCAAGTTACCGGAGCTAGTTCCACGGTCACTGTGCAGGCCTCCGGGGACCTAGTCGAAGACGATCCCACCTTCCACACCGATGTCGACCGAGACCTGTTTATCAAGGTGCCGCTCGAAAGCCAGTCGTCCTCACTCAGTTCGCTGGTCACCCTTTCGACGCCCGGGGTCGCGGCTGACTCGAACGGTCTTTTTCACGGCCTTGGGGACCACGCCTCGAATTCATTTGCCATCGATGGCCAAGCAATTACTGATCAGCAGAGCAAGGTCTTCTCCAATCAACTTCCCTCAAATGCAGTTCAGTCACTGGAGGTCATCAGTGGTGCGCCGCCAGCCGAATTTGGAGGTAAAACCAGCCTCGTGATCGTCGCCACAACAAGGTCGGGCCAGGGCGTGACCAAGCCGACCGGGGCCATCAGCGCTTCCTACGGCAGCTTCGGGTCAGCAACGGCAGGAATCGACCTGTCGTACGGGGGCAAGAACTGGGGAAACTTTGTCGAAGCCGATGGGCTGAATACGGGGCGCTTCCTTGATCCGCCGGAGTTCATCGTTTTTCATGACAAAGGAAATGAAGGAAATTTCTTTGATCGAGTTGACTATGCATTTAACCAGGCCAACTCCATGCACATCGACTTCAATTACAGTCGGTCGTGGTTCCAGACGCCGAATGCCTTCGACAATCTGAATGTCCAAAACGTGGTTAGCGGGGGTACAAGCGCCAATCCGGTTTTTGGCAATGTAGGAGACGCAGATCAGCGCTCGAAGATCGGCACATTCAATATCTCGCCAACGTACACGCGAGTGATCAGTGCCAACTCCGTTCTCAATTTTGGGGCATGGGTCCGCAAGGACCTTTACAACTACTATCCCAGCGGCAATCCGCTTGCGGATGAAGGCCCGGCGAACCTGCAAACCTCCTCAATCTCTCAGGACCGTACACTGACCAACGCGGCGGCCCATTCAGACTTTAACTATTCGAAAGGGATTCACACATTCAAGGCCGGAATAGTCTATCAGCAGACTTTCCTGCGAGAACATGATTACCTGGGCGTGGCGAGCCCCATCTATAATTCGCCCTGCGTCGATGTGAATGGCGATCCGCTTCCGGGATACTCTGACCCTTCGATGTGTGACGGAGTGGCTTCCTTTGCAAATCCAAACTACCTTCCTGTTTTAGGTCCATATGACCTAACGCGCGGCGGCAGCGAATACGCGTACTTTGGCCACACTGACGTTAAGGAACTGGCCCTGTATGCGGAAGATTCGATCAAGGCAGGTAACTGGCTTTTTAACCTTGGACTGCGCGAAGACATCTATAACGGGCTAACCGATGCGAATCAGACTGAGCCTCGCGTGGGAGTGGGATATCACATTCAGCCATCGAGCACGGTATTGAGCGTTTCGTATGCGCGCACGCTGGAAACGCCGTTCAACGAAAACCTTGTCTTGTCGAGCAGCGGGTGCTCCAATGCGGTGCTGGCTCCCTTGCTCCTGTGCACTCCTGGCGTTGCCGGCACGCTTCAGCCTGGTTTCCGCAATGAGTTCCATGCGACCGTGCAACAAGGGTTCGGCAAACATGCCGTGGTCAGCGGCGAGTACATCTGGAAATATACTCATAATGCGTTCGACTTCAGTGTGCTTGGAAATACGCCCATCACATTTCCGATCGACTGGCATAACTCGAAGATTCCAGGTTATGCCATCCGCGCCGAGGTTCCAGCCGTTCGCGGATTCAGCGCCTACTTTGTTACATCCTCAGTGGCTGCCCGTTTCTTCCCGCCCCAATCTGCTGGAGCCGGCGCGACCGTGGGCCAAAGCGGATTTCCTTTTCGCATCGATCACGATGAAAAATTCAATCAGACCACTCATCTTCAATACACTCTCGCCCACGTCGGCCTGCTCAGTGGGCTTTGGGGCGGATTCAACTGGCGCTATGATAGCGGACTTGTGGCAGGCTCCGTTCCTTGTTATAACCTCACAGACCCAAATAGTCCCTGCGGCGGAATCACTTTGCCGAACGGACAACCCGGAGTCGACCTTAGCAGCCTAACGCCCGACGAGGAGTTTCAGGCGGGTATAACCTGCGATGGAGTTGCAGCTACTCCATACGCCGGCTTCACTTCCTGCGATAACGCTGGATACAAATCAAATCTGGTGCAGATTCCGAGAGCGGGCACCGAAGACGACGACCATAACCCACCCCGCATCGCTCCGCGTAATTTGTTTGACGCTTCTCTTGGCAAGGACAACATCTTCCACAAAGAGCGATACAAAGTGAACTTCGACCTGACGGCAGTGAACTTCACCAACAAGTACGCGCTGTATAACTTCCTCTCTACTTTCAGCGGAACCCACTATGTAACGCCGAGGGCACTGACTGCGAAGATTACGCTGAACTTCTAATCGAACGATCATCGAGTGGGCGGCGCGACTCGCCGTCCACGCTATGATCTCATCCATGAGAAACCCGGAGAAATGTATGCGACCGGATTTATCCACGCTAGCTGGAGCATGCATATTTCTGATGTTGTGTTTGCCTGTCTTCGGACAGCAACCTGTGCAGACGCCCGCCGATAATCGTTCAAAGGGCGAACAAGAGAAAGACCCGATTGCCATTGTTGAGCTCGGCGCAGCAACGAGTTGGAATTTCGGCGGAGGTGCCGCAACATTCGCGCCAAACGTTGCGGCTGAGGTGACACCGATCGAGAACTGGCTGGAGCTTGAGGCGGGACTGTCACCTTTCTACACTCGCAAGTCTACCGAGTGGGACACTGACCTGCTCTTCAAAAAACCATGGACAATTTCGCGAAGAGCTGAATTCATGCTGGGCGTCGGTCCCGAATGGGTCCACCTCAGACAAACCGGAAAAACGACCAACTCCATCTCTGGGGAGTTGGCCGGAGACTTCATGTTCTGGCCAAACGGTAAACACCGCTTTGGCTGGTATCTTGAACCGGCGTACGATCTGAGCTTTGCCGGTGGTCACCAGCAATCCGTGGGCATGAGTGCCGGTTTGCTTATAGGAATTCGATAAAACGATCGGCCACTTCAATTCACGGAAGCTCCGTGCATCGGTTTCGCCGAAATTTGGTCCCTCGACTCTCTCGAAGGGATCATTCATGGTCCTTGGAACCGACTCCTATGTTGAACTCGTGACTATGCCTATTGGTGGATGCCTTCCATGTCATTTATGTGCTCTTGACACTGAAGCAAAGAATATTGATTCTCAGTAAAGAGGTTCTGCTACCTTTGCCAATGGATAGCGAACGACAGCCAGCTCCAAAGCGGCAGAAAGCAAGGCGAGCCGCAACGGACTCGTCTGTTGTTCAAGAATCGCTTCGGCCTTACGCAATCGCGGATAAACTGCGTACCCTGCGATTGCGCAGAAGCATGGGCCTCGCGCAACTTGCCGAACACACGGGATTTTCAACCGCCATGCTTTCGCGCCTCGAGAACGGCCGACTTGTGCCGACTTTGCCGACGCTCACGCGCATCGCCCTGGTGTTCAGCGTAGGGCTGGACTACTTTTTCAGCGACCCAAGAAAGCGGCACGTTGTTGCCCTTGTGCGGCGAAAAGAGCGCAAGGTATTTCCATCAGATCCGAAATCCCTCCAGATCCCGTGGCATTTCGAAAGTCTCGACTTTCGCGTAAATGATCGAAAACTGAACGGGTATCTGGCGCATTTCCATCTGTTGGGGCAGGAAGAGCTCGTTCCTCACTATCACCCCGGAGTGGAACTGCTCTACGTGATCAGGGGAAGAATCGAAATGGCTATCGGGGTGGAGACATTCCAGCTTTCGGCTGGCGATTCAATCTATTTCGATTCAATGCAGAAGCACACGTATCGGAGCCTCGTGAGAACGCCCTGCACCGCGATTGTGGTCACGACGGTGTCTGCCAGGTAGCCCTCCACCTTGGTTACACGCGCGCTTTTCTCGCGACAGATTCGGTACTTTATTGATGTGCAAGAAACGCGACCCTTCTTGCCTGGCAAACAACCAATTACCGTCCCGAAGTCTCACAGCAAACATTTCCTTTCGTAGTTGCCCTAATGTCGGGAAATGGTCCATCACCGAAAGGGCGGCAAGAAGAGTGTTGTCATTGTTGGAGCAGGGCCAGGCGGCCTTGCAACTGCCATGCTTCTGGCACAGAGGGGATTCCGAGTCCAGGTTTTTGAAAAGCAGGAAGTCATCGGCGGGCGCAGCGCAGAGGTGCGCCTTGAGGAATATCGCTTCGATCTTGGCCCTACGTTTCTGATGATGAAGTTTCTCCTCGACGAATTGTTTGCGGAAGGAGGACGACGGTCGAGCGATCATCTCGAATTCAGGAAGCTCGACCCAATGTACGCGCTCAATTTTCCCGACAAAACCATGCTCGCTCGCTCGCATCCCGACGCGATGAAAGCGGAGATCGAAAAGCACTTTCCCGGGGAGGGCGCCAACCTCGATCGTTTTCTTAAAGGCGAGAAGTTGAGGTTCGAGAAGCTCTACCCATGCCTTCAAAAACCCTACGGCACACTGGCCAGCTTGATCAGCCCGACGCTGCTTGCCGCCGCGCCGCATATCGCGGCGGGACGATCGCTCTACAGCGTTCTTGGCGATTATTTTCGCAATGAAGAATTACGCCTGGCCTTCACGTTTCAGTCGAAGTACCTAGGCATGTCGCCGTGGGACTGTCCGGGACTTTTCACCATGATTCCCTACACAGAACATGCCCATGGTGTGTATCACGTGATGGGCGGGCTCTCCCGCATCGGCCATGCCTTTGCGGAAGTCAGCCGCGCAGATGGCGCCGAGATTCACACCTCTGAGCCGGTCGCCCGCGTTCTTCTGGATGGCCGCCGCGCCATTGGGGTTGAGCTGGTAAGCGGCGAAAAGGTGTATTGCGACGACGTCATTATCAACGCGGACTTCGGACACGCAATGGCCACGCTCTTCGACGAGAAAAGTCTCGGCCGCTACAAACCATCGAAGATGCGCAAGCGGAAGTTCTCGTGTTCAACATTCATGATGTACCTGGGTCTGGATCGGACCTACGATGCCGAGCATCACCTCATCGTCTTTGCACGCGATTACAAATGCAATATCGAAGCAATCACGCAGGGACGCGCCACCTCAGAGGACATGTCGCTCTACATCCGCAACTCCTGCGCGACAGATCCATCGAGCGCACCGGTTGGGCACTCTGCGCTCTATATTCTCGTTCCGGTGGCCAACAACACCAGCGGCATAAACTGGCAGGAGCGCAAGCAAGAGCTGCGCGAGGATGTCTTTCGGACTCTCCGCGAACGGACGCCCTACGGAGATGTCACGCCGCACATTCAGCGCGAAATGATCGTCACGCCGGAGGACTGGGAGCACAAATACTCGGTCTTTCTCGGCGCGACGTTCAACATGTCGCACAGTTGGAACCAGATGCTCTACTTGCGTCCGCACAACGAGTTTGAGCAGTTTTCGAATTGCTACCTGGTGGGCGGCGGCACTCATCCAGGCAGTGGCCTGCCCACAATCTTCGAGTCGGCTCGCATCAGTGCAAATCTCATCTGCAAAAAATACGAGATTCCTCACCCCGCGACAAAGCCGTTGGAGCTGGCGCCCGCGTGACATCGCCCAAAGCAGAACGGATCGTGGCCAAGGCCCGCGAGGCGCAGCCAGCCTGGGCGGCACTTAGTGTATCGCAGAGGTGCGCTTTTCTCGGCCGTCTCCGCCGTGAAATCGCGACGCAAAGTGAGCCGATTGCGGAGTCGATTGCGCGTGAAACAGCAAAGCCGGTTCTCGATGCGCTTGCCGGCGATGTGCTGGTCACGCTCGAGATGATCCGCTATTACGAGGCCAGTGCAGCAAAGATCCTGCGCCCTCGGAGGGTGGGCAAGCCAGCGTTCCTTTTTCCCGGCGCGCGCTTCCAGAGCCATTTCGAGGCGCACGGAGTGGCGCTCATTTTCGGTCCCTCCAATTATCCATTCCAGCTGTCGGTGATTCCCATGATCACTGCGCTTGCAGCCGGGAACGCGGTGGTTCTCAAGTGCTCTGAGCGCACGCCGACCACTGCGGATCGAATCGCCGCGGTCTGCAAACAGGCGGGCCTCGCGTCCGATCTGGTCCAGGTACTGCATGAGGGGCCCGCGGAGTCCGCGTCGCTGATCGATGCGCGGCCAGACATTGTCTTCTTCACGGGCAGCAGCCGTCACGGTCAGATGATCGCTGAGCGTGCCGCACGACACCTGATTCCCGCTATTCTTGAACTGGGAGGCAAAGACGCGGCTCTCGTCTTTGCCGATTGTCACCTCGAGCGGGCTGTCGAAGGCATCACGTACGGTGCCTTTTCCAACGGAGGACGGGTCTGCGTCGGCGTCAAGCGTGCTTACGTTGACGTGCGGATCTATGAGGAGTTGGTCGCGCAGCTCAAGCAACGG
>DATHMP010000003.1:0-3041 GCA_035487015.1 Occallatibacter sp. | reverse complement strand
CCGCTGCGGCACATGCTTACGCTGATCTCGGCGGCCTTGACTTCGCTGTCCGCGTCGAGGATCGGGTATTGGGAAATGTCGACGCCGATCTTTTTGGCCAGGGCGCGCATCGCGGCTTCGTCGCCGATCAGCGTGGGCTTGATGAGGCCTTCCTCTGCGGCTTCAATAGCGCCTCTGAGGGCAACGTCAGAAAGCGGCCAGCATACGGCGGTGGTGATGGCCGGCAGGGATTTGCACCGATCCAGAAATTTGTGAAAGACGTGATAGTCGGCGGGATGGCCAACCAGGGGGTCCACTACAACCGCTTCGGCAAGGGGGGCAAGATCGCTCATCGTGTTTCATTCTCCACGGCCAGTGCGAAAATGATAACCGTCTGGCCAGACGATTTCATTCTTACCCGGCCGGAGAAAATGACATGTGCGGAAGGTCACACTACGGCTCGAAGTCGCGCAATGCGGGACCGGTTACCCATCCATGCAGCAAAGTGCGCGCTGCATGGATGGGGCACCTTTTTGTCTGAGATCACTCAGCCCGTAACGCGCTGACAGGATTGATTTGTGCGGCGCGTCGCGACGGCAGGTAGCAGGCTATCCAGGCAATCGAGACCACCGCCGTCGTAGCCACGCCGTAGGTCAGTGGATCCATCGGGCTCACCTTGAAGAGAATCGATGCCATGAACCGCATGGTCGCAAAGGCAGCTGCTACGCCGAACACCACGCCGATCGCGGCGAGCACGAGTCCCTGGCGTACAAACATGCTCGTCAAGGCCTCGCGCCTGGCGCCGAGGGCCATACGGATGCCGATCTCGCGCGTGCGCTGCGAAACGGCGTACGAGATCACGCCATAGATGCCGACGATCCCCAGCAGCAGCGCCATGCCCCCCGCGACGCAGAGCATGATGAGCGTGAACGATGTGCGCGCCATCGACTTGGTATAGAGTTCCTCAACCGTGCCCGGATCGGCCAGCGGCAGGTCGCCATTGATTGACCAGACGGCCTGCTGTACCTGGCTGAGGAATGCTGCCGAACCTGCCCGAGGCGAGCGAATGACAAACGAAACGGCGCGCCGCACCTCTTCCGGGTGGCCTTCAAATTTGGCCAGGTACACCGGCCAATAGACAGTCGTGGGCGCTTTCTGGCTTACTCCGTCGAAGTACACATCCTTGACGACGCCGATGACTTCGCGCCAGTCGTCGGAGGTGTTTGTGCGGATGTGCTTGCCGAGGGCGCTGGCAGGGTCGCCCCAATACTCGCGGGCCAGGTTTTCAGACACCAGTGCGACCGGGCGTTTCTCGTAGGTCTCAGCCCAAGTGAGGTCGCGCCCGGCAACCAGGGGCGTGCCCATCGTGGAGAAGAATCCTGGAGAAACGTTGACGAAGCGTCGAATGGGCGGTATCTCGTTGTCGCGATATGTGTGGTCCTGCACGAAGAGCAAGTCGTTTGAAGAGTTCCCGTCCATGGGGATATGGGTGGAATAGGCGACGGAGGAAACATTGGGAATGGCAGCCAGCTTGTCGGAAATCGCCTGTTCCATGTGGACCACGTTTGGCTTCTGAGTCTCAGGCACAGTGGTGTCAGGCACGTAGATGCGGAACTTGAGCAGAGATTGCGGATCGGCGAATCCCGGCGAAACATTTGCCAGGGCCCGAAATGTTCGAATCATCAGGCCGGAGCAAATGAGCAGGACAAGGGCAAGAGCTACCTGCATGACCACCAGCACTTTGCGCGCGCGATGGCGTTCGCGGCTCTGGCTCAGTGCGCGTCCGCCTTCGCGCAAACCGGTATTGATCTGCACTCCGGAGAATTTGATCACCGGAATCATGCCGATCACAACGCTGACGAACAGCGCAGTCCCGGCAGCGAAAAGCAGCACGGGAAAATTGATGCCGATTTCGTGGAGGCGAGGCAAGCCGGTGGGCGCGGCTGCCACAAGTACGCGCAGGGCCGCAAAAGCCAAGGCCAGTCCGATTACACCGCCGGTCACTCCCAGGACAGCGCTCTCGAACAGCAGCCCCATGGTGATGTTGGCGCGCCCCGCGCCCAGAGCAGAACGGATCGCCAGTTCCTGCCGACGACCTTCAACACGCACCAGCAGTAGATTCGCGACGTTGGCGCATGCAACCAGGAGCACAACGACAATGGAGCCCATCAAGACCCAGAGGACATTTCCCACATCGCCGACTACATCCTGCTTGAGCGGGTGGATGCTTGCGCTGATTTTGACCTTCTCAAAGAGCCCCACACTGAATCCGTCGGGTGGTGGAAAACTGCGAGCTGCGATAGGAAGCAGGCGATCCATATCGGCATTGGCCTGCTTCAGGGTCACACCGGGTTTGAGTCGGGCAAGTCCTTGAAAGCTGAAGTTACCGAGCTTCACTTTGCTGCGGTCAAGCTGCATCGGCAAAAACAAGGCGGCGTTGTAGTTGTCAAGAAACTGGAAATCCCGGGGCAGCACGCCAATGATCTCGCGGCTCGTGCCATCGATATTGAGTGTGCGCCCGACGACGGAATTGCTGCCGCCAAATTTTTTCTGCCAGTAGCTGTAGGAAAGGATGACCGTCTTGGGCGCGTCGGCCGTATCGTCGCGGCGCGTAAAGAGCCGTCCGAGCGTTGGTTTTGCACCCAGCATCGGCAGGGTCCCATCGGTTACATCCATTCCCGTTACATGCTCGGGTTCTCCGGCGCCGGTAACCGAAAGAGAGTCCCCGTTGTACATTCCGACGTCCTCAAAAGTGGCGTTTTGTTCTCGATCGATGAAGTAAAGATAGGGCGCCATGTTCAGGCCGTCTTGGAAGCCGATAGCCGGAGCGGCGTGCCAGATTCCGACGAGGCGGTCGGCCTGCGGATATGCCAGCGGCTTCAAAAGCACACCTTCAACCACGCTGAAAACGACCGTATTTGCGCCAATGCCAACCGCTAGCGTGATCAGCGTAATGGTAGTGAAGAGCGGAGCGCGGACAAGCCTCCTGAAGACTTGCTTGAGTTGATCGGTGAAGAACGCCATGACCTGCCGCCTGACCTCTGGGGGATGTGCGAACTCTT
>DATHMP010000002.1:0-4688 GCA_035487015.1 Occallatibacter sp. | reverse complement strand
GAACATTTTCACCTCCGCCAAGGCGCTATCGCTGGCGGCACTGGTTCTGCTCACCCTCACCATCGGGCGCAACGCAACTGCAATGGCCGCGAACTTCGGAGAGGGTTGGAGCGAATTCTGGAAGAACGCAGGTTGGAGTGCACTGCATCCTGTCCAGGTGGGAATCGGAGGACCAACGGTCTTTGTGAACCTGCTGGTGATTCTCGCCGTGGTGCAGGTGGGCTCGCTCTTTTCCGCCGATGCGTGGAACAACATTACATTCACTGCGGGAGAAGTAAAGAATCCGCGCCGGAACATTCCGCTGTCGTTGATTATGGGAACCGGCTTTGTGGTCACGGTGTATTTTCTGGCCACCCTCGGATACCTGATGGTCCTGCCGATGCACGGCGATCCTCACGGAACCACGGCGCTGGCGCGCGGGCTGCAATTCGCCTCAGAGGATCGCGTGGGCACGGCGGCGCTCGAAGTCGTGTTCCACTCCGGCGGTGCATACCTGATGGCCGCGGCCATCCTGATTTCTACGTTTGGATGCGCGAATGGATTATCCCTTGCCGGCGCGCGCGTCTACTACGCAATGAGCCAGGATGGACTCTTCTTCAAGTCTGTCGGCAAATTGAGCGAGAAGTACAAGACGCCTTCGGCGGGGCTCTTTGTGCAGGCATGCTGGACTGCTTTGCTCTGCATCTCCGGCTCCTACAGCCAACTGCTCGACTACATCATCTTCGCGGTGCTTGTCTTTTACATCCTGACGATCATCGGATTGTTCGTTCTGCGCGTCAAACAACCAGGGGCAAGCCGTCCGTACAAGGCGCTCGGCTACCCGGTCCTTCCGGCGCTCTATATCGTCATGGCTTCGTGGATATGTATCGTATTATTGCGATACAAGCCCCAATACACGTGGCCGGGCCTCGTTCTAGTTTTACTTGGAATCCCGGTTTATCTCTTCTGGTCGCGGCGTTCTGAAGCACGAACACAGCAATAACGAACTCTAAGCCTTTGTGGAGGATGTTCCTCACTCATGTACAACCTGCTACGAACCAAACCGATGTCGATGCTTACGCAAGAGGCCGCAGAACAGGGCGAACACACGTTGAAGCGCTCGCTGGGCGCGGTAAACCTGATCACGCTGGGTATTGGCGCTGTAATCGGCGCGGGCATCTTTGTGCTCACCGGCCAGGCTGCTGCGCGCTATGCCGGCCCCGCCGTGGCGTTGAGTTTTGTGCTGGCGGGATTCACCTGCGCATTTGCCGGTCTCTGCTACGCTGAGTTCGCTTCGATTATTCCTATTGCGGGCTCCGCGTACACCTATGGCTACGCGACGCTTGGCGAATTCGTAGCATGGATCATCGGCTGGGATCTTGTCCTGGAATACGCGTTTGGCGCTTCCACCGTGGCATCGGGGTGGTCGGGATATTTCAATAGCCTTCTGCAGCAATACGGTATCTACATTCCTCCCAGCCTGACGGCTTCCACGGGAACATCTCTCGCGTTTTATAACAACCAGTGGATGCCGGTCATGTCACTGCCTCCGGGTGTGAGCGACGTTGGATTGCCGCACGTGACGGCTGCCTTCAACCTGATCGCGATGGCCATTGTCATGGTGATCACGGCTATCCTCGTGGTCGGCATCAAGGAATCGGCCAATTTCAACTCCGCGATCGTGATGATCAAACTTGCCGTGGTGGGGATTTTTCTCGTCATCGGCGGATACTTCCTCTTTCGGCATCCTGAAGTCGCCAAGCTGAACTGGCACCCATTCATTCCTCCCAAAGATGCGAATGGCAACTTCGGCTGGGGTGGCATTCCGAAAGGCGCATCGCGTATCTTCTTCGCTTACATCGGATTCGATGCCGTGTCCACCGCTGCTCAGGAAGCGAAGAAGCCGCAACGCGACATGCCCATCGGCATTCTAGGCTCGCTCGGCGTCTGCACCGTGCTGTATATCCTGGTTTCCATTGTGCTGTGCGGCCTGGTCAGCTACACGAGGCTTGACGTGGGCGCTCCGGTGGCCATCGGCATTGACGCGACCGGGGTGAGCTGGGGATCGACACTGGTAAAGATCGGCGCGGTCTTCGGTCTTGCGACCGTGATGCTGGTCATGCTGCTGGGCCAGACACGCGTTTTCTATTCGATGTCGAAAGACGGACTGTTGCCGAAGTGGGCCTCGGCCATTCATCCGAAGTTCCGCACGCCCTGGATCACGACGATCGTCTTTGGCATCTTTGCGGCGATGTTTCCGGCCTTCCTGCCCATCGGCAGGCTGGCGGACCTCGTCAACATCGGAACGCTGCTGGCTTTCACGATTGTTTGCGCGGGCGTATGGGTTCTGCGCGTGCGGCATCCTGATCTCAAGAGGCCCTTCAAGACGCCTTTCGTTCCGCTCGTGCCGGCGTTGGGCATTATCTCCGCGGTCTATCTGATGTCGCAGCTTGCGGCGATTACCTGGGAAGTGATGATTGGCTGGCTGCTGTTCGGCTTGATCATCTATTTCGGCTATTCGCAGAAACACAGCAAGGTGCAGCAATTGCCGGTGGCAGAAACAGTGCAAGGGGATTGACGGAAGCATTCATCGCTGGAAACAGAACGGCCTCCTTCGCGGAGGCCGTTCTGTTTAGTGCGGAATTCCTTGGCTGGAACTTAGGCAGGTGTCTTGGCGCAGAATTCGTCAAACGCGCGAATCAGCTCGCCGGCAATCTGCTGCGCCGTTGCCTGTTCGATCACGAACCGCTGCATCAAATAGACCAGCTTGCCGTCGCGCAGAATCGCAATCGCGGGTGAGGTCGGCGGATGGCCTTCGAAGTAGCTGCGCGCCTTCTCCGTGGCTTCGCGATCCTGCCCGGCGAAGACGGTGATCTTGTGATCGGGTGCATTCTGCGTGTTGGAGAGCGCCAGACGCACGCCGGGACGCATCTTGCCTGCGGCGCATCCGCAGATCGAATTCACTACCAAAAGAGTTGTGCCGGATTGCGCGAGGGCTGCATCGACATCCTCGGCAGTTCGGGTTTCCTCGATCCCTGCGCGGACCAGCTCCTCACGCATGGGAATGACCATAATCTCTGGATACATGTAACCTCCGGCAATGGGTCTTGCGGCGTGAAGCCGGTTGCCTGATCCCATTCTACAGAAAAGATGCGACGCAGCACACCGTTTCCGCCCTGCCATGTGGTCGCGTTGCGGTCCGTAGTGTAGCCTTGCACCGATGCGCATTGAAGAAAACAAGCCGCTTGTGGCGCTGACGACGTTGGGAGCAGGTGGTCCGGCGCGGTGGTTTGTCGAGGCGCGAAACGAAGAAGATATCAACGAGGCCGCTGCGTGGGTCCGCGAAAAGGGAGTCGCGCTTTTCGTGCTCGGAGGGGGCAGCAATCTGCTGGTGGCCGACGCAGGCTTCGATGGAATGGTCCTGCACATTGGACTCAAAGGAATCCGTGTTCGAGAGAGTGCATCACCGTCAGATGAGCGAATATACGAGGTCGCCGCTGGCGAGGACTGGGATCCGTTCGTACAACGAACCGTTGACGATGACTGCGCGGGGCTGGAGTGTCTCGCGGGCATTCCGGGCACCGTTGGCGGTACGCCCGTACAGAACGTGGGCGCCTATGGCCAGGAAGTCTCCTCCACAATCAACCGGGTGCGTGCATTCGATTTGGAAAATCACGTGTTTGTGGAGTTCAGCGCAGACGAATGTGAATTCGCCTATCGGCGGAGTCGCTTCAATACAGCGGATGGGGGGCGATACGTGGTGGCGCGCGTCGACTATCGACTCAAAATGCACGGCGCGGCAACCCTGAAATATGCGGACCTGCAAAAGGCGTTCGGCCCCGGTGCCGAGCCCACGCTGCAAGATGCTGCTGAAGCCGTCCGCCGCATCCGCCAATCTAAAGGGATGCTTCTCGTTGAGGGTGATCCAGACTGCCATAGCGCGGGCAGCTTCTTCAAGAATCCGATCGTAAGTGCCGAGCGCGTGGCTGCGGTGAAGAGGGCGACCGGTTCTGAACCTCCGCGCTTTCCCGCCGGCCCCGGCCATGAGGGCTGCGTAAAGTTGCCCGCCGCATGGCTGATTGAGAAAGCGGGATTTATGAAAGGCTATGCTCTCGGTCGTGCGGGCATCTCAACCAAGCACACACTAGCGCTGGTCAATCGCGGCGGCGCCACAGCAGCCGAGATTCTGTTGCTGGCTGACGATATCAGGGAAGCGGTCTCACAGCGGTTTGGAATTCAACTCCAAATGGAACCTGTCCTGTTGGGATTTAAGAACTTCTGATTTCGGTAAAGCAAGCAGTCCCCGATGCTGTCGTAATTTGCGGACTCCGTCGGATGATAGGCGACCGAAGCTCTGTTACGCTAACACCAAGGCATGAACGAAAATCTGCACACTTTACGGTGTTTTGGATGCAGTGCGCGCATCGCAGGGCGGGAGGCAAGTCCTGATTTTCGATGCGCACAATGCGGTGATCTGTTTGAGGTTGAATACGCGGGCTGGGGGCAGCGGCAAGGCCACAACCGGCCCAATCCCGGCGCACTCAAATGGCTTTGGCGCGAGCGGCGCTGCTCAAGCGAAGCACTGGATCAGAGCGGAGTCTGGCGCTTCCGTGAACTCCTGCCCATCCTCGACAATTTCGGTAACGCAATCAGCCTCCACGAAGGCAACACCCCGCTGTACAAATTGAAACGGGCGGCAAAGGCTCTTG
>DATHMP010000001.1:0-2685 GCA_035487015.1 Occallatibacter sp. | reverse complement strand
TTACACGAGGCCC
Organism: Occallatibacter sp.; assembly: GCA_035487015.1. Taxonomy (GTDB): domain Bacteria; phylum Acidobacteriota; class Terriglobia; order Terriglobales; family Acidobacteriaceae; genus Telmatobacter. The sequence goes on along the minus strand of DATHMP010000001.1, from coordinate 2,672 downwards.
TGGTCCAGCATGGCGTTGGCCACTTTCAAGAAGCCGCCGATGTTGGCGCCGTTGACCAGATTGCCGGGCGTGCCGTATTTTTCGGCCGTTTCGAAGCAGTTCTGGTGGATGGCGATCATGATCTTGTGCAGACGATCGTCCACTTCGGCGCGCGTCCAACTCAGACGTGCGCTGTTCTGTGCCATTTCCAGGCCCGACGTTGCCACGCCGCCAGCATTGGCAGCCTTGGCTGGTCCGTACAGGATCTTGGCGTCGAGGAACAGTTTGGTTGCTTCGAGCGTGGACGGCATGTTCGCGCCTTCGGCCACCAGCTTGATTCCGTTCTTGAGCAGGTTCGCCGCATCCTTCGCGGTAATTTCGTTTTGCGTGGCGCTCGGGAAAGCGCAATCAGCTTTGATATTCCAGAGCGGATTGTGTTCCAACTTGATGTCCGTGGGCATGAAGATCGCTTTTTTGTATTGATCGGCATAGTCACGAATGCGCCCGCGCTTCACGTTCTTCAGCTCCATGACATACGCCAGCTTCTCGCGGTTGATGCCATCGGGATCATAGATGACACCGTTTGAGTCGGAGACCGTGACGGGCTTGGCGCCGAGATCGAGCAGCTTTTCAACTGTGTACTGCGAGACATTGCCGCTGCCTGAAACCAGGCAGAGCTTGCCTTCGAGCGAGTCTTTTTTCGACTTCAACATTTCGCTGGCAAAGTAGACGCAGCCGTAGCCAGTAGCTTCCGGACGAATAAGCGATCCGCCCCAGCCCAAGCCTTTGCCGGTCAAGACGCCGGTGAATTCGTTGCGCAGACGCTTGTATTGGCCAAACAGGAAACCGATTTCTCGTCCGCCTACGCCGATGTCGCCGGCCGGGACGTCGGTGTCGGGGCCGATGTGGCGTTGGAGTTCGGTCATGAAACTCTGGCAGAAACGCATGACTTCGTTGTCACTCTTGCCCTTGGGATCGAAATCGGATCCGCCCTTGCCGCCGCCCATGGGGAGCGTGGTGAGCGAATTCTTGAAGACCTGTTCGAATGCCAGGAACTTCAGGATGCCGAGATTGACGCTGGGATGGAAGCGGAGTCCGCCCTTGTAGGGGCCGATGGCGCTATTCATCTCGATGCGGAAGCCGCGGTTGACCTGGATGTTGCCGAGATCGTCAAACCACGGCACACGGAACATGAGGACGCGCTCAGGCTCGACAATTCTTTCGAGCAAACGCGCGGACTGATACTCGGGATGCTTGGCGAGGACCAGCCTGAGAGAGTCGAACACTTCTGCTACCGCCTGATGGAACTCGGGCTCGGCGGGGTTCTTCGCTTTCACACTGATCATCGTGGATTCAATGTAGTCCGCGGGAGCCTTGACTCCCGGCGGTGTCATCACGGACTTCATAGGTTTCCTACCTCCGTAGGGGACAGCTTCATAATTCCGCTCTTCATTGTCGGCTTCCCGGGGGAGGGGGCAGTGATAATTCTCACTGGCAGGGGTGATTTGGGTCACGGGGAGGGTAGCCAATTACGAATGAATGAGTCGCAGGCGGGCACAGGAGTGGGTGGGTGATTGTCTGGGTGCGGCTTATGTTTTGCGGTGCAGGGCGGAGGTCGGATGCGCGGGATAGAAATGGTTATGCAATCAATGATTGCAGTGATATCATTGATTGCATGGCAAGCATCACTATTCGCAATCTGGAAGAGACAACCAAGCGGAAGCTTAAGGTGCGGGCGGCGACCAACGGTAGGTCGATGGAACAGGAGGCGCGGGAGATTCTGAAGAGCGCGCTGCAGCAAACCCCGCAAAAGCCGAAAACTGGTGCCGATCTGGTGGCGTCAATTCGGCGTCGTTTTGCACCCTTGGGAGGAGTTGAACTCGAGTCTTATCCACGGGGACCGATCCGTGATCCCGGCATCGAGTAGAGCGCATTGATCGTCCTCGATACGAACGTCGTTTCGGAACTGATGAAACCGTCACCTTCGCCGGCGGTGGTCGCGTGGATGTCGTCTCAATCGGCCGACGAGATTTTCACGACATCTATCACAATCGCCGAAGTCTTATATGGATTGGAGTTGCTTCCAAGAGGTAAGCGGCGCGATCAGTTGTCTCAGCAGGCGGAAGCCATGTTTAGCGAGGACTTTCCACACGGTATCTTGCCGTTTGACGAGGCGGCAGCGCGCCTGTTCGCACTCATTGCCGCAACTCGGCGAACTCGTGGTCGTCCCATCAGCAGTCAAGACGCCCAGATTGCGTCCATTGTGCGGGCGAACGGAGCCACGCTCGCCACTCGCAATACGGATGATTTCGAAGGATGCGGATTGCGGGTGATCAATCCGTGGAGGACATGACGAACGCCCCAAATGCTATGGGCTCAGTTCTGGAAACCAAGTCCTAGAGTACCCGCCTTCATTGTGCATGCGCTTATGCCCCGACGATAGTTCCCCTCGATAAGCACAAGGGCTGTCTCCGTGTGAGGTGGCTCGTAACATCAAGGCTTCCGCCCCGAGAACTGACGGCATGAACACCAAGTTGAAATCATCAATAGCAGCCTTTTCATCAGCAGATTCTCGGCAGTTGTTCGCCGCTCAGCATATCCACGACGCGATTGCCGCCGATGCGGCTTTGGAGGACTACCGTGCGGCCGGGACTGTCTTCAACGGTGCCGACGCGGACTGAGCCATTCGAGAC